>JBKQPR010000291.1:0-54287 GCA_052144935.1 Bryobacteraceae bacterium
GACCCCCGACTACCACCAATTCCTGCTCACCTTCCGGGTGAACAACGGCAACTTCCTTTTCCAAGGCCATCGCTAACAATACCAGCTACTTGCCACTTCAGCCTATTTCTGAATCGCCGGTTTTAGGGTAAATCAATTCGCGCGGTCCGCGTTGGCGATACAGACCCGCGGTGATGCCCCAGAACAGCAGCAGGTAAGTCCCCTCGTCCACCAGGCCTTCAAACCAGGTGCCGAATACCGACTCACGGAACTCGATCCGCGCCAGCATGCCGTCCATTTCGTCGAAAAGCCCCGAAAGGAAAAACAGCAGCGCGCCGCCCACATACGCGGCATAGAACCCTCGCGCATACAGAAGAGCCGCCGGGATCGCCAGCAGCAGGCCGCCCAACGTAATCCAGTTGGGCGTCACGCGAGTGTGACTGAGAAAACGGACGGCGGGCCGGCACAGCCAGCGATTGAACCGGGAATAGATGCCGTCGGAGGGCTTTCCCGAGTGCGCCACCACGAACCGCTCGGCCTCCGCGGTCTCCGTGTGAGGCAGGAGCGCCACGCCTTCCACGGCTTGCTCCACGGCTTGCTCGGCGAGTTGGGCGCCGTTGCGCGAAGCCGCGACGTGACGGTCGAGGACCACGGGCGCCTCCCACAACGCGGGATGCGCCGGCTGCGCCGCCAGTCCCGCGAGCGCCCTCTTGTGCGTCACCCAATTCCACGGCAGCCAGAGGAACCGGTCTTCTAGTGCGAGCTCGATCGCGGCCCAATTGTCGGCTTCGGCCGGGTCGAACGCTTCGACGAGGCGGCTTATGCGCATGCTCTTCAAGAGCGGCGATTCGAGGACGCGCTGCCAGATCGATTCATCCACATCCCGCGGCCAGATCAACAGCACCGAGTCCGCGCCCGCGCGCCCCGCCGTGGCGATGACTCGCGTCAGCAACGGTACGCCGGCCACCGGACGCTCCAGAACACCGGCGCCATCCGCGTAATTGCTCAAGACCGGCGATGGAGGAACAGCGACGACGGCTTGCATCAGATTTCTCCGGCCTCCGCGGTGAGCGGCCCGACCGTGGGGCAGGCGCTTCCGCCTGCCAACGGCGCGAAGCGCCGCTGCCGTTTACTTCCGTTATTGACCAAACCCGGCTTGGTCTCCCGCTCCGCGGTGAGCGGCCCGACCGGCAGCGTGCTCGACTCCTCGCGCCGCCGCGACGTCCACGCAAGCCACGTCAGACCGACCAGCGAAAAGAGCAGGTCGCGAATCCTGCGGGCCAGCGCCAGCGCCAGGCCCGCGGCGGCCGGCAGTCCGAAGGATAGGAACGCGCCCGCGGCCCCGCTCTCATCCGCGCCAATCCTCGCCGGCATAAACCCGGCCGCCATCTTCACAATGCGCGTGGCAGCTTCGATCCCCAGCACCGTGCCGGCCTCGAGCGGCAGCCTCACGAAGCAAAGCACCGTGGCGACCTCCGCCGCCATCAGCGCCTGGCACGCGATCCCCAGCAGAAACATCCCGCGGATCGCCGAAGGATCCTGCGCCGCGAAGGCTCGAACCGCCGCTTCCACCTGCGCCGCTTTCGCCAGCCACTTCGGAGATCGGCCGCCAAGCTTGCCTGCCAGAGCTGGCAACAACGGTTTGGGGCGCGCCATCAGAAAGAGAAACCCGATGTGGCCCAGGGCCAGGACCGCCGCCGCGATCACGGCCTTGCGGTGATGGACCAGCAGCACGCACGCCGCCAGACACCCGGCCACCGCCAGCAGCGCGGAGGTGAACCAATAGACGCCCGTATCCACCAGCGTGGCCGCCGTCGGCGCCTTCGTATCCTTGCGCAGCAGGCTGATCTTCAGCGGCTCCGACGCTGCCGGGCCCAGAACCGTCAGGTAACCAAGACCCTGTGAAGCCAACCGCGTGAGCATGAGCCGGCCGGCCGGAAAATCAAAGCCGTCCCGCCGCAGCGCGATCGACCACGAACGCGTCTGCAGCATCAGGCGCGCCGCGCTGAGCAGAATCAAAATGGCGATTCCGCCCCGCACCGCCGCAAGTTCCTCCGCCACCGCGTGCAGCCCGATCCGCGACCCTACGTAGACCAGCAGCAGAAATCCCGCGCCTGCAAGCAGCAGATCTCTCCGCCGGCTCACGGGATGCTCCGCCGCCCTCGCTCGCCGGCCTCCGGGGCGTTGGGCAGGTAGCCGAAATAATCGATCTTCAGATCGGTGGCCCCGAGGATTCGCACGTCGGTGACGGAATCGTCGGACGCCGGGAGCCAGAATGCGCCTTGCCTGGCGTAGGTATGGACGAACCGCACGCTCTTGATCCAGAACGAAGGATTCTTCGCCGGCTGCCCTTCGATGCGCACAATCGCATAGTCCTCGGCGTCGACCCAGATCTTGCCCCTCATGAGGTATTTGTTCGGAGTTTTTGGGGTCACCGCGATCACGTAGGCGGCCCGCTCGTTCACCACCTCCGTGCCGGCCGTCTCGAAGGAATAGTTCTCCGGGATGATCCGCGAGCGGTCCCGCGAACCCGGCTCCAAGGCATCCACTTCCGCCGACAACAGCCTTGGAAAAACATGGTTGCGCGCCACGCCCCAGCCGGCCGAGCATTCCACTTCGAATTCCTTCGATCCGTCCTTCAGGCACTTGATGCGAACCAGCATCTCCGCGCGCTTGTGATGGCGCTGGTTCTCCAGTACGTACCGGCGGCGCGCGGTGTACCCTTCGAGCGCTGCCTGGCGGTCGCGGTCGTGTTGCTGCATTCGCGCGACCACCTCATCGGCGGCCAGCGGTTGCACGTTCAAATCGGCGGCTCGCAGAGCGAGCGCCGAAAGCAGAAGAAGCGATTTGAGCGCCATGGTTAGAAATCCAGAATGAATTTGCCCCGGAACGTGCGGTCCACGCCGTTGAACAGCGCGCCGTAGCGAGCGCTGTCGACGTCTCCCTGCACGTCGCGGGGGTTGAACCGGTTGAACAGGTTGAACACGCTGAATCCGATGCGGGCCTTCAGCCGTTCGTGCGGAAAGGGAATGCGGATCGGCCTCGTCACTTGCAGGTCGAAGGACGCAAATTCCGGGTAGCGCTCCGAATCGCGCGGGCCGACAAACGCCCGCTCCTCGTCGAATTGGGACCACGGGAACCCGGTATGCACGTCGAGCACCGGGAGAAGCATGAGCTTGAGCGGCCCGCGCCATTCGCCCCAGGCGAGGAATCGATTGGGCGCGTCGAAGGGCAGGGGCCCGCGTTCGTCCGGTTGAATCACCGCCACCGCGTCGTTGCCGAAGAACTGGTTGAAGTCGTTCAGATTGCCGTAGGCCTTGGAGCGCACGTAGCTGGCATTCACCGTCGCGCGCGGAAGCTTGTAGCGCGCCGTCGCCTGAAATTCGTGATAGATGCTGCTGCCGCTATTCGTCAGGCTGAGCACCCCGGTCTGGCTTTGCGGGTCGAGCACAAAGTCGCCCGTGGTGCTGCGTTGCTGGTACCCTCCTCGCACCAGGAGCGCTCGCGTCACCTCCCGGTCGAGTTCCACATTCCAGCTCACGCTCCGCGGATTCCGCAGGCCCGCCGGAATCGTGTTGACGTAATCAACCGACGATGCAACCTCTCCGTCGGCGTCGAACAGCGTGACCGTGCGCCCCGGCAGGAGTGGAAACGACGCGATGTTCAGTGGCACGCGATCGTAGAACAGGCCGGCGCCCCCCTTCAGGATTGTCCTGGCGTCCCTGGTGAGCATTAGGGCGAAACCCGCGCGCGGAGCGAGATGCGTCGAACTCGTCACCGAGTCCCAATCGATCCGCAGCCCCAGATCCACCGTCAGGCGGCGAAGCGGCGACCATTTGTCGGCGGCGAACCAGGCGAACTGGTTCTGGCCCACGCCGAAACGCGAGGCCGGCCCGAACGTGATGCTCTCCACCGGAAGGCCGGCCGTGCCGATGATGCTGACCGGCTGGAAGTCCATCCGGCCGTCATAATTGCTGTGCGCGAAGTCCGTGCCGACCTTCAACTGGTGCGATCCGAGCGGGCCGTGCGCCGCGAAGTGCAGCGTCTCCTGCCACTCCGAACTTTCGCTCTGGCGCCGTTGCAAGTCGAAGTACCCGCCAGTGGTGGTCTCCACCAGGAGTTCATAGGGATCGGTGCTGTTGGCCGTGATATCCGCATCGAACCGCTTGTAGTTGAACTGCGACACCAGCATCGATTCCGCCCCCAGCGTATCGCGATGTTGGATCGATGCCATGTAACCGCGCTGGTGCAGATCGGGAGTCGAGGGCTGCGGCGTGAAAGTATTGAGGCCGAGATAATTCAGCGTTTGCGGGTAGAGCGTAAATGAAGCGCTGAACGATTGCCGCGTCGTGAGGTTGACGTCCACCTGGGTGAACGACGTCACGCCTTCGAATTTCATGTCGCGGGTAAGCTGCGGGAGGCTATCGACCGGCGTGCGCACGAATCGGTACTCGAACGATTGCGTGACGGCGATCTTATTCTTCACCAGCGGCCCCGTGACCGTGAGCCGCGGCGTCCACGCTTCAATCCCGACAAAGTCGCCGTCTCGCTTTCTCGGGCGCACTAGCAGGTTCTGTACCGAGGCGTGGAATCCGTCGAAGTTGCCGGTGGTCGTTTCCACGCTCGACACCGCTCCGGTCAACCGGCCGTATTCTGGATCGTAAGGATTGCTGACCACCGTCACCGATTGCACCACGTCGATGGGGAGAGTCATCGCGGGGTTGCCCGTCGCCGGATCGGTCACGTTGGCGCTGTTGATCAGCGCGCCACCCTGTGAGCTGCGGGCGCCCTTCATATTAATGAAACCATCAGGGCCACGCACCACGCCGGGAATCAACGGCAGCACCGAGTCGATGCGGTCGTCTTTATTCGGAGAGTTCATGACAACCGATCGTCCCACCGTCGACTGCTCCGACGATTGCGTCGACGCCTCCGGCTCGGCATCGGCCGTGACGGTCAACGTCTCCTTGAGGACGGCGATTTGCAGTTCAATCGAGACGCTCGTCACCTCGCTCGCCGACACCGTCACGACGTTGGCGCCCGACATGCCCGGAGCGCTCGCTTCGACGCGATATTGGCCCGGAACGAGGCTTGAGAAACGGCACGTGGCTTGGTCGTCGGCTACCGCCTGTTGCGAGGCCCCGGGGCCGGTGAGGGACACTTTGGCCCCCGGAACCCGAGACCTCGTCCCGTCCCCATCGGTGGTGAAAACTGTGCCCTCCAGCGCGCCCGTCGTCTGCGCCGCGGCATGGGGCGCGATTGTAAGAACGAGCACCGCCGGAAGAGACCAAAGGCCAGACCTTCGTGGGGCCGAATGACACGCTGAGCAGCTCATATCTCCACTATGCGAGCAGGCGCCTGCGGCGGGCATCACGACATCGAGGGCTTTTCCCGCTACCTGCCTGGCCCAAGCGGGCCATACCCCGCTCGTGGGATGCGCCGCTTTCCCGCCGGGGTTAGTCCAAAATTCCTAATTGTCGTGACGATCCGGAAGCATCCGTTGACGCATACTCTCTCGTGAGGAGTGAATCCGAAGATGACTCGAACCGAACTCGATCAGTTTCAAACCATGCTGAATGCAAAACAGGCGGAAGTGGCGCGGGCGATGGGAAGGCGCGAAGGCCTCGCCATAGAACGGACGCCGGATGCCCTGGATCAAACCCAACTCGCCGCGGAGCGCGAGCTGACCAGCCGCGGGCTGGAGCGCGAGTCGAAGCTCCTGCGCAACGTCCGCGCCGCCCTGGACCGGATCGCCGAGGGCAATTACGGCGCGTGCCTGGAGTGCGAGGAAGAGATCAGCCCCAAGCGTCTGCGAGCCGTGCCGTGGGCGAGCCTCTGCATCAACTGCCAGGAGCACGCCGATGGGAATCACGGGGCCGGCCTCGCGTCTCACGAGGAGTGGCTCAAGGCCGCCTGATGCCAAAAGTGTCCAGCCGGGCACATCGGTGACGGTTTGACCCGGGCACATTGGTAACACTTTAACCCGTAAAGTGCGCCTGATGCCAAAGCTGTGGTCCTGCGCTAGTTGCGAGTGGACTACTTTCGACTTTGAGCATCTTCGGATTCGAGCACCCACTTCAGTCCGCCGATGAACCCCTCAACCCGCAATGTTGCCTCGTGCCACCGCACCGTGTAATGCTCGTTGAGAAACGCCCGTTCACGCTCGTTCATCTGTTCGAGATCCTGAATGCGCCGCTTTATCTCATCTTCCGTTTTCATGTCTTCTCATCCTAAAAAAGTCGAAGGTTGCCTATTACCAGAAACTGCAATAGAAACACGCCCTCATAACAACGCTTCCCTTGAATCTTCATAGTTGACTTATGGACAGTAGTTCTCATCCATGTGAATCCCTTCGATAAGATCGGCATTCTTTCCCATGTCCCGAATCTCTGCTTCAATTCCGGAGATGAGTCTTTGAGCTTGGGCAATCTCCGTTTCGACCTGTTGCCGCTCTTCGTCCATCCACGGCCATGAACGAAAACTGGATTCTTTCAACCAATCCAAGCGCCGCTCAAGGGGAGCGATGCAATGCTCCCGATAGTAGTTTCGACGGGCCATCAGCAGTTCGCAACGGACATCATCATAGGAGAGGGAGAATGGCAACGGCAGCATTCGATCTCCTCCTTGATTAGGATCATTGCTCATATCGTTCTTCTCCTTTCGTTCGGTCGCTGTTACTCGTTCAACGTGCTGTAGCTGACGTATAAGAGTACTCGGAGACGTATAGGAAAAGACTTGTATAGGGAGGTATAGAAAAACCGAGTCCCGCGACTCGGCGACTATTCAGAACCGTAGCACAAGCAGGCCGAAAAGTCAATGGGTGCGGTGGTGGCCGGGGCGGTGGCGGGCGCGCTGTGTACGCCATCGTCGCCGGGAGAATGCAAGGGTAGCAAGCGGGCGGCGAACGAACCGAGATGCATCGTGCCAGCCGGTGAAGATGCGGAACGAAAAAGTTCGAAAGCAGACGTAAAAACAGATGCATCACGCACTTTTGGCGCACTACCAAAAGTGTGGGGCGGCCAATCTTGGCCGCAGCCGCCTTTCAGGCGGCTCTTGCTACTCCAATGCCGGCGCCGGATGCGGCGGTCCCTCGTACGCGATGCCGCCCGGAACCAGGAGTTCGACCTCGGTGCCGCCCGAGGGGGCGCTGAAGACCTGTAGCCGTCCGCCGATCCGAGTCGCCTGTTCATGCATCCGGCAGAATCCCCCCTGCCCATTCCGGCTTTTCAATTTCCGCTCGTCGATCCCGCGGCCATCGTCGCGCACCAGCAGCCGGAAATCGCGTGAGCCATACTGCAGCTCGATCTCCACGCGCGTAGCCTGCGCATGGCGGAACGCATTGGTCAATCCCTCCCGGCCGATCCGATAGATCTCGTCGCGAAGGAAGGGGTCGAGAGCCTTCTTCTGGCCCTCCACGAAGAGATGAAATTCGTGCGGCTCGCGGAACTCCTGCCGCATTTGCGCGAACGCCTCTTCGAGATTCGGCGAGACCATCGACGACGAGCGTATGCCGCGCAGAGCGTTCCTGCCCTCCTCGATCACCTGCGCCATCAATTCCAGCGACCGCGACAGCATGGGCTTCACCGGCGAGTCGTCGGGCAAGCGGTCTCTCGCGATATGAACCTGCATGGAGGCGCTCAGAAAACCTTGCAGCAAAGTGTCGTGCAGTTCCTGCGCCACCAGGTTTCGATCGGCCAGCCGTTCCGCAAAGCGCGCGTTGATCCTGGTGGAGATCAGCCGGACCCGAACCCAGTGCAGCAGCAGTACCGCGGCGAGCCCGCACGCCACGGCGAGCAGTCTGAACCAGGCCGTTTGGAACCACGCGGGCGCAATCGTGAAGCCGAGCGCTGCCCCTTCTTTGCTCCACAATCCGTCGTTGTTGCACGCCATCACGCGAAACCGGTAGCGCCCCGGACCAAGGCGCGTATAGCACGCCTGCCGGCGTGTCGCGGCGTCCTGCCAGTCTTTGTCGACGCCCTCCAGCTTGTAACGAAAAGGCACGCGCTCCGGCATCGCCATACTCAGGGCCGCGTAGTCGATCTCGAGATTCTCCGTTCGCGGAGGTAGAATCAACCCGTTCGCGCCTTCGTAGCGCTTGCCGTTGGCGGTCACCGCCGGGACCGCAACCGGCGGCGGCAGCCGATTCCGATTCGCGTCGAGCGCCTTGGGATCGACGAACGCGATCCCCCTCGTCGTGGCGAACCACAGCCGGCCGTCCGACCCTTCCACCACCGAAGGCTCAGGAAGCTTCTCCCCCGAGAGTCCGGGCAGGCCGTCCGATTCGTCGAAGTGCTCGGCGGAAACCGCCACCGTCCGGTCGCGCAGCCACTTCTTCAGCTCGGCCGCCGGGACATGCGCCACGCCCGAAAATCCGTTCGTCCACAGGTCGCCGTCCCTCGTCTCGACAACCCCCGACACTCTGCCGGGCAGTTCCGCGTTCTGCCATCGCATGGTCGAAAACGAGCCGCCCCCAAACAGTTGCACACCCAGTTGCACGCCGCCCGGCCCCGCCAGCCACACATGATCGCCGCGCACCGACATGGTCGTCTCCGACACCCCCCGCTCCTTCCGCACCGCGGTGTGGTAGGCCGCCCCGTCCCATTCGACCACCCTGTCGGAAAAGGCGAACCAGACGTTGCCCGCCTCGTCGTCGGCCATCGCGCCGATGACGCCCGCCTTCTTGCCGATCGCCTTCGTCTGATTGCTCCATGTGCCGTCGGCGAAATGATAAACCCGCCCGCTCCGCGTCGTGATCCACGGGTCGCCGTGACGGTCCGTCGCCACCGAGACCACCGCATCGAGCTTCTCTTCCGGGTAGTGCACGGGAGTGAATCCCGACGCCGACGATCGCCAGAGATAGAAGTCGCCCGCTCCCGCCGACCAGATGCCGCCGCTGTGGTCCCGGCGAATCGCGATCGTTTCACCCGTCGCGGGAAAGCCTTTCGCCGCGCCGTCCGCGCCGATGTGGGTGAGCGGCAGGCTGCTGTTGCCGGTCCAGATCGATCCCCCATCGCCGGGCGCGATGGCGAACTCGCGCTCCTCGGTCCGCGGCAGCGCCTGCGTCGAGAACAGATTGCGCCGCAGACGGTCGATGCCCGAGTTCGTCGCTACCCACACCGACCCTTCCCGGTCGATCAGCACCTTCCATATTGCGTCCGAACTCAAGCCCTGCTCTGGCGTGAAAATCTCCCCCGCTGCCGTCCACCCTTCCACATCCACGAAACGTTCGATGCCGTTCGTCGTCACCGCCCACAGCGACCCGTCAGGCCCGAATGCGAAATCGCCGAAAGGAGGCTTCTTCCCCGGCGCTTTGGCGGCAGGCGCCGCCGTCCCGCCTTCCACGCGCCGCAGCCCTTGATCGTCCGACATCCAAACCGCGCCATCCGGCCCCTCGTGCAGAAACGCGTAGCTGGTCGATGGGCCGTTCCCGTACGGGCTGACCTCGAACTTCGCCGCCCCGCGCCGCAGGAACAGCAGCGGGCCGCTCCGCGTCTTCACCCACAGCGTTCCCGCCCGGTCCATCAGAAGCCCAGCCGCGAAGCCGCCGGGGTATCCCTGCTGCGCTCCCACCTGTTCGCACACCGAGCCCCGCAGATGGAACAGGCCGGCCGCGCCTTCGACCCACAGCGACCCGTCGCGATCCTCCACCAGCCGCCCCATCTTGCGCGTCGGCGTGCAGCGCCGGTCGGGAAAAGCGGTCAGCCGCCCGTCCTTCCAGAAGAGCAGCCCCGCCGACATGGTCGTCAGCCAGAGGCCGCCCCCGGCCGGGTGGAAGGCCGAGTCGATCTCGTTCGGGTCGACGGCCCCAAAAGTCGCCTCCGCCACGCTCTCGAAGCGAACTCCGTCGAACCGCAGCACCCCTCGCGAGGTCGTCAACCAGAGAAATCCGTCGGGCGATTGTTGGATGTCGAAAACGGCGCCTAACCCGTTCTCCGACGTCCAACTGCTGTGATGGAACCCGCTCAGCGGCACGACGGCCGCGAAGCTTGAGCTAGCGAAGGCGAGAATAATCCAAAGCCTGCAGAATCGTGTTTGAGGGCTGGCCACACACTATACCCTATTCACCTTGATCTTATGAATTTTCGTTGACGCCCCGAATCCCCATGCAGGGTAGCTGTCCGATACTCCTTTATAGGTATCGAAACCCACCAACAAATCCGCCGCCCCCCGGCTCAGAGCTATGAGCGTGGCGGCCATGTCGCCGGTTCGTATCGGGCTGGCTCTCGGTGAGGCTTCGCCCGCGGCATTGCCCACGCCGGCGTTCTGAAAGTCATCGAGCGCTCCCGCATCTCCATCCACTGCGTCACCGGCGTTAGCGCGGGCGCCATTGTGGCGGCCGCCTACGCCAGCGGGCGCCGCCCCCGATGAGATCGCGCGCGCCGGCCTTTCCATGCGCTTCCGCGACATCGGATGCTGGAAGCTCGGCCGCCTCGGACTGGTGGGCAGCCGGCGCATGAACGGGTTTTTGCAGCGGCTCCTCAGGACCTGCCGGTTTGAGGAAATGCCGATCCCTCTGGGTGTGGCCACCGGCCTCGCTACCGGCATGCCCGTCGACTTCTCCGGCCCCGGCCCCGTTTTCGCCGCCATTCGCGCCAGTTGCTCCTGCCCCGGACTCTTTCAGCCCGTCCGCTCGAACGGGGGGCTCCTCGTCGATGGCGCCATCAGCCAGGAGATCCCCGCCGCCCTCGCCCGCCGCCTCGGCGCCACCCATGTCGTCTCCGTGTACCTGCCCGCCCCGGAGCCGCGCGATCAGCCCACCAACGTCTTCCACGTCGTCAACCGCTGCTTCCAGATTCTCCAGAGCCGCGCCGAAGCCTCCTGGCGCTCCGAGTCCGACCTCGTGATCGCTCCCGGCGTCGGCGCAGTCGAGTGGGACGGTTTCAGTCACGGCGCCCGGCTCATCAAGGCCGGCGAAGCTGCCGCGTCATCCGCCTGCCTGAGATTCAAAAGTGGCTCCGCCGCCCCCGCCTGGTTCCCCTGCTGGCCGACGCGGCGTAGCCTCACGTCCGCTTCTCCGGCGGTGGAATGACAATCTCGCGCGGCCCGTAAAGCCGGCAGTCTACCGACAACGCGCCCGGTCCCACGAGCGCCACCGCGACCGCCATCGTCACCGGGTAGATCGTCTCCCAAGTCGCGCCGGCGCCATAAGCCGGCACAATCAGCTTGACCACCGCGAACGCTGCGCCTGCCGCGGGCGTCCAGAGTCCGATGAGCAGGAGCGGCCCGCAAACCCCGGACGCAATCGCCGCCGCCAGGCTCTTCGGATCGCTCCCCGCTCGGGAAAACTGCGACGCGCTCTCCGCCAAAGCGGCCATGCCGAGGACCGCTCTCAAGAGGAGCAAACCAACCGCCGGCTTGCCTCTCGGGAAAGTCGAGAATAAATGCCGCAGTTTGGGTCTCCTTTGGCCTTCCCTCACCCCCGGCCGACTTCAGCATAAAAGCCGCGCGCCAAAAGCGAATCCCCGAGACACGGCATTCCGCGCTACCACTTTCGAGGTATTGGCCGTACGATCCCCTGGGGGAAGTCCCCGACCGCTTCCTGTGGTCGCGGCTCCGAAAGCGCATCGGAGCCGCGACCACAGGGAGCGGTCGGCAACCGCGTTGCGCGCCGCCGCAACCCTTTGGGCAGCCCGGCTGCGCGGCCTCACGCGACTTCCACCACTGGCTGCTACAGCCGGATGAACCCGCGCCGCGCCGCGATCGCGATCGCGTGCGTCCGGTCGTGCGCCCCCAGCTTTTCCATGATGTGCTTGACGTGCACCTTCACCGTCTCCTCCGAGATGAACAGCCGCTCCGCGATGTCCCGATTGCGGTTCCCCCCGGCGACGTGCCCCAGCACCTCGATCTCCCGCGTGCTCAGCAGTTCTTCTCCCATGTGCTCGGCCAGTTCCGAGGCAATCTGCGGAGGAACCCGCTTCTTCCCGGCGTACACCTGCCGGATGGTCGCCACCATCTGTTCCGGGTCCATGCTCTTCAGCAGGTATCCCTGCGCTCCCGCCTTCAGCGCGCGCTGAATCTCCACGTCGCCCGCGAACATCGTCAGCAAGATGATCCGGGCGTCCGGAAATTCCGAACGGAGCGCCAGCGTCACGTCGATCCCGCTCATATCGGGCAGCCGCAGGTCCATCAGCGTGATGTCCGGCCGGATCTCGCGATACTTGCGAATCCCTTCAGCGCCGGTCGATGCGGTCGCCACCAGCTTCATATCGGGTTCGTTGTTGATGATTGTGGCGATCCCCTCGCTCAGCAGAGGATGATCGTCGATGCTCAGTACTTGGATCGGATTCCCAGTGGTCATGAGGTTGCCTTGAGCCGAGAATAAGCGGCCCGCCGCCGCCCCCGCAATACCCAACCCTGACCGCCGCCGTCCCCCCGAAATCAGGCGTGCCTGCCTTCAATCCAGGTGCACAATCCCCCGCCGCACCGCCACCGCCACCGCCTCTGTACGATCGTGCACCGAAAGCTTGGTCAGGATATTCTTCACGTGCCCCTGCACCGTCTCGTCGCTGATCCCCAGTTCCCCCGCGATCTCCTTATTCCGCATCCCCCGCGCCACCAGCCGCAGCACCTCCGTCTCGCGAGCCGTCAGCGGCGTCTGAAACATGCGCCCCGTCAGCCTCTGCGCCACCTCCGGCGGAATCGGACGCCCCCCCGCCGCCACCTCCCGAATCACCCCGATCATCTTGTCTGCCACCATGTCCTTCAACAGATAAGTGACCGCCCCCGCTTCCAGCGCCCGGTAGATGTCTTCATCGCCCTGATAGGTCGACAGCACGATGATCCGCGCCCCCGGAAACTCCGCGCGGATCGCCCCGATCGCCTCCACCCCGCCCATATCAGGCATCTTCAGATCCATCAGCGTCACGTCCGGCGCCAGCCGCCGGTACAATTCCAGTCCCTCCCGGCCGTTCGCCGCCGACGCCGCCACCGCCATATCCGCCTCCGCCGCGATCGTGGCGGCCAGGCCGGCCCGGATCATCGGATGGTCGTCAATCACCAGAATTCGAATCGGATCGTTTCCCAAGTCTCTTCCCCAGCGGCCACGAGCGCAGCGGAACCCGCACCTCCACGCGCGTCCCCTTCCCCGGAGCGCTCGAAATCGTGCATTTGCCGCCGATGCGGGCCGCCCGCTCCTGCATGTTCTTCAATCCCCAGTGGCCTTCCTTGCGGTATCCCTCTTCCAGGTCGAAGCCGCTCCCGTCATCGCAGATCGATAGTTCCAGCGAGTTTTCACTATAATCCAGCGAGATGCGGATCTCGCTCGCCTGCGCGTGCCGGTTGGCGTTGTTGGCCGCCTCCTGCGCGATGCGCAGCAGTTCCTCTTCGATCTCCGGCGTCGAGGGACGCGGCGCCCCCGTCACCGCCAGCGTGCACCGCGCGGTCGCCATCGCACCCAGCCGCTGGGTGAATTCGCTCAGCGCCTCCGCCAGCCCCTGCCCTTCCAGCGCCGGCGACCGCAGGTTGTACACCTTCAGCCGCGCCTCCCGAAAAGCCGCATCCACCTGCTGACGCACCCGCTCCACCAGCCCCGCCGTCTTCTCCGGCGCCGTCGACGCCTGCTTGGCGATCCCGTGGAGTTGCATCGAAACCCCCGCCAGGCTTTGCAGCAGCGTGTCGTGCAGGTCCCGCGCGATGCGCGTGCGCTCGTCCAGGCGCTCTTCGAGGCGCGCGTTGAATTCCCGTGCGATCTGCTGGAGGCGGAGACTATATGCGAACCACAGCGAAACCAGGGTGAAGATCACGCAGACCGACTGGAACCACCACGTTCCCCACCACGGGGGAAGGATTTGGATCCTCACCGCCACGCCGGGATCGCTCCAAGCGCCACCGCTGGTGGCGCCCTGAACGCGGAACGTGTACTTGCCCGCAGGCAGAGTTGTGTAGGTCGCCTGCCTGACGTCGCTGCCTACTTCGTTCCAATCCCGTTCCAAGCTCTCCAGCTTGTATCGATAGCGGTTCGTTTCCGAGCCGGCGTAGCTCAGCGCCGCGAAGGTGAGCGAAAAGATATTTTGTTGGTGGGAGAGAATCAGGTCCCGGACGTACGAGATGGATCTATGCAGGGGGGATCGGCTTCCGATCTTTACCGGGTTCCCGGATAAGCGGAAATCGGTGAGCACAATTGGCGGTACATAAGAGTTGTCCACCAACTGGTCCGGGGAAAAGGAGGTAGCTCCGCTGAATCCGCCGAAGAACATCTCTCCACTTGGGCTGTTGAAGCACGTCCCCCAACCCGCTAAGTTCGGGCCCGGCAGTCCATCCGCGGTCGAGTAAGTGGAGAAGATTCTTCTCTGGGAATCGAATCTCGCTACTCCGTTGTTGGTGCTGATCCAAAGATTGCCGCGGTCATCTTCCATGATGCAGCCTACTGAATTGCCAGGTAGGCCATCGCGTCTGGTGTACACGATGAACGTGCCCGTTTTCGGGTCGAGTTTGTCCAGCCCGTTTTAAGTGCCGGCCCACAAGGTGCCTGTGCGATCGAATAGCAGCGAGTTCACCCGGCTGTCACTTAACGTCCCCGCATGATTGGTATCGTGTTCGTAAGTTTTGATCTCACCGGTCGCAGGATTGAAACGCTGAAGACCTGAAAAACGGCTGCCGAGCCAGAGGGATCCCTCCCGATCTTCGACCAGTCCCAGGTACGCCGGGCCCCTGTCCCCGGGACCGAGATTGTATGTCGTGAAGCGTTGCGTCGCGGCATCAAAACGACTCAGCGCGCCGTAGGTGCCGGCCCATAGTGTCCCCGTGTGGTCGAAGAGCAAACACCCCACGGTGTCGTCGCTCACACTGTGTGGGTCCGCCGGATCGTGCCGGTACGCCTTGAACTGCCCGGTTCGCTTATCGAAGCGAAGCAGCCCATGTCCATAAGTGCCCACCCAGAGATCTCCCGAGGGGTCTTCGCGAAGGGCGATTACGTCAGTGTCAGTGGCTGGTCCGCCGTTCCGGTAGGAAGTAAAACGCCCGGTCGTGCGTTCGATACGATTAAGCGACTCCGGCGTTCCAACCCATACCACTCCCTGCCGGTCTTCGTGGATGGCGCCAACAAAGGGTTCCACTCTGGTGCCCGGAGCGTGCGGTACTCTTTTAAATGGCAGGGATTTCGTAGTAAAGCGGACCACCCCCATTCTGCCCAGGCCAACCCAGATACCCCCCTCCCGATCTTCGAACAGAGCGTCCAGATTGTTCTGCGGAAGGCTTTCAGGGTCGTTCGGGTCGTTGCGGTAGCGGATGAACCTTCGGTGATCGCGGTCGTATTTCAGCAAACCTGCGCCGTGCGTCGCCACCCACAGACCACCGTACGGGTCTTCGAGCATCGCCGTAATGCCGCTGGCCGGCGGTTTCTGCTCTGGAAACGCATAGCGGGTTATGGTACCGCTGTTCGGGTCAAAAGCCGCTAAGGCAGCGGGGGAGTTAAAAAAATGGCGGATCCAGAGTATGCCGAAGTGATCCTCGTAGAATGCCAAACCGGACCGCGCTTCAGGCACTGGAATATGCCGCTTGACCTTCCCGGTCCCGCGGTCGAATTCCTCCAGGCACGCGAGGGTCGCAACCCAGAACCTGCCTTCCTTATCTTCCCCGGCGTATGAGACGTTATTGTTACCGAGGCTTGAAGCGTCGCCCGCAACGCTGGAATAATGACGAATTTTCCCGGTAGCAGGATCCAGGCCAAACAAGCCCTCGGCAGGAGTCGCCAGCCACAATATTCCCGCCCTGTCCTGGCTAATCTCAGTTACCGCCGGGACCGGATAGCGGGTAAACGATTCGGTCGCGGGGTCGAGTCTGTTTAGAAATTGAGCGCAGCCAACCCAGATCGCTCCGTCGCGATCTTTAAAAACTGTATTAATCTCAACGTTGCTGAGGCTGTTAGGGCTTCGCGGATCGGGAGCGAATACCTTGAAGTTGTAACCGTCATACCGGTACAGCCCATATGCCGTCGCAAACCACATAAATCCCTGGTCGTCCTGCGCAATCCGGTAAACGTTTGTGTGCAACAGCTCTTCGCTGGTAGATGGGCGAGTGAACCGGATGTCCGTCCCATCGATGATGGGCAACTGGATTGGCCGGGGATCCACCCTCGCCTGTGGTGCCATACCGGCAACTGCTGTGATGGGTTCGCGAGACGCAAGTTGGGAGCTTGCGCCACGCGCAGTCAGCATCAGAAAGACGATTGATAGAATCGCCTTCGTCATCGTGCTAGCTCCTTCTGACGAATCCCCTCTCGCCGGCTAGTCAAATCATACCAAGGCGCCACCTCCGTTCAACCCCAATCATGAGTTCGCCGCCTTCGCGCGTCCGCGCGCCTTACGGAATATCCCGAGTACGCTTCGGCCAGAAGATGTCCCGTATGCAATCGATCCCGGGATGCTCAACTCGATCTCCGTGCCGGCTCCGGCTGCAGGCCATAAATTTGGACGACGAAGGCCGGTTGAAGATGCGGCTGCGGTCGGAGGCGGCCGGAATCAGTCGGACATAATCTACAAGGCCACCAACGTGTGCTCGAGAAACCCGGCCTGAGTTTCCGCTCCCGCCGGGCCGCGCGCGGCACCAACGGCGTCTGAAACATGCGCCCCGTCAGCCTCTGCGCCACCTCCGGCGGAATCGGACGCCCCCCCCGCCGCCACCTCCCGAATCACCCCGATCATCTTGTCTGCCACCATGTCCTTCAACAGATAAGTGACCGCCCCCGCTTCCAGCGCCCGATAGATGTCCTCATCGCCCTGATACGTAGACAGCACGATGATCCGCGCCCCCGGAAACTCCGCGCGGATCGCCCCGATCGCCTCCACCCCGCCCATATCCGGCATCTTCAGATCCATCGGCGTCACGTCCGGCGCGAGCCGCCGGTACAATGCCAGTCCCTCCCGGCCGTTCGCCGCCGACGCCGCCACCGCCATATCCGCCTCCGCCCCGATCGTGGCGGCCAGGCCGGCCCGGATCATCGGATGGTCGTCAATCGCCAGAATTCGAATCGGACCCTCCCGCAACTGTTCCGAGCCACCGCCCGCGCCGGCTCGGTGCTGCCTGCCACCGGCGGCGTCAACCGCGCCGAGGGGCCCGCCAAAAGCATCATCCGGATCATCCTGCCGGGCGGCCTGGCCCACCAGGAATCCTGGGACCCCAAGCCCGAAGCGCCCATCGAATACCGCGGGCCGCTGGGGGTTGGTCAAAACCAAAATCCCCGGCATCGTCTTCAGCGAAAACCTGTGTCACACCACGCAGGTGGCCGACAAGATTACCGTGGTGCGTTCCATCACCGGGCGGATTCCCGAGCACGCGCAGGCCACCTACCAGATGTTCACCGGGTATTTGCCCACCCCCGCCATCCTGCACCCATCGGTGGGAGCGGTGGTGTCGAACCAGTTCGGTCTAATAGCCAGCCAAACACCGGCCTGTGCTCTCGGCGCTGAGGATGCCCAAGCGAAAATCGGGGCTTCGCCCCCCGCCAGCGCCGCTACTTCTTCACGGTGCCGAGATAGCGGTCGAGCCACTGCAGGACTTCGCGGATCAGGCCCGTGCGGTCCAATAGCGTGTCGTGGGCGGCGTCGAACAAGACGTGCCGCTTATCGTGCTCCGGCGATCCCAGGAGACGGAAAAGCGGTTCCTGCGAGTAGGCCACCGGAAAGGTGAAGTCATAGCGCCCATTCACCATCAGCACAGGCGCCTTGATCCGCGGCGCAAAGTTGAAGCCATCCACTTCGGGACCGGCGGCCACTCCGATCGACAGACCTCCGTCCATCAGGACGGCCGTCCGCAACCGCGGCTCAAGCGCAACGAAGATCACGCCGAGGGACGTAGAACCGAAACTGGTTCCCGCGTAGCCGATGCCATCCTTCAGAATGTCGGTGCGGGCCTGGAGGTAGTCAACCGCACGCGAGAGATCCAATATTGCTTGGATGCGCCTGTTCCGAGCCTCCGTCGCGGACCCGGCCGGCTGAGTGAAGCGCCGCTCGTACTCCCCTTTGATCACGGGCCAGAATACCGCGCGGCCGCTGCGAATGATGAAATCGACGCGGCCGAAACCACTCAGGTTCTCACTGCTGGGAGTCGTCTGCGCATCCGCGCCCGGGCTGTAGAGGATGCATTGAAACGGCGGCCTGGCGGCCTTCGGCAGGAAGAGGTAGCCGAAAACCCGCTCTTCTCCGTAGCAGCTCTGAAACGAGACTTTCTCTTTTCGCCAATCCTCGTTCGAATCGTCCACGGCATCCACGGCAGCCTTCAGGTCGCCGGATTCGCACGTGTAGAACCTCTTCAGCGCGGCGAAGGCCTCGTCGCTGGCAGGCTTCTCCCCGGAAAAGTCGCGCACCCGGCGGACGTACGGCCTCAGGTAGGCGGCATCCGGCGGCCTCGGGTAGCGCACGCATCGAAAACCGTTGAAAAGGCCGCGGTCCCAAGGCGGGCGCGCATCCAAGGCGTTGACCTGGTAGGCGAACTCGTTGGCGGCGCCGCCCTCAATGAAGCGCAGCCCATCGCCGGCCTCGTTGTAGACCCATTCCTTGACGTTGCCGAACATGTCCGAGGCGCCGAACGGAGCGGAGTTGGGGAATTGGCCGACCTTGGCGATTTGCTTGCCGCCGATGTTGCTCAGCGGGCCGACGATGACCGAGATGCGAGGGTCCGCCACGCGGAACCAGTGAGAAAGAGTGGGCAGGTTCTTTCCCGCGAACTTCGCATAGGCTGCCGCTTCGTACCAGCTTACGCCGGAGACGGGGAAGTCGTCCCGGCCTTCCGGAAAGCTGCCGCCAATCCAGGAAGCGGGTCCGGGCCGCCCGGTGGAGTCGCGGAAGCGCTCCATCGCCTGTTCGAACGAGAGCGTTTTTGCGCCCTCCCTGAAAGGCTCCGTCCAGTACTCGGGCTTGGCGTAGCCCCCGGCATCGACGAACGCTTTAAACTTCCGGTTCGAGACCTCGTACCGGTCGATGAAGAAGGCGTCGAGGCCCGTAAGGTTCAGGGTGGGAAGTCCAGCCAGGTTCTGGGTCAATTGAGGGGCGGGCGGAATCAGAACCATCCCCTCGGGGACGTCCAGTTTCGGCGCGAGGAAATATCGCATTTCGACCGCATTGGCCATGGCGACCTCGTTGCTGGTGGCGTAACCCTCTTTCTCGAACTTGAGGTGATGATAGCCGAGTACAGTGCGGAAGTTCCGCAGCGGAGTCACCCCCATGAAACGGAATGCGCTATCCGGCTCCGTCAGGTCCTTACGCCAGACCTTAGCTCCATTCGGCGAGGATTCCAGCGTGACGTTTCTCGCGACATCCTGCCACAGCTTCTTCAGATCCGGATCGTTGGGGATGATCTTCTCCGCCTGCTCGGCGAGATCGTAGGCAGCGGCAATCCTGGACCGGTCCACCAGGCGCCTGGCCTCGACCAGAGCCGTGTTTTTGGCCCACTGGATGCGGCTCTCGCGATGCATCCACCAGCCCAGGGCCACGGCGATCGCAAGCAGGGCGAGGGCGGCGGCCAGCCAACGGTACCGCGACACGGCGCTTCGCGGGGCCGCACCGAGACCGCGGGCCAGCTCGGCGGCCGATTGATACCGTTCAGAAGGCTTCTTTTCAAGGCAACGGCGCACGATCCGGCTGAGCGGCGCGGGGATCGTGGAACGAATCGCGGTGAGGTCCGGGGCCGGGTCCTTCAGGATTGACAGAAGCGTCGAGAGCTGGGAGTCGCCGCCAAAGGGCCGCCGTCCGCTGAGCATCTCGAAGAGAACCACCCCGAACGAGAAGATGTCGGACCGTTGGTCCACGGCCTTGCCCTCGGCCTGTTCCGGCGACATGTACGCGACGGTTCCGACGACCGTTCCCGGCTGGGTCGCAACGTCGGTGAGCGTCTCGGCCTCGGGTTGCGGGCCGGGGGACGATTCAATCGCCTTCGCTAGTCCGAAATCGAGAACTTTGGCCCGGTCGTCCCGAGTGATCAGGATGTTCCCAGGTTTGATGTCGCGATGGACGATGCCGGTCTGGTGCGCCGCGGCTAACGCGCCGGCGACTTCCGCCCCGTATCGAACAGCGCGCTCGACGCTCAGCGGGCCGCCGTGGAGCACGGTGTTCAGTGCCGAACCGTCGACGTACTCCATGGCGATGAAGTCCACGCCATCCGCCTCGGCGACCTCGTAGATCGTCACGATGTTGGGATGATTCAGCTTCGAAACCGTCCGTGCTTCTTTGATCAGGCGATGCCGGCGATCCACAGTGCTGAACGCATCGGGCGACAACACCTTGAGGGCGACCAGCCGGCCAAGGATCGTGTCCCGGCACTTGTAAACGACCCCCATCCCGCCCTGGCCGATCTTCTCCAGGACCTCGTAATGGGAGATTCTTGAGCCGATCACCACATAATCATGCCATATTCTTCACCCCCGAGGCGCTGAATGGCCCGCATCGGCGCATCGGCTTCCTATACCCTCGGCGGATCGTCTGAACAAAGTGTCCTCCGAAGAAGCCGCGCTGGACGGCGACGGGCGGACCTTCGACGAAACCGGCGGAGGCGTCCGAACCGTACTTTGATCGGACGGCGCGGTAGATGCCGAGCCCCGGCCCGAGTCCGGCTCTGGAGTTTAACCGCGGCGTGCCCGGGTGCATCGACGTTGTTTTCGTACCTCCCTACCCAAGGCTGATTGGGAGCGTAGATCGACTGCCGGGGATTCCTTCCGGACGATTAGCCGGAAAACGTTCACAAAGTTCGCCAACTTTCTTCATCCCTCCAACTCCCGCCACTCCAACCACTTACCGCCCTGCACGCTTTCTCCCCCGACGCCCTCCGCCCGCCCGCCACATACAATAAGGCTTCGGGAGGGCTTCGCGAGAGCGATTTGCCCGAGGAAAACGGATTCCGAACATCGATGTTCGGTCCGCCCTCGGTTAACTCTTTTCTTTTCAACAAACCCACCCGAAATTTCCGAACATCGATGTTCGGAATCGCATCGTTATGGAAGAAACTACGCAAGCAACCTCCGATTGGGTCGACATGGGCGCCGCTCCGGCCGGATCGCGGCCGGCTCGGAGTTGGGAGAGCGAACGACACTCGCCAGCGTCGCCATTTGAATGCAAGTGCCGATGTGATCCCGCCCAGCGAGGCGCTGCTGACGAAAGTGGCGGTGTCATTTGACGGCAAGCTGGCCATCGCGGGCGATTGCCCAGGGCCGATCGTTATTTGGGATGGGCTGAAGGCAGTGACGCTGCCGGGGAGCCCGGGGGGTGGGCGCCCCGTGATTGCGCCTTCAACTTCCTCTCCAGCGCGGTGATCAGCGCCCCGGGCGGCTCGTATCCGGCCGCGCGCGCGGCCCCCACGTGGCGCCACGCGGCGTCGTAATCGTTAGCGTAATACTCCATGGCCGCCAGATCGGCCAAGGCCCGGCCGTTGCGGGGATTCAGATCGACGGCCTTCTGGAACTCCTGCCGCGCGCTTTCGTGGTGGCCCAGGCGCGCCTCATCCACGCCCATGCGGAAATGCACGTTGGCATCTTGCGGAGCCTCGCGCGCCTTCCGGCGATCGGCTTCCAAATCGGCGTGCGCCTGGGTATTGAGATCGTCCATGTTGTGCAGCCAGCGTTGCGCGGCGGGCTGATGGGGGTCCAATCGAGCCGCTTTTTGAAACTCGGCCACGGCTTCGTCCATCTGGCCGGTTTGCGACACCAGAAGCGAGCCGACAGCCACCGGATAGTTCGCGTTCTTGGGGTCCAGCGCCTCGGCGGTGCGCAACTCGACGAGGGCCTCGTCGGTTTCCGCCCGGGTACCGAGCACCGATCCCAGGAAGCCGTGCAGGGCCGCGTCCCTGGGGAACAGCCGGATGGCCTCGCGAAGCTCGCGCGTGGCCGCCTCGGACTGGAGATCGTCCACCAGCGCGTGGGCCAGCGCCTGGCGCGCGTCGACGCTCTGGGGATCGGCCTTCACAGCCTCGCGCGCCTGCGGAACCGCCTCGGCGGCGTGCCGCTCGGCTTCGAGCGCCAGCGCCAGCGTTATGTGCGCGTGCGCCAGCGGCTTGGGCGAGGGGTGGGTATAAGCCTCCGCAAGAGCCTGGACGGCACTGCGTTCCCATTTGTCTTTCAGGGATTCGATGCCGGCCGCGAAATTGTAATCCCGGAGCTGCCGGATCAGCGCGGCGGTGCGCGGAGCAAACCCGGGATTCCGCGGGGGAAAGGCCATCACCGTAGCGGACCCGGCCGGCTCGACCGGGGCCGCAAACAGGCGCGCCAGCTCGTGCGCCAGGTTGAGGGTATTCTGCGCCTCGGATTGCTGCGGAAAGTCCACTACCACGGCGGCATGCGAGAAGGGGTTCACGCTGCCCAGCCGGTCGCCTTCCGGCTGCGCGGTTAGCGAGACCACCACGTCGGCCGGCGAATCCTCGCGCCGTTCCAGCTCCAGGCGCCGCTGATCGAGTTGGGCGATATTGGAGACGGGATCCAGGTGCTCCGCGTCGATCACCCGCCACTCGACGCCCGTGCTGCGGAAGCTCTGGTTCACCGCCCGGAAGCGCGCGTCGAGCACGGCATCCCAGTTGCGCCGCTCGCGGAAGGCATAATCGCTCACCACCACCACCTTGATTATGCGCGGGCGTAGGTATCGCCAGACTAAGCCGCCCGCAATCGCCGCCGTGAGGGCCACGGCCAGCAGGAGGTACTTTTTCGACCGGGAGGGTTTCACGGCGCCCATCTCCGCTAGTGTGACAGAATCGCCCCGGCGGCGGAAGGATATTGTGGCGCCGGGGCGCCGGGCGATTCGACCCCAGCCCGGCCCGCCGGCGCGCCCCAAAGGCGACACCGATAAGGACCGCGTGTCCGCCGGAGCGCGGCCCGGGTGGTGTGCGAGCACCTGGCGCGGAACCTCCGGCTGGACGACACGGCGCGTCAAGACGGCGGGGATGGCCGCCTGAAGCAGCGGGATAATCCTCCAAGATATTCGCCAGGCCTGGCGGAGCATCTTCCGGCCTTTCAGCTTCGCCGAATCCGGCTGGTCGAAGAAGCTCCGGGATCGTGAGTCGAACTGGCGGATCGGCTCACGGAATTCGTAATGCGGCAAGGGGGGAACGGAGACCATGCGTCCGGCGAACATCGCCGGCTTCCGGCAGGCCGGCGGCTCGCTGTTTCACGTGAAACACCCCGCGGTCCGTTTTTCCGGCGGGACGGCGCAGCGCGGGTCCCGCCCAGCCACGGCCCCAGCGCCGCAACTCGGCGGGACGGCGCGCGGCGCGAGGTCCGCCCAGCCACGGCTTCAGCGCCGCAACCAGCCGCGGCCTCCCGCGCTGGCGATTGCGGATGAGGGGCGGTAACATGCTCTCTGAGATGCAGCGCAGAACGTTTCTAACCTTACCTTTGGGAGCCGGACTCATGCAAGCACAACCGGACGCGGCGCCGAAGCGCGCCTTCCTCGAACTCCGCTACTTCAAAATGCGCAACGGCCATCAGGTGGAGCGCACCACCACGTACCTGCAGAAGGGTTGGCTTCCCGCCGCGGGACGGGCCGGCATCCAGCCGGTGGGATTCTTCAGCGCGGTGATCGCGCCCGATGCCCCTTTCATCCTGAGCCTGGCCAGCTATGCTTCGCTGGGGGCGCTGGAAGCCGCGCACGAAAAGATGGCTGCCGACAAGGAATTCCAGGCCGCCGCCGATGAGTTCAACTCCATGACCGAGCTGAGCTATACGCGCATGGAAAACTCCCTCCTGTGGACCTTCCCGTCGATGCCCGCGGTGGAGATACCGCCGGGCGCCCCGGCCGGCCGCCCCGCCCGCATCTTCGAGCTGCGCACCTATGAATCGCCCAACCAAAAGGCCAGCGACCGCAAGGTGAAGATGTTCGGCGACGGCGAAATCGCCGTCTTCCGCAAGTGCGGGATGCTGCCGGTTTTCTTCGCCCAGACGATCGTCGGCCGGAACATGCCCAGCCTGACCTATATGCTGGCATACGACGATCTGGCGGCCAGGGACAAGACCTGGCGAGCCTTTTCGGCCGACCCGGATTGGCAGAAGCTGCGCGCCACTCCCGGGCTGTCGGACGCCGAGATCGTGAGCAACATCAGCAACGCGATTCTGCGCCCGCTGCCGTTCTCGCCGATAAGGTAGAGATGGGACGGACGCTCGCCGCCTGCCGGCAGTCGCTTCCGAGCCGCGACCGTGAGGGAGCGGTTGTTTGCCGCCGTCAGTCTACGCCGCGCCTCAGCCCATTCAGTTCACTTTCGCGAAACGGGCGCGCGCCGCCGCAACTCCCCGAACCAATCCACCACCGCTTCCAATCTTGCGCTCTCCGCGGCCGTATCGGAGTTCACGATCAGCAGGGCGCGCTTACCGTTGGGCGCCATGTCCGAATACCCTGCCGGAAATGGTCTGAAAAGGACTTGCGGCTGACCCACCTGGAACGTGGGGCTGGTTTGCACCTCCACCACGGCCAGCTCATTCGCACCCGTCCGGTAAAAAAATCTCTCGGCCATACCAGCGCGGGTGATTGCCACCCTGTGTCGAAATCAGCTTCTTCCCTTCCAGCCCGGGAAATGGCCGCACGTAGACCTCGTAGCGCCCCGTCTCATCGGATTGGTACGCCACCCACCGCCCGTCGGGCGAAGAAACCACATCCTCCTCATTGAAGGAACTCTCCAGAACCAGGCGGGGCTTGCTTTCGCCACCTCGCCCCGGCGCGGGCAGCATCCAGATGTGACCCTTCCCGTCCGGGCCGAGTTGATAGTAGAACAGCGTTTGGCCGTCCGGCGTCCATGCGCCTGGAATTGCTGTCGCCTCGGTTGCCAGGAGCAACTCCGGCTTGCCGGTTCCATCCGCCGCGGCCCAGTATATGCCGCTATTTGCCGGCCGCTGGGACATGAACGCGACGCGGTGTCCGGCGTCCAGGCTGGGAAGGTATTCGACCCTTCGGAGGTGAGCCGCGTGGAGACGCCGCGCGCCAGCTCCACAACCCAGATATCGCTGTTCCCGGAACCACTGGTGGACTGCGAGCCGGCGATCTCCACGGCGGCGCGGTCGCCGTCCGGTGAAACGCGCGGTATTCTGTAGTCCCGCGGGGGCACGTTTATGGGTTGCCGGTTCCCCCTGCGGTCCGCCCACACCAGCGATCGGCCCGCACCCTGCGAAGCGTCTGGCCGGTACACCAACAGGCCGGAATCGGCCACGGCATAATCGGCCCGTCCCGACGTGCCCGTGAGATATGACGCAACACCCTCGACCACCGGAGCCTCCGCGCCCGTGACTGCCATGCGCTTCACGTCGAATGGTACGGCGAGCAGCGTGCCTCCGCGCGCATACACCAGGTGGCCCGTGGGAATATAGCGCGCATCCGACCCTCCCTTCACCAATACGCGGTAGCCGCCCTTTTTCAGATCGAGCACCGCGATCTGCGAGGTGTCGTAGCCCGTGCCCGTGGCGATGGTGAACAGCACTGCCCGGCCGCCAGGCAGCCACTGCGGGTGCCGATGAGTGGTTTCCCCCTTCTTGGCATCCGGCGTGGTGAGGGTCTGGGGAGCGCCACCCGCGGCAGCGACCCGCAGCAGACCCTTGCCCGTGACTCCTCCGAGAAGGATGGTGTCGGCGGCGCCCCAGCTCGCCCCATAAACCGCGGTACCGTCGCAGAGCGTGATGGGCGTTCCTCCGGTCACTGGGATTTTCTTGACCTTCAGCGGAGGGGGACCGAAGGTGTAAACCAGCCACTGCCCGTCCGGCGAAAAAGAGGGACCAGCGCCGCCCTCGCTGCCCGGAATCGGCTTCGCCTCGAGCTGGTCCATCATGCGCAGCATCAGGAGCGGCACGCCCTGGCCCGGCGTATGATCCGTATACGCCATCCTCGTGCCGTCGCGTGAAAGGGCAACCATGGGAGCGATTGACGTTGCCGGCAAAGGGATGGTCCACCGTATGACGGGACCGGGCGCCGGCGGCTTGGTGTGCAGCCACCCCCAGGTGGCGAGGCCCGCGAGCAACGCGGCCGCCGCCGGCCACCAAAACCGATGGCCTCCGCCACGCGCGGCCGGCGCGGAGGGCGCCTCTTCCAACAGCTTCCAGGCGTCGCCGATGTCGCGTAGCCGGTTCTTGGGGTCTTTTTCCAGGCAGCTCCTGAGCAGCCGCCGCACCTGCGGAGGAACACCCTCCAGCCGCGGCTCCTCCTTCACCACCGCCGCCAGCGTCTCCGTCAGGTCCTCGCCCTGGAACAGCAACCGGCCGGTCAGCAGCTCGTACAGCACCACGCCGAAGGCCCAGATATCCGCGCGCTTGTCCACGGTTTTGCCGCGCGCCTGCTCGGGGGACATGTAGGCGGCGGTACCCAGGATCACGCCCGCGCGCGTGGGCGAGATCGTCAGGGTGGGCGAACTCTGCGGGTCGGATTCACAGGCTGATGCCTGCGCCACCGCCGCCAGGCCGAAATCCAGCACCTTCACGCGGCGCTCGGGAGTGACCTTCACATTCGCCGGCTTCAGGTCGCGATGCACGATGCCCTTCTCGTGCGCCGCCTCCAGCGCGTCGGCGATCTGCGCGGCGTAAGCCAGCGCGGCATCGAGCGGCAGCGGTCCGCGCTGCACGATTTCGGCCAGCGTCTCGCCCTCCACCAGCTCCATCACCAGCGCGCCCTCTTCCACGCCGTAGATGGTGGCGATGTTGGGATGGTTGAGGGCGGCCAGGACCTCGGCCTCGCGGGTGAAGCGGGCCAGGCGCTCGGGATCGCGGGCGAAGGCCGCGGGCAGCACCTTGATCGCTACGTCGCGCTTCAGCTTGGTGTCGCGGGCGCGGTAGACCTCGCCCATGCCGCCCGCGCCGAGCGGCCCGACAATCTCGTAGTGTCCCAGACGCATCCCGGGAGTCAGTGCCATATTCACCTCTTCAGCGCTGCGGCGAAGTTGAGCACCACGTTGAACGTCTCCGGCCCGTTCTGAGCGGGCGGCATGAGCGCCACAAAGCGCTTCCCGTCCGGCGCCATGGCAGGCACGCCGCTCGCGGCCGCGGGCAATGCGAACAGCACGACCGGCGGCGCGGCGTGAAAGGACGGTTGGGTCGAAATCTCCACCGACATCACGGTTTTCCGGTCGGGCGCAAGATAGACCAGCTCCTTCCCATCTTCGCGCCACCTCGGGACGCTCCCGCCGCCGTTCGAAACCAGCCGGTGCGCGGTGGCCTCCGGCTTGCCATCCGCGCCAAGCACAAACTCACGCACGTATACTTCGTTGCGTCCAGATTCGTCCGACACATAGGCGATCCAGCGGCCATCCGGCGAGAACTGCCCATCGGTTTCGTTGGCCGCGCTTCCCTGAAACAGCACCGGCGTTCCCGCGCCCGCCGTGCCCGTTGGGACGGGAAGGATCCACAAGTCGCTCCTGGTCTTTGGTTCCACGACCGAATACAGCAGGAAGCGTCCATCCCTCGACCAGCTCGACGGAAACTTGGGCCGGTCCGATTTCAGGAGGATCTCTTCGTCCCGGGCGCCGCTGGCCACCTTCCGATACAGATTGAGGACGACGCCATCGCGGTTGGACGAAAAGACGAGGCGGCTGCCATCTGGCGACCATACCGGATCGAAATCCTGGGCGCCGCCAAACGTAAACTTCGGGGCCACGCCATTCCGTGTGAGATCCAGCAGCCAGAGGTTCGCCTTGGACCCGCCCGGCATTCGGCGGGCCACGGCGAGCTGCTTTCCGTCCGGAGAAAAGGCCGGCACTCCCGTGAAGTCCCCCGGTTCTCCCAGTCTTCCCAGGCTTTTGCCCTGCCGGTCAAACAAGGTTAATTCGAGGTTCTGACCGTTGGCGCCGCTGAGGTACACCAAGGTTCCATTGGCCGAGGCGGAGAAGAACCCGAATCCCAGGTAAGCGCCAACCTGCTCCGCCACCGGCACCGCGTCGCCGGCCACCTCCATCCGGGCCAGGTCGAACGGCTGCGCCAACAGGGCGCCCTCGCGCAACAGCAGCAACTCCCCGATGCTTCCTTCCGCCGGGGGCAAAAATACTGGTCCGTAGTCGGAGAGGGCCACCCGCCGAGTCGCTTGCCGATCGGGCTTCGCGTCCAGCGAGCCAAGGTAGATGCCGCTGTACTCGGGCGCGCTGGAGGTCCGCAGGTACAGGAAATGGCGTCCGTCCGGCAGGAAGAACGGAAACCGGTGATTCTCCTGCGCGGAAGCATCTACCGTGGTAACCGGTACGGCCGTGCCCCCCGCGGCAGACACCTGCAGCAACGGGCCACTGCTATTTCCGAGCAGGATCACGCCGTCGCGGTTCCACGCTCCTCCCGGCGCGTTGTTGGACGGGTTGCACAGGGTTTGCGGCGGGCCGCCGGTGACCGCAATCTTCTTGAGCGCGGTGCCGCCTGCATTGAAAACGAGCCACCGGCTGTCGGGCGACCAAAAGGGCGGCGTAACCACCTCAGAGGCTAATTCGGCGCCCGGCAGCGGCCGGGACTCGAGAGTGTCCATAGCGCGCACCCAAAGGCGTGGCGCGCTGGCGGCGTCTCTGGCGTAATACGCCAGCTTGCTGCCATCGGGGGACAGGGCGATTCCCGGATCTACCAGCAGGGTTGTCTTCTCCGGCAACGGAATCTGGAAGCGGACCAGCTTGCCCGGCGGCGGCGCGGCCACCGGCAAGCGGAAGTAGATCAGGGCAACGGATGCCAGGGCGAAGGCGAAGGCGGCCGCCAAACCCAAGGCGAGGCGACGCATGCGATCCGCCTGCGCGTGCGCTGCCCGCACCGCTTCCGCCTGCCCGTTCTCCAGCGCCCACCGCACATCCCCCATGCTGCCGCAGCGTTTGCGCGGGTCCTTGCTCAGGCAGCGCCCGACCGCCGTCCGCACCTGCGCCGGCAGCACCGTCAAATCCGGCTGCTCCTTCACCACGGACGCCAGAATATCCGTCACCGTATCGCCCGCGAAGGCCGCCCGCCCCGCCAGCATCTCGTACAGCACCGCGCCGAAGGCCCACACATCGGTGCGCTTATCCACCGGAGAGCCGCGCGCCTGCTCCGGACTCATATACGCCGCCGTCCCCAGGATCATCCCCGCGCGCGTCGGCGAGATGGTCAGGGTCGGCGAGTCGGTCGGGTCGCCGGCCGCGCTGGCGCTCGCCGTTTGCATCACCGCCGCCAGCCCGAAGTCCAGCACCTTGACGCGCCGCTCGGGAGTGACCTTCACATTCGCCGGCTTCAGGTCGCGATGCACGATGCCCTTCTCGTGCGCCGCCTCCAGCGCATCGGCGATCTGCCCGGCGTAGGCCAGCGCGGTATCCAGCGGCAGAGGTCCGCGCTGCACAATTTCGGCGAGCGTCTCGCCCTCCACCAGCTCCATCACCAGCGCGCCCTCTTCCACCCCGTAGATGGTGGCGATGTTGGGATGGTTGAGGGCGGCCAGGACCTCGGCCTCGCGGGTGAAACGGGCCAGGCGCTCGGGATCGCGGGCGAAAGCCGCGGGCAAGACCTTGAGCGCCACGTCGCGCTTCAGCTTGGTGTCGCGGGCGCGGTAGACCTCGCCCATGCCGCCCGCGCCGAGCGGCCCGACAATCTCGTAGTGCCCCACCCGGCTGCCCGGAGTCGGCTGCGAGCCGCCCGTACTGGAGATGCGCACCTTCTCCGGCCCCGCCGGGTAGGACTGCACGTACACTTCGTTGCCGTTGGCCGCCTCGTTGGAGGTGTAAGCCACCCAGCGCCCGTCGGGCGAGAACTGGCACTGCGTGGTGCTGAACGGAGTTTCCAGATAGGGCGCCGCCTGGCGATGGGCGGGATCGCCGTCCAGGCCGGAGAGCACCCACAGACTGAGGACGCGTTTGGCATCGGAGCGCACGTACATCAGGCTGCGGCCGTCGGGCGACCAGTCGCACGGCCGCTCCACCCCGCCGGTCTTGGGAATGCGCTCCTCCTTCCCGGCGCCGCTGGAACTCTTGACGAACAGCTCGTCTCCGCCGCCACGGCTCGATGCGTAGGCCAGGCGGCTGCCATCGGGTGCCCAGGCGGGGTCCAGGTCCGCGGCTTGGTCGAAGGTGAAACGCGTGGGAATGCCGCGCGCGGTGTCGATCAGCCAAATGTCCAGGTGGTTGGACTGGTCGCTTTGGGAGACTGCGGCGCGCGCTCCGTCCCGCGACAGCGCCACGTTGTTATAGCTGCCCAGCGCGCCGAGGGTTCCCAGCGGCTTCCCTGAACGGTCGAACCACGTCAGTTGCGTATCCTCGGTGCCGCCCACACCCGGATAGTAGGCCAGCGCTCCGTTTTCCGAGGTGCTGAAGGCGGCGTACGAACGATCCATCCTGACTCGTTCGGCGATGGGGAAGGCATCCCCCATCACATTCAGCGCCTTCGGATCGAAGGGCTGGGCCATCAGGGTCTGATCCCGCACGAACAGCAGATGTCCCGCTGTGCCGCGTTCCACCGGGGGCGTATAGCGGAACCCGCGATTGGTAGTAACCAGGCGCCGCTTCAGCGATCCGTCCAGCGAGCCGACATAGATCCCGCTGTTTTCGAGGCTGGCAGCAGAAACCACCAGGTACAGAAATTGGCGCCCGCCGGGAAGGATCTGCGGATAGGAGTGGAAGGTCTCGCCGTGCGCGGTATCCAGCCTCGTGACTTGAACGGGGTCGCCGCCGGCCTGCCCCACACGGAAGAGACCTTCGGAGCTGCCCAGGAAGATCTCCCCTTCACGGGTCCAATCGCCGCCCGGAATCCCCAACCCGCCCGGCATCCCCGACCCCGACCCGGGCAAACTCGGCAAACTCGCGAGCGTTTGGACAGGTCCGCCGGAAGGCGCGATCTTCTTTAGCTTTTGGTCGGCGGAGGAGAACGCGAGGAATCGGCTGTCGGGCGACCAGAAGGGGAAAACGGCCCCCGCGGTTCCCGCCAGCGGACGCGCCTCCAGCGAATCCAGCGCGCGGATCCACAGTTGCGACGGCCCGTCCTTGGCCCGCGCCACGAAGGCGAGCTGGCGGCCATCGGGCGAGAGCGCCATGAACCCCGAGCCGAACGAGCCTCCCTCCTGCGGCGCAACCTCGAAGCGCACCGCGGCGGGGGGCGGCGGCGCAGGCACGGAGAAGCGGAAGTAGATCAAGGCAGCCGATGCCAAGGCGAAGGCGAAAGCTGCCCCCAGGCCCAAGGCGAGGCGGCGCTTGCGATCCGCCTGCGCGTGCGCCGCCTCCGCCGCGTCCGCCTGCCCGCCCTCCAGCGCCCAGCGCACGTCCCCGATGCTGCCCCAGCGTTTGCGCACGTCCTTGCTCAGGCACCGCTGGACCGCCGTCCGCACCGGCTCCGGCAGCACCGTGAGATCCGGCTGCTCCTTCATCACCGACGCCAGAATGTCCGTGACGGTCTCGCCCGCGAAGGCCGCCCGGCCGGTCAGCAGCTCGTACAGCACCACGCCGAAGGCCCAGATGTCGGCGCGCCGGTCCACCGGTGTGCCGCGCGCCTGCTCCGGACTCATATACGCCGCGGTGCCCAGGATCATTCCCGCGCGGGTGGGCGAGATCGTAATAGTGGGCGAACTCTGCGGGTCGGATTCGCAGGCTGAAGCCTGCGCCACCAGCGCCAAGCCGAAATCCAGCACCTTCACCGTGCCGGGGCGCCCGCTCGCGGGCCCCGTGATTTTGATGTTGGCCGGCTTGAGATCGCGATGCACGATGCCCTTCTCGTGCGCCGCTTCCAGCGCGTCGGCGACCTGCCGCGCGATGCGCAGAGCTTCATCGAGCGGCAGCGGCCCCTTGGGCGATTCCCCCTCGATCAGCTCCATCACCAGGTAGTTGGGGCCGACGTCGTAGAGGGTGCAGATGTTGGGATGGTTCAACGCGGCGACGGCGCGGGCCTCGCGCTCGAAGCGGTCGGAGAATCTTTCCTGCGAGACCTTGATGGCGACATCGCGGTTGAGGCGCGGATCGCGGGCGCGGTACACCTGGCCCATGCCGCCCGCGCCGATGAGCTCGATGATTTCGTAGGGCCCGAGCCGCTCTCCTACGGTGAGTGCCATCCGGCCGATCCAGGTACGATTCTACTACTTCGCCGGCACAGGACCCCGCCGTTCCACGCGCTATTGCAAGGTGCCCGCGGCAGTCGCGCTCGGCCCGGCTGATCGGCGGATCGGCCGGAAGCAGTGCGCCGCCGAAACCGGCCCCACAATCGGCCGAGCACGTCAAAACTGGCGGAATCCCGGTTGGAGCGGCGTGGCATGATGCACTGCAATCGCCCCGCCGGTCCGTGGGAGTCGCCGCGGAAGATTCCAGCGCGGAGATTCATTTACTCCCAAACAATATGATGCTCTTTGCACCACCGGATTGCAGTCTGTCTCAGGGCCTCGGCGCGGAAGGCAAACCAGGCTTGTTCGATGCGGTGACGCCGAAGCGTGTCCTTGAACATCCGGAATGCCCCGCGGCCGTGGATAGCGTGCAGAAGATCTTCACGAATCCTGTCGGACTTCACCGAGTCCGCGAACTCCTCCATGATCGCCCACTCATGAACCTCATACTTAGTGGGAAGCTTCAGAAAGCTGACGCCGAAGCCAAAAACGACTTGCTTGGCGATTTCCCATTCCGGTTCCTGCCATGCCGGAAGATCGGGTTTCTCATCGTCGTCGTACTCCTCCACCACACCCAGAAGGTCTCTGGAGACGTCCACCTGGCCAGTGTCGAGATTCAGGAAGCTGGGGCGCTCATCCATCTGTATCTCCAGAGCGTCGACGATGTCTTTCAAGCGAGCGGTTGCGGGCATGAGCCTCAAGACCATCATACTGTCCTGGTCGTGTGGCTACGGGTCCGGAAGCGTCTCAAGCTGCTCGATCCAATTTCGAAAATGTGGACATTCCCGGCGCATCCTCTCGACGCCAACGGCTCTCGCGGCGAGCGTTCCCTGGATGACTTTCCGATAGGCGGAGTAAATCGCCAGGATGCGTTTGGAAGGTGCGGTCTCGGGGCTGTCATCGATGTCCTCCGGCGTCGGAAAATGACTCCGAATTTGATGGAACCGATCGGCCAGGTCGGGCTGCGTAAGTGCTTGAGCGAGGGCGTCCGGATCGCTAAATAGCAGCCCTTCGTATTCGTGCAGTGAGAGATATGGGATCAGGCGAACATCGGGACGGAAATCGGGAATCCGGCCGCAGATATCTTCCTTGATCGCGCGCTCGATATGTTCGACCTTTTGGAGATTGGCAAGATGCGCGGGCGGCGGCGTGCCTGGAAAGCCTTGCCCCAAACCATAGAAATCGATCATGGTGGAACAATAGGCCGTTGGGTCTTGCTTGAGTTGCCTCAGCAAATCTTTCTGGACCCTGGCATAATTCGGCCTGCCGCCCTTGTGACCCGGAACGCCCAGAATGATCGGAGTCAAACAAACCTGGCGGGTCCAAAGGGCTTCGGCCAAGGGTCCAGCGACAAACGATTCCTCCGTTGCTCCCTCTACGATGACGACTACGCGGCTCACGAATGGTGATCGCCTCCGCCGGGCACTGGCTCACGATTTCGGTCTTCCCGCGGTCTTCCTCCAAGAACATTCTTCTGCCATAGTTCGCCGAGGGTGTATTCTTCCAGCCATTCTGAGAGGTCGGAGGAATTAAGCCGTCGGAATGTGGATTCCCCGTTTGTTCGTTCCACAACGATTACGTCCTCGGGCGCAAACTCATTGAGCAGCGGGGCGGATTGTGTTGAGATGATGATCTGCTTTGAGATATCGGTGCCGTTCATCAGGTTCCCCAGCAGCGTGAGGGCATAAGGATGCAAACCAAGCTCAGGCTCATCGAACAGGACGGTCGGCGGCCGCGTGGGTTGAAGGAGGGCGGTCGCCAGGCAGATGAAGCGAAGCGTGCCATCTGAGAGTTGAATCGCGCGAAACGGGTAGTCTGAATCCCGCTGCAGCCATTCCAGTTGAATCATGTCCGGAGTAGCCGGCATTGGGCGCAGATTGAAATCGTCGAAGAATGGAGCTGCAAGGCGCACTGCGTCCCGAATCTGTGAATAGCAGCCCGGTGCGGTACTCTGAATGCGATACAGAAACGGTGCCAGATTGTCCGCGTTGGGGTGAAAGACTATGTTGTCATTGAGCGCGCGTGGGCGCCGTACCGGCGCTGAAAGGCTCGTGTCATGAAAATGGTAAACGACCCAGCTCGAAACCGCATCGTAGACGTAGCTCGGAATACCGCGCCTTGCACCCCACCTTCCGGGATCGTCCTTTCTATCGTTCAACTTGGCCTCCGGGTGTCCTGAACCCAAGGAACGGCGGTCGCGGCCCAAGTTACCGTAGAAAACAGTCGCCTCTTCTGAAAACACCAGCCGGTTGTCGGGAGTCGGAACCAGAGAGAATTCATAACCGTTCTTGCCGAAGTAAAGCTTTGCAGCGAACTGTGGCGTGATTTTGGGGCCAAGGTACAGGCAGGCATCTGCTCCACCCTCCACCGTGGCGACCGCCAGTTGCAAACGCTGTTCCACCATCTCCCGCAGCAGCCTAAAGAAGCTGACAAAGTTGCTCTTACCCGCCCCGTTAGCGCCGATCAGGACGTTCAAGGCACGAAGCTCGAAGTCTTCCAATTTGCGAATGGACTTGAACCCTTCGATGGTCAGCTTCTTGATAGTGTCTGCCATTACCGGCGTCCTAGTCTTATGGTCTCACTGCTTCGCCAGCACCGGCCTCGGCCGTTCCACGCGCCATTGCACCGTCCCCGCGGCTTCGCGCTCGGTTCTCGCGATCCGGAGATCTCCTTCGGCCAGATACTTCAGGTGCACATAGTCGAAGGCCAGGCCGGCGGAGGCCATCAGCTTCATGTAGTCGCCATGGGCGGTCTCGTCGGGGGCTTCGGTGTAGGCCGCGTCCCAGGTGACGTCGGAATTCAGGCCGCTCACTCCGCCGCTGCCGGGAGTGGACGCTCCGCCAGCCCCGGCGGCCCCCGCTCCGGCTTCGCCGCCTGCGCCCGCGCCAGCGCCGGCACCACCGCCGGCGCCGCCCCGGCCAGCGGACCCTTTCAGCGACATATAAATGCGGATGCCGTTCACGATGGGCTGGAACATGTCGCGCGGCTGCCAGCGCTGGCCGAAGCGCTCGTAGCGGGCGTTCATGCGGTCTTCGAGCGGCAACAGGCCCGGCACGCCGCGCTCGGCTTCCACAATGCGGTCCTGAATCGCGTAGGCCACCTGCTTGCTGTAAGGATGCTGCTCGTCGCGCAGGTAGCCCATGCTGGTGAACCAGCCGCGCGGAATCCACCAGGCGCGGCCGGTGTTGGCGCCTTGCCGGCTCTGCACCCAGCCGGTGTACTCCGAAAACGGCTGCACCCACTCGTGCGAGGGATAGCCATGCGGGTTCAAAAACGCGTCCGGCAGCCATGCCTCGATCAACTGGCGGCGGGTGCGCGATTCGGGGTAGATCGGGTCGGTCTCGCCTTGCCCCGTGGAAACGTCGGCGCTCAACGAGCCGTGGTAGCCGGGATGGAGCAGGTTGTCGGGCGTGATCTTATACAGGTCCACGGATAACTGCGCGCCATCGGGATTGGTGATGGGGTGCAGCACCACGTTCACTTGCTTGAGCAGGGCGCGCTTGTTGGGATCGGTGAGCAGCTCCTCGGCCAGCCGGCCGATGTGGCTGGTGGAGGAGACTTCGTTGGCGTGCTGCCGGCCGGAATACACGATGGACGCCTTGAGGGTGGTCTCCTTAGCCCAGGAGCGCAGCAGCGCGGGCGTGGGCAGCGTGAGATCGGCCGCCCAGATGTTCTCGCCCAGGTAGCTGCGGCCCATCCAGTAGACGTTCACGCCAGGGAACCGGGCGAAGCGCGCCAGGATGGCCGCGTTTTCCGCCGGGCTGATGGGGTCATCCCACTGCACGATGGGCGCGCCGGGGCCGCCGGCGGCGAGCGGCCTCACATCGGCGATCATGGGGCGCGGCGTGGCGGGCGCGGCGACGGCGAAGGTGGCGAACTCGCGGGGCGCGGGGCTGTCGGGCTTGGCGTGGAGATCCAGAGGCAGGTCGAACTCCACCGCGATTTGCTTCAGATGCGGGTAGGCCAGCTCGTCCGGATAGAGGCCGGCGGCGTGCATCTCTTCCAACCAGTGCAACTGGCCGCGCGCTTTGGCCACCGAAAAGATATTGCGGTCCACCTGGTCCTGCCCCTCCACCTTGAGCCACTGGTCGTATTGGTGTTCGGCGAAATCGGCGGGCAGCAGCCAGGTGAGCCGTTCCACGCCCTCTTCGCCCGCCTTCACGCGCGCCTGGATGAGGCGCGGCTGCATCTCGCCAGTGACCGCGGGCAGGTTGCGCTCGCGCTTTTGGTGCTTGCCGTGCCCGTCGGTCCAGGTGAGGCGCACCAGCGGATTGGCAGCCGGCTTCCCGTAGAACTCTATGTGAACGCGGCCGTCCTTGCCATCTTCGGAGCCGTGCACGATGGGAATGATGCGGCCGGTGTAACTGATGGGGCGCCCGGCTTCCAGGTCGCCCATCATGCCGAAGAACACGCCCGTGGAGTAGAAGGTGTCCTCCTGCAGGGCCTCCAGCGAGGAGATGCGCTCTTTGTCGAGATCCAGGCTGTAGTCGGGCTCGCTCATGTGGATATCCAGCGTGAGGGTGTCGAAGGGCGGCGCGAATTCGGGGCGCAGATCGCCGTGGGCCTGCGCCATGATGAACTGGTAGATCCTCGGCAGAGTTTTGGTCTGGTAGTGGTCCCAGAACTCTTCGATGTCGGTCTTGACGCGCTCATCCAGGAGCGGCTTGCCGGCGGCCTCCAAGTGCACCCAGCCGGTATTCACCTGCACCTGCTCGTAGCGCGGAATCACGCCGCTATAGGGCTGCATTACGGTGGCCACCTTGAACTCGCGGGTGAGGATTTCTTTATCGGCGGCGTCGAAGGCGTGGACGCGGTAAGTGGGTCCAGCCGGGGGCGGCTCTTCGATCTGGCTGAGGGTCACGTTGGCGAGCGGCAGGTTGAGCTTGCGCGCGAGCATCTCGTCCACCGGGTAAAGTTCCTGTACCCAGCGCGCTTCCGACTGCATGGCGCGGATGCCGGTGGGGTCGATATTCTTGGCGAAGTCGATCGAGATGCGGCGCACCGGCTTTCCGGCCAGCACGGGGGCGATCTCGTCCATCAGCCAGCTTAAGCCCTGCTTGTAAGCGCAAAGCACTTCGACGGTCAAATGTTTCGGATCGGCGCCGGCCTCGACGAGCGCCTGTTCCAACTGTGCCTGCAGCTTGCGGCGCTCCTCGGGGCCTTCGCTGACGCGCGCCACCAGCTTGACCGGCTGGCCGGCCGGGAGCTTCGCAGCGCCTCGGCGCACGGCGTCCAGCAAACGGCGGCCTTCCCAGGGGATCACGATGTCTTCCGCGAAATCGGGTGCGGCCTGATGGAACGCCGCCTGGGGAGCGCGGAAGTGCAGGTCGGGGTTCTGCGCGCAGCAACGCGTTCCCGCGTGCAGGCTGGCGGCTGCGACCGTAGCGGTGGTGTGCAGGCGCTCCTCCACCAAGTCCTTCACGACGCCGCCCAGGCGCGCGCCGGCCACATCCACGTACACCTCGGCCTTCACGTTCTCGATGCCGGCGCAGTCGATGGTCTTGGTCCATTGGTCGAGATGATAGAGCGCGGCGGCGGCCTGTCCGGCGCTGGAGCGGAGGGAGAAGAAGCGATGCAGATCGTAGCGGATCTCTTCGAGCGAGAGGCGCTGTTTGCCCTGTTCCCAGAGGTTCGGGAAATGGTGGGCCAGCAGGTAGAGCGCGGCGGCGGCGCCGGGGCCCTCGCCGCGCGTGAGGATGGCGGCGCGTCGGCCAAAGGCGTCGTCCACCACGCGCAGCTCGCCCTCGCCGGCGGCCAGGGCGGTTTCCGATTGCGCGGCGGCGGTGTCGTTGGCGCGCAGCTTTGATTCGGCTTCGCGCGCCAGCGGGGCGTCGCCGGCCAGCACCGCCTGGGTACGGACATCAGCGGCGGATGCCGCTTCAATCGGGCTGGCCAAGGGCAAGCTGATGCCGGTGGTTTCCAGTCCCATGCGCGCGGCCAGGTTGGCCATGGCGATGCCGGCTGTACCGGCGGGCACGTAGAGATGCGCGTTCAGCGTGGAAGGCACCGGCATGCGCGCGGCGCCGGTGAAGAGGCCGCGGCTGGTATAGAGGGTGGCCAGGTCGAGGTGCGTGGGTGCAGCGCCGGCGGCTGCGGCGGTGTCGGGCGCGGCGGCTGCGCCGGCCCCAGCGCCCGCGCCGCCCGCGCCGCTTGGGACGTTGGCTTCGGGTTTGGAACTAGTGGCCGAGACCGCGGTGTCGCCGGTATAGACCACCAGCCCATGAACGGCAGCTAGTGGCCCGGTGGCCAGCGCGGCTTCGAGCGACGACATGGGAACCGCCGTGGTGCTGCGCAGGAAAGCGCGATGGATGCCGGTCTTGCCGCGCAGGTAGCTGACGGCCGTGAGCTCAATGGTGGCGCCAGGTGCGTCGGTGCCAAGAGCGGCGCGCAGAGCGGCGGGAATGGCGGCGAGCTTTTCGCCGGGCACGCGCCACTGGTACGGCGCGCGCGCCGAATAGCCCTCGGCGGCGGCCAGCAGCGCCTCGTCGCTCGCGCCGATCACCGCCAGGTTGGCGCCTTGGGCGACCACCGCGCCTTCGTCCTTTTCAAGTTGCGCGCCGAGCGGATCGGTGGCGGCGCGGCCCACCAGGATGCGCGGGTTACCCTCGGGCCGGTTGACCACCAGAGGCGGCGTGAGCCCGGTGGTGCCGTAGCCCAGGCGGGCGGCGAAATCGGCGGCCGCGGCGTTCTCACTGGCGGTGGGGTTTTCGGTCACCACGATCTTTCCGTTGATGAAATCGGCCAAGCCGTCGCCGTTGGTGTCGGCCAGCATCCAGCCGGTGGCGAAGGCGTCGGCCAGGGGACCGTCCGGCGCGGCCGGCGCAAGCTCCGCGTGTGGCGCGGCCGGCGCAAGCTGCGCGCGTGGCGCGGCCGGCGCGACCTGCGCGCGTGGCGCGGCCGGCGCAAGCTGTGCGCGTGGCGCGGCCGGCGCAAGCTGCGAGCGAAGAGCCATGGCGCCGGCCAGTGCCAGAACCGCGGCGCAGGCAATCGGAGCGAGAGAGGCGCGAGAAGAGGGCATGCAGTTTATCCTACATCGGTCCACCACAATCCTGGCGCGCGGTATAACGGTTTATGACCCAATTTGCCTTCCTTCTGCTGCTTTCCGCGGCGGCCCTTCCGGCGGCCGACGTGAACACCTTTTCCATCGTGGCCTACGATCCGGTCACCGGCGATTGGGGCGTCACCGTGGCGTCGCGGTATTTTTCGGTGGGCGCAGTGGTGCCATGGGCCGAAGCCGGCGTGGGCTGCATCGCCACGCAGGCCAATGTCAACGTGGGCTACGGGCCGCGCGGGCTGGAACTGCTGCGGCAGGGTCTCAGCGCCAAGGAGGTGCTGGCAAAGCTGCTGGCCGAAGACAAGTTTCCGCCCACCGACGGCCGCCAGGTGGCCATCATCGATGGCAAGGGCAACATCGCCACGTACACCGGGCCGAATGCTCCCAACTGGGCCGGCGACCGGCAAGGCAAGACGTGGTCGGCGCAGGGCAACATCCTGGTGGGGCCGCAGGTGCCCGAGGCCATGGGACGCGCCTTCGAAGCCACCGAGGGCGAGCTGGCCGAGAAGCTCTACGGCGCGCTGAAGGCCGGCGACGATGCGGGCGGCGATTCGCGCGGCAAGCAGTCGGCGTCCATGCTGGTGGTGCGGAAGGGCGGCGGGCGTAACATCAATAACGACCGGTACATTTATATCAACGTCGACGACAGCCCCGCGCCCATCCCCGAGCTGCGGCGCCTGCTGGACATCAACCTGGGGCTGCTGTGGCAGGAAAAAGCCGGCCGGCTGCGGCAAGAGGGCAAGCCGAAGGAGGCCCGCGACGCCACCGAGAAAGTGACGCGCTACATGCCCTCGGGGAATGCGTTCGTGAGTCTGGGGATCGCGGATTACGGACTGGGGGATAAGACGGCGGCGCTGGCGGATTTCCGGAAAGCCATCGAGCTGGACCCGAGTGTGCGGAGGCAGTTCGAGGCGCAACCGGCGGCGGCGAATACAACGGCGGGCGCAGCGACAGGCGCTGCGACAAACGCGGCGGCAGGCGGACGGGGCGGGCAGCGGCTGCGCGCCATACTGGAGGACAAGGAGTTTCTAAAGCAGCTTTTGCAGGAACGGTAGAGGCGCGCGCGGGTGCAGCCGCTAGCAGAGCGTCAGGCAGGCTGAAGCGCTTACCCTCACTTGAAACGCAGGTCGTGCTTTTGGCCTGCCTTCGGTGCCGTGATCGCGTGCGCCGTGTGGGCCGCCGACGGGTGGTTCACCTTCGAGGGCCGCCCCTCCTGCTGAATTCGCCGATGCGCCTCCTCCCAGGAAGGAAGTTCCGCGCCAGCCTGCGCCCAGTGAACCAGAGCGGCTTCGTCGCACCACTGAAGCAGGCTTCGCATGGTCGGCCCGTGGGGTTTCCCATGCATGAATGCCTTCATCGAGCCCTCGGACGACCAGCTCGTGGCGGTCCAAAACGTGTTCCAGCGATCCTGCAGCAGTTTGACCTCGAGGTGGCCTTCGGCCCTGGCAGCTTGCCGGGCAATTCGCAGCGTCTGAACAAGGAATGCGGGCAAATACCGCCACGACCGGACGCGCAAACGCGTAATGGAGACGAATGGCATCGGTTCCCTCTCTCGCCAGAATACCTGGTTGCGACAGGTCAGGCGTGCTTCGCTTCCCGGCGGATCCCCTCGGCAATCCACATCCGGAGTTGTGTCTGGTAGCCTACCGACTTGGCCGCCGCGATGTGCTTCGCCGCGGCGATCTGCTCGGGCGCCAGGCGAAGCGAGATCGGAGACTTTGCACGGGCGTGGCGGCTGCGAATCTTCTTTGCCAGCGCGGGTGACGGTTTGGCCGGAGGGGCCTCGGGCAATCGGTCCCACACACCTGCGACGGAGTGGCTCTCGAAATAGTCCGCGGCCTCCCGGCCGGACTGAAACTTCGGCAACGGCGACTTTGCGGGAGAGAGTCTCTTCTTCATATCATCCACCTACTTGCGGCGAAATAGCCGCCGTTCACCCGCCTCCGGGTTCCGGGCCGTGATCACTCTCACCAGGACCTCCGGGCAAGCGCCGAAACACAACGAAAGCCAGGCGGCCGTCCAGCGTCTCGCCCAAAGCGATGTAAAGCCTCCGGCGCGTTCGCCTGATCTTGTGGTCGCCAGCGAAGACTTCCTCCACCTCTTCCGGTGTGAACTCAGCTTCTCGATATGAAAGATGTTGTCATGTCCCACTCAAAGCCGGCAATGACCACCTGCTTATCGTAGCAGGTTGTATATACGAGTCGCTACAAAGGAGGCATAGATTCCACCCGGCCGTACTGGGATCGGACAAAATCCTGCCGAGAACTTCATGCAAATCGCGCGTGAGCATCTCGCGCAGCAGTCCATGCCGCGCGGAAACGGCAGCTAGAGGCGCAACCGGCGGCGGCGAACGCAACGGCGGGCGCTGCGACAAGGCCGGTGGCCGGCGGACGGGGCGTTATCACGAGGGCGGTTCGACCGTGGCTGACCCTTTCCGGCATGGGCGCTCGACGGCCAAACGGCTTTGCGGCGCATCGCGGGACCGAAGCGGGATTGCCGTTCGCCATCGAGGTTGATGGGTTGATACCTCCGGGCCGCCGCCTTGAACCCAACCGGCAAGCCGCCGGCACTGTGCCGGACTGCCGGCACGGCCGGAAAGAATTACGTCATGCCAGAGCATTACACCATGCGATATTGGTATTGGGCTCGGGAAATAACTATGCCTAGCCTTATGTTAATAACGGCCTCTTCGCCTGAGATTCGGCGAGTGAGGAGGGCACGGGTACTCAACTTTCAGCAGATTACCATGCCTTATCTGGCCTCCGGAGTTCCCCGGAGTTGGGATGTGATTCACGTTGACGAACAAGCCGAAGAAATTGACTGGAACATCCACGTGGATATCGTTGGAATCACATTTCACACGCCCAGCGCGTTTCATGCCTACGCCATTGCCAGGCGTTTCAGGTTGCGAGGAATATGTGTCGTCATGGGTGGTCCGCACGTAACCCTGTTGCCCAACGAGGCCATTCGATACGCCGATGTGATATTCATCGGAGAAGCGGAAGGTTTATGGGAAGAATTCCTGAAGGGCTTTGAAGCAGGGTCTTACCTTCGTGTGTATCGACAAACCAGCGCGCCGTGTCTTGAGAATATTCCCCAGGCTCGCAAGGAATTATTTCACAGGCGCGACTACTCCAATGGGGTTCTATTTGCGACCCGGGGATGTCCGGGCCAATGCGATTTCTGCACCGTCGCTTTGATGTATCGCCATAAGTTTCGCAAGCGGCCGACAGCCGAGGTGGCGGCGGAATACGCCTCTTTTAAGGGAAAAGTGATTATCTTTTGGGATGACAACATGGCCGGGGACATGGAGTATGCAAAAAGATTATTTCGCTCTATCGCTCCCCATCGAAAGTGGTGGAGCGGTCAGGCGAGCATTCATGCCGGCCGGGACGACGAATTCCTGGAGGGTGCAGCTCATAGCGGGTGTAAGCAACTGTTCCTGGGGTTGGAGTCGATCTCTCAGCAAAGCATGGCCGAAGTGAATAAAGGCTTCAACCGGACGGTGGAGTACTTACAGATTATCGAACGCATCCATTCCCATGGGATTGCGGTGCAGGCCGGGATTGTTTTTGGATTCGATCATGATACACCTGAGATATTTAAAGACACCATCGATTTCCTGGAAGGAGCGGGCGTCCAGAACGCGACGTTCAACATCCTGACGCCATTTCCAGGGACACCGCTGTTCCGGAGGATGGAAGCTGAGGGGCGCATATTAACCAGAGACTGGAGCAAATATAATAGTCGTGACGATGTGGTCTATCAACCAAAGCGAATGACCGCCGAGGAACTGTTAAGCGGCTTTCGATATGCGAATGACCGTTTTTATTCTCTTTCAAGTACGGCAAAACGGTTATCGCGGTCGCCGGTTCAATGGTGGTGGACATTACCACTGAACCTGGCATACGGCTACAAATGGCGAAAGTGGGCACACCGCGAGAGTTGAAGGGCTTGCCCGGCGCGCCCCCCAGCTGACCGGTTAGTCCGGGCGTCCTGCGGGAGCGGCGCAGCGGCGTATCTGCAACCGCCGTGGCCAACGCCAGCAACCGGTCCTGTCCACTGCCGCGCCGGCCAGTGGAGCCAGTGGAAGGTTTCCAGTGGAAGGTTTCCTTGACAGCCGCGGCCGGTTCGTTCTAATATATCCGTAACGGATGTATTGATGAGCAAGCCACAAACCCCGCAAGACCTCCTGCCGCTGACCCCGCCGGTGTTTCACATCCTGCTGGCGCTGGCCGACGGTGAGCGACACGGATACGGCATCATGCAGGATGTCGCGCGGCAGACCGGCGACGCGCTGCAATTGGGTCCGGGCACGCTGTACGGCTGCCTGAAGCGCATGCTGGCGGCGCAGCTCGTGGAAGAATCCGGCGAGCGGCCCGACCCGGCCTTGGACGACGAGCGCCGCCGCTATTACCGCATGACCGGGCGGGGCCGGCAGGCCGTGCGGGCCGAGGCGCAGCGCCTGGCGGCGGCGGTGAGCGCGGCGCGCTCCAAGCGGCTGTTCGCCAAGCCCGGAGTGGCGGGAGGGAAGGTCTGATGCCGCAATCGATGCCGCAATCCCGCGCGATGCGCTGGTTGTGCCGGGCCTACGCGGGGCTCTTGTACGCCTACCCGCGCGAGTTCCGCCTGGAATATGGCGCCGCTATGCAGCAGATCTTCCGCGACGGCTGCCGCGATGCGGTGCGCGCTCAGGGACGCTTCGGCGTGCTGCGCTTCGCTATCCACACGGCGGCCGATTGGGTTTCCACCACGGTTCGCGAGAGCGCCATCCCGCGCGTGGCGGCCGGGCAGGCGCGCGCGGTGTGGTCCGCCGGCCGGCGCCAGGCGCCGCGCGGCTTCGTGAGCGAATGGGTGGTGACCATCCTTCTGTACCTGTTCGCCGCAACCACCCTGGTGCAGGCTTACGTGGTGCCGACCGGCTCCATGGAGGGCACCCTGCGGGTGGGCGACCACATGCTGGTGGATCGCGTGACCTACGCCGAGGCTGGTCCGGTGGCGCGCCACGTGCTGCCTTACCACGACCTGGAGCGCGGCGATATCGTGGCGTTCCTCTATCCCGAGGACATCCGCCAGACCTATGTGAAGCGCGTGATCGGCTTGCCCGGCGACCGCATCCGCCTGGTGAACAAGCAAGTGATCCGCAACGGGCGCCGCCTGATCGAGCCGTACACGCAGCACATCGATCCTGCGCTGGACGCTTACCGCGATAACTTCCCGGACGGGCCGGCATACCTCACCACGCCGCGCGGGCGCGAGATGCTCCTCAACCACGTGGTGAACGGAGAAGTGGTGGTGCCGCCCGACGCCTTTTTCGCGATGGGCGACAACCGCGAGAACTCGGCCGACAGCCGCTATTGGGGATTCGTGCCGCGGCGCTACGTGGTGGGCAAACCGCTGGTGATCTACTGGTCGTTCGATGCGCCCACCAGCGATCTGGAAGGATGGAGCCTGGACCATGTTCTGGACGTGGCGGTGCACTTCTTCAGCAAGACCCGCTGGGAACGGACGCTGCTGGTGCCGCGCCCGGAGAGGGCGCAAGAGATCGGAGACACGCCATGAAGGACCAACGCCATGGAGCGCCGGGGGCGAGTGCGCCGGCCGCGCCCGCATCGCGAGCCGCGCCAGGAGCCTCGCGCGCCCCAGCCGCTGTCGCTTCCGCGGGTGTCGTGGCCGCCATTGCATGGCTCGTGCCCGGCGGAGGCTATCTGATGCTGCGGCGCTACCGGCAATTCGCGCTGTTTCTAGTGGTGGTTTCCGCTGCCACCGTGGCGGGAGCGCTGCTCGGAGGCGGCAACCGCTGGCCTGCTTCGGGCGAGCAGGGCCTGGATGGTTTAGCCGCGTTGATGGCCCGCGGCGGCGCGCTGGCCAAGGCGATGGCCGGCGGCCCGTATCTGCTGGCCCGGCTGCTGGGCTATTCGCAAGGCTATCTGGCCGGATGTCTGCACGAATACGGGACCGCCCTGCTTACCGTGGCGGGATTGCTGAACCTGCTGGCGCTGGCGGACGCATGGGAAATGCGCCGGCTGGGAGGCCGCGCATGACCCATCTCACTTACACGCTGCTCCTGGCGCTGCTGATGGCCGCGGCCATGGCGCTGGTGGGCGACCGGCGCGGGCGCGAGCGGTTTTACCTGGGCGTCTACTGGTTCTGTTCCGCGATGGCCTCGGTGGTGGCGGGCGCGTGGATCATGCACTGGGTGCATGGGTAGCGCGGCGCGATGGCTCGCTATCGGCGCGTTAGATCCCAAACAGAATGCGCAGCCGGTCTTCCACCTGCGCCATCGTTTCTTCGGATATCCGTCCGCGCGGACGTTTCAGCCTTTGTTTCGACACGGACCGAAGCCCCTCGCACTGAATGTAGCTCTCCGCGACGAGGCCGCCCTCCGGAGGACGGATGGGCACGTGCCAGCGGACCTTCCGTTGCGTTCTCGTGATCGGAATTGCAACCACCAATTCTGCCGGACCCTCATTGAAAATATCGACCGAGACGATTAGCCCGGGGCGCGATCCTGCTTGCTCATGACCCACCGTCGGGTCGAAATTGAAATCCCAGATTTCACCGCGGGCCGGACTAGGGGTTTTCATTTCTCGGCTTTTTCTCGTCCAGGCCATCAGCCAGAGCGCGATCCCAGATCTCCCGCTCCCGAAGCTCCCGATTCCAAGCGGCGTCGTCCTTCCTCAACTCCGCATAATCCGCATTGGCGCCGCGCAGGAACTTCTCACGCCGGTATTGTTCAATTGCTTTATCGAGCAGGGATTGCATGGATTCGCGCTCTTCTTCCGCGAGATGCCGCAGCACGGCATGACTGTGCTGGCTGAGGCGCACGTTTAAAGTACGGCTGGATGAAGCCATAGTTCCAGTATACAATTCTGTATACAGTTTCGTAGACTGTACGGATGCTGTGGGCACCCTCCGCCAGAAGCGCCATGCCCCGTTTTAGTGCGGCACAAACGCCAGCAGTTTGTCCAGCAGATCCTCCGGCGCTTGCGGGTCGCCCGCGGCCGGGCCGTGCCAGACGCTGCCGCCGAAGGTGGTGATGTAAACCTTGCTCGGGTCGTGCTGGTCCGGGATCACCCGGTGGCCCCATTTGAAGTTGAAGCCGCGCAGGCGTTGCCAGGTGGCGCCGCTGTCGGCGGAACGCCAGGCCGAAGATTCGAAACCGGTGGCGTAGAGCAGGCGCGGGTCGCGCGAGTCGATGGTCACATCGTAGACGTGCTGGTCCTCGGAGAGCACGTTGCGCCAGGTGGCGCCGGCATCCTGGGAGAGATAGATGCCGCCGTCCTTGGCGCCCTCGGGCGTGGCGCGGCCCCACGCCGCCAGGAAGAGCCGGCGCGGGTTGCGCGGATCGACCGCCAGACCGTTGGGGCCGGTGACGCCCGGGGGCAGCGGTACGCTTGTCCAGTGGGCCGCGGCGTCGGAGGACCGGTAGAGCGCGCCCGGCGTGGATTGGTCGCGGCGGGCAACCACCAGGTAGAGCGCGCCTTGCGCATCGCGGGCCAGCCGCCAGGCGAACGGCTGCGCCCCGGCGATTCCGGTGTTGCGCAGGGCCCAATGCGCGCCGCCGTCGGTGGATTGGAAAACGCCGCGGCCGAAGCCGGCCACGTAGAGCACGCGCGCATCGGGCGGGCTGGCGGGATCGAGCAGGATGTGGGTGGCGGCGGTCTCGCCCATCCCGGCGTTGGCCACGCGCCACGTGCGGCCGCCATCGCCGCTCTCGACCACGCCGCCGGTGTAAGTGTCCGGCGAACGGTTGCGCCACATCTTGTCCCGCGGCAGATCGTGTACGCCGCTCATGGCCGCCCACATGCGCTCTCTCACGCGCGGGTCGAATTCCATCCAATAAGTGGTGTTCGCCCATCCGCCAGGCACGCCGCGCGTGGCGCTCTGCCAGCTTGCGCCGCCATCTTCGCTCGCGAACAGGCCAATGTCGGTATAGGTGATGAAGAGGCGGCGGGCGTCGAAGGGGTCGAAGTGGACGCCGTAGCAGGTGGTCACGTCGATCCCCGTGGTGGTCGAGCCGCCCCCGGCGGAACGGGCGTAGAGGGCTTCCCAGGTTGCGCCGCCATCGCCCGTGCGCATGGCGCGCCCGCTATCGGTGGTAAACACCAGGGCCGGATCGTTGGGCGAGACTCCGATGCCGTAGGGCGCGCCGGGCCAGCCGGGGCCGAAGAGCGCGGACAGCCAGGCATCGTGGACATTGGCGGCCAGCGTGTTGGTGTCCTGCCAGACGAGCTGCCAGTGCAGGCCGCGATCGATCGTTTGGGCCACTCCGAAACTGCTGCGCAGGGGCGCGCGGAGGCCCTCGAAGGACACGTAGGCGGTCTCCGGGTGGTGGGCGCTGGTCGAGATCTCGCCGGCTTGTCCCCCGACGCCGGGCAACAGGGATTCGCGCCACTGGCCGCCGCCATCCTCGGAGACGAAGATGCGGCCCCCGCTGGTGGCGTAGACGACGGGAGGTCCGGCAGCGGAAAAACCGGCCGAGACGTGCTCGATCGGGCCGGGCGAGGGACCGGTTTGCCAGCGCCCGTCCCGGCGCGCGGAGATGGCCTGCGCCGCGGCCACGTAGAGTGTACGGCTGGTCGTGAGGGAATGCCCGTCCACCCAGATCTGGCTGGCGCCGGCGGGAAGCGCGCCGGACTGCTGCCAGGTGGCGCCGGCGTCGGACGAGGTCCACAGCGTGAACTGTGGCCCGTTGCGCAGCGCGGCGTAGAGAATCCTGGAATCGGCAGGATCGATGGCCAGCGCCGTGACCGGGCCGCGCGGGCCGTCGGAGACCCGGAAGGTGACCTCGGCGTGGTCGTCGGCCAGCGAAATGCCACGCACGGACTGGGGACGCGGCAAGATCATGCTCCAGGATTCGCCGGCGTCGGCGCTGCGAAAGAGCGCTTGGGCCTGGGCGTAGACGACCAAGGGATCGTGGGGGTCGAAGGCGAAGAAGCGCACCGTTCCGCCCAGGTTGAACATGCGCCAGGAGCGGCCGCCATCGCGCGTCAGGTAGGCGCCGGTCATGTCACAGGCGATCAGCGCGAGGTTGGGATCGTGCGGGCTGACAGTGGGGTGGAACGTGGAGCCGCCGCCGCCCGGTCCGATGATGCGCCAGGAGTCGTGGCGCTGAGCGGCCAGCGCGCAGGCAAGCAGAGAGAGCGGGACCCAAGCGGCGAGGGCACGTTTCATGCTGTGGCGAATCATGCTGCGGCGAACCTCTATATTACGCCCCGCCGCAGATCGCGCAACGCCGCTTCCACCGCGTGATAGCCGCACATGCCATGCACGGCTCCGCTGGGCGGGGTGGACGCGGAGCAGAGATACACGCCGCGCAACGGGGTGCGGTAGAGCAGGCGCGTGGGGCGCAGGAAGAACTGCGACAGCTCGCCCGATCCGCCGTTGATATCGCCGCCCACCAGGTTGGGATTCCGGAGCTCCAGCGCGGCGGGCGTCAGCGTGTGACGGGCCAGAATCAAACGGCGGAAGCCGGGGGCAAAACGCTCGATCTGGGCTTCGATGGCTTCGGTGTAATCGGTGGTGGCCCCGTTGGGCACGTGGCAGTAGGCCCAGCAGGTGTGCATTCCGGCGGGGGCGCGGCTGGGGTCGAAGAGCGTGTGCTGCGCCAGCAAAACGAAGGGACGGCCGGTGTGGCCGGCCTCCCATTGGGCGATCTCCTCCAGCGTGCCGCCCAGGTGTACGGTAGCGGCGCGGGCGCACGCGGCGGCGCGCCAAGGGATCGGGCCGCTGAGGGCGTAATCCAGCTTGAAGACTCCGGGGCCGTAGCGGTAGCGCGCGAGGGCGCGGCGGAACCCTTCGGGCAGGCGCGGGCCGGCCAGGGCGAGGAACTGGCGCGGCGTCACATCGCAAAATACCGGCGTCTGCCCGGGAAGCGCGGTGGCGCGCGATTCGGTTTGGATGACGCCATCGAGCGCGCGGAGGTAGCCGGCCAGCGCGTCGCTGATGCGCTGTGCGCCGCCGCGCGGGAAGGGCCAGCCCACGGTGTGGGCCGCCAGCCCGAGCGCCAGCCCGACACCCGCGCTGAGGCGCGCCTCCAGCGGCAGGTTGGAGTGCGCGGCCAGTCCCGCGAACAGGGCGCGCGCGCGGGGGCCGCGGAAGAGGCTTTCGGCCAGCGCGCGGGCCGGGCGGATGCCGTGCAAACCGAAGCGCGCCAGAAGCAGTGGGTGGCGCGGAATGCGCAGGGGGGCCAACAGGTCGCCGCGGAGCTTCTGCCAACCGGCGGCCAGCGGTTCCATCAGGCGGCTCCAGGCCGCGCCATCGGGACCAAGCCCGCGCGCGGTGGCGTCGATGGAGCGCTCCAGCACGACCGCCGTGCCATCGTCCAGCGGATGGGCCAGGGGCGCTTCCGGGTGGACCCATTCCAGGCCGTGGGCGGCTAGCGGGAACTGTTCGAAGCAGGGCGACGCCACCGCCATGGGATGGATGGCCGAGCAGACATCGTGCATGAAACCGGGCAGCGTGAGCGCGGCCGAGCGCGCGCCGCCGCCGATCTGCGCGGAAGCCTCGTACACGGTGACGCGCAGGCCCGCGCGCGCCAACAGAATGGCCGCCGCCAGACCATTGGGGCCGGACCCGATCACCACCGCGGTTTTTCCGGAAGGCGCCAACGTGGCTTATTGTACGATGGCCGGCCGGCCAGGTGCCGCGCGCGCCGCGCGCGTTGGACCCAGAGCAGCGGCGGAACGGGTATGGCCAGGTTGCCGATCACGTCGACCAAATCGTCCGCGGACTGAATATGAAGCCGGCGATTCGTGGGGCACTCGCTCGGCGGCCTGCTGGCGTAGATCCTGGCCGGGCGCGGACTGGCCTCGGCAACGGTGGCCGTCGACCCAGCCCCATTTCGTGGAGTGCTGCCTCTCCCGCTCTCAGCTCTGAAGTCCGCATGGCCAGTGCTGGGCAACGCGGCCCACCGCCGCCGCGCCATCCCTCTCAGGTTCGACCAGTTCCGCTTCGGGTTCGCCAATGCCGTTAGCGAGGACGAGGCGCGGGAGATCTACGAGAGGTTCGCAGTCCCCGCGTCCGGAGCAACACTGTTCCAGGCCGCGACCGCCAATTTCAACGCGTGGACGGAGGCGAAGGTCGACACGGAGAACCCCGTACGGGGACCGCTGCCGATCAGTGGTGCGTGACCGAAATCGCCGAAATCAACGAGATGCCGGTCGTCCATCTCGGGAAGGCGTTCGAAGCGCGGGAAGCCGCCACCGAAGAGGCCCGATTATAACCCGCGCCAGTGCGGAGAGGGTGCGCAGCGATTTCCGGCGCTGTTTCCGGCGCTGCGTTTAGTGGCCTCCGCCGGAGAGTTTGCGGTAGTACTCGGCGACCGAGTCCCGATAGCCGGCGGGGACCTTGGCCGGGTCGGTGTTGCGGATGGTGCCGCCGCGGCTTTCATCGAGCTGGCGGCGCAGTTGCAGTTCCAGCGCGTCCACGCCGCTGACGAGCTGCTGGTGCATCTGCTCGACCAGGGCGGGATTTCCGGGGAACCGGCTGGGGTCCAGATTGCGCATTTGTTCGATCAGGGACTGCAATTGCTGGCGCGCCTCGGGACTATCCTGCACCGCGGCGCGAACCTGGTTGAGAAGGTTCAAGCCCTGGTCGATCTGGCGCTGGGTATCGGCGGGGGTGGGACCCTGATAGGGCGCCACGGCCTGGCCCTGGATGCGAGTGTTGCCGGTGTCCCAAGCGCCGATAATCCCATTGCGATCGCGAGTGCCTGTGCCGCCGCCCGGATTGCCGACCGGACCGGCGAGGCGGTTGCCGACCGGACCCGACTGGAGCCCGCCGGCTGGACCTCCCTGTTGCAGGCCGCCGGCGCGCTGGCCTCCGCCGGCTTGACCGCCTTGGCCGGGCTGGCCACCTTGACCTGGCTGGCCGCCTTGCTGGCCCGGCTGCCCGGGCTGGCCGTTCTGCGCTTGCCGCTGGCCGGGCTGGCCGGCCTGACCGGATGTCCCGTTGCGGGTGAGTTGTTCGGTTTGGAACTGTTGGCCGGCACGGCCGGGCTGGCCCTGACCAGGTTGAGAGTTGGGACGTCCGCCCAGGCCGGCGAGCTGGTCGCGTAGACGGGATAGATCGTCCATGGCCCGGTTGAGCGCAGTGTCCGTGGAAGTGTTCTGACCACGGCCCAAGGCGCGAGCCGAGTCGCCGACCTCGCGACCCAGCTTTTGCAAATCGTTAGTGAGGCCGGCTTCGAGCGGATCGGAGAAGTCGCCGCTGCGCAGCCAATCCGAGCTGCGTTGCATGCGGGTGTTGAGATCGCTTTCGTCCAGGCCCTCCAGGGCGGTCCGCAACTTGCCGGAAGCCGCCGGTTGGGTGGGCGCGAGCTCGCGCGCCGTGCTGCGCAGTTGCTGGGTGAGGCGCGCCAGGTCATCGGCCACGCGTTGGCGATCCTCGACCATTTTGTCGATTTCCTGGGCGGAAGGGTATTTCGGCGGCTGGTTAGAGGCGCGAGCGGCATTCACCCCAGCCACCAGGTCGCGCACGCGATCGGCTTGCTGCTTTTGCTGGGACGCCAATCGATCGGCCGTTTGGGCCATCGAGTTGAGGCGGCCGGCGGCGTCCTGCTGCTCGAGGCCGCCCAGCAGGTCGGTGGCTTCGCGCAAGCGGTCGGCGGCGCGGCGGGCATCGGCTGCGCTGGCGCCCTGAGAGACGGCTCGCCGCATGTCGTCGTTGGCCTGGCGCAAGCGGTCGAGCGCCTGTTGGGCCGCCTGTTGGCGGCTGTCGGCGGCCTGGTCCGCGGACTGCTGAGAATTGGCTCCACTTTCTTGGCCGGACGATTGGCCGCCACGGCTGGCGGAGGAACCGCCCGCTTGCCCGCCGCGTTGGCCCGCCTGTCCGTTGGATTGCCCGGAAGCGCTCTGGCCGCTCTGGCCTTGTTGGCCCTGCTGGCCTTGTTGGCCCTGCTGACCTTGTTGCCCCTGCTGACCTTGTTGGCCCTGCTGACCTTGTTGCCCCTGCTGACCCTGTTGCCCCTGCTGACCCTGTTGGCCAAGTTGTTGCTCCAGTTGCCGCTGGAGTTGCTGCGCCTCGCGCTGCAACATCTCCTGTTGCCATTTTTGCTCGGCGGTCTGGGGGCCATTGCGTTGCTGCTGGGCCAGATCGGCTTCGCGCCTGGCCAGTTCGTCGAGCTTTTTCAGCGCGTCGTCGATTTCCTGCGCCTTTTGTTCCTCGGTAGTAGCCGGGGCTTTCTGGGTCTCGTATTGATTTTTCTCGGTATCGAGCTCCAGATCGAAGAGGGCAGCCAAATCGCGCGCCGCGCCGCCCCCACCGCCGCCTCCACCGCCGCCGCGCGCTCCGAACGCCACCTGAATTTGCCGGAAGGTGGCTTCGGCGCGCAGCAGGAATTGGAGAGCCTTTTGCTCGTGGGGGATGGCGTCCTTCCACTTCTCCTGCTGCAATTGTTGCGCGGCCGGCGCCATGGCCTCGGAGGCGGCCATCATATCCCTCTGAAAGTCGCCGATGGCCTGCACTTCATCGGTCAACTCGCGGGCCTGCAAGCGGCCGGAAAGCGAGACGGCCTGATCGCGCAAGGTGGATTGGGATTGGGACAGCAGCTTGGCGATGTCGGCGGCCTGCTGCGGGGTCGAGTCCTTGTCGCGCTGTTGCTTGAAGGTGGCGGAGACGATCTCCTTCTCCCGCTGCGAGATCTGCGCGGATTGATTGCCCCCGCCGCCACCACCGCCACCGCCGCCACCCGCGGTTTGCGATTGCGAAAACTCGCGCTCAAAGGGGTCGGCCTGGATGAAGACCATATCGGTGTGGGCTTCGGCGTTGGCGTCCTTAGCGGTGGCGTAGACGCTCACCAGATCGCCCGGAACCAGCTTGAAATCCTCCAGCGCGAGCGTGGTCGAGCCGTCGGCTTGTTTTTCGCCCTTTTTCGGGAGCAGATCCACGGTAGTCTCAGGGCCGCCGTTGACCGAATAATGCAGCGCGACGCCGTTGAGGGCGTAATCGCCGACGGCCTTGGCGGCAACGGTTACCTCTTCGATGGGGCTGGCGTGGTAGTCACCCCGGCCGGGACGCACCAACGCAATCTGAGGCGGGTTGGCTTTGCGGGCCTCGATGAAAAAATCCTCGCTGACGCGAACGGGCTGGCCCTCCGCGACGCCGGCGACGTGGTAGACGCCGTCCTTATCCATCTTGACGGTGCCGCGATAGACGTTGCTCCGGACCTCGGCGAGCTGGATCGGCTGCCCGTTGTCGAGCTGGATCTGGCCGCCCTGAAGGGGGCGGTCGGTGGAGACCTCCAGTTCGGCCTGGGTGCCGGTGACGGCGCGCAGATCGCCGCCGCGCTCCTCGACCTCGGACGGCATGCCGGTCCAGGCGGGGTAATGGTAGGTGACGCGAATCTGCTTCACCGCGGGCAAATCGGTGACGCGAATATTAAAGTGCTTCGACGTCATGGCTCCGGCGGTGACATAGTACTCGACATTGTCGGGCAAACCGGCAAACAGAAATTGATAGCCGCCGGCGAAACTGCCGGCCTCCTTGGGCTGCATCGCAATGGCTTCCCACTTGGAGGAGTTTTCGAAGCGGGCATACAACTTGACGCTGGGCGACCGCAGGCCGGTGGGGAGCGCCGAAACCAACTGGTCGGCGTGGCGGCGCACGACGGCGTCGCCGGGAGTCACGCGCAGGTCGTAGAGCGCGGGCTTGTCGCGGTGCGGGCCGGTCCAAAGCAGCGAGGCGCCATAACCGAGAAAACCCGGGCCGGCGGCGATCATCCAGACCAGGACGGCGAAGGCGCCGGCGCCGGTGGCCAGCGAGAACCACAGGCGGCCGTCGGTAACCAGTTGCTTCGGCTCGGCGGATTGAGCGACGTCGAGGGCGTCCCCGGCCAAAAGTTCAATAAAGGGATCCTGGCCGTCACGCTCGGCGAAGGTGGTGAGGCGCTGCTGGAATTGCGGGAAGGCGACTTCGGCGGTTCCGATGGCGCGGCGGCGGGTGAGGCGGCGCAAGGGCAGCGCCAGGCCGGCGGCAGCGGCAATGGCCAGAACCAGGATCAGTCCGAAGCGGGCGGCGGTCACGCTTCCATGCGAAAAGGCGAGCGCATTGGCGATCGCGACCAGCACCAAGGTCGCCAGCAAAGCGCTGCCGGTGAGAATGGCCAAGCCGCGCAGCAAGGTGCTCCAACGCAGACGTTGTTCCAGTTGCGCAATGTATGCGTGAAGCTGTTCGCGAAAACTCATGGACCCTCCAGTGGCGTGGCGAACGGTATTAGATAAAGCATATCGCACTGGCGGCGGCGGCGGGCGGCCCAGTGGGCGCGGGGCGCGGGGGCGCGGGGCGCGGGGCGCGGGGCGCGGGGG
>JBKQPR010000292.1:0-18056 GCA_052144935.1 Bryobacteraceae bacterium
CCGCATTCCCGCGGGGCGCCCCACCCTCCTCTCAACCATCTCCTCCCAAGCCCCAAAGATCCGGCGTCGACGACCCACTCACCCTGCCAAAGCCGTTTCGCACCCCCCACTGTCTGAATTGCAGGTCCGATCGGGAGCGGATTGCTTTTGGACCGAAGCCCGCTGTATCATAACGCCATTTGAGAAAGGAGCGGTATATGCCTCAAGCTAAAAAAAGCTAAAACCAAACGTAAGGCTCACGCGGATCCAGTGGCGGTTGATTCGAAGCACTACACGGTCGAGTTGGAAAATGAAAAGGTGCGCGTGCTGCGGATCAAGTACGGTCCGCATGAGAAGTCAACGATGCACGGGCATCCGGCGTTGGTCGGCGTAATGCTCACCGACGGCCATATCCGATTTGAGTATCCGGATGGCAAGACGGAAGAGGTCAGCGTAAAGGCGGGACAGGTGATAAACTTTCCGGCGGTTGAACATCTCCCGGAAAACCTGGGCGACAAACCGTTTGAGGTAGTTGCAGTGGAGCTGAAGGGCTGACGCTCACGGGGACGGCCCGCGCCGCCGTGAGGGCCTTGGTCGGCAGCCGGTCCGCGCCTCTTCCACCCACGCCGTAGCACACGCCGAATTCGACGGTGCGCTGGACCAATCTCACGCGTCAAGGGAAGGGACTTCGGAAGATGCCCGCAGCAGAAGGCGGAGCACCTTGGGAGAGAGATTCCGGCCGCACAGCACCACGGCTGCATTCCGGCCTTCATAGCGCCCCGGCTCCCTCAGGAAGGCGGCCAAGGCCACCGCGGCGGCGCCCTCAATCAGCCAGTGCTCGGCTTCCAGCGCGCGACTCATGGCGTGCAAAATTTCGGCCTCCGAAACCAGCACCTGGCGGTCGATCACGCCCCGGCACAGATCCAGAGTGACCGCACCCGGCTCCAGGCCGCCGGCGGTGCTCTCGGAAAGGGTGGGCTGCTCGGGCACGTCGATTATCCGTCCCGCCTCCAGACACTGGCACAGCACCGGCGAGTTTTCGGCCCAGCAGCCCACGACCTCGGTGGAGGGCCGGACGGCCTTCAAATAGCCGCCGATTCCGGCGATCAGACCGCCGCCGCCCGCGGCCACGAAGACCGCATCCAGGCGCGTGCTCTGGCGATGCAATTCCAGCCCGATGGTGCCTTGTCCGGCCACCACGTCGCGGTCGTTATACGGTGAGATGAAAACCCGCCCGGACTCCCCGGCGGCCCGCCGCGCGGCCAGTTCGGCCGACAGCGGATCGGGGCCGCCAATCCGGATCCGCGCCCCCAGCGACTCGATGCGCCGCGCCTTGGCCGGCGACACCTGGGCCGAAACGTAAACCTCGGCCGCGATGCCGCGGGCCCGCGCGGCCGCCGCCACTCCCAGACCGTGATTGCCGTTAGAAGCCGCCACGACCCCGGCCGCCGCCTCGGCCGCGGTCAGCAGGGCGATCTTATGGGAAGCGCCCCGGAATTTGAAGGACCCGGTGTGCTGCAGGTGCTCCAGCTTCAACCAGACGCCCAGACCCTCGGACCACTCCAGCGGCGTTTCGCGCACATACGGCGCGATGCGCGCCCAAGCCTCCTCGACGGCCTGGCGCATGGCCTGGTGCATAGCCGGACCCGCGCTCAGTGCTTCACCTCTGCAATCCGAATGTTGCGGAACATGATGATAGAAAACTGGTCGTGCATCTGCAAGCCGATCGGGCCGGTTTTGGAGCGATTCGGATCGCCCGGATGCTCGGCCACCACCCTTCCGTTCAACCGCACCAGGATCTTGTCATTCCGCGATGAAATGTCCATGGCGTTCCAATCGTCGTCGTGCTGGGCGTCCTTGGGCGCGTCCACGAAGCCGTAGATGCTGCCGGAGGGATGCGGGTCCGGAAAGCGGTTGTTGATCTGAATCTCGTAGCCGATCTTGGATGGCGTGCGGGTATAGTCGGGCGGGGTGTGATGGCCCACTTGGCCCGCGAGGTGTCGCGGATGGAGACGCCGCTGTTGCCGGTAGTCTTGGTCCAGTATTCCAGGTGCAGATCGAACTCCCCGAAATCGTTGCGCCTGGTGTAGAGCCACGATTGCGTGTCCACCCAGCTCTTGAAATCGTGCGCGGTGGGCAGCGGTCCGCCGGGGACCAATTGCTTCCGCAGATCGCCGATGCGCTGGCCCAACAAGGCGCCGTCGGCCATCGCCGTCCACTGGCCATCGCCAATGATTTCCCAACCATCCAGATTCTTCCCGTTGAAAAGCGGGACTCCATCGGCGGCGGCCAGAGAGCCGGCCAGCCAGAGCGCCGAAAAGGCGGCAATCGGGATCGAGAGTCGCATGTTTCTTAAGGTACTACAGAGGACGCGGCGTGTTCCACGCTTGCAGGCGCGCCTTGGCGAGCGGCAGGGGTTCCTCGGAGGGACGCTTTGGGCTGGTTGGTCCGCGTACCCTTACAGCGGCTGACAGTGTACGATGTATCACATGAGTTCGTCAGCGGGATCTCCTCCAAGTGCGCCCATTCCCGTGCACGCCCCGCCGGATTGGCTGAGCTGGGCCAAAGGCAGTGACGGAGCGAAATCCGCAAACCTGGAACACGCGTTTGGAGTTCGTAATCTTCTGGTCGACGAAAGTGCTCCGGAGTGGCGGGCAGCCAATTATGGGCGTTACCTGACTGGGAACGCGATCACGGGAGGGATTGACTGGAAAGGTCTTTCGGACGCGGTCCGAACGTGGCGCGGTTGTCACAATAGATATTTCGAAGAACGGGTCGTGCGAGCGGCGCCGGCGAGCGGTATCCCCGGAAAAATCGATCCTGCCGATGATACGCTCTGCCCGGAAACGTTCCAGCAACTTCCCGACAGTTCCCCCTTTCTCAGCGCCAGCCTCAATCTCGACCTCATACGCGTGGAAGATTTGGCTTCGGTGGCAACCAGAGCGGGCTATTCACCGTCCGCCCTCAGGGATCTTGCGGACCAGTTTCTGAAAGGCGATCTGTCAGCGGAAACCGACCTCCGGGACATCCTGGATAGCTTCTCGCTACGGCGGAACTTACGACCGGCTTTCGCGGGCTTTTATCTGGACGTTGAGGGGATCTTCTCTTCCTCCGATACCGGGTGGGCGGACGATCTGCGGGACGCCCTCGGCCTGTATCATTACAACCCGCTTCCTCCCGTACGCGAATTCACAATTCTCGTGTTCCGATACCCGGTCAGGAGCGTCCCGCACTTCTTGAGGGACACGAAGGTGCGGCCATTGGTGCCGCCCACGGTATTGGATTCCAGACCGAATCCGGCGTTTTGTCCCGTCCCGGCGGGATCACTGACGGGGCATACCGTTCATCTCAGTCAGAATGTGCCGCCGCTCATGCGAGAGGTGTTGCATCCCCCGGTGGCTTACAGGCCGTCTCACCTGTTTCGAATGGGTGTGATCCGCAAGCCAGTGCAAATTGCTACGCTGGAAGAGAGCCGCCGATGGCACCTCGAAGTCATACGGGACCAAAGTGGAAGGCCGGACTTCGCTCAAGATACTGACCCATAACCGGCTTGCCCATGCTCTCGTACCCACGCACCGACGATCTCTTTGAAGGTGGCGCCCCACCGTCGGCGTGGTTCTACGCCTTTGAGGAAGATCGTGATGCGGCGGTCCAAGACCTGCTGTTGGGGTCCGCCGACCTGGGCCCGTATCAGACTCTCGATCCCTGGGCGGTCGCGATTCCGTGGCTCCATGCGTTCTCGGACACGAGCTTTCCCGCGGATTTCGATGGCGCATTGGCGGAATGGATCATGGCATCCTGGGGCAAGCCAATCCATCCCGCCAGTTACGGATCCGCGGCGCTCACTTCGAGCGCTTGGGAAAGCGCGGCGCTGATGATCGCCAACTTTGATCGCCTCCCGGTCTCAGCGGGCATTCTGCGGAATCGCGTCCTGGCGGACAGGGGGTTTCTTGCGTTCATGGGTGAGGGACCTTCTCGCGATCCGGCCGGAAGGGCATGGCAGGCTTTGGCTCAGTATCAGGAGGACGATTCGCTCTTTGAGGAGTGGAAGCGTATTCTGGCTCTGGATCCCGGTGTGCCCTGGTACCACGGCCAGTACGGCCTGATGGGAGCCGACTTACTGCCGGGCAATCGGGGCGGGATAGGGATACCGCCTCCGCTGGTGTACGGCCTTCGGAGCTTTGGGAACGGGTTGCTCAAGCTGGTGACGAATGGTTACCTCAGTGAAGTCAACGCCCGCCGGGAGTTCGAGCGACTCTCCCGCTGGGCGCAAAAGCGCTATCCGTTCAAGCGCGCATGGCGATCGGTGTGGCGCCAACTGATCGAGCACGAAAGCGATCCCATCACTCCATGGGTATTGGATTCACTGGGTGTCGATCATCGGGCCTTGGGGGGCAAGGCTGAGGAAGACAAGTGGCAGCTTCCCAGGGCCGGTGGAGATTGGTTCAGCCGCGTGCAGCAGGTTCGGCTCCGGCTTAAGCGGCCTACGCCCGTAGTTTTAAGTGCGGCCAATGCCCTCCTGTCTGATATGGAGGCGTACTATCACGCGACGAGCGATTCCTACGATTTCGTGAGGACGGCCTGCAACCTCGCGACGGTAATGCCGGATCGATGGCTTGAGTCGTGGATTCGATGGCTCGAAAAAGCGGCACAGTTCGACTCGGCGAATCCTTATCCGGTGAATCAGTTGGCGATGGCGTTGCTAAAAACCAGGAACCTCCCGAAAGCCGAGCAAATGGCTCGTTCGGGAGTGTACCACTTCCCCTTGGACGTTGTTGCGGTCAACGTACTCGGCGGGGTTCTGAAGGCCGCCGGCAGATTCGCCGAAGCGGAGAGCGTGTACCGCGAGACTGTCCAGCGCATCCCAGACGACCGGTTTGCGCGCAACGGCTTAGGCGAGGTTCTGAGGGCCACCGGCAGACTCGACGAGGCGGAGGGTGTGTATCGCGAGACCGCTCACCGCTTCCCGAAAGACGCAGTTGCGCGCAACGGCTTAGGTGATGTTCTGAAGGCCGCCGGCAGATTCGCCGAAGCGGAGAGTGTGTATCGCGAGACCGCCGACCGCTTCCCGAGCGACGTGTTTGCACGCAATGGCTTGGGCGAGGTTCTGAAGGCCGCCGGCAGATTCGCCGAAGCGGAGAGTGTGTATCGCGAGAGCGTCCACCGCTTTCCGAACGACGTAGTCGGGCGCAATGGTTTAGGCGAGGTGCTGAAGGCCACCGGCAAACTTGCCGAGGCGGAGAGTGTGTACAGCGAGACCGTCGAGCGCTTCCCGAACGATGTGTTTGCGCGCAATGGCCTGGGCGAGGTTTTGAAGGCCGCCGGCAGATTCGCCGAAGCGGAGAGTGTTTATCGTGAGGCCGTGCTGCGCTTCCCTAACGACGAAGTGGCGCGCAATAGCTTAGGCTGGATACTGACGGCCGCCGGCAGACTCGCCGAAGCGGAGAGCGTGTTTCGCGAGACCCTCGATCGCCTTCCAAGCGACCCATATGCGAGGGCGGGATTGGAGTCCATTGATCGCCTCAGCCAAGCCCTAGGGGAAGCTGACCTCCCCGATTTTGACGGCGGGCTTATTCCTGAGCTCGACCTGGAGCTTGTAACGGATCTTGACGCAGAACTTGTACCGGACCTTTACGACGAAGTCGACCGGCCGTCTGCCGGGACAGTTGGCCAGGTTCCTCCCGAGGAGGATGAAAATGAAACACCGCAGCCACCGGCAATGGGAGCTGTGGCAGATGAGGATTGGGCCAAGACCGACTCTGTATCGGGCGAGCTGCCTCTGTCTGGTCCGTCCGTTGCCCTGCCCGGTTTTCTCCGTGCGAGCGATATCGATGTACTGATCCAGGATTCCCATCTTCTTCGCAAATGGGCCCGGGGCACCGGAGAAGAGGCGATATCGCGTATTCGCGAAGAGGCGCGGTCGCTTCTCAACAAGCTGGAGCGGTATGTCGGGTCGAGCCCGGCTGCGGTGATGGAGTCTTCATTTCTGCTCATCGAGACTCAGGACATTCAGGCGGCCTTGCGGCTCCTCGACGAGGCGGTGGTTCGCTATCCCGGCAGCAAGCGGGTTCAATACGCCTTGGCGCGGACGCGGCGGGAGGCGGCGCGGCAAGCATGGCAGGAGCGCCAACCGTTCCAGTTCGATTCTCCGGACGCAATGGGTATCCCGCGTGCCTGGGCACAACTTCCCCAGCTCGAACCGATGCTCCTTCCGAGCGCGCGACTCGGTCTGGTGCGCAGCTTGCCATACTTATCGGATGGCGACCAGCTGAAGAAAGCCCAACGTAGCGGCCTGGGGCAATTGGCGTACGCTCTGCGGTCTTTACAGCCGGATCGCGACACACGGAATCCGCGTTCGTATTGGGCGTACCGGGTCGGTGAGCTTGTCCTCGGCGATCGCGCCGCTGAGATTCATGGAGCTTCCGAAGTCTCGGACAGCGATATCGACCTCGCGTCGAGGAACTGCGAACAGAATCTGCTGACCTTGAACGGGCTAGAGGAAGATCTGCTTCTCCACTACCGTGTTCCGTAGACATTCTTGCGAAACCCTCGGCTCTGGTAGCGGTCGCTCCGATCCGCAATCAGCGCGCCTTTCAGACCTTTAAGGCACGGCTTTCGCGCTCGCGCCCTCCTTCCTGGTACGCTGTACGGTAAGATGCGATTTCTGATCGTTGCCGCGGCGCTGGCCATTACCGCCTGCGGCCCTTCCACCCAAGCCCGCTCCATTCCCGAATACGGCTATGAAGTGATCCACACTTACCATCACGACCCGCTGGCTTTTACACAGGGTCTCTTTTACCTGGACGGATACCTCTATGAAGGCACCGGCCTCGAAGAGCAGTCCTCCATCCGCAAGGTCAAGCTGGAGACCGGCGAAGTGCTGGAGAAGCGCGACTTGTCGGGCAACTATTTCGGGGAAGGCATCGTGAACTGGAAGGACCGGCTGCTCGAAATCACCTGGACCACGCACGTGGGGTTCATCTACGACCTGCTCAGCTTCGCGCCGAAAGGCCAATTCGAGTACCCCGGGGAAGGCTGGGGGCTCACCCAGGACGGCAAGCGCATCATCATGAGCGATGGCAGTCCGGAGCTGCGGTTTTGGGATCCCGAGACGCTCAAGGAGCTCGGGCGGCTGCGTGTCACCGCCGATGGCCAGCCGGTGAAGGACCTCAACGAGTTGGAATGGGTCAAGGGCGAAGTATTCGCCAACGTGTGGCAGACCGATACGATCGCCCGCATCGACCCCGCGACCGGCAAGGTGGTGGGGTGGATCGACCTCACCAATCTGCTGAGTCCCGCCGACCACACCGAGCAGACCGACGTCCTCAACGGCATCGCCTACGACGCCAAGGGCGATCGGCTGTTTGTCACGGGCAAGCGCTGGCCCAAGTTATTCGAGATTAAGTTGGTGAAGAAAGCGGGGCAGTAGGGGCGGGAAAACAGGAAGATCTCTCGCCAAGCCGCCAAGCCGCAAAGTTTCGCAAAGAAAACCAAACCATAGAAAAACTTAAAGAAACACAAATCACAGACTCGCTTTGATTGCTGCGTTGTGTTTTTGGTGTTGTGTTCTTCGCGAGACTTTGCGGCTTCGCGGCTTGGCGAGATGCGTTGCCTTTGAGCGTTGCCTTGGCGGTCCTTCAACCCACGTCTGGCAGCAGGAAACGGGCGGGGCGCGCGGCGGCCTGCGCTACGCCCTCCGCGGCCAGATAGCCGCTGCGGACGGCGCCTTCCATGGTGGCGGGCCAGCCGGTGCGCGTCCAATCACCGGCCAGGAAGACTTTCGGCAGTCCCGATTCAGGGGTGGGCCGCAGGCTCTCGGTCTCCGGTGCGGCCGAAAACGTGGCGCGCTGCTCCTTGATCACGTGCGCCTTCAGCAGCGTGGCCTCCTTCACGCGCGGGAAATACAGCCGCAGGTCCCCGATGGCGATCTCGATAATCTCCTGCCGCGACAGGTTGGTCAGATCCCGCGACGCGCTCACTACCAGTTGCAGGTAACGCCCGGCGTCCTTGTTGAACATCCACTGCATGGTGCGGTCCAGCAGGGTGGCGTGAGGCAGCGTGGTGATCTCGCGGTCGAACCACAGGTGCACCCCGGTGATCGGCGAATGCTCGAAGCGAGGCGCTTCCAGCCCGACGGCCTCCAGGCGCTCGAAGGGCAATGCGCAGATGTAATGATCGCCGGTGCGGCGTTCGCCCGCCACCACGAAGCCCGCCTCATCGATGCGCTCCACCGGGCTGCGAAAGTGAAATCGCACGCCGCCCAGCCGTTTCCACGCGCCTTCACCGTAAAGCTGGGCCAGAGGTATCGACGGAATCCCCATCTCGTAGGAATCGGCCCGCGCCATGAAGCCCAGCCAGAAGACCTGAAAACCGTGGATGGCAGCCATGCGGTCCAGGTCTTCGTTCACCGCGCTCACCAGCACCTGGCGCCAGAAGCGGTCGATGGCGTGCGGCGTCTGGCGCTTCTGCAGCAGCCAATCGAGCATGCTGATGCGGTCCAGATCCTTGCGGCGGGTGCGTTCCCGGCGCAGGGCAAACAGCGCGCGGGCGATCCCGGTCTTGTCGGCGCGGCTCAGGCAGTGCATGCTCCAGAAGGCGCCCGCGAAATGGAACGGCGCGGGAAGCCGGCCGCGGCGCAGCACCGAGATTCGCCCGCCGGGTTCCAGAAAATAAAACTCGCGGTAAAAACGGATGCGGTCGCGTACGCCCAGCCGTTCGTAAAAATTTAACAGGTTGACGCAACAGCGCAGCAAAATGTGCTGGCAGTTGTCGATCGTTTCGGGCTCGCCCGCGGACTCGCCCGGGAGGGTGTACGACGTGGCGCGGCCCCCCAGAAATGGGCGCGATTCGTACACTTCCACCTGGAAGCCGGCGCCGCCCAGGGCCGCCGCAGCCGCCAGACCGGCTAGTCCGCCGCCCGCGATCAGGACCTTCGGCACGTAGCTATTGGTATCCCGCACGTAAGAAGTTATCCGTGGCTTTGTCAGATAGACGAAGATTGCGGCGATTTGTTCCTATGATTCCTGGCGCCCCAGCAATGCGCGAATGGTCTCCATAGTGTCCGCCTCCTCGGCGCGCTTGTCGTGCCGCCAGCGCGCCATCCTGGGAAAGCGCACCGCGATTCCCGAGCGGTGCCGCGAAGAAAGTTGAATTCCCTCGAAAGCCAACTCGAATACCAGTTCCGGCTTCACCGCGTGTACCGGCCCGAACGTCTCGATGGTGTTTCTGCGCACAAATTCATCCACTGCGCGAATCTCTTCGCCGCTCAAACCCGAGTAGGCCTTGGCGAAGGGAACCAGCTTGCCCTGGTCCCAGATGCCAAAGGTGTAATCGGTGAACAGGCTGGCCCGCCGGCCGCTTCCCGGTTGGGCGTAAATCAGCACCGCATCCACTGAATACGGGTCGATCTTCCACTTCCACCAATCGCCGCGCCGCCGGCCCACGCGATACGGCGAGCCGCGGCGCTTCAACATGAAGCCTTCCACCTGGCGCGCCCGCGATTCGCTGCGCAATGCCCGCAAGGCCTCCCAGGACGCCGGCTCGACCAGCGGGGAGAGCACCAGCACGTCCGAGCGGGGCGACAGCGCCTCCAGTTGCGCGCGCCGCCATTCCAGAGGCCGCTCGCGCACGTCTTGGCCGCCGAATTCCAGCAGATCGAAAGCCATCAGCACCACCGGCACTTCGGCCAGAATGCGATTGCCCAGAGCCTTGCGCCCGATGCGGCGCTGCAGCTTCGCAAAGGGTTGCGGCGCGCCATCCTTCCAAGGCACCACTTCGCCATCGATGGCGACGCCTTCCGGCAGCAGCGTGCTCATCGCCTCGATCTCGGGGAAGCGCCCGGTGACGAGTTCCTCGCCCCGCGACCACAGAAAGCTGCGCGACTGCCGGCGGATCAGTTGCGCCCGGATGCCGTCCCACTTCCACTCCACCTGCCAGCCGGCGGGATCTCCCAACTCCTCCACGGCCCCCTCTATGGGATACGCCAGACAGAAGGGGTAGGGACGCGAAATGTCGGCCTCGCGGATTTGGGCGGCCGCGATTTCGGAGGCTGAGCCTTTTGGAGGCGGGATTTGCGGAGCCGGGGTTTGGAGGCCTGAGGCTTGGCGGGCCGGGATTTGCTGGACCGGGATTTGGGGGCCTGAGACTTGCGGAGGCAGGATTTTAGGGGCCGCGATTTCGGAGGCTGAGCCTTGTGGAGGCGGGATTTGCAGAGCCGGGGTTTGGAGGCCTGAGACTTGGGGAGCCGGGATTTCAGGGGTCAGAAACTGACGCCAGAACTCCGCGGTGGGTTGCCACTCGCCCATCAGCCGGTGGGAGACCGCTTCGGTGGAGAGGCCGCCGACCGCGGCGATGGCGCGCACCACCAGGCTCTGCGACACGCCGACGCGGAATTCTCCGGTGATCAGCTTGGTCCAGGCGAAGCGCTGGCGCTCGTCCATTTCGCGCCATGCCGAAACCAGCCGGGCGCGTCGCGTGGCATCATCGGCTTGGGCAAGCGGCAGCAGCCGCGTCTCCACCCAGTAGTGCAGGGGTAGTTCCGTGGAAGCAGTGGGGGGCGGCAGCAGCAGAGCGATGGTTTCGGCGAAATCGCCCACCGCGTGATAACAATCGGCGAAAAGCCACTCCGGCACGCCCGCTTCGGCAATAGCCCACTCGGCCAGCTTGCGCGATTCGAGCAGGCGTTTGGGCCGCCTCCCGATCAGAAAGTGGACCGCCCAGGCGGCATCCTCGGGTGGCGCCCGGCGGAGGTATTCCGTGAGCGCCTCCACCTTGGCATTGGTCTTGGTGGTTTCGTCGAGCGCGGTGTAGAGTTCAGCGAAGGCCTTCATGTTTCGTCCTCCGCGAAATGCGCCTCCACGGCCACCGCCGTGCGCCCCTGCCCGGCCAGCCAGCGAACCAGCGGGGCACGCTGGCCATGCGTGACCCAAATGGTTTCGGCGCGCGTCGCGGCGATGGCGGCCAGCAGGGCCGGCCAGTCGGCGTGGGCCGAGAGCACGAAACCGCGATCGAGCGTGCGCCGCCGCCGAGGGCCGCGGATGCGCATCCAGCCCGAGGCCATGGCGGTGGAAGCATTGGCAAACCGCCGCATCCACGGGGTGCCCTGTGCCGCGGGCGGCGCCAGCACCAGCGCGGCGCCGCTGTCCAGGACACGGCTCCCGGGGCGCCCTTTGGGCCCGGTGCCCTCGGGACCCGGCCCGGCAAGCGCATCCGAGCCGGGCCCAGAGGGCGCCCCGTCAGGGAGCGGTGCTTCGGCGCGGCTCCCGTCGGCTTCCGCGGAGGCGGGGCCCAGACGGCGCCCCCGGTGCGGTGTTTGCACGCGGCTCGCATCGGCCTCCGCGGCCGAAGAGCCCGGCGGGCCCCCAAGGTAGATGCCCTGCGCACGGTAATGGCGGCTGAAGCGCTCCACCTCTTGGTGCGCGTGAATCGGGCCGATAGCGCCATCGAGCGAGGCCAGCAGGCGCTGCGCCGTGCCGAGCGGATTGGCAAACAGGACGCTGGTCCGGCCGGCCTCCCGGTTGGCGCGCCACCAGGCCTGGATGGAGGCCAGAACCTCGGCTTCCTGCGGCCAGCGGAAGATCGGCAGCCCGAAAGTGGATTCGGTGACGAAGGTGTGGCAGGCGAGCGGCTCGAAGGGGGCGCAGGTAGGGTCGGGCGCCGGGTTGTAATCGCCCGAGACCACCCACACTTCCCCGCGATGCTCGATGCGTACCTGCGCGGACCCCAGAATGTGCCCGGCGGGATGGAGCGATACGCTGCACTCGCCGATGGTCAACGGGTGGCCGTAAGGCAGCGGCTGAACGGACGCTTCGGGCCCCAGCCATTCGCCGAGCAGCGCCACGCCGGTTTCCGCGGTCAGGTAGTACCGCGAGCCGGGGCGCGCGCGATCCGCGTGGGCGTGAGTAATTACGGCGCGATCCACGGGCGCCCAGGGATCGATGTAGAAATCGCCGGTGGGGCAATAGAGACCGTGGGGGTCGAGCGCGAGCAGCGGCACGCACCGCTCCCTATGGTCGCGGCTCGGCTGGTCGCGGCTCGGCTGGCCGCGGCTCGGGACGCGGTCCGGAAAGCGTTACCGTGCGGCCCGTGCGAATGGATTCCCGCGCGGCATCCAGAATTTCCACCACGATCATATTGTTGTCGAGCGAGCTGAGTCCCGCGGGCTTGATCGTGCCGCGCGCCACCGACGTCAGGTAAGAGATCGAATCGCGCTCAGCCGCCGGGAGTTCGGGCAGCGTGGTGCGGACCTCCTCGGGTTGGCGGTCTGCCATCTTCACCCGCAGGTTGTTGCCGCCGGTGGCGATGGCGTACCCATGCTCGCCGTAGACCTCGAAATCCTTGCGGCTGAAAGGCCAGTTCCAGGACGCCTGAATGATGCCCTGCGCCTTGGGATACTCCACCAAAATGGTGGCCTCGTCATCCACGCGGGCGTAGATTTGCGGTTTCTCGGACTGCGCCAGGGCGGTGATTTTTTGGGGCCGCTGGTTGTCCATCAGCCAGGTCATCAGGTTGGCGCCGTAGCAGCCGAAATCGAACAGGGCACCCGCGCCGTTCTTCACAGGGTCGGTGAGCCAGGACAGGAACTCGGGCCCCGTGCCGATCTCTTTGGGCCCCTGGTGGCCGTCCATGGCCACCATTTTTCGAATGTCGCCGGCCGCCTTCTGATCCTTGACGATCTTCCAAATTTCGGCGTGGCTGCGGTACCAGGTGGTTTCGTAGTTCACAATTACCGGAATGCCGCCGCGGCGGGCCGCCTGTTGGATGGCGCGCGCCTGTTCCAGGTTGGTCGCCAGGGGCTTCTCCATCATCACCGGAATGTGACGCGCGGCGCAGGCCTCCACCACCATGGCATGGTCGAAGGTGCTGGTAAACGTGGCCACGGCCTCCGGCTTCACGGTATCCAGCATCTTGCCCAGGTCGGTGAACAGAAGGCTGGCGGGGAACCCGTTCTGCTGGCGGTTGGCGTAGCGCGCGCCCAAGGCAGTGTCGGGATCCCAGACACCTACCAACTGCACCTCCTGCGAGCGGCGCAGGGCGGTCGAAAGGAAGCCGGAGACATGGCCGTGCGCCAGTCCGGCTATGGCCAGCCGCAGCGGCCGGGCGGGCGTGGTTTCGGAGGATTGGGCGGCGGCCAGAGGCAGCAGTGCCAGCAGGCTGGTCACGGGGATCAAACTAAACAGGGAGCGGATCATGTTATTGAATGTACTCGACGTGGCCCGCGGCGGCGGCGCAACGAAAAGCACTCGAATATTTTGGAACTCTTGCTGCGCGTAACCTTGCGTAACCATTAGCTTTCATTATGCATCTCTTTACACACCATGAGTTTTACACGACGGGGCTTGCTTGGCGTGCTCCCCCTGCTACCCGCGCTCAGGCGGTTATGGGGACAGCAGCAGGACCAGAATCCCAAGCCGGACCAGAACCCCACCTTCTCGGCCGGAGTCAAGGTGGTAAACCTGTTTGCCACGGTTCGTGACAAACAGGGCACGATTGTCAAAGACCTTGCCAAGGACGACTTTCTGCTGGACGAAGACGGCCGGCCACAAGTGATCCGCTACTTTTCGCAGGAAAGCAACCTGCCGCTGACGGTGGGCTTGCTGGTGGATACGAGCGGCAGCACTCGAAGGGTGCTGCCCGACGAGAGGATGGCCGCCTACCGCTTTCTCGAGCAGACTTTGCGCGACAAAGAGAACGATATGGCTTTTTTGATCCACTTCGACTTCGATGTGGAACTTTTGCAGGATTTGACCTCGTCGCGCCAGAAGCTGGAAAATGCTCTGGACCAGCTTCAAACTTCGGACGGCCGTTTGAGCCAGCGCGGACAGGGGGGCGGGGGCGGCGGGTATCCCGGTGGCGGGTATCCCGGTGGAGGACAGCGGCGCGGCGGCGGTACGTGCCTGTACGATTCGGTGCTGCTGGCGTCCGACGAGATCCTGAAGAAGCAAGCCGGGCGGAAAGCCATCATCCTGCTCACGGATGGGGAGGACAACGGCAGCAAAGTGAGCCTCTCGCGGGCCGTCGAATCGGCCGAGCGCGCCGACACGCTGGTGTACTCGATTCTGTTCGAGGATCCGGATATGAATTTCAACCCTGGCGGTTTCGGCGGTTACGGACGCCGGGGACGCATGCCGCCGATGGGCGGCACGAACCGGCCCAATGGGAAGAAGATCCTGCAGGAGATTTCGCAAGAAACCGGAGGCCGGTTCTTCGAGGTTTCCCGACGGATGCCGATTCAGAAAGTGTTCGAGGCGATTGAAGAAGATTTGCGCAACCAGTACAGCCTCGGGTATACGCCCGACCGGAGCGACACCAGCGGAGAATACCGGCGCATTCATCTGTCCGCGAAACCGAAGAACCTGATCGTGCAAACGCGCGAGGGGTATTTTCCGGCGTAGCCTCCACTTCTCATGCGCCGATGCGCCGAGACTGGCCCAGAGGGCACCAGAAACAAGAGTGTTTGCGCCACGCCATTGTGGCGCTGGCTCTCAGCCAAATTCCGCTCACTTTGCTCAACCCCAGCAGTCTGCGTAAATTGGTGGGGCGGGGAATCCTGCCCGCAGCCGCCTTTCAGCCCGACCTCCGGCGGTGCCGGATTGAACAGCCTGTGACTGGCAGAGTATGCCAGCTTGTACGTTCTGGCGACATTTTCGCGGCCTGGGCCGGCGTTGAAAAGAGAGTGCTTGACCGCCGGTCACAGGCCAGGCGGCTCCCTGGAGATTGGCCGTTTGCGCGGGGCCGAGGTCCGGGAGCGAGTGGTCTTAAAGATCTCTCTGAACATCCGCGAGGGATTTCTGTAAGGTGAGCATGAGTCGAGTGCCAGGAGAATGGGACCGGCAGCGAGAAATCCGAAGACGCTGATACGATAGTTTCGCCGTCTGCTCCAAGGATTTCCAACGGCTGGATTGATCCGGGCACCCTGGTGGCTCAGCCGGTTCAGACCCATGCGTAGACGGTTTTCAAGGGTGGCGCCCCACAAGGCCTGGATGCAAGGTTGCTGGATGAAGGTGGGAACCAACAATCAGGCAGTGCAGGCTTGTGATTGTTTCGTAAAAACTTGCCCGTTCCACGGTTTTCAGCCTGCCGGTCGAGTAGACTGGCAAGCGACGGTGTTTATAGAGAACATGGAACGTAAGAGCAAGATAACGATTGCAAAGACGGCGGTAGTGCTGGGTGCCATTCCGCTGTTGCTATGGGCGTATGAGTACGGACCGAATCCGGGATACTGTGGGGTTCCTAACGAGAACGGCACCTGCACCGCTGCGGGGTGTCACACCGGAACGACCAACGACCCCGCCAATAAGGGTAGCGTCAAGATTAATTTTCCCAATGGGATGACTTACACGCCGGGGGTGACGCAGCAATTGACGGTCACGATCTCCGACCCGGCAAGCACGCAGGTGGCGTGGGGCTTCGAGGTCACGCCTCGTCTGGCGACTAACACCGCTACCATGGCGGGCACGCTGGCCTCCACCGATACCCACACGGCGCTGATGTGCTCCCAAGCCAATCTCTTCATCTTTGAGGCGGTGTGTTTGCCGGGCGCCGATCCGCTAGGCCGCTGCCAGCAGATGAGCGCCCCGGCCTGCCCTTCGGCCGACACAGCGCTGCAGTACATGGAGCATAGCTACACCGGATATCTGAGCACCATGGGAACCGGCTCGGGCACATATCAATTCAATTGGACGCCGCCCGCCACTAACGTGGGGAATATCACGTTTTACATCGCGGGCAACGCAGGCGTAGGCGGTCCGCCCACGCAGAACGGCGACCACATTTACGCCACCACGTATACGGTCACGCCCGCTACAGCCGCCCCACCGCCAGCGCCGCCCGCCGTCACCCTGGCCCAAAGCGCCAGCGGCTTCGGCCCGTTCCCCTCCGTGGCGCCCGGCTCGTGGATGGAGATTTTCGGCTCGAATCTGGCGGCCGACACGCGCCAGTGGGCGGGCTCCGATTTCACCAACAACGGAACTACCGCGCCCACTTCGCTGGACGGCACCATGGTCACGATTGGCGGCCAATCGGCTTATGTGTACTACATCAGCCCGACGCAGGTGAATGCGCAGGTGCCGTCCAATGTGAGCACCGGATCGCAGACGCTCACCGTCACCACGGGCGGAGGCACGAGCGCGGCCTACACCATCAACGTGAACGCGCTGGAGCCGGGGCTGCTGGCGCCTTCCAGCTTTTTGCTAAACGGCAAGCAATACGTGGTGGCGCAGTTCACATCGGATAACTCCTTTGTGTTGCCCACAGGCGCACTTTCGGGGTATACAACGCGGCCCGCTAAGGCGGGCGACAGCATCGTGATTTATGGCGTCGGTTTCGGTCCCGCGATCGATTCCTCGAACCAGACCATTCCCGCCGGGCAGGTGGTTGCCGGGACCAATCAATTAGTGAACGCCGTCCAGATGCAGGTGAACGGCGTGGCCGCGAATCTCACCTACCATGGCTTGGCCCCGAGCCAGGTGGGCGTTTATCAATTCAACCTGACGGTGCCTACGGTAACCGCCGGCGCCCAGCCGCTCACCTTCACGCAGAGCGGCACGCCCAGCACGCAGACGCTCTACCTTTCGATGCAGTAGCGGCGCGAGCTACCATAGCGGGTTGGAGCAATTCGCGCTGGAATTCGATCTCGCGCCCGAGCGGCGCATCTTCACGGTCAGCGAGCTGAACTCGGCCATCCGCGCGGCGCTCGACTCCGAGTTTCAGGACGTCTGGGTGTCGGGCGAAATTTCGGGCCTCAAGCTGGCCCCCAGCGGTCACTATTACTTCACCCTGAAGGAGCGCGAGGCGCAGGTGAAGTGCGTGGCCTTCCGCTCGGCGCACCGCTACTGGAGATTCAAGCCGCGCGATGGCCTGGCGGTGCTGGCGCGCGGGCGCATCGATGTCTACGAAGCCCGCGGCGAATACCAGTTGCTGGTGGAAATGCTGGAGCCGCAGGGCGTGGGCGCGCTGCAACTGGCCTTCGAGCAGCTCAAGAAAAAGCTGGCCGCCGAAGGCCTGTTCGAGACCGCGCGGAAGCGGCCCTTGCCGCGTTTTCCGCGCCGCATCGGGATCGTCACCTCGCCGCGCGGCGCGGCTATCGCCGACCTGGTGCAGATCCTGACGCGCCGCTTTCCCGGCCTCCACATCCGCCTCTTCCCGGCGCTGGTGCAGGGCGAAGGCTCGGTGGAGGAAGTCTGCCGCGGGATCGAGTATTTCAGCCGCACCGGGTGGCCCGACCTGGTGATTGTGGGGCGCGGCGGCGGTTCGCTCGAAGATCTGTGGACCTTCAACGAGGAGGCCGTGGCGCGCGCCATGGCGGCCTCGGCCGTGCCGGTGGTTTCGGCGGTGGGCCACGAAACCGATGTCACGATCGCCGATTTCGTGGCCGATCTGCGCGCGCCCACGCCATCGGCCGCCGCCGAGCTGGCCGTGCCGAACCGCGAAGATCTGCTGGACCGCGTAGCTGCGGCGCGCTCGAAGAGCGGCCAGGCGCTGCGCTATCGCTTAGCCATGCTGGAGCGGCGGCTGCGGCAGCAGGGCATCGATCGCGCGCTTTCCCTGCTCCACCGCCGCCTGGGCCGCGGCTTGCAGCGCATCGACGAGCAGGAGTACCGCCTGCGCGAGCGGACGCGCGCGGCGCTGGATGCCCGCGAGCGCACCCGCCGCGGGCTCGAGATTCGCCTGGAACGCTTCGATGCGCGGCCGCGCCTGGCTCTGGGCCGCCGCCGCATGGAGCGAGCCGGCGGGCGGGCCATCGAGACTATCCGCCTGCAACTGGCGCGCCGCCGCTCGCGGTTCGAGCAACTGGCCGCGCACCTTTCGCAGCTCAGCCCGCTACGCATTCTGGAGCGCGGCTACGCGATTGTCTCCGGCGAGGCGGGAATTCTGAAAGACGCCGCCGCGGCGCCTCCGGGAACGGCGGTGCACGTGCGCCTGGCGAAAGGCGAGCTGGACGCGGTAGTGGAGAGGACCGCCGGGAGGGGCTAGCTAGCGCGGCCCAGATTTGGACGGGCAGCTACTTCTTCACCACGGAGACGCGGAGAACACGGAGGAAGCGCGGAGAAGAGCAGCAAGGATCGAGTTCTCTCCGC
>JBKQPR010000293.1:0-5817 GCA_052144935.1 Bryobacteraceae bacterium
CCGGCGGGCCGGATGGAACGGAGCGAGACCGCCAAATCTGCCGCGGCTTTCGCGTTTCACGGCATTTTTCAGGGTTTACGCCGGCGTTGAAAACAAAGTACTTGACCGGCGGTCTCACAGTAGAAACGCTTTCGAGCCGGGCCCAGGGGGCACCCCAAAGGGAGCGGCCTTCATCGCACTCTGTCACTCAGGCGCCACCCCGCCAAGCCGTGCAGGCCACTTACTCCGCCAGCACCAGCCCCGAGGGCAGCTCTTCTCCGAAAATGCGGCCCAGCGTGCGGTCGTCCTCTTCCTCGCCCGCCAGCTCGGCCAGCAGCCGCTCGGCGTGGGGCAACGCCTCCAGTTTGGCGCGCACGGCCGCGGCGGTGGCGGCCGGCACATCGCGCGTGGGGTCCTCGGTGTGGCGCGCCATGCCGGCCAGGGCGTCGCCCGCGGCCGGCAGTTTCAGCAGCGCCTCCACCCAGCGCGTCACCGTGGCGGGTGGCACGGCCAGGTTGATGGGGCCGTAGAACAGCTTGCGCGCGCCCAGCCGCGCCAGGCACCACAGGTCGGTCTCCTTGCAGTCGCCGGCTTTGACGCGCTTGACGAGCGCCTCGCCCAATTCGGTCTTGGTACCGATAGGCAGCAGCTCCAGACTGGCGGCCGCGCGCCACATCTCGCGCAGCAGCGAAGGATTGAGGCGCTGCGGCTTCTTGCTGGCGCGCGGCAGCAGAAACCCCGCCAGGCGCTGGTAAATGTCGGTTTGCTGGTTGCGGTTCAGGCCGCCCGCCAGGCGCCCCCAGAATATCCACCAGTCGATTTCGCACTGCACCTGGTTGCCATAGGTGAGGCCGGCCGAGTACACGCGGCGCGCCTGTTCGATGCGGAAATCGTCGCCCGGATAGCCGAAGCCCGGCCGCAGACAGAAGCCGCACAAATTTAGCCAGCGCGCCTCGTAGGCGGGACTCTTCTTGCGCCCGTCGGCCGCGGCCAGGAACGCGTCCGCCAGTTGGCGAATGGCGGAAAGCGGCCAGCTATTCTTCCCCAGCCCCATGGTCTGTTCGAGCTTGGCCGGCACCTCTTCGGGCGGGGTGCCCCCTGGGCCCGGCGATTTCGCGGTGGGCGAAAATACCGATTCGATGAGCGCCAGCGAGTTCTTCACGGCCTGTTCGCCGACTACCGCGGCAGCCTTGCGCCCGGCCGGGACGTGCCCTTCGGGGCGCCCCTCGGGCCCGCTCTTCTTGCGCAGCTCGAATTGCAGCCGCCAGCGGTTGTCGCTGACCTTGGATTCGCACCAGGTGTCGAGCGTGCCGATCTCGGTGAGCCGCGCGCCCAGTTTCACGGGGATCAGCCGCTCCTCGGCCTTCTTGCCGAAACGGATCACCGCATTGAGCGGCGCATGCATGTGCAGCTCGGTATCCGCGACCGCGAATTCCAGCAGGTCGCCGAGCTGGTCGCCCGAGCGCGTCAGCGAGCTGTAGAGCCGGAAGGAAACCGGGCGATTGGCCACAAGCTGCAGCGCGCCGTTATCGATCTCCACCGCCGCGCCCTCCTCGGCCCCGCGCGGCACCAGGCAGACCGCCGGGAACTTGCCCTCGCGCGGCTCGCCGAGGCCGATGTAATAGGTGCGGGGGAGGCCGCCGCGCACCAGCACGCCGCTGCCGGTGGAGCGGACGTACGAGTAATAGGCCGCGCCGCGCGCCACCGCCAGATCCAGCTCGCTGTTCTCGAAAATCTCGGGGCGGCGTCCATACCAGCGGCCCACCACGTCGGCCACGCGCTCGCGCAGAATCTCCGGGATGAAGAAGCCGCCGTTGAACAGAATGGCGTCGGGGGCCTGGCCGGTGGGTTCCAGGAAGGCGTTCAGGTGGCGGCTAATGGCGGGGTCGGACACATACGGCAGGCCCAGCTCGCGGAACAGGCTGCGCTTTTCGTCCTTGGGCGCTTCGCCGCGTCCGGTGAAAGGCAGGAAGCCCTCCAGCGCCAGCTCCAGCGCCTCTTCGCGGGTGATCTGGCTTTTCAGCGTCTTGCCGATCAGCGCCGAGCCGGCGCCCAGCACGGTGATATCGGCGGAGGCGAGATTCGGATCGTTGAGCAGCCTCTCCTTGGCCGCCGAGCACTGCCGGCGCAGGCCGCTGCGCTGGCGGATGGAGAGCGGCGCCCCCAGCTTGGTCTCCACCAGCCAGGCCAGCGTGAGGTCGAGATTGTCGCCGCCCAGCAGCAGGTGCTTGCCTACCGCGGTGCGCGTGAAATTCACCAGGTCGCCTTCGCGCGAGACGCGAATCAGCGAGAAATCGCTGGTACCGCCGCCCACGTCGCAGACCAGCACGATCTGGCCGTCGAAGAGCTTTTTGCGCGACTGGGAAAGGTTGTTGGCGATCCAGGAATAGAAGGCCGCGGCCGGCTCCTCGAGCAGCGTGAGACGGTCGAGACCGGCATCGCGCGCGGCCATCACGGTCAGCTCGCGGGCCTCTTCATCGAAGGAGGCCGGCACGGTAAGGACGATGTCCTGCCCGGCCAGGGGGATGCCTTTGGCGCGGTCCCACTCCTCGCGGAACTTGGCGATGATGCGCGACGAGACCTCCACGGGGGAAAGCACGCGGCCGGTCTCAGGGGAGTCCCAGGGAAGGATTTTGGCGGTGCGGTCCACATCGGGGTTGGAGAGCCACGATTTGGCCGAGTGCACCAGGCGGGTAGGCACCAGGGCGCCCTGCTCGCGCGCGTAGAGGCCCACCGGCTGCCCGTCTTCGAGATACAGGAACGAGGGCAGGGTGCGGCGCGGTTCGGAGCGGCCGGGGGCCACAAGCTGTGGCGTTTCGAAAATATGCAGGGGCGGAAAGTCGCGGTCTTCGGCCTCGCGTTCGTCGATATAGGCCAGGGCGGAGTTGGTGGTGCCGAGGTCGATGCCAATCTTCATGGATACTTCCAGAGTAGCGTGGGGCGGGGGCGAAGCGGGATGGGATGGGGCACGGGCGGGTGCGGGTGCGCCCGAGTTTGCCGGGCATAAAGGACGTTATCATGCGGTTATGAGCGCGGTTGTGCATGCCATTCCCGATGTCAATGTTTTCCTTTCTCTCGAACCCGAGGAACTGGGGGCCAAGCTGCTTTTCCTGGCTAGAGAGCAGGGCATGTTTTCGCCCTCTAGTTTTGAAAATGAAATCTGGGAGGCCGAAATGCGCCGGCAACCGACCTATCCCCGGAATCAGCAGGGGGCAATCGCGCTCGCCTTTGCAGAAGCTTGGGCATGGCTGGAAGCGCAAGGCCTGATCGTGCCCGCCCCCAGTCAGGGCCGGGACACCTGCTACCGAGTTCTCAGCCGCCGGGCTAGTCGCTTTCGGAGCGAGGCGGAATTTGCCAGTTACGCCGCCGCGCGAATGTTGCCCCGCGACGCGCTCCACCCGAGGATCGCAGAAAAAGTTTGGATGGCCTTCATGCGCGGGGAATTTGATGTCGCCGCCTTCCAAGCCATGAAGGCGGTTGAAGTGGCCGTGCGCACGGCCACGGGACTGCCCGATAGTCTGCTTGGCACGAAGCTCATGCAGGCTGCCTTTGCTCCTGAGAATGGGCCCCTGACGGACATGAGCGCCGAAGCGGGCGAGAGATCGGGCCGCCTGCAATTTTTCGTTGGCGCAATTGCATGTTACAAAAACCCACACTCTCACCGAGACGTGAATTTAGATGATCCGGCTGAGGCTGTCGAGATCATCCTTCTTGCCAATCATCTGCTGCGCATCGTGGATGCGCGCGCGAGAGCTAAGGGCGCCGGCACATGAACACTGAAATCATCCCGCTCAACCTTCCGCGCGGCCTGGCCGCGATCAGCGCCAAAGTGCCGCTTCTGTTCGTTCCGAATGCAAGGACAGCCGGGCGCTTCTTCGGCTTCTTCCTGGCCAACATCCGCAACGAAAGCACCCGACGCGCCTACTATACGGCCGTGTGCCGCTTTTCCGAATGGTGCGAAAGCAGGAAACTGCATGACCTGGGCAGCGTCAAGCCGCTGCACGTCGCCGCTTATATTGAGGGTCTGACCGAGAAAGTCGCCAAGCCCACAGTGAAACAGCACTTCGCCGCGTTACGGATGTTGTTCGACTGGCTCGTGGTCGGCCATGTGCTCGATATCAACCCGGCGCACGCGGTGCGCGGGCCAAAGCACGTCGTGAAAAAGGAACATACGCCGGTGCTCGACCGCGACGAAGCGCGGGCGCCGCTCGCGGCAATAACGATTTCCAAAACAGTGAAGGAACCGAACGGTAGGGAAAAAGAACTCTTAGACCTGGTGCGCCTGCACGATCACGCATTGATCGGCACCATGATTTACACTTCAGAGGCGGGCCAGGGCAGCAGGGACAAAAACAAAATCGGCAACCACTCCCTGCGGGCAACCGGCACAACCGACTACCTGAAAAGCGACGGAACGCTCGAATACGCGCAGGTCATGGCGAACCATTCCTCGCCGCGCACCACGAAGCTGTACGACCGCCGCGCCGATGAGGTCAACCTCGATGAATACCAAAAGGTGGGGATTTGATACCCGCATCGCTGCAGGGCCCAGTACTCACCGTAGCAGGTGCCTTCGTAGGTGTCGTGGTCGGCGGTTGGCTTACGGCACACAACCAGAAGCGCGAACGCCGGCAGCGGCGCATCAGCGAGCAGTTGGCCGGTTTCTACGGCCCCATGCTCGCCATACGCGCCCAAGTGCTCTCACAAATGGATCTCGGTCAGAAAATCAGCGGCAAAGCAGAAGCAGCTTGGCAAACAGTGGTGAAGCGGGTCTATGAAGGGAATGACGAACTCGGGAAAATCGACCGCATGGAAAAGCTCACGCAGCAACGGTGGCCGAGCTTTGAGAAACTCACGGCATACGGTAACCGTCAGCTCGTGGAAGAAATCATTCCCTCCTACCGCAAAATGGTCGAGCTCTTCACCTCGAAAATGCATTTGGCTGAGCCGTCCACCATCACCTATTTTCCTGTCCTGCTAGAGTTCGTGGAGATATGGAACAGATGGCTTAATGAATCTTTGCCGGGCGAGGTGCTAGGACTGCTGAACCACAGCGAAGACACCCTCTTTCCGCTTTACGACAATCTACTTGAGACCTTTACGCGAATGCACCAAGGACTAGCTGAAAAGCGGCGTTGGTGGGGCTGGTGGCGACCCTCGCCCATAAAGGTGCACGGCCCGCGCCTCGCGGTGAATCCTTTCGCGGCACCAAGAGAGACTCCTGACCGATCCTGAAACATCAGGCCTGAAACATCAAGCCTGAAACATTCAAGCCCGCTGTTTACGGGCTTTCGCCGAGTGTTTCAGGTTCTACCCATTTCGGTGAGAAGGCCGCCGTGTGGAAGCGGCGCGGGCCGCTATCGCTTCAACAAAGCGTCGATCTGCTGTTTCAGCTTGGGGAAATCATCCCTGACGGTAGTCCACACTATTCCCGAATCGACGAAGAAATACTCATGGATCGCCCTGTTGCGCATCCCGCGCATTTGCACCCATGGAATCTCCGGATGCTGTCTGATGAAGTCCGGGGCTGTGCTGGCGATCTTGTTCACGGCCTCGCCGATGATCTCGAGGTTTCGAACAACGGCATCCTGAACCTGCCGGTTGGTTCGAAAGGCCTCAAGGTCCGGTACAGGCTGAAGGTAGCCTGTCACTCAGTCAACCGCTTCGGCAATGTGTTCCAAATAGTCTTCGACACGCTCCGGATGCTTCATCCTAAAACCGGCGATTCAGAAATAGGCTGAAGTGGCAAGTAGCTGGTATTGTTAGCGATGGCCTTGGAAAAGGAAGTTGCCGTTGTTCACCCGGAAGGTGAGCAGGAATTGGTGGTAGTCGGGGGTC
>JBKQPR010000294.1:0-21283 GCA_052144935.1 Bryobacteraceae bacterium
TCCTCGATTTTGGACCTCCCAGGTCAGAAATACTCATCACGAATCTCCTCTTCCACCCACAATGCTCGCATCTTCAAGCTTCCTCGACGTTTTGACCATGTTTGCCAAGTTGGTTGCGGAATCGCTGTCGATGAAGTGGGTCCACGTCAATTGTCGCATCAGTGATGCGACAATCTCCGCGTCGGGAAAGACCTCGGCGAACCGGATCATGCGGCGGAGGTTCTTTTCCCCGTAGCCTCGCCCGAACTCCGCCTCCAATTGTGCACTCCGTGCGGACACCATCTGCTCCCCATACTCCGCCCGCTTTTCCTTCAGGATGTCTTGCCGGATACGCCGCCCGACGTACCATTAGAGCGTAGTGAGCTCCGAGTCCACCGCCCGCGCCACGCCTTCGCGGGCCTGCACAATCAACCCCCGCAAGCCGGTAAGTAACGCGCCCGGCTCTCGGGCCGGTAAAACCGCTCGGTCCGTTCGCCTGGCCGGTTTTCGCTGCGTCATAACCCTTCGCCCACCGCGTGCCCGCTTGCACCGCCGCGCGCGTGCCGCAAGTCGTCCTCCGTGACCCGCCGTCTGTGCTGCCGGCGGACGGTCAAACCGGCTGCTGCGCAGCCCCCAACTTCACAAATGCGCCGCGCCGGCGCACCAGGAACCATATCGGAACCGCGCAAAACACCATCCCTATCGGTATAAACAGCCAGACCGGTTGGGGCAGGGGCGCCGAAGCTCCCGCGGGAAAGAACTTAGGCATCGCTCTTTGCGCGATCTGCATCCTGGCCGTCAGCCCCGGCGGCGCCATGGAGAGACCGCTGTTCAAGGCGGCGAAGCAAAAGTAACCAATGCTCCCCACTCGGGCCCACTCGCGCATCTGCAGCAGACCTCTGCCTAAGAGAATCTGCGCGCCGGCGTATACCGCGTAAACCGCCGCCACTCCCCAGCCCGTAATCACGGCGCCCAAGACGAAGGCGGGCATGCGCATCACCGCCATCGCCGCCAAACACAGCGAGCCGATCAAGAGATACCAGCCAATCACCGAGACGCTCAACGGCCGGGCGCCCGGCTCGCTGGCGGCGGCTTGCCCAAAATACTCCTGGGTCGATTTCAAATTGAACAGAACCAGCCACCACACCCCGATCGCCAGCAGCACGGCGTAGAAACCGGCGATATCCCGGCGCACGGTGTTCATCATCGCCTGGCTGACTCCTTGCGAAGCGGGGAGCGGCGTGAGCAGCATGGCCACAACAGCGCCAGCGCTTACAAAGGTGAGCAGCCCCGCGAAGATCATGAACGAGACGCGCGCCCATCGCCGGCGCCGAAAAATCCCAATGGCCGTCCAGATTCCCCAGCCGCTCAAGCCGGCCAATAGGACCGCCGTCACGATGCCGATCGCCGCCAGGGGGAACGGCGGCGCGGCCGGTCCCGTGGGCGGAGGCGCTACCAGAGTGCCGATCAGGGTGGAGCCAGCCAGCACCAGCAAGGCCAGGCTGCCTGCGATGGCGAGAACGGCGCTCGCCCGAATCCCAATCCAGTTTCTGTGCATGGACTTCCCAATCAGTGTACCGGCTGGCGCAATCACGGTCCAGGGTGCGTTGGATGAGCCGCGCGGCGGTCCACCGGCGCACGGCCGATCGCCTCCCGGCGCACCCCGCCCACTTCCGCGCACCCGGCGCTCCCGCGCACCCGCACACCCGGCGCTCCCGGCGCATCCGGCGCTCCCGCGCACCCGCACACCCGGCGCACCCGGCGCTCCCGCGCACCCGCACACCCGGCGCAACCGGCGCAACCGGAATTGGGTTGCCCTGGCATCGTATGCCATCGCCATCCCTGCCGCCTGGCTGCACCCGGCGGTTTCGTTGGCGATCGCCGCCGGCATCATACCGGGCTCGTTCCGGTGTCGGCGGTGTCTGAAGCCAAGGGCGATCCCCACCGCGAATGTTAGAATTGGGGTTCCTCGCCATGCCCCCCCGTCCCGCTCCCCGCGGCCCAGCGCCCTCCCGGCAACCGGTCCAGGCGGCCAACGCAGCCCAGCCGGCCGACGCAGCCCAGCCGCCCAACGCCCCGCGGTGGCTGCGTCCCGTGGTCCTGGCTCTGGCGGCCTTGTTGGCATTTTCCTGGTTCTCGGGCGAGGTGGGCGATACCGACACCTGGTGGCACCTCAAGACCGGCCAGTTCCTGCTCCAGCGCCACACGCTGCCGGTCCCCGATCCGTTTGCTTATACCACCTACACCGGCAAGCCCATGTATCCCCAAGAGGAAGCCGCCCGCTGTTTCAACCTGACGCACGAGTGGCTCACGCAGATTCTGTTTTACCTGGCCTACGCTGCGGGGGGCTATGCCGGCCTGGTGCTGTTCCGTGCGAGCCTGCTGGCGGCCTTCTGCGGCGTGGTCGGTTGGATCGCCTGGCGGCGAACTGCGGGGTTCTACCGTTCGGTGGGGGCGGCCGTGGCGGCTGCCAGCGCCGCTCACATCTTCGCTACCGACCGGCCCTATTTGGTGACCTTCCTCTTGCTGGCGGTAACCATCGCCATTCTGGAATCGCGCCGGTTCTGGCTTCTCCCTCCTCTTTTCCTGCTGTGGGCCAATCTCCACGGCGGCTTCTTCTCCGGATGGCTGGCGCTGGGGGCTTATTGCGCGGCGTCGCTTTACCAGCGCTGGCGGGGCAGCCCCGTTCCCGGGGAGCGCACCCTGTGGCTCTCGAGCGGCCTTTCCATCCTGCTCTCGGGCGTGAATCCCAACGGCTTCGCGGTGTTGCCCATCATCCTGTACTACCGCCAAAGCCCCATGCAATCCTCGCTGTGGGAATGGCAGTACCCCAATCCCTGGCCGCCCAGCCCTTTCAGCGTCTTGCTGGTGGCTGCCGGTATCCTCTTAATATGGAAGCGCCGGCAGGTGCGTCCGGTGGATTGGCTGCTCTACCTGGGTTTCGGCGCGCTGTCCCTAATGGCCGTGCGCAACACCATTCTGGTGGCGCTGGTCGGTCCCATGATGCTGGCGACATATTGGCCGTGGGGTAATGGGGTAGCGAAGAGGTCTCTGCCGGCCGCGGCCCAGTGGCTGGCGGCGGGAGCTTTGCTGGCAGGCAGCCTCCTGCTCGTCGCCAGCGGCCAGGCCTTTCAGTTTCGCGCCGCCGATTGGAAGTTCCCATCCGGAGCGGCCGATTTCCTCCTGCAGCATCATATCTCCGCCCCCATGTTCAACACCTACGAGCTGGGCGGCTACCTGATCTGGCGGCTGTGGCCCCAGGAGAAGGTATTCATCGACGGCCGGGCGCTCAATGAGACGGTCTACCAGGATTGGCAGCGGATCGCCTTCAACGCCAAGGCCGATGGCGGCAAAGGCGCCGGCGAGCTGCTGCGGCAATACGGCATCGAGGTGATCCTGATGGATGGCTTCGAGTACACCTCCGGGTCGCCCTACCTGCTGCCCGCCGCGTTATCCGACCCGCACCAGACGGAGTGGAAACTGGTTTACCGCGATCGGCAGGCGGTGGTCTTCATGCGGCATGTCCCGCCGGACATTCAGGCGCTGCCCAACCTGGAGGCGCTGGCCGCCATGGAAACGCAGTGCGCCACCTACATCGCGCACGACCCTTCCCGCCCGCGCTGCACCTTGGGATTGGCGGACCTGTTCCGGAGGATCGGCGACCAGCCGCTCGCCGCCCGTTGGCTGGCCCAGGCACAGGCTCTGGGCGTGCGGTAGGGTTTGCTCTTCCGCGTAACCCTGCCTCCCGCCGATTGGCCGGTTTTCGATTCACCAACTTCCCAGAATCGATTTCCTTCCCTGCCTATCACTTGCCGTCCCACCCCGCAGGCCGGAGCGCACCCGCATGTTACGTGTGAGACTTCGGAAAGGAAATCACCGATGACCAACCATCCCGCGCCCCCTATCGAACCCCCCGAGGAACTCGCCCGCCTGCGCGAAGACCTCATGGCCTTCTACCAGCCCGCCAACTCTCAGGAGCGGATCGCCGTCGAGCGCATCGCCCTCGCCCAACAATCGATCCTCCGCGCCGCCCGCCTCGAAACCAGCCTGTTCACCAGCCCGGCCGCCGCCGAGGGACTCCACACCATCCTCGAAACCGAGGGCTTTAAGAACTTCTTGCGCTACCAGGCGCAAGCCGAGCGCGCCTACCGCCGAGCGGTCGCGGAACTCATGCATCTCGAAGCGCAGCGGCCGGCTGTGCCACTCCCCCAAAGGCCCGTGGCGCCAACCCTCCAGCCGCGCCCTTCCGGATCGCCCGGAGCCACTGCGCCCCGCGGTTCCACCACAAACCCGGTCGCCGGCGCCCCTCCGCCGGCCCCGAGCTTGGCGCGCGCCGCGGTCCCTGCTTCAGTCCCATTCGCCGGCCCGCTCGCCGCTGCCTCCCGAAACTCTGCCGAGAACCTGGCGCTGCGGCTCTAGCGTGCCCCTCCGGCCTTAGCGCTACAATGCTAAGTCTAATGGCGAATTTGGGCTTTCTTGGTCTGGGGCTGATGGGCTACCCGATGGCCCGAAACCTCCTTCGCGCGGGCCACCAGGTGGCTTTGTGGTCCCACAACTCCGATAAAGCGCGCCGACTGGCAGCGACCGAGGGTGGTATATTCTGCCAGACGCCACGCGCGGTCTCCTCCCAGGCGGATTGCATGTTCCTCTGCGTCGGCGATACCGCCATGTCCCGCGAGGTCATCCTCGGCGCCGACGGCCTCATCGAAGGGGCCCGGGCTGGCGCCGTGGTGGCGGATGCCAGCACCATCAGCCCCAGCGGGAGCCGCAAGATCGGGGAGGCGCTCGAGGCTAAGGGCATCGATTTTCTCGATGCGCCCTGCACCGGTTCCACCCCCGGCGCTGAAGAGGGCACCCTGACTTTCATGGTCGGCGGCCGGGAAGAGGTCTTCCATAATGTAAAGCCCTACCTGGAGCCGATGGGCAAACGTCTTTATTATTGCGGTGGGCCGGGCATGGGCCTACAGGCCAAGCTCGCCCAGAATCTGGTGCTTGCCAACATCTTGATGGCCTTCAACGAAGGCATGGTGTTGGCCGTCAAGGGCGGGGTGGACCCCAAGCTGATGCTTGAGATCCTGGACAACAGCGCCGCCAAAAGCGGTCTGATCTCCTATAAGGCCCCCTTTGTCCTGCGCCGCGATTTCCAGGCCAACTTCGCCGCCAAGTGGATGGATAAGGACATCGGCCTCATCCTGGAGACCGGAAAAGAACTGGGAGTACCACTACTTTTGACTGGTTTGACGCGCCAGCTCTTCCAGACTGCCATTGCGGCGGGTCACGCGGATGAGGATATCTGTTCTACAATCAAAGTGTTAGAGGATTTGGTGGGGGTCGAAGTAAAATCCTGAAAAAAATAATACAGATTTTTGTTGCTTCCAAAAACGGAATATACTAATATTGGAAGTAAGCCGGGGAGGCAACTCCCACCAAAGCGAGACTAACCTCTAAAATAAAGACCCCTGAAGCAATCCTCCCCGGCGCCCGAAAGGGTTTTTAGAGGACCTTCCAAAAATAAAAAAGAGAAAATTCGAAGCTGGCTGGGCTATGTTGTTTCACGTGAAACAAACCGGAGAGGACGTCTTCCCATGGATTTCGGGCTTGGTACTCCGTGATATCATGGCCTAATGCGCTTCCCGGAAGCGCCAGCACGCGATGAAAACGCTTACCATCCTGGGTTCGACAGGCTCCATCGGAACTAACACCTTGGATGTGGTGCGCCGCAACCGCCACCTGTACCGGGTGTTTGCCCTAGCGGCGGGACATAATGCCGCCCTGCTGGCCTCCCAAATTGTGGAATTTCGCCCCCAAGTGGCGGTCCTCGCAACTTCCGCCGGTTTGAATCGTCTATCGGACAGGCTCAGTGATTTGGGATTCCCTCATTCTCAGTGGCCGGAGCTGCTTTCGGGCAATGCCGCGCGGGTTCGGATTTCGATCGCCCCGGAGGTGGATACCGTTATTTCGGCGATTGTCGGGGTAGCGGGACTGGAGGCCACCTACCAGGCGGTGGTCCACGGGAAGCGCGTGGGTCTGGCTAATAAGGAAGTGCTCGTCTCCGGCGGGCAGATCGTGATGGATGCCGTCCGCCAATACGGCGCCGAGTTGGTGCCCATCGATAGCGAGCACAATGGGGCTCACCAATGCCTGCGCGCGGGCAATCGCGAGCAGGTTTCGCGCCTGATCCTTACGGCTTCCGGCGGTCCTTTCCGCAACACCCCCACCGAATCCCTGGCGTTCGTCACCCCCGCCCAGGCGCTCAATCATCCCACCTGGCGGATGGGGAACCGCATCACCATCGATTGCGCCACCCTCATGAACAAGGGCTTCGAAGTCATCGAGGCCTGCTGGCTGTTCGGTTTCAAGCCGTCCGAGGTGGATGTGGTCATTCACCCGCAATCCACCGTGCATGCCATGATCGAGTATAGCGATGGCAGTGTGCTTGCACAGATATCGGCGACGGATATGCGCATGCCCATTCAGTACGCGCTGACATACCCGGAACGGTCGGAGGCGCCGGTGCCGAAGATCGATTGGACGGAGGCCCGCAAGTGGGAATTTCTGCCTCCGGATTTTGACAAGTTTCCGCTGCTCCGGCTGGCCTATAAGTGCCAGCAGGCCGGCGGAGCCGCCACGTGCGTGTTGAACGCGGCGGACGAGATTGCAGTCGAAGCTTTCCTGGAAGGACGCATGGCCTTCCCCTCGATTTACGAAGTCGTCGCGGAGACGCTGGCCCGTATGCCGGCGCGCTCTCCGCGCACGGTGGCGGAGATCCTGGAGATCGACCGGGCGGCTCGCAACCTGGCGCGCGAGCTGGTAACGGCCCGGGCTGGCGCGCTGACGGCTTAATCATATGCTGGCTGGTTTTGAAGACGTTTTGTGGTGGCTGGTCCTGATCGGAGTGATGATCAACATCCACGAGTTGGGACATTTTTGGGCCGCCCGTTATTTCGATGTCAAGGTGGAGGCCTTCAGCTTCGGTTTCGGCCTTCGCCTGTTCGGCATTCGCCGCGGCGAGACCGACTACCGGGTCTCGCTGATTCCCTTTGGCGGGTATGTCAAAATGGCCGGCGAGCAGTTCGCCGAGGTGTCCAACCCGGGCGGCACACAGGAGGTCCACACCAGCGACCCGCGCAGCCTGCTCGCCAAGCCGCGATGGCAGCGCCTGATTATCGCGTTTGCCGGTCCGTTGATGAACATCGTGCTGGCCGTGGCCGTGCTCACCGGGCTTTACATGGTGAAGTACCAGAAGGTCTCGGACGCCGATATGGAAGCCGTGATCGGCCATGTGATGCCCGATTCCCCGGCGGCCAAGGCCGGCATCACGGATGGCGACCGGATCGTCAAGCTGGATAGCACTACCAACCCCACCTGGGAAGACGTGGGCATAAAGGAGATGTCCAGCGCCTACCGCCCCATGCGCCTCACCATCCTGCGCAACGGCAAGCGCTTCGATACCACCGTGACCCCCGCGCTGAGCGAACGCACGGGCGTGGGCTTCGCCGGATGGGACGAGCGCGGCCAGATCCAGTTGGGAGATGTGGAACACGGTTTGCCGGCCGACCAAGCCGGCTTGAAGCGCGGCGACTTGATCATGGCCCTGAATGGAGTGCCTATCCATTCCCAGATCAAGTTTCAGGAAATCACCAAGAACAGCGGCGGCCAACCCATCCGCATCGAATACCAGCGCAATGGCGAAAAGGGAGAGGTCACCGTGCGCCCGGTCTACGCCAAGATCGATGGACCGGCCCGCTGGATGATCGGCGTGATTCCGCTACAAAAGTTAAATTTCATCGTCACGCGGCTTTCCTTCCCCGAGGCCCTCGGCGAATCCGTGCGCGAAAACGCCAAGGGCGCCATGATGATGGGCCAGATTTTGGAGGGCTTGGTGGAACGGCGCATGTCGACCAAGAATCTGGCCGGCCCCATCGGCATCGCCGTGCAAACCGGCGACGCCGCGCGCCAGGGTCCCTCGGTCTTCTTCATGTGGATGGGCATGGTGAGCCTGCAACTGGCCATCGTCAACCTGCTGCCCATCCCGATTCTGGACGGCGGAGTCATCCTGATGTTGTTGGTCGAGATGGTGATGCAGCGCGATCTCAGCCTGAACGTGAAAGAGGCCGTGTTCAAGCTCGGATTCGTGTGCATCATGTTGATTCTGGTCTTCACCATCTACAACGACATTTCGAAGATTTTACCGGCGGGCTAGCGCTTCACGAAGATTTTCCGTGGCGCAGGGACCAATGGCCCCCGACCTTGCGTCGCCCGCCACCAGTGCGAAGCGCCGAACTGGATATAGTTTCAAAGAGGACGATGAACAGAAAGGAATTTCAGGCGCTGGCTGAAAAACGGCTTGAGGACGCCAACGTCTTATTTCGAAACAGGAGGTTCGATGGTGCCTATTACCTGGCTGGCTATGTCGTTGAATGTGCGCTCAAGGCGTGCATCGCCAAAAAGACGAAGAAGCACGAATTCCCGCCGAAAAGGGACTTCGTCTCGAAGGTGTACACGCACAGCCTGAATAGCCTCCTGGAAGCGGCGGCCTTGCCGAAGCTGTCCGAAGAGTTGCGGAATAACAAGCCGTTGGAGGCTAAATGGGGCGTGGTGAAAGACTGGAATGAGGAGAGCCGATACAAGCTATACGGCCGGAAGAAGGCCAAAGGTTTGCTCGACGCAGTATCCACTCCCGTGGGGGTCCTTGCATGTTTAAGAAAGTATTGGTAAGCGATCTCATCTCCGAAGGGCAGCGCCTGCTTGAAGCCCTGAAACGCAATCGCTTTTCGATTTCGGCCGCGGCTTGGTACTACCTGCCGGAATCGATGGAATGGCGGCTCGTTATCGTCTCACCGGCGGCCGATCGCAGCGGGCCCCTGGCCGCTTACACTCGGGTTCAACGCGTGCTGGCCGGCACCAATCCCTCCCAGTTGACCCTGACCGATATCGCGGTGATTGGCCCTTCCAGCCAGGACTTCGAAGATCTACGGGCCATTATTTCCGGCTCAGGCCCAACCAGCACTGGATCGGCTATGGGGCGGAGCCGGGACATGATTTTCGAGGACAGCTACGTTTACCGGGTGTAAAGAAACCAGCCTGGTCCATAGCCTGCCGGTCCAGTGTTGCCGAATCCTACGCCCCCGCGCCATCATCTGCTAAGCTGATCCTGGTAATGCACTGTTCCTGCGTCCGGCATACCGACCTCCCGCACACCTCTGCCCTGTTCGCAGATGTACTTTACCATCCGGACCGCACGGCCGCCTTCTACCACCACCCCCTGCGCGAGTTTGAGGATTTCCAAAAAGCGGCTGCCGAGATCCGGTTTCCCGCCGAACGCCGCGCCGCCCTGGTGGCCGCCCTGCGGGAGCGCAATCCGGACGGCCCGGCGCTCCAAATGCTGGCCCAACCGGAGACCGTCGCGGTGGTTACCGGGCAACAGGTGGGTCTGTTCTCCGGTCCTTCCTACACCCTTTATAAGGTTCTCCATGCGATCAAGCTGGCCGAGTGGCTGACCGGCCGCGGCATTCCCGCCGTGCCGGTTTTCTGGCTGGCCACCGAGGATCACGATTTCGCCGAGGTCAACCACGCCTGGATCTTCGACCGCATGTACACCCCCATCAAGCTGGAAATGCGCCGCGCGGCCAGCGCGCAGCCGGTGGGCGGCGTGGCGCTGGCCAATCCGCCGCTGCGCGAGTTTCGCGCGGCCCTGCACGGCATGCCTTTCGGGGAAGAAGTGGCCGACCTGGTGGAGGAAACCTACCGCGCCGGCAACACCATGGGCCAGGCCTTTTCGGAGCTGCTGCGGCGCCTGCTGGCGCGCTTCGACGTGCCGCAAGTGGACCCCATGCTGCCGGTCTTCCGCGAGCTGGCCGCTCCGGCCCTAGCGGCCGCCGTCGAGCAGGGTGCGGAGCTCACCCAACGGGTGCTGAAGCGCAACCAGCAACTGGCCGCCGCCGGTTATCACACGCAGGTACACGTGGAGGAGCAGACCTCCTTCTTCTTCCTGTTGGAGAACGGCAAACGCCTGGCCCTGCGGCGGGTCGGCGAGGAGTACATCCTCAACGGACGGCGCTTCTCCGTCGGGGAGCTGGCCGCCCGCGCGGCTTCGCTCTCGCCCAACGCCCTGCTGCGGCCGGTGGTGCAGGATTTCATGCTCCCCACGGTGGCCTACATCGGCGGCCCCGCCGAAGTCGCCTACCTGGCGCAGTCCGAAACGCTCTACGAGGCCATTTTGGGACGCATGCCGCTGGCCATTCCGCGCACCGGGTTCACCATTCTGGACACCCGCAGCGATAAGCTGCTGACGCGCTACGGCCTCTCGCTCCCCGACTTCTTCCACGGGGAGGAGGCCCTGCGCGAACGCGTAGCCGCCCGGCTGGCCCCGCCGGCGCTGGCTACCGCCATGGGCGAGGCCACCACCGCCGTGGATGGCGCCATCGACCGCCTGCGCCGCGAACTGGCCGGCTTCGATCCGACTCTGGCCGTGGCTCTGGACCGCAGCGCCCGCAAGATGCGCTACCAGCTCGATAAGGTGGAGCGCAAAGCCGGTCGCGAAGCCCTGCGCCGGGATGCCCGCGCGGCCCAGGACGCGGCTTCCCTATATGGCCTGCTCTATCCCGAGCGGCATCTCCAGGAGCGCCTCTATTCCATCCTGCCCTTCCTGGCCATGCACGGGCTGGATCTGGTGGACCATGTCTACGAAGCCATCCAACTGGATTGCGTGGACCACCGGCTGATGGTCATTTGACATGAAGTCTGGGTAGTGTCCTATGCTTGGGACGCTACCGGAGTTTGGGGCGGACTCCCTCGGGGGACCCGCTGGAGCTTCCGCGACAGTGTATGGGGCTGTGGATTTGGCGGCTGCTTCCTCAATCGAAGCGCTGGTTGGTGCCAGGGATTTCGCAATAGGGCGTCCAACACTATCGGGACTGGCGCTTAAACTCCAATTACGGATTTCCGGCCACGGTGGCTCTTTCCGGGTGGCGCGTATTCCGACCGAAGGTGCACGCCAGGTCGCAGACTTCCTGGAAGGGGACTTATCGGGAGTAATGACGTTTCAGCCTGGCCCCCAATCAGCCGCCATCAACGACGGCCGCAGAGGAGCTAGGCAAATGGAATGGTGAATTTGAAAGCCGCACCCTGTCCCGCTTCCGATTCCACCCAAATGCGTCCACCGTGACGCTCAACCATCCTCTTACAAAGTGCCAGTCCAATGCCTGTGCCGGGAATTTCCCTTCCGTGCAGACGCTTGAACATGCCAAATACGACCTTAGCGCCTTCCGGATCAATGCCGACGCCGTTGTCGCGCACCGAGAACAGCCACTCTTTGGCAGTTCTCACGGCGGAGATGTGGATTCTGGGCGCTGCCTCGCCCCTGTACTCGATCGAATTACTAATAAGGTTCTGGAAGACCCGCCCCAGCATAGTGTCTTCTGTTACGACGGTGGGCAACGGATCAGAGGTCACCGTAGCACCACTCTGCTGAATGTCCATTTGGAGGTTTAGCAGCGTCTGTGATAGCGCCTGGTTGCAGTCTACCGGTGAGAAGCTCTCTACGCGCCTCTCCGTGATGTCCCAGTAATCAAGTAACGCCTGATGGAGGGCCTCGATTCTCAAAGCCCCTTCGAGGGAATAAGAGATATATTTGGGTGCCTCTTCGCCCAATTTTCCTTCGCACTCCTGTGCCAGTAGCTTAGTGAAGTTCACCACCATACGCAGCGGCTCCCGAAGATCGTGCGTGAGCGCATACGCGAAGCTCCGAAGTTCCTCGTTGGTCCTCTCGAGTGCTTCCTCGGCCCGCTTACGTTCGGTAATGTCAACGAACGCGGCTACAGCACCGCGTGACCGCAGCGCGTCATCGAATAGGGGCACGGCATTACCGAGCCATCGTCGAGAAGTGCCATCATCGAACACCATCTCAAGCTCGTAGTCATGCACGGGCTGACCGGTGCGTGCGGCGGTCTGCAGCGGCAATTCCTCGGTCGGGATGTCTCTGCCGTCCTTGACCTCGCGCCAGGTTTTCGGCTTCTCGAAATCGAGCGCAGACTTTGAGACATTAGGAGCGGACGGCACACGCAATAGTTCGTAGGCCATGCGGTTGCCCACGGTCCGCCGGCACCCTGCATCCTGCGCAATGAAGATGCCCGCGGGGACCACCTCCATGAGGGCGAGTATCTCTTCATATCGTTTCTGCGCGCTCAAGTCCGTGACGATGACGCAAAGACGCTCGGCTCCATCCAAAACCAGATTCTGAACGGATAAGTACACCGGTACGAGCGCTGCGCCGCCCGTTCTCAATCGCACTTCGGCTTTCCTGGCAGCCCTTCCGCTGAGGAGCATGGAGACTGCATCGGCAATCTTCCGGGGCGACGAGATCTTGAATACGGGAGCCAATCACATCTTCGAGAGAACTGCGCAGGATGGCGGCAAACTGCGTGTTGGAGAAGAGGATCAGTCCATCGATCGTGAGAGTCAAGGCGCCTTCCGCCATCCCCTGCACCATGACCCGGTATGCTTCATCGGCTCCTGTGAGGGTTTAGACTCGATCGCCGTCCGGGCCCGAAGCGACTATAGCGTCTACCTCGCCGCTTCGAATTGCGCGGAGGGTCTCTGTGGCTTCATCGAGGCGTTCCTGAAGGTCTCGAATGCGCTCCAACAGATCTTTCCGGGTGTCAGCCATGTTTGTTCTCCGGCGGCCCTTGGCCGAAAGCTAACGCCGGACAATGTCCAGCCCGGCCAGCACCCGCGTTTTGTCGGAAAGGTCCCCGATGATCTTGCGGACCGGCAGCGGCAGTTTCTTGACGAGCGTCGGGGTAACGATAATCTGCTCAGGCTTAACGTGCTCCGGATGCTGATAAATATCGATCACGTCGAGATCGTAGCGGCCATGCAGCTTATCGTCACAAATGGCTCGGATGTTCTGGATGGCGCGAGCGGACCTGGGGGTGGTTCCGGTTACGAAAAGCCGAAGAACGTAATGCGCAGCCACAGGCTGCGCAGCGAGCGCTTCCTCGAATGCTTTCGTTTCGTCGGCAGTTGTTTTGCGGTTCACAGCGCCTCCCCCGGTCCGCGGGGCCGTAGGTCGAGGCCGACCAGCACGCGCTCCGTATTCGACAGGTCGCCGAGGATTTTCTTGACCGGCTCCGGAAGCTTCCGCACAAGGGTCGGAAGTGCGAGAATTTGGTCTCCCTTTGCCCGTTCTGGGCTCTTCTGCAAGTCGATAATTTCGATGCGATACTCACCTGAGAGATGTTCCTCGCAGATCCGTTTTAGGTTGGCGAACGCCAGCAGTGATTTCGCGGTCTGTCCCGCAACGTACAACCTCAACTCCCATTTCGCAATGGGGGGTTTGCCGGCGGCCTGTTGCGATGTCGTCTGCATTCTATTTTCGGCCTCCAGACGCTGTAGTACTCCTGCTGTTATCCTCCCGCGGAGCTTTCTTTACGAAGCGGCTCTTGGCCATCTCGCCCCGGTCCTGCTCCAGTTTCTTCAGTTTCAGCTCCTCTTGCGCGATGAGCTGTCGCGATTCCTGCTCCTCGGTCTCCAGCTCAAGTTGCAGAGCGGCCATCTGAGCGTCCAGCGCTGTTCGCTTGCGCGCCAGCAGGAGCTGCTTCCGTTCAATTTCCAGCCGGGCCAACTGCGCCGCGGACGAATCCCTGGCTTCCTGCGTCACCCGGGCGGAGCCGGTGAGTAGCCCCGCCTCGCCCAGGTAAACCTCGCGAAGCTCGACGCCGTGATCGGTCAAAAGAAATTCGCGGATCTGGTTTGAGTGCTCAATGCCTCGGGCCTTGAGAATGTAAATGCCCCGGTTCCGCTCGCCTCCACTCTCGATATCGCGCAGCAGCAGCCAAGTATCCACCAGGGAGGAGATCTGGACCTCGGTTTGCTCCTGGGCATCCGAACCGCTGGTCAAGGTGGTCATCAAGCCCGTGATCTGCTTTTCTTTGAGAAAATCGACCAGGCGCAGCAGCATACTCCGGGTCTCCGATATTGGGCCGGATTGCAGCAACGCGGTAACCGGGTCCACCACCACGATGCTGGGGTTGATTTCCTTGATGGTCTTGTGGATTTTGACAAGATGCATTTCCAGGCCATACGTCGTTGGCCGGGCGGCTTGAAAGTGCAGCAGGCCCTTATCGACCCAACGCGCGAGATCAATCCCAACAGACCGCATATTGCGGATGATCTGGTTCGCGGACTCCTCCAAAGAGAAAAAAACGCATCGCTCCCCGCGAGCGCAGGCGGCGTCGACGAAATGGGCGGCCAGGGTTGTTTTCCCGGTGCCGGCCGTTCCGGAAGTCAGAATGCTGCTGCCCCGAAAATAGCCCTGACCGCCGTTTCTCTCATTTTTTCCATCCCGAGCGCCTCGGCCACCCTGCACCAGCCGCCGCCACCGGTTCCCAAGCCTGAACGGAGTTTCCGAGCCGATCTTTAGCCATCCGGAAGACATGTTCCGGCCGGTCACTCCACTGATTACCGCCGAAACTCGGTGTTTAGGGATCCTGCGAAGCCCAACCTTTGACATCACTCCTGGTAAACGTCGTTGAGGGAAGCCTCTGTTCATCTCTGGGCGAATGGTCGGCATAACCGGCCAATCTCTGCCCGTTTTCCTGCTCAGGCGAAAGTGGTCTTCGGCGGCGCGCCGATGACTCTCTTGTCGCACTCCGGAGGCCCGAATGCAAGGGCCACCAGGAACGCCGCCCGATTGCCCCAGGAGGCCGTCACTCGCCAAGGTAAGACAGTTTCGAAACGAAAAAAGAATATTGCTCGGAATCGCTGCCCGCGGGCGCCTCACTCACAACATTGGCCGGTAAACTTCGCCACTCGGAAAGAGGCCAGTTGGGCGCGTGGCCGCCGCAGCCCGCGAAGTGCCCGGTTGCCCGCGAGCGCCTCAGATACTGCCATCTGGGAAGTGTCGGCTGCGGCCGGATCGTCAGCCACTCGCAGAAAGCAGCGGATTCGCATAACTCCGCATGCTTCGGTCAGCCGTTCAGATACCTACCGATATCGCGTCATAACGCCCTCCACAAAGCCCGCTGGCCGGGCGCAGGTGCAGCGCGACGAAGTACCGAATCTGCTTGCCCAGGGCCGGAGCGCTCGCGCAGTTGTTCCGCGGCCCGGCTTAGACGCGCACACGGCACATTTTGGGCGAAGCGCTGCTCGAATCGAGCGAACACGGCCGGCCACCACGCGAAGGACGCGTTCTAGAAATGGCCGAGCCGAGCCACGGATCGGCCCGGCAGGCCGACCGCAGCGCGGTGCCATCGATGCACAGGGCGGTAGAGGTCGCGGGCCCTGCACAAGCGACTGGCGTACCGTTCGTGGGTTGATGCACGGGGAGGTCGCAGGAGCGGTGGTCGACACGTTCTTGCAGGTCTGAGGATCTATGGCAATCCCTTTAGGGACGTTAGCCACGCATCAGACTTCCGGTCAGCTTGCGCTGCGGCCTCCCGGTTTGAGTGTACCACCACCATGATTAGGGATCTGGCTGCTGGCCGAAGGCGACGCGGCTCCCGGAAGTGCGGAACGTTGCTCCTCAACCGAGAACGCTACCGATATGGCCGCATATCGTTCCGTTTTCCGTTGCCCGAGGAAGGCGCAGCGCGACCGTACGTCCAAGTGGATAACTTCCGGATGCCCGACCATCCGACCGGAACAACCTCTGTAGGCGCCGATACCAGGCTGAAACGCCGTTCTCCGCGTAAGGTCCGCCACGGTTAACTCGAAAGCCATGCATCACTGATCTGGCGCGGACGCCTCCGCAGGCTACCCCTTGGCGTACAGCGGAGAGGGTCGCGGGGCCGTGGACCACGACGCGCACGAAGCTTCTGTCGCTGGCGCGATCCCCCGACTTCGGCTCCGGATCCGTCCGCTCAGCGTCGTAAGTCCCGGGAAGAGGGTAACTGCGAAGCGTCCCATCCGCCGCCGAGGGCTTGGATCAAGGACACGCTCGCGGCCATGCGTCGCGTCAGAACATCGACGGCCGTCCGTTGATTCTGTAGCAGGCTGGTCTGCGCGGTGATGACCTGCAGATAGTTCGCGAGTCCTCCACGATATTGTTCCGTAGATATATCGAGCGACTGTTGCGCGGCTTTGACCGCCCGATCCGTAATCTCAGCCTCTTCGGAGAGGATGCGCAACGCCGCCAAACCATCCTCCACCTGTTGAAATGCCGTCAGTACCGTCTGCCGATAATTCGCCACAGTGGCGTCATAGGTGGCTTGCGTCAACTTGACCTGAGCGCGGCGCTTGCCCGCATCGAAGAGAGTCTCGGCCAATTGCGATCCCACCGACCAGAAGCGGGTTGGCCATGTAATCAAATCGAGGATGGCCGTGGTTTGCGAACCTGCACTGGCGCTGAAGGTCAGTGACGGGTAGAACGCAGCCTTGGCGATTCCGATCTGTTCGTTCGCCGCCGCGACCTGCCGTTCGCCGGCAGCGACGTCGGGCCTCCGTTCCAGCAGAGTGGAAGGAAGACCGATCGGAGATACCGGCGGCGGAGACTGGTTCCCCGCAGAAGGAATCGATAACTCGGAAGGCGGTTTGCCCGTGAGCACCGCCATCGCATGTTCGAATTGGGCCCGCTGGACTCCCAGGTCGACCAACTGCCCGCGTGCCGTTTCCAACTGAGTTTGAGCCAGTGCTACATCGCCCATCGATGCGACACCGCCCTCATATCGATCCTGGGTCAGTTGGACATATTGCTCGTACGACTTCACTGTGGCATCCAGCAACTGCCGCGAGGCGTCCAGGCCCTGAATCTGGAAGTAATCCGCGGCGAGTTCCGACTGGTACAACAAGCGGGCGTTCACCAGTTCCGCCGCCGACGCCTGCGCGATGGCTGAATTGGCCGCAACGCTGCGTCGAATGCTTCCCCATACGTCGATCTGATAGGCCAAGTCAACCGGTATCGTGTAAACGTGTTCCACGCCGGGAGCCGCGCCCGTTCCGGAACGCGTCGCGGAAGGCGCGGCGGTCACGCTGGGAAACAGGCCGGCTCGGGCGATGCGCACCGCCTCTTTGGCCTCACGGAACTGAGCCTCGGCGGCCAACACGTTCTGGTTGGAGATGCTCACCTGGTCTTCGAGAGTGTCAAGCCGGGGATCGTTGTAAACCTTCCACCATTGGCCGCGAAGCGCTCCGTCATTGGGTTGCGCTTCCTTCCAGCCGGCTGGCGGCTCTTCTTTAAAAGCCGGCGGCGCCGGAGCGCCCGGACGCTGGTACTTCGGACCGATCATGCAGCCGTTCTCAACGAGCAGCAATCCAACCGTCCCGAGAACGATCGCCGACCGGCAACGATTGGACAGGGCTGTGCCTTCATTCATACCGGAGAGCCTCGATCGGATCCAGAAATGCCGCTTTGCGGGCCGGGTAGTAGCCAAAGAACACTCCCACCAACGCAGAGAATAGAAACGCCAGAAGGATAGACAGAGGGCTAACCTGCGTTGACCAATTCGCAAAGTGCGAGATGAGCAGCGAAGCCGTCAGCCCAACTACGATCCCTATAATTCCACCCAGCAAGGACAGAGTCACGGCTTCCACCAGGAACTGCAACAGGATGTCGCGCGTCTTGGCGCCCACGGCCTGCCGCAGGCCGATCTCTCGTGTCCTTTCGGTCACGGACACCAGCATGATGTTCATGATCCCGATGCCGCCCACGATCAGCGATACCGACGCGATGGCGCCCAGCAGAATCGACATCACTTGCGCCGACGTCTCCTGGGCCTGGAACACCTCGGTGAGATTGCGGATCGTGAAGTCGTCGTCTTGGCCCGGTAAGATCCTATGCCGTTCGCGCAGCAGCCCCTCCATCTCCTGAATTGCGGAATCCATGGCTTGCGGGCTGATGGCCTGCACCATCAGCGAGCCGACCGCTTGGGCATTGGCCTTGTTGGCGCCGAGCACCTTTTGCATGGCCGTGGAGATCGGTAGCAGGATGACGTCGTCCTGGTCCTGACCCGTCGGCGACTGGCCTTTCGGTGTCAGCACGCCCGCCACGGTAAATGGCACATTCTTGATGATGACCACCTGGCCCGTGGGATCGCTGTCGCCAAATAGATTCTGCGCGACGGTTTCACCCAGCACGGCTGTTTTGGCGGCCGCATCCACGTCCTGTGTCGTGAAAAACTGGCCGGACAACATGGTGTAATCGCGGATCGTCATGTAGTCCGGAGTAACCCCCTGCGCATTGGTGGCCCAGTTGTTGTTCCCGTAAACCACCTGCACTCCGCCGTGCACGGTAGGAGCGGTGAGAGCGACGGACGGGCACTCGGCCGCAATGGCCTTGGCGTCGTCTTCCGTGAGCGAGGCTACCGCGCCGGAGCCCAGCCGGACGCCATTGCTGCTGACGCTGCCCGGCAGAATGATAATCAGGTTGCTGCCGATACTCTGGATTTGCGCCTGGATGCGCGCGGTGGCGCCCGCGCCAACACCCACCATCGCGATCACTGCCGCGACGCCAATGATGATCCCTAGCATGGTGAGCGCCGAGCGCATGCGGTTCACCTTCAGCGCGCGGAGTGCGATCCGGATGCTGCCAACGATTTTATTCATGACGAAACTGTCTCCTCAGGCTGCTCGGCGGGAAGCTGCTCCAGGTCCTTCCGTGCTTCGCGCGGCTGAGCGATCCGCTCATCCCGCTGCAGCCTTCCATCTTTGAAGTGGATGTTCCGGTTGGAGTAAGTCGCGACATCCGGATCGTGGGTCACCACGATCATGGTGATCCCCTTTTCGCGGTTCAGCTGCTGGAAGATCGCCATGATCTCGACGCTAGTCCTCGAGTCCAGTGCCCCGGTCGGCTCGTCCGCCAGAATCATGCTGGGATCGTTCACCAGCGACCGCGCAATTGCCACGCGTTGCTGCTGGCCGCCGGAAAGCTGGCTCGGCTGGTGTTCCTCGCGTCCCGCGAGTCCCACCGCGAGCAACGCCTTCATCGCTCGCTCGCGGCGCTCGCGGGCTGGGGTATCGGTGTACATCATCGGCAGTTCCACATTCTCCGCCGCACTAGTTCTCGCCAGCAGGTTGAACTGCTGGAAGACGAACCCGATCTTCTTGTTGCGGATCTCCGCCAGTTGGTCGCGATTCAGATTCCCGACGCTGATTCGGTCCAGCGTGTAAGATCCGGAGGTAGGCTTGTCGAGGCACCCGAGGATGTTCATGAGCGTGGATTTGCCGGATCCGGATGGCCCCATGATAGAGACGAAATCCCCGCGCTCGATCTCGAACGAGATGCCCTTCAACACGTGCAACGTCATCTCGCCGAGCCTGTAATCCTTCACCAGATCCTTGATCTCAATTACCGATGCCATGCCGCCCGCCTAGAATCCCGGCCCTCTGCCGCCCTTGCTGCCGGCCTGGGATCCCGGACTGCCTCCCGCAGCGGAAGCCCCCTTTGCCAGCGCCGCGACAATCACGCGGTCTCCGTCCTTTAAGCCGCCTTGGGTAATCTCCGTAAACGTGCCATCGCTTTCGCCCGTAGTGACCACGATGCGCTGCGGCTTGCTGTTCGCGTCCAGGATCCAGACGGCTTTTTCCGGCACTGCGCCCGTGCGTATGCCCTTGCCGCCGCCGGATGCTGCCGTGTCCGATGCCGGGTGATAACGCAGTGCGGCGTTGGAGACCTTCAGCACGTTGGGGCGCTGATTCACCATAATTTTCACATTCGCCGTCATACCTGGAAACAGCTTCAGGTCCGGATTCGAAACGCCGATCACCGCGTCGTACGTGATCACGTTTTGCACGTTGATGGGGGCCTCGCGGATCGAGGTCACGCGGCCCGTGAACACCTGCCCGGGATATGCGTCCACCGTGAACGTCGCAGGCTGGTCCACGCGCACGCGTCCCACGTCCGCTTCCGACACGTTCGTATCCACCTGCATCTTGGTCAAGTCTTGTGCGATCAGAAACAGGGTGGGAGCCGCCAGGCTCGCCGCAACGGTCTGTCCGACGTCCACGTTCCGCGACACCACGACGCCATCCACCGGCGCGGTGATGTTCGTGTGGTCCAGGTCGAGTTGGGCCGATAGCAGCGCCGCGGTGAACTGTTTCACCTGCGCCTGGCTGGCGGTCAAAAGCGAATTCGCCACATTCAACTGAGCCTGCGCAACCTTCCCGTTGTCTTCCACCGCATGCTGCTGCGCTACTAATGCGTCATGATCGGCAACCGACGATTTGTATGTGGTCTGCGCGGTTTCCAGATCCTCCTTGGAATCGGCGCCCCTGCTGACCATGATCACGCGCCGGTCCACCTTGACCTTGGCATCGTCAGCCACCGCCTCGGCTTTCACGACATTCGCCTGCGCGGCTGCCAGAGACGAGTTTGCCGCCTGAATGCCCGCCAGCGCCTGCTGGACGACGGCCTGAGAATTGGCTACGGCGGCCCGCGCCGCATCCAGGCTAGCCTGTGCCTGATCGACCTTCGCCTGGAAGGGCGCTGGATCGATCTTTGCGATCAACTTGCCCTTGGTCACTTTGGTGTTGAAATCGGCGAACAGGGCCAGAACGACACCCGATACTTGGGTGCCCACTTGCACGGTTACAACCGCGTTCGGGTTGCCGGTGGACGAGATGGTGACGTTAATGTCGCCGTGTTCGACAGTCGCCGTGCGATATTGAATCCCGGCTTGTCCCCCTACCACAGCCCACGTCCCCAACCCCGCGGAAACGACAGCCGCCGCGGCAACGATGACAACTGTTTTCCTCTGCATACGCTATCTCGGTCCCCACTTTACGATGCTTTTCTCTGCTTTGCAACCATCGGCTTGGCAGTGCTTTGGCAGTGCCCAAGCCAACGAACCCGTGGGTCTGCTCCGCTTGGCGGCGTTATATCGCTTCCGGTCCTGGCGGTCTCGCCGTGACCCAATTCAGATCAATTTAGAGACCGCTGGTGCCGCGGAGGACCAATGGAAGAAACGCCGAGGTGATGGCGGCACCGGCTCGCGCTCGGCTTATCAGGCCGTGTGCTGAGAATTCGACCCCAATGGGTGAACCTTCTGGGACGCTGCGTTCGAGTTCACAATACGCCGGCCTTATGGGTCAGACGCCGATCCGGAAGTGGATGACATAGAGGGGCGATCATCTGGGGCGTCCGAAATGATGTTCTTGTCCACCGCCTCGCGGATCGTCCGGGTTGAGGCATGTTACCACCCCTGGGACCGGCAGGCCCGCGCGTTGATCGCGAACGTCTGTTGCAGTATGAGTATCGGAGCACCAAAGGACCTAAGCGAGTGCCGCCGCTTCTTCCTCGAACCCGCCAACTCCAAGCACCGTATGTACGAGGCATTGCGAGCCTATTTCATCGATGAACTGCCCTCCGCCG
>JBKQPR010000295.1:0-16550 GCA_052144935.1 Bryobacteraceae bacterium
GCGGCCAATTTCCTTCTATAGATAAGAACTATCGAATGGCTTCGGAAACAGATCCTTCAAACGATACTTCTCAGTCTTCCCCCGCAAATTCACCAGGACGATCTCGACATCCCCGCAGAATTCCCAAAGAATCTGCCGGCAAGCCCCGCAGGGTGGTGTCAGAACATCGGTATCGGCGGCCACCACCACGCGGCGGAATTTGCGCGCGCCTTCGGAGATGGCTTTGAACACCGCCACGCGCTCGGCGCACAGGGTGAGGCCGTAGGTGGCGTTCTCCACATTGCAGCCTGTGTGGATGCGGCCGGCGTCGTCTTCAATCGCGGCCCCTACCTTGAACTTGGAAAACGGTGCAAAGGCGTTTTCGCGCGCGGCCAGGGCGGCGGAAATCAGGGGGTCCGTCATACCAGCCGCGGCAGCAGCGCCTTGAGGAACCGCACCAGCGTCTCGGCCACCATGGCTCCGGCCTCCAGCACTTCCTCGTGATTCAGTGGTTGCGGCAGCACGCCCGCCGCCATATTCGTCACGCAGGATACGGCCAGCACCTTCATCCCCATGTGGTTGGCCGCGATGACTTCCGGCACCGTGGACATGCCCACCAGGTCCGCGCCGACCGTCCGCAGGTAGCGGATCTCCGCGGGCGTTTCATAACTGGGTCCCAGCACAGCCGCGTAAACGCCCTCGGGCATGTGAATGCACAGATCGGTCGCCACCTCCCGTGCGATGTGGAGAAACTTGCGCGAATAGGCCTCCGACATATCGGGGAAGCGCGGCCCCAGTTCGTCGTCGTTAGGCCCGCACAGCGGATTCGATCCCTGCAGGTTGATGTGGTCGGAGATCAGCACCAGCCCGCCGCGTTCGTAGGAAAGATTGATCCCGCCCGCCGCGTTGGTCAATACCAGCGAGCGCACGCCCACCGACCGCAGCACGCGCACGCCGTACACCACCTGCGCCGGCGTATGGCCTTCGTAGAGATGCGCGCGCCCGGCCATCACCGCCACGTCCAGCCCATCCAGCTTGCCAAAAATCAGCTTGCCGGCATGGCCTGCCGCCGTCGCCGCGGGCCAGCCCGGAATTTCGGAGTAAGGCATCTCCGCGCGGTTCGTCAGCTCCTCGGCGAATGCCCCCAGCCCGCTGCCCAGCACCACCCCGATGGAGGGCCGCAGCGGCGTCCGGCTTTGGATATAGTCTCTGGCTTCCAGGGTCACAGCAACATTCCCGCAATGCAAGCCGACATGAAATTGGCCATCGACCCGCAGGCCACCGCGCGCAATCCCAGGCGCGCCAGGTCCGACTTGCGGCTCGGAGCCAGCGCGCCGATGCCGCCAATCTGGATCGCGATCGAGCTGAAATTCGCGAATCCGCACAACGCGTATGTTGCGATCACGAACGAGCGCGGATCGAGCGATTCCTTCATCGGCCCCAGCTTCAAGAACGCCACGAATTCGTTCAGCACCAGCCGGGTGCCCAGCAGGTCGCCAATGGTGGAGGCGTCCTTCCACGGCACCCCCATAATCCACGCCACCGGGGCGAACACCACGCCGAAAATCTTTTCCAGCGAAGGCGGCAGCCAGCCCATGCCCGGCAAACCGTGCAGCCCGCCCAGGATGCCGTTGACCATCGCGATCAGCGCCAGAAACGCGATCAACATGCCGGCGACGTTCAGCGCCAGATGCAGCCCGTCGCCCGCGCCCTGGGCCGCCGCGTCGATCACGTTCACGGCGGTCTTCTCGATCTTCACTTCCACTTTGCCGGCGGTCACCGGCTTTTCGGTTTCGGGGATGAAGATTTTGGCCAGCATGATGGTGGCGGGCGCCGTCATGATCACCGCCGTCAGCAGATGTTGAATCTCCACGTGCGCGATCTTCACGTAGGCGGCCATCACCGAGCCGGAAACGTGCGCCATGCCGCTGGCCATCACCACGAACAGCTCGGACTCCGTCAGCCCCGCGAGGAAGGGCCGGATGGTGAGCGGCGCTTCCGTTTGCCCCATGAAGATGCTGGCCGCCACGTTGAGCGATTCCGCGCCGCTCACGCCCATCACCTTCTGCATCCCCACCGCCATGCCGCGCACGATGAACTGCATCACGCCCAGGTAGTAGAGGATGGCGAAAAACGAGGCGATGAAAATGATGATCGGCAACACCTGGAAGGCGAAGATCACGCCGTAGGGTCCGCTGCTCTTGCCCAACGCATCGCCGAAAACGAACGCCGACCCCGCTTCAGTGTAGCCCAGCATCGCGTTCACGCCCCTGCCGATGGCCTGAAACACCTTGCCGAAATCGGTCTTCAGCACCAGCAGCGCGAAGGCGAACTGCAGCCCCAGTCCCCAGGCGATGATCCGCAGTTTGATGGCGCGCTTGTGGCTGGAGCACAGCCAGGCACAGCCCAGGATGACGACCAGGCCCACCAGACCGGTGAAGCGGCCCATTACCCGACTACTTCCAGAATCAATTCGCGCTCATCGGGCTTCTGCGCCGAGATGCGGAAGGCGTCTTCCACCATGTCGGCCGCTTCTTCCACGTGGTCCTCCTTGGTGTAGTACAGGCGGCAGAGCACCGAGCCGGCGTCCACCTTCTCGCCCACCTTCACTTCCAGGATGATGCCCACCGCCGGATCGATGGCGTCGTCCTTTTTGTCGCGCCCGGCGCCGATCATGTTGGAAGCGGTGCCGATATCTTCCGCGTCGATGATGCTCACGTACCCGCCGCGCGGCGACGTTACTTCGCGCATTCCCGTGGCGTTGGGCAGCAGTTCGAATTTATCGAGCGCCTGCGCGTTGCCGCCCTGCGCCGTCACCACCTGCTTGAGTTTCTTGTAGCCCGAGCCATCCACCAGGTGTTTTTCGGCCGTGCGGCGCGCCTCCTCCAGCGAGGGCGCTTTCTTGCCCAGGTAAATCATGCGCGCGGCCAGCTCGATCGATAGCTTGGTCAGATCCGCCGGCCCGGCGTTTTGCAGGGTCTGCGAAGCCTCCATGATTTCGAGGGCGTTGCCGATCGCGTAGCCCAGCGGCTGGCTCATGTCGGTGATGAGCGCCTGCACTTTTTTATCCATGCGCCGGCCGATTCCCACCATGGTCTGCGCCAGCCGCCGCGCATCCACCTGTTTCTTCATGAACGCGCCCGATCCCACTTTCACGTCCAGCACCAGCGCGTCCACACCTTCGGCCAGCTTCTTCGACATAATCGAAGAAGAGATCAGCGGGATGGATTCCACCGTGGCGGTCACGTCGCGCAGCGCATACAGCTTCCGGTCGGCCGGCGCCAGCTTGTCGGTCTGTCCGATAAAGCACAATCCAAGCTCGGCAAGCTGCTTCTCGAACTCCTCGGGCGTCAGGTTGGTGCGAAAACCGGGAATCGATTCGAGCTTATCCAGCGTGCCGCCGGTGTGGCCCAGCGCGCGCCCCGACATCATCGGCACAATCACGCCCGCCGCGGCGGCCAGCGGCGCCACGATGAAGCTGGTCTTGTCGCCCACGCCTCCGGTGGAGTGCTTATCCACCTTGACGCCGGGAATGCCCGACAGGTTGACCGTTTCGCCCGAGCGCAGCATGCACTCGGTCAGGCGGCTCACCTCGCGGTCCGACATGCCGGAGAAGAACACCGCCATCAAAAAGGCCGACATCTGGTAGTCCGGAATGTCGCCCTTGGTGTAACCCTCCACCAGGTATTCGATCTCTTCGGGAGCGAGTTCTTCGCCGTCGCGTTTCCGCTGAATTAAGTCAACTGTGCGCATTATAAGACACTTAGGCTAACATTCAAAGGGTTGAAAGTAAAGGACCATGGTGTCCCGGTAGTGTCTCCGAAAACAGTTTGAGACTGTTACGATAGAACTCTATGATGCCCAATCAGCCCGGCCAACCGCCCAAACTGCCGATTCCGGGTGTAAAGAATCTGATCGCCGTCGGCTCTGGAAAAGGTGGCGTCGGAAAGACCACCGTAGCGGTGAACCTGGCGGTGGGCCTCGCCAAGTTGGGCTACCCGACCGGCCTCATGGATGCCGACGTCTACGGCCCTAACGTGCCCCTGATGATGGGGACCAACCGCACTCCCATGGCCCTTGGGGAGCGCATCCAGCCGCTCGAACAGTTCGGCGTCAAGCTCATGTCCATGGGCTTCCTGAATCCCGGCGATAAGCCGCTGGTATGGCGCGGCCCCATGCTCCACCAGGTCATCCAGCAATTCCTGCGCGGCGTGGAATGGGGCGAGCTCGACTACCTCATCGTTGACCTGCCTCCGGGCACCGGCGACGTGCAGCTCTCGCTGATCCAGACCGCGCCCCTCACCGGCGCGATCGTGGTGACCACCCCTTCGGACGTGTCCTTGGAAGACGCCCGCAAGGCCGTCTTCATGTTTCACCAGGTGAAGGTGCCGATTCTGGGGATGGTGGAGAACATGAGCTTCCTCGTCTGCCCGCACTGCCGCGAGCGCATCGACGTCTTCAGCCACGGCGGCGGACGGCGCACGGCCCAGCAGATGAACGTGCACTTTCTGGCCGAGCTGCCGCTCGATCCGCAGATCCGCGTGGGCGGCGATACCGGAAAGCCCATCGTGTTGCGGCCCGGCGAAGGCGAGCCCTTCCTCGAACTGGCGCGCAACACCGTGGCGCGCAGCCAGGAAGTCTCCCAGGAGCAAGGCCCCCGCATCGAGATCAGCGATTAGCCCCGATGCCTCCGTCCGCCAAGTTTGGCCGCCTCTGGCTGGCGCTGCCCTTGGCGGTATATCTGCTGCTGCCCACGCGAAATTTCTACTGGGACGGCGTGGCATTCGCCATCGCTATAGAGAAACAGGCCGGCCTGCGGGAGACTCTGCACCCCAGCCATCTGCTCTACATCCCCGCGGGCGTGTGGCTCTACGGGGCGGCCGCGGCGCTGGGGCTGAAAATCCGCGCGCTGTTTCTGTTGCAGACCGTGAACAGCCTGCTGGCGGGCGCCGCCATGCTGCTGGTCTACCGCGCGCTCCGGCGGCGGGCCGTGGAAGAGGCTTCGGCCATCGCCGGGGCGCTGTCGTTTGCCTTCGCCGCCACCTGGTGGAAGTTCTCCACCGACGCCAACGCCTACGTGCCCGCCGTTCTCTTAATCCTCTGGGCCCACGATCTGCTGGAGCGCCGGCGCAGCCCCTGGCTGGCGGGCGTGGCCTGTTGCGGCGCCATGCTATTTCACGAGCTGGCGATCCTGTTTCTGCCCGTCGCGCTGCTCCGTTTCGAGCGCCGCAGGGACGCCTTCGCCTTCTTCGCCGCGGCCTTGGTACCGGTGGTGGTGGCGTATGCCGCGGCCTCGCGCATCGTGTCCGGAAGCTGGAGCCCGGTGCAACTGGCGGCCTGGACGGTATCGCATTCGCCCGATTCGGAATTCTCCTTCCAGCCGCTGCGCAACCTGGGGTGGACGCTATTGGGCACCTTGCGCCTGTTCTTTGGCGGCAAGCCCGGCGCCGTCCTGAATGCCCTAGCTGTCCTGGCTGTTTTCTGTGGCGCAGGCTTCAGCCGGGGTACCCCTTGGGTCCGCCGAGATTCGTCTCGGCCCGCTCCCCGCGGCTTCCTGTGCCTGTGGCTGGCCCTCTACGCCGCTTTCCTCTTCTTCTGGATGCCGCAGAACACCTTCTACCGTCTCTTCTACCTGCCCCCGTTGATCCTGCTGGCCGGCCAATCCCTAACCCGCTACCCCCGGCTCCCCGCCCTTCTGGCCGCCGCTCTCTTCCTATGGAACGGCGCCTTCTTCATCCTGCCCGAATCGCGCATTGCCAACAACCCGCCGCTCGATTTCGCCCTGCGGCAGCGCGCCCATTGGCCCGCCGGCGTCCCCATTGTCTTTCACCGCTTCCATCCCGACCTGTGGACCATCAGCTACTTCAACCAGCAGGCCGCCTGGATCGGGTTCCTGGACCTCGATTTCGCCCTCCTCGACCACAACCTGGCCGCGGCCCGCTCCCAGGGCCAACCGCTCTGGATCGAAGCCACCGCCTACGATTTCCTGTCCGCCAGCGAAGAGGGCCGCCGCTGGCTGCGCCGGCATGAGGACCAACCCGAGGATGTAGTCCTGCGCGAGCGGAACCGCGAGTTCCGCTTCTGCGCCATGCGCTGAGGTGCTGCTTGACAGCATGTGCAAACGGCCTCCGCTCGCGATCTGCACACTCGCACATCGGAGCACTTGTTACAATGATAGGCGGCTAGACGCATACGTGCTTAGCGGAGTTCTCATGGCCGAAACCGTTCGCTGGTCCCTCGTGATTTCAAAGGAAACCGACATTTCTCTGCGCGGCTACCTTGCGCGGCACGGCATGCGGAAGGGCGATCTGTCGAGGTTTGTCGAGGATGCGGTCCGCTGGCGGGTCCTGGACCGGACCGTGGCGGAAACCAAAGCTGCCAATGCCAACGTGCCAGCCGAAGAAATCGAAGCCGCGATCGCCGAGGCCGTCCAAGCGGTCCGCGCAGACCGCTCTCCGGCATAGGCGCCGGTGCGAGCTATCCTCGACACGAATATCCTGATCAGCGCTCTCATTGTGCCTGGAGGCGCTCCGGACTATCTGTATCAGTGCTGGCGTGTGGCCGGTTTGTGCCGATTAGCAGCGAAGATCAATTGGATGAGTTCCGGCGCGTGACACGATACCCACGGCTCCGGAAATAGCTGCGACCGGCGGCCGCCGGAACTATGCTGAACGAAATCCGATCCCTTGCTCAGCTTACGGGTCCCTTGCACGCCGTCGGAGTCTGCCGATCCAGCCGACAATTTTCTGCTCGCTATGGCTGAGGCAGGCAAAGCCGACTACCTCACTAGCGGAGATGGACGCCATCTGCTTACGCTTGAAAGATACGGCGACACCCGCATCGTGACCGCACGAGAAGCCGCCTTGCTGCTGGGGTACGGCAAAGACATCTAAGCTGCTGAAGCCAGACCACGTCGAGGCAGATTTTTGGGACCCTTCTGCGGAACCGCGAGTTCCGCTTCTACGCCATGCGCTGAGGTGCTACAATGTAACACATGCGGAAGGCTTCCGTTCGCGACCTGCACATTCGCACTTCGGAACTCGTGCGGGACGCCTCGATGGGCGCTGTCATCGTCATTGAGCGCAGGGGCGAGCCGGTGGCCGAGTTGCGGCCCATTTCCAAATCGCGGCCAAAGCTGAAATTCCCGGATATGAAGCGTTTCTGGGAGGAATTTCCGGCGGTTTCCGGGGATAGCGGCCGGTTTCTGGAAGAAGACCGCTGATCGATGTACCTCGATTCGGCCTACATCGCAAAGTTCTATGTGAACGAGCGCGACTCCGGAACGGTTCGGGAATTGATCCGGACGGCGAATATACTGCTCTCCTCGGCTTGGGCAACCGGAGAGGTGGCTTGCGCCTTTCACCGTCACATGCGCGAAGGCTCGCTCAGCCCAAGCCAGTTCCGGCAGGTCCTGGACGCCTTTCTCGACCATGTCGAGGCTGGCTTTTGGACCCTGCTGCCAGTGGATGCCAAACTCCTGCGGCGCACCGCGTTGCTGCTTGGCGCCGCGCCGCCAACCGTCTATCTCCGAGCGGGCGATGCCATCCATCTCGCCACGGCGCAGGACGCCGGGGAGCGGGAGATTTGGACCAACGACCGGCATCTGCTGGCGGCCGCTCCACACTTCGGGATCACCGGCCGCTCGGCGTAGGCCCGGCGCACCGCCGACCCTCCCGCTCCTACACCCGGTCCGTTTCCGCCCCGGCCCCGCCGCCCGGCTTGCGCGATTCATCGGTGTAATAGAAAACCAGGTAAGCCAGGCCCACGGCCAGGGGCATCAGGCCCAGCAAGGCCACGGTCGGCTGCATTCCGCTGACGTGCGAGGACTGATCCTTCTCCACAAGCTGTTTGGCCTCTTCACGCGAAATCCCCAGGCTGTCGGTGAGTGTTTTTGCTTGCCAGGCCATCGAAGAGGCCGATTCCGGCCGGCGCGAGGCCGCCGCCAGGCCCAGCAGGCAGATGAACAACGCCACCCCGCAAAAGCTCCAGATTAGGCCGCGCAGCAGATACACCCTTGGGGACCAGGGCCGTTCCGGCTCGAATGCCGGCAGCGCCACGCCCTTCTCCATCGCGGCCATGCGCTCCACGTGCAGCAACTGCTGCTTCCGGTTGCGCAGAAACAAAATCGCCAGGGTCAACACCAGTGCGAATAGGAGGAGGGCCATCATCACCATTTCGGTTTTCATATTACGTTTTCCTTTCTGCTGATTAAGACCCGCCCTTTTGCGCCAATGTTTCGAAACATGGCCTCGCCGTTTTGTGGTCTAAATGAATCGATGGCTATGGAATTCGAGCGCATCGCCGCCGAATACCAGGACCGCATCTTCCGGCTGGCCCTCTCCATGCTGGGAAACCGCGCCGAGGCCGAAGAAGCCGCCCAGGATGCGCTGGTCCGCGTGTGGAAAGGGCTGCCCGGTTTTCGCGCCCAATCCTCGCTCTCCACCTGGATCTTCGCCATCGCGCGCAACGCCTGCCTCACGGCCATCGGCCGCCGCGGGAATGCCCCCTGGGCCCGCGCCACATCTCTGGAGGATCCGGCCGCCCGCCGCGCGGTGGAGCGCCGCGCCGCTGGCCCATCGTCGGGGGCGTTAGCCGACGCCGTGGAGTTGCTCGACCGTTTACCCGCCAAGTACCGCCAGGTGGTGGCGCTGTTTTATATGCAGGAGAAGTCTTATGATGAAGTGGCGCACATGCTCGGCCTGCCGGTGGGCACGGTGAAGACTTACCTCTTTCGCGCCCGCCAGAGCCTGGCTGGGCAGATGGCCCGCGAACGCGTCCGGAAAGGAGGATCCTGATGGCCTGCCCGCGGTTCGAAGATCTCTTGCGCGGCGACAATGATCATGCCGCGAATCATGCCGCGCGCTGCCAGGAATGCCGCGCCCTGCTGGAAGCCTTCGGCGAAGTAGATGCCACCCTGGACGCGGCCTTCCGAGGCATTTCCGCTCCCCCCGGCTTGGTCGCCCGCGCCCGCGCTCAGGCTGCCCGCGAGAAGCCTTTGCGCCGCCCGTCCCCGCTGCCCGAAGTGCTGGACTTCATCGGCTGGGCCGCCGTGCTGACGCTGGCGGCCGTTCTGCTCCCGCGCTTCCTGCCGGTAGTCCAAGCCGCGCTGGCCCGTTTGGGGTGATGGGCCCGCCGTTTACCGCGGAGAAGTCCCCCATGAATTTCTCCGCGCTTCCTCCGTTGTCTCCGTGTCTCTGCGGTGAGGATGCTCTCGCTAGTCCGAGGCCACCCTAGCGTTCCAAGTGCGCCGCCGCCCAATACCCCGGCCGCGCCAGCACCTTCTTCACATCCGGCCGGTTCGGCACATCCACGGCGATGGTGTGAAATCCGTTCTCCAGCTTGGTGGTGGCGCTCGGCGTGTACGTGATCACGTACTCCGAGTGCACCTCCCGGCCAATGTTTTCGATGGCCCTCTCCAAAGTCCCCTGGCTATGGAAGCCGAACTCGCTGCCCCCCGTGCCCTTGGTAAACGCCTCCACCGGGTTGTCCTTGAAAATCGCCTTCACGTCTCTGAAAATCTCGATCATCAAAGGGAGGAAGTCCGCCCGCTGGCCGTTATACCCATACACGTTCTCCACCGAGGTCGGAGTGGGCGCCACCAGCGACGGCATCGGGTGCATGGCCGGCGGCAGCGTGTCCGGGCGCGGATCCGGACCAGGCGCCGTCAGCGTGGTGATGAATCGCGACATATCCACGGCGTAGAACGTGACGTTGTTGATCTGCAGGAAATACAGCGCCTCGCGGAGGCGGGCTTCGCTGCTCACGTCGCGCGTCTCCCCCACCACCATCATCACGCGCCGGTGCGTCTTGGGCCGCGTCTTCAGCAGCCGGGTTCCCTCGATGACCGCGTCGATCATCCGGCTGGGAGTACTCCCCGGCTGGATGGATTTCACGGCCCGCGTAATCTTTTCCGGATCGGAGGTGAAGTCCTGCAGCGTGCGGATGCGCGAGTCGTAAGCAATCACCGCCGCTTCGCCCGCGTCGCCGATAATCAGCGGCGCGATCAGGTTGCCGATCTTATTCACCTGCGGCAGCAGCCCTTGCACGTGCGAATTGGACTGGATGCAGATCACCAGCGAAATCGGCGTGTAGGAAACGTCCACGCTCTTGATGCTCTGCTCCCTACCGTTATCGAACACGCGGAACTGGTCGGGCCGCAAGTTGTTCACATACTCGCCGTTCCGGTCGAACACCCACACCGGCGTCACTAATTCCTCGACGGTGCCGTAGAACGTCAGGTTGTCTTGGGGCCGTTCTTCGTCGGGCCGGGCCGGAGGTTGTTTGGACGATTTCGAGGATTGCTGGGCCGCCAGCAATCCGCAGACAAGCGCGAGGGCGAAGAATCGAGACATGCTACTCCTGGCGGGCAGCCGCGTGCTCGGTCTGCCCTCTGAGCAAATCCAGCACGTGTGGCACCACTTCTACGATAGCATCCAGCGACTCCACCGCGCCTTTGGGCGATCCCGGCAGGTTGACAATCAGCACCCTGCCACGCGTGCCCGCCAGCGCCCTGGAGAGCACCGCCAGCGGGGTCGCTTCCCGCCCGCGGGCCCGCATCAATTCGCCCAGCCCGGGGATCTCTCGGTCCAAGACCGCACGGGTGGCCTCAGGCGTCACATCGCGTAGCGCCACGCCTGTGCCGCCGGTCGTGAAAATGGCCGCAAGCTGGCCTCCGTCCGCCAGCAGGGCCAGCCGCGTGCCGATCTCATCGGCCTCGTCGGGAATCGCCTCCACTACCGAAACACTCCAGCCCAGTTGTTCCAGGCGTTCCCGCACCGCCGGCCCCGACCGGTCGGCGCGCGTTCCGGCGCACACCGAATCGCTGATGGTGAGGACCGCGGCCTTAATCATGGTTGCCCCCGCGGCGGAAATCGCCCGGCCCTTCCCGCGGCGGAAGTCGCCGCTTTGTCCCGCGCGCCGGTATCGCCGCTTTGTCCCGCCCGCCGGAAATCACCGCTTTTGCCCCCGGCGGCAGAGTCGGGGCCTTGTCCGGCGCCGCGGAAGTCGGGGCTTTGTCCCGCGCGCCGGTATCGCCGCTTTGTCCCGCGCGCCGGAAATCGCCGCTTTTGCCGCCGGTCTTCTCCAGCAGATACAGGTCCTGGATCTCGATCGATTTGTCGAGCGCCTTCAGCATGTCGTACACCGTGAGGGCGGCCACCGCCGCGGCCGTCAGCGCCTCCATTTCGACACCGGTCTGCCCGGTGGTCGCCGCGCTGGCCACAATCCGCACGCCGCCCTCTTCCACGCTGGCCTCCACATCGGCGTGCGTCAGCATCAGCGGATGGCACAGCGGAATCAGCTCGCTGGTGCGCTTGGCGGCGGCAATCCCGGCGATGCGGGCGATCTCCAGCGGGTTGCCCTTGGGATTCCGCGGAAGCTCCGCCAACGCTTCCGGCCGAATCCTCACAAAGGCGTGGGCGCGCGCGGCGCGGCGCGTTTCCGGCTTCCGGGATACGTCCACCATCCGCGGGCTGCCACCGCTATCGTAGTGCGAGAGTTTTTTCATTTGAGCAAAACCCGGATCCAATCGCCGGCCGTATATTCGGGGCGCTCCGGCTCGGCCACCAGGAACGCGTTGGCGCGCGTCAGCGCCGGAACGTCGCCGGAGCCGTGCCAATCGACCGGCGTCACCTCCGCGCCATCGGCGCTCAGCCGCGCCGGCAGGAACCGTGTCAGCCCCGCCCGGTGGCGGAAGTCCCGCGTGAGCCGCGCCCACGGCATCGCCAGCGCCGTCTCCTCCTGTCCGCCCAGCAGTTCCAGCGCGGCGCGGGCGAACACCTCGAACGTCACCATGGTCGAAGATGGATTCCCCGGCAACCCGAAAAAAAACTTGCCCGCCACGCTGCCGAACACCAGCGGCTGCCCCGGCTGGATCAGCACGCGGTCGAAATAAAACTCCGCGCCCAAACCAGCCAGCACCTCCTCCACCACGTCGTACTTGCCCGCCGAGACGCCTCCCGAAAGCAGCAGCAGGTCGGCCGCCAGCCCCTGTTCAATCGACCGCCGTGTGTCCTCGATGGTGTCGCGCGCCACCGGCAGGCGCCGCGCCACGCCGCCCGCGCGCTCCACCTGCGCCGCCAGGGAATACGCATTCGAGTTGCGAATCTGAAAATCCCGCGGCGTCTCGCCCACCTCCACGATTTCATCGCCCGTCGGAACGATCGCCGCCACCGGCCGCCGGAATACCTGGACGCGGCCACGCCCGAATGCCGCCAGCATGGCGATATCGGTGTAATCCAGGCGCTTGCCCGCGCGCAGCACGGTCTGGCGCGCGGCCGCCTCGCATCCTCGCGGGTTGATGAACTGGCGCGGCTCCGCGGTCCTCTCCGTGCATACCCAGCCATCTTCGTGCGTGGTGTGTTCGATCATGATCACTGCGTCGGCGCCCGCTGGAATGGGCGCGCCGGTCATGATCGCCACCGCTTCTCCCGGTCCCACGGCGCCCGCGTGGCGCTGGCCCGCGCGCACTTCGCCGGTCACCCTTAACCTCCCCGGCACGTCGCTCGCGCGCACGGCATATCCGTCGCGCACCGAACGGTCCAGCGGCGGGCAATCGCGATCCGCCGCCACGTCTTCCGCCAGCACGCGCCCGGCCGCCTCTTCCAGCGGGGCCTCTTCCGTGGCGGGCGGCGCAATGCCGCGTGGCGTTGCTCGCACTTCGGCCCGCACTTGGGCGAACACCGTCTCGCGCGCCTGAAGAAACGTTAGCGGGGTCACACATTCATTTTAAGACGGACCGGGGCGGGTATCGCGCGGCACATTGGCATGCCAGCCCTTCTTGAACAGCCTCGCGTGCCTTCCGGACTGCAGACTCAAACTTCCGATCCGCAACAAAGCGTAGCGCGCAGGCAGGAATCCTAGCCTTCGCGCGACGTGTTCAGCGTAAGTCCGTTTACCGTGATGCGCCGGCTTGTCGAAGAGATGCGTTCGGCGGCGGTTTCGGCCTTTGGCCCTCATTCGTGGAGTGCAACGATGCGGGCATTGTGATTCAAGGCGAGAAGCGCCGCGAGGAGGAATCCGACGAGGCCGGCGTGAAGCGCTCCGAGCGCGTCCAATGGCCGGTTCTATCGCCAGATCCCGCTGCCCGATGGCGCCGAGGCCGATAGAGCGAAAGCCGAATTCAAAAACGGCGTGTTGCAGGTGCAAATCCCGATCTCCGAACAAAAGCGGAAGAACAGGCGGATCCCCATCAGCAGTTGAGATCGAGCACAACCGCTTGCTTACGGGATGCCCTCCGGGCCCGGCTCCGACGCTTCAGATCCCGGTCCGGAGGGGCCCCGTCACGGAGCGGTGAACCACTCCCGGGCGGTCGGTTCCATCTCCAGGCCCTTCAGATTCTCGCGGCTGGCCCGCAGCAGCGCGCCCCCGAGCGCGCCCACTCCCGGAGCGCCCACTCCCGGAGCGCCCATCAGCCAGTCCATGCAGGATGCGGTCCGCGAAAATCGGCATCGGCGCCGCGTAGGGCATGCCCGTCGGGCTGACCACGCCCGGCAGTAACAGCAGCGCGTGCACCGCCGGGCTGTCGAGGACAAACCGAAAACCCTCGAGAAGTGCCCGTCACATTCCTAAACGCTGGGAGATTACACGCGGGCCGCACGGGCCGGGACTGCGCCAGGCTCGGAGTCCGACGTCCGCGCCCCCGCTGCCCGCAAGCGCTCCAGATAACCCCTCGCCGATTTCCGAACCTCGGCGCCATCCTGGCCCAGCCATAACTGCGTGGCGTACCAATCGGCTCGGAATTCGCGTCCGCCAACCTGATACCACTTCGGGTGGCTCACCAGGATGTCCTGCAGCAGCGCGTGCAAGAGCTCATGCACGCAGGTATTGGTCGATAGATAGGGCACTTGATTGCCATGCGCATACAGCATCGCGACCACGCACACGTGATATCCGTCATAAACCGTGGTTACGCCCGCCAACGACCGGCCCCTGTCCCAGTACATGGGAATGTGATCGGTCAGGACGAGGTTCAGGACGCCGCGGCGCAGCCCGACGAAAATCGGCCGATCGCCGGGGGAGCGCTTCACTTCGCCGGGTCCGTCGCCGGTTTGGAGTTCGATGCCGCCTCGGCTGAAGGCCCGGAAAGCTTCGGGCCAGATGCTCGACCAGAAGTGTTGGCGGCGCTCCGGAGGGACCTGCGCGCGAGCATCCACGACTCGATGAATGGGCACCACCAGCGGCGCTGGGGCGCTGGAGCGAGTAGCCGCGGCCGCGGCCGTCCGGATGAAATCCCGTCGCGTCATTCGCCCTTTCCCAAAACCGCTCCGTTACCGGAGTGCCCGCTGGGCCCGGCTGTGTTCCTCAGTCTATCCTTGCACGACGGTGTTATAAACTGGCCTACGCATCGACTATTAATATCGTGAGCAGCAATCGGAGCGACGGGGCGCCGCCGAAGCGGGACGAATTATACGAAACCGCCATCCGCGAATTTGGCCGCGCGCTCGATCGTCTGGCCGCCGGATACGAAGCCGACCCGGAAAAGCGCCACGATCTGCGTCAGGACATCCACCTTCAGCTCTGGCGAAGCTTCCAAGTTTTCGACGGACGGTGCTCTTTGAAGACCTGGACGTTCCGGGTGGCACACAACACCGCCGTTTCGTACGTGCACCGGGAGCGCCGGAAAAACGCGGGCTTCGTGAGCCTCGAAGAGATCGAGCGGACGGCTCCCAGCGGGGATCGCGAGCCGGACATCGATCGCGAGAGAGCGCTCCATCGGCTGTCGGACTTCATCCGGCAGCTCAAACCGCTGGACCGGCAGATCATGATCTCTTATCTGGAGGAGATGGACACGGCCACCATCGCGGAGATCACCGGGCTTTCGCCGGCCAATGTCGGAATGAAAATTCACCGCATCAAGAGCATCCTTTCCAGCCGCTTTCTCGAGGAGAAGCGCTATGTCTGACCCAACCAAATCGAAAGACCCGGCAGCCATTTGGAAGGCGCAGCCGGAGGAGAAGCTTGCCGTGAACCTCGAACAGATTATGAACCGGCGAACGCAGGAGCTGTATTCCGGCACCCGTTCGGAGATCCTCATGAGCATCGGCGCGGCCCTGCTCTTCGTTGCGGTAATGGTCTTGCGGCTAGCGCCGGTTCGCGACCGTCTGCTGGAGGCCGGGCTCGCCGCCGTCATCGCTTGGGCGGCCATCTCTTTGTACCGGTTCCGTCACGAGATCTGGCGGCGGGAGCCGGCACGCCCGGACGCGGTCGCCGCAACCGGCCTGGAATACTACCGCAAGGAGCTGGAACGGCGCCGCGATCACCTGAGGAACGCATGGTTATGGCACGGGCCTCTGTTTCTGGCGTGCCTGATTCTCATCGCCATCTTGACAGGGAAGGCGTACCTTGGCTTCGATCGTGTGCGAAGCGTGGCGCCTCTCGTCATCCTGCTCGCGGTTTGGACGGGTTTCGGCCTCAGGCGCCGCCTCCGTCAAGCCAGGGAACTGCAGCGGGAGATCGACGATATGTAACGATCGTGCCTCAGACCGGCGAGAACCGATTCACCGCAGAGACGCAGAGAAAGCAGAGGAAACGCGGAGAAAGCCAAAAAGAGATTTGGTTTCTCCGCGCTTCCTCTGTTGACTCTGCGTCTCAGCGGTGAAGCGAAACTTGACTCACCGCGCCGCCAAGTCCTCCGAAAAAATCCGGCGCGCTTCGCGGTAGTTCTCGGGGAGCATGGGCCCCAGCTTGGCGGATTGCTCGGCCGAGGCGCGCTCCTGTTGAAACACGCCGGAAACCGATTGGAACGCCAGCAGGCAGGCCTCCACCAGATCGGCGCCATAGCTTTCCGCCGCGTCAATGAGTTGGTTGGCCGGGCCCAGGATTCGCTCGGCGGCGGCAACCCGCGCGGGCGCTTCGGCGATCATCTCCGGACGGGCCCCCAGGCGCAGGTGCGGGCCGAAGGCGGCGACCAGCGCCGACCATCGGTCCAGCACGATCAGGGCCCCGTAACGGTGCTGATCGAGCGTCATCTCGTAGGCGAAGGCCGATCCCTTGGCGCGGCCCTCGATCCGGCGCAGCGCCATGGCGGCGGCGTTCAACTCGCCTTCCAAAGAGTCCACGAACGCGGCCGCGCACCCCAGGAATTGCGGCTCGACAATGCTGGGATAACGCAGGATGCGCAAAGCCGCCTCAGGCCAGGTGATCGCCCAGGGCGTGTTCCACTTCCTGGGGATCGAGCTTCTCGCCGCCGTTCAACCGCGTCAGAAGCGAATCGATGATCTCTTTGGCTTCGTCTTTGCCGAAATTCTTGATGAAGCCGTCGAAGAAGTGCTCGCCGGCCATGGCGTGGTTGATTTCGGTTTCCTTATTGTGGTCCTGCAGTTCGGTAAAATAGACTACCCGGTAGCGGCCCGTATACTCGGTTTCCCGGTAGATTTCGAACATCACCTTGTCGGACTCGAACAACATAAGTTCGAGGGTATCACAGCCGGTCCTCAATGCAGCGGGGTGCTTAACCGTTTTGGGGAATGCGTCCGCTCGCTCACGCTCGCGGCTCGGTAACCCTTGCGAAATCAACGCTCCCGTTTCTACTACTGTGAGACCGCTTGGTACCACTCTGCCGAACTATGGAG
>JBKQPR010000296.1:0-75311 GCA_052144935.1 Bryobacteraceae bacterium
CCTCGATTTTGGACCTCCCAGGTCAGAAATACTCATCACGAATCTCCTCTTCCACCCACAATGCTCGCATCTTCAAGCTTCCTCGACGTTTTGACCATGTTTGCCAAGTTGGTTGCGGAATCGCTGGAATGGGCGGCTGCCCTTGACAGCGTCCGTGGACTTGCTAAGGTGAAGGGTGAACAGTTGAACTGTTCACCTGATCCATGGCCATCGTCACCGTTAAAAATAAATACCAGGTGGTTATCCCCCAGGCCATCCGGGAGGAGCTCGGCATCAGCGCTGGCGACCTGCTGGAGGCGAAAGTGGAACGCGGCCGGATCACTTACACGCCAAAGGCCGTAGTCGACCGGATTCCCGGCGGCAAAGCGGAGCGCGAGCGCTTCTTTAAGAAGCTTCGCGAGCAGGCTCCCGAATGGCTCAAGGAAACCTGGGCGGCCTCCAAGCGCCGCGGTACCGATAAGCTCACCATGCATCAGATCGACGCGGAAGTTTCCGCTGTCCGCCGACGCTCTAAGAAGACCAACAACCCTGCCCGATGAATCGGGTCGTATTGGACACTAACTGTCATCGTTTCAGCGTTGCTCGTGCCTACCGGTACGCAAGCCGTCATCTTGTCGCTCGCTCTTCGCGGGCAATTCGCGCTTTATGTTTCCCGCCTTTGCTGGCCGAGCATGAAGAGGTGTTGCGCCGCCCGCGTCTGAAGCTCCAGCCCCGGCACATTGATGCGGCGCTGGCCGCCATCCGCAAGGTTGCGCACCCCGTGGCGCCAACCCAAACCCTCTCCATCTCCGCCCACGAATCCGACAACCGATTCCTCGAATGCGCGCAAGCCGCCGGCGCGGACTACCTCGTAACTGGCAACACCAGACACTTCCCGCAAACCAATAAAGGGACGAAGGTGGTCACCGGCCGCCAGTTCTTGGATACTCTCGCCGAATCCGAGAACCCTTAAAGCGCCCATCGATGGCGTGCTTGGCAAATCACGAAACCGGGCGGTAGCCCGGCTCTGGCGTTGCTCCGGGTTCAGAGGGGCGGATAGCGGAAGCCTGCGCACGCCGATGTTTGTCCTCTTCGGACGGTTCCTGCTCGACTATCCCGAAACCAATTGCTGATGCCCTTGGGTCTGGCTGCACAACATCACACGGCCGGGCCCTACTGGCCGGTGATCCAGTTGTTCACCAAATTCGCGGCGTTGATGCTCCCGATGCCGGTCGAGAAGTTCCAGCCGGCCGGCGTTCCGAACGCGGGCGAGTAGGAATCGGTGGATGTGGAGAGCGCTCCGTTGCCCACCTGCTGTCCGCCGCCTCCCCTTCGCCCGCCAAAGCCGGGGCCGCTGGAGGCTGCGGCGTAGCCGTAACAGTTTACCGCGCCGCCGCAGTTCACCGCAATGTCGCCCTGGGTGACGTTGTAGAAGATGCAGCCCGGGTCGGTGGCGTTTCCGTTGGTGGAATTGCAGGAACTCAGATACCCCCCGCTATATTGCGTGGCCGCCAGTTGGTAGTAGACATAGTTGGGGTTGCCTTGCGGGCCGCCGGCATTCTGATTGACCAGCGCCTGGATGCCGGCCATGATAGGCGATGCGTAAGACGTTCCGCCGCCGCCCGCCCAGTTACTGGGATCGCCGGAGCAGGAAGCGCCGCCGTTGCGCACATCGGAGAAGCACATGACGTAATAGTGGCCCCAAACGCCGTTGCTGGCGAAAAGCGATACGTCCGGCAGGTCGCGCACGCCATCGGCCGGGAGGCCCGTTACGCCGGCTTGCCAGGAGGGTTTGGCGTATCCCTGGCAGGTGCCGCTGACCACCAGCGAGGTGGTGGCTCGGCCGGTAGCGCATCCGCTGGGACCGCCGCTGCCCGCGGCCACTTCCAGCAGTTGGTCTTCCTTGGCCGCGCTCGAGCCGCAGAAGCCGTTCGTGCCATACACCGAGGCGAAGCCGAGGTAACCCGCCAGCAGGCCGCCAGCGCAGGATGCGTTCCACGGGACCTCGGGAATGTAGGAGAGGGCCGAGCCATAGGTGGCGCTGTTGGTGGAACTCCAGTAGGTTGCCACCGTCCCGGCGTACGCATCGCCGAAATCCGTGCCACCCACCGCCACGTTGTACGGCGTGGAGGCATATGCGCTCACCCCGATCCCGTGGGTGGCCTCGCTGGCCCCGGCATCGCAGGAGGCCGCGCCCTCATCGCCCGCCGCCACAAATACCGAGATCCCCTCCGCCACGGCCTGCTGATAAATAGCATTGAAGCTCGCGTTGGAGGCTTCGCCGTTATCCACTTCGCAATCGCCGTAGCTGATGCTTACCACCGCGGGCGGAGTGGCGCTGTTCACCAGGTTATCGAGCGCGATCAGCCCGCCGAAGGTGGTGCGGGTGTCGGCGCAGGAGGCCACCACGATGCTGGCGCCCGGCGCCGCCGCGCTGGCCCACTCGGCGTCCAAAGTGGTCTCGGCATCGTTGCCACCAACCACGCCCGGGTCCGCGCAGTTCGAGTTTCCGGAAGGCGGCGCGGGGTGCAGCGTGGTGAGCGAGCCGGAAGTGTAGGCCGAAAGTCCCAGGGTAGTGCGGAAAGTGTCGTAATCGGAGGTGCGGTAGAGGTCGGAATCTTCGATCACCGCAATGGTCTGGCCTTGGCCGGTCACGCCCGCCGCGAATAGCGGGTTCAGGTTATAGATGGTGGCCAAGTCGGACGGGGTCACCGCCTGCATCGTGTAGCCTTGCGAGGTGAAGGTGAAATTGGCGTGCGGCTTGGTCATGGAATGGGGCGTGAAATCGTGCAGCGAAACCACCCCCCTCACCGCCGGGGCCAAGGCCGCGGGAATCTGCGGGTCGCTCATATTGGCGACGTGCGCCTGCCCGTTTACGCTCAGGTTATGAATCTCCGTGTGGAAGGCTGTGCGCACCTGGCCCGCGGTGCCCGAGAAGTCGATCTCCATGCCGCTGGGGTACACCGCGTTCACCGTGAAGCCGTGGGATTTGAGCCAGCCGGTCACCGTATCCACGTCGCTCTGCGCTGGGCCATACAACTGGCCGTATTGGGCCGGCGTCAGCCACTTATGGAAGTTTGCCGATTTGGGGTTGTGCAGGTCGTCCACCATTTGTTTGGCGGCCTGCTCCTGTTCTTCCGGGCGCTGCAGTTGGAGCAGCATGTGCTCCATGGGGAAATCGTCGGCCACGCGGCCGCGGTCGTTCTGCGCATTGGCCTGCGACCGGGTGTTGCCCGCCAGCGTCTGTAGCCGGGTTCCGTCCATTCGCCCGGTGATCAGAATCCTGGAGTGCAAACCGGTGGCGACCTGGGCGGTGAGGGCCAGCGGAAGGAGCAAAGCGGTGAGTGGAAGTCTGTACATATAGTTTCTTGGGCCGACGATCAGTGTGGATGCGGCGCCCCGCGCCACCGGCTGCCTTCGAGATTGGGATCGCGGGGGTCATGTTTATCTAGACTCATGCACTTCGCGAACCGTTCCACGCAATTGCCAAGTGGCGTGGTTTCAACGCGCGGCGAGCTTGCGGAGGGCGATAGCTGCGGCAGATTGCCCCATCGTAGGGCAAGGGAGGGCGAAAATGCCGCTTGGGGGGTTGCCCGCCGGGCGCCGGGCGGAAGCGCCAGGGGCAAATCGGCAACTCCCCGCGGGTCGCCGTCCGCCCAAAAGGTTTCGGCGACAGGCGCGGCCGGCTTGCCCGGCACGGGTTATAGAGCCAAGCCCAGAGGGCGCCGGACCCAGAGGGTGCCCCGGAGCGGTCCGCGGGTGGGGACTTTCCCGAATCCGGTAAGGCCACTCGGCTCGCCCGGCTGGCCCTCCAATCTCCCCGCAGGCCCCGGTGATGGTAGAGTTTACTTAAGAGGGAAATCCGATGGCTCATTCCACGCGACGCGACTTTCTCAAAATCACCATGGGCGCCGCCGCGCTCTCCGGATTGGCCGGCCGCGGCGCGTTCGCCCAAACCGCCAAACGGTCCGCCACCGACTGGGTAACTCTAGGCAAATCCAACGTCAAGGTGACCCGCCTCGCATTCGGCACCGGCACCTTCGGAGGCCGCGTGCAACGCCAACTCGGCCAGGACGAGTTTACCCGGCTGGTACGGTATGCCTACGACCGTGGCATCCGTTTTTTTGAGACCGCCGAAAGCTATCACGGCATGCCGGAGATGCTGTCCATCGCTCTCAAAGGGCTGCCCCGCGACAGTTATCGGTTGATGACCAAGTACAGCACGCCAGCCGAAGGCGATCCCTCGCCGAAGATCGATGAGTTCCGGCGCCAACTGAACACCGAGTACATCGATATTCTGCTGCTGCACTGCCTTCGCCCTCCCACCTGGACCAGCGACTATGCCAGCCTGCAGGACGGCCTTTCGGCCGCTAAGGATAAGAAGGCGATCCTGGCTCACGGCGCCTCCGTGCACGGTTTGCCCGCCCTCCGCACCTTCCCCGGAAACAAATGGCTGGATATTGCCATGATCCGCATGAACCATAACGGCACCCGCATGGACACTCCCTCGGAGCGGGAACCGCCGAGCGAGACCATCGGCAACGTCGGTGAGGTGGTGGAACATACGAAGAAGGTTCACGCGCAGGGGATGGGTGTCATCAGCATGAAGCTGTGTGGTGAGGGCCGCTTCACGCGCGCCGAAGACCGCGACGCGGCCATGAAGTTCGCCATGAATCTGGGGGCCGTGGATGCCGTGACCATCGGTTTCAAAAACACCCAGGAGGTCGACGAAGCCATCGACCGCATGAGCCGCGTGATGAATGCCTGAGGGACGCGCGCCCCCTCCACACGCTAACCCCCTCCACACCCTATGAACTGGAAGCTCGCCCTCGGGAATGTATTCCGCCTTTTCCTGCGCCTCACGGCCGCCCTGGTGGTGCAGGGATTACTGCGGCAGGCGGGCTTCTACGAGTTCACCGCGCGCGACAGCGCCGGGCTGAGCCTGATGATCGGGCCGGTGGGCGAGATTTACGCCGTGCTGCTGGCCTTCACCATTTTCGTCATCTGGGGTCAGTTTACCGAGGTGGAGAACCTGGTAATCCGGGAGTGCAATTCGCTCGACGATTTGCTGCGCTTCGCCGCCTATCTGAGTGCCGATGCGAGCGCCGCCATCCGCCGCTCCATCGCCGATTATGCGCGCAGAGTGCTGAAATACGAGTGGCCGGCTCTGGGTGAGGGCCGCACGGACAAGCAGGCCGATGAGTTATTCGTCGAGATCCTCAGCAGCGTGGTGGACGCCAATCCATCGACCGAGGCGCAGAAGCTGATTCACGTCCGGTTGCTCGAGATGGCCCAACGGACCGGCACATATCGCGATGAGCGCGTGGCCAAGAGTCTCACGCGCATGCCACCCACGCTCTCCGGCCTCGTGCGGAGCATCGCCGCCGTGCTGTTGCTGCTGATCTTCGTGTATCCCTTCCTGTACGAGATTACCGGGGCGGTCTGCTTCGTGCTGGTTTCGGTCGTGGTATTCCTGGCGAATCTGGTGATGACGGACACGGACAATCCAATCCAAGGCATTTGGAATGTCAGCCCGAAGCCTTTTGCCGGATTAGCGAGCCAGTGAGACCTCTTCTTCATGTGGGGGCCCCGCTTTTCACCGCGGAGACGCGGAGAACACGGAGGAAGCGCGGAGAAAAACTGAGGTGAGTTTCTCTGCGTAGTCTCTGTGTTCTCCGCGTCTCCGCGGTGAAAACCCCGGCGCCCCCGGTTGCCTCCCGCCCGCAACGGTATTAACATCTCTATATCCCATCCGGAGGTTCCGAAGATGTTTCGCAAAGCCGTGCTGGTCGTCTGCGCTCTGCTCGTCCCTGTGGTCTCCCAGGCCCAGGTCAAACTTCTGCGCCATCCCACTTATTCCAAGGGCAAGGTGGCTTTCAGCTATTTGGGCGACATCTGGATCGCCAATGAAGACGGCACGGGCATCCTGCGCCTCACCGACAACGAGGCCCGCGACCAATACCCGCGATTCTCTCCCGACGGCAACTGGATCGCCTTCTCCTCCAACCGCGAAGGCAACGACGACGTCTACGTGATCCCCTCGACCGGCGGAAAACCGCGCCAGATTACTTTCCATAGCGCCCCCGACACTGTCTCCGGCTGGACTCCCGATGGCAAGAAGGTGATCTTCGCCTCCACGCGCGCCAAGGGCGCCTTCCCCACCGTCGCCACGCTCTTCGAGGTCCCCGCGGAGGGCGGCATTGAGCAGCCCCTGCCGGTGGATTGGGGCGCCTGGGGCAGCTATTCGCCGGATGGCAAGAAGCTCGCCTTCCAGCGCCACCCTTCGGTATGGTCGCGCAAGCACTATCGCGGCGCCTACGCCGCCGACCTCTGGGTGATGGATGTGGCCGCCAAGACCTATAGCAACACCCGGCTCGGCGATCCCGCCTATCGCGGCAACTCCCTGTGGCCCATGTATGGCGCCGACGGCTACATCTACTTCGTGGCCGACATCACCGCCAACGAGAAGACCATCAAGAATAACAGCCCCGAGGCGATGAAGAGCGTCAACAACATCTGGAAGGTCTCCGAGAAGGGCGGCATGCCCATCCAGGTGACCAAACACGGGGATGGCAACCTGTTCTTCCCCAGCATCTCGGCCGACCGCAAAACCATCGTCTACGAGGATAACTTCGGCCTCTGGAAGCTCGACACGGCCAGCGGCAAGTACGGTGAAATCCGCATCGACATCAAGTCCGATTCCAAGACCAACGACACCGAGCTGGTGACCGTGAGCAACAACCAGGTCGAGGGCTTCCACCTTTCGCCCTCCAACCAGCGCGCGGCCATCGTGGTGCACGGCGAGGTCTTCACCGTCGCCACCGGCCGCGGCGAGCCGCAGCGCGTCACCGAAACCGCCTGGCGCGAGCAGGACGTGCGCTGGGCCCCCAACGGCAAGTGGCTGGCCTTCATTTCCGACCGGACCGGGCGGCAGGAAGTGTGGATCTCCGACGAGTTGGGCAAGACCCCCAAAAAACTCAGCGACGCCGATTGCGACAAAATTGCCATCTTGTGGGCGCCCGATTCCAAATCGCTTCTGTGGAATGGCAGCGACCACAAGCTGCGGCACGTGGACATCGATTCCGCGAAGACCGACGTGCTGGTGGAGAATCCCGGCGGTAACATCGGCACGCCGCAGTTTTCTCCGGATGGCAAGTGGATCTCATACTCCAAGCAGGACAACCTGCAGCGGAACCACGTATTCATCAAGAACCTCGCTGCGGGCGACGAGCACATGATCGTCTCCGACCAGTTCCAGGTGTCCACCGGCGCCAAGTGGACTCCCGATGGCAAGAAGCTGCTGCTGATCGGCGGCGTGAGTGTCCCCGCCATGGCGTCGACGGGTTTCCGCGGCACGCCCAGCCAGCTCTACAGCGTCTCTCTCACCCACCTCGACAAAGCGCCCGACGATCGCGAGGTCAATACCGAGGAGCAGGCCCTGGCGGCTCTCAACGAGGGCACCGGCACCGGCGGTGGTGGCGGCGGACGTGGAGGGCGTGGAGCGGGTGGCGGTGGCGCGCCCCAGAACGTCACCGTGGCGATCGAATGGGACGGCATGGAACGCCGCATCAAGAAGCTCACCAGCATGACCGCCTCGGTGGGCAACGTGTCTCCGGCGCCGGATAGCCGTACTTACGCCTTCACGGCGGCGGGCGGCGGCGCGGCGGGCGCTCCTCCCGAGGCCGAGGGCGCGGGCGGCGGCGGCCCGGCCATCTACACCATCGCCGAGGATGGCACCCAAATGCAGCGCTTGAACACCACCGTCACTCCCGAGGGCGGCGCGGGACGCGGGCGCGGCGGGCGTGGCGGCGGTGGAGGCTTCGGCGGCGGCAACGAGCCGCAGTGGACCCGCGATAGCCGCAGCATCTACTTCGCGGCCGGCGGCGGCATTTACTCCGTGGCGGTTCCCGCGGCCGGCACTGGCGGCGCGTCTGACACCCCGGCTGCGGCCGCCGGCGGCGGGAGAGGGCGCGGTGGAAGAGGTGGCGCGGGCGCGGCAGCCGCGGCGGCCACCACCACGGCTACCGGCGCCGCACCCCACCAGGTGACCTTCACGGTCCGCATGGTGGTGGACCGCGTGGCCGAGCGCCAACAGGTGTTCGAAGAGGCCTGGCGCGTGATGAAGAACCGCTTCTACGACGCCAACATGCACGGCGCCAACTGGGCCGCCGCCAAGGACACCTACGAATCCCTGCTGCCCTACATCGCCGATACCGAAGAGCTGCACAACGTCATCATGGAGATGATCGGCGAGATGAACGCCTCGCACACCGGAATTTCAGGCGGCGGTATGTTACCCAACGAAGCGCCGGCGCTGGAGCGCATCCAGACCCGCCACCCCGGCTTCGAAATGGAACCCGACGCCTCGGGCTACTACAAGGTGTCTTCCGTCACCCACAAGGGACCGGCCGATTTCGATTACGTCAAGCTGGCCCCTGGCAACTTCATCCTGGCGGTGAACGAGAAGCCGCTCAAGACCACCGACAACTACTGGGAGCTGTTCAACGTGCTGCCCGGCCGCAAGCTGGACTTCCTGGTGAATTCCAAACCTTCTCCGGACGGCGCCTGGACGGTGAGCGTGGAGCCGCTTTCCACTGCCGCGCTCTCCAACCTGGAGTACGACAACTGGGTGGAGAATCGTAAGAAGATGGTCGAGAAGCTGACCAACGGCGAAATCGGTTACCTGCACATCAAGGCCATGGACGCCCCCTCGCTGCTGAAATTCCAGGAGGACCTGATCGACAACCGCGGCAAGAAGGCGCTCATCATCGACCAGCGCTTCAACGGCGGCGGCGGCATCGACCAGGAGCTGCTGGAGATTCTGAACCAGCGTAAGCAGTATCAGCGCACCCGCGGCCGCGATTCGCTGGACGTGCCGCGTCCCGTGGAGGCCTTCTTCGGGCCGATGGTGGTCCTGCAGAACGAGCGCTCGGCCAGCGACGCCGAGATGTTCCCAGCCGGCTTCAAGGCGCTGGGCCTGGGCAAAGTGGTGGGCACGAACACCATGGGGGCGGTGATCGGCACGGGATCGTTCACCCTGCTGGACGGCTCGGCGCTCCGCACCCCCGGCGCGGGAGTGTATACCGCCGACGGCCAGAATATGGAGAGCTACGGCGTGCCGCCGGACGTATACCAGGACAACACGCCCGCCGATTTTGCCGCCGGCCACGACCGCCAGATCGAGAAAGCCATCGAGGTGCTGCGCTCCGAGATGAAATAGGCCGCGTCCGAGTATCAGTCAGCACTGCTGGCCCTGGTCTGCCTGTGGGGTGAGCTTTCGGTAGCCTGCGTACTGGGTCAACCGATTCGTGAGTCTCCCAGGTGGTCCAGGACCGCCCGTGGCACGCGGGAAGCGGAAGCGGACGTCGGGGATCCCACTCAGTGCTGAATAGCGATTAAATCGCCAATCGGCGAAGGCAGGCCGTTGCAGGTACAGATCACGAGGTTGTCCCCATCCGCAGCCGTGCTCGGGACGATCACCTTGAACTGGTACAGTCCTGGACCGATCACCCCCCGCGAATGTCAACGAGGCCAGGATGCCTTGTGAAATCCCATAGGCAATCGTTGGAAGCGTGTGGAAACGCGCCGGAAATTCGGGCGATCCCTGACGCCAAATTCCCGCCGTTACAGAAGCGTTAACGGAATGCACACGCCTGGGCAGCGGCCACGCGATCAATCAGACGATGCCCGCCGGGTCAGGGGCGACCAAGGTCGCCATACTCCATATTGTGTAAACTCCAGCCGTGGCGCGCCGCCGCGTCACTAGCAGCGCAGCGCGCTGGAGGGCCTCCACCGGCGCGGCCCGGCGGGCGGGCAGGTAGGTGGCTACCAGCGCGGTCGCGGTGATCTCCCCAACAGCGTGACATCACAAGGTCGGAGACCCAGGCCCGGCGGTACCGCAGGCCGGTGCGCTTTGCCGGCGACGGGGGACGTGACATCACAGGCCGGAGACCCAGGCCCGGCGGTACCGCAGGCCGGTGCGCTTTGCCGGCGACGGGGGACGTGACATCACAGGTTGGAGACCCAGGCCCGGCGCTACCGCAGGTCGAGGAAAACGATGCTCGATGGAGTGCCGACGGCGGTGTATTGGCCGGTGAAGGACAGGCGGCCGGTGCGCGGATCGATGCGGAAGGTGGCGATCGCGTCGCCTCTCTGGTTGCACGAATAGAAATAGTTCCCCGTGGGGTCGATATTGAAGCTGCGCGGGTAATCGCCTCGCGTCCATTCCTCGGCGACGTACGTCAGCTCGCCCGACGGGCCGACGGAGAAGAGGGAGATGCCGTCGTGCAGGCGGTTGGCGGCATAGACGAATCTCCCGCTGGCTGCGACCATCACCTCGGAAGTGTAATCCGTGCCTCGGAAGCCGGGAGGCAGGCTCGAGATGGTCTGCCTGGGCGTCAGGCTACCGTTCGAGGCGTCGTAATCGAACTTGACCAGGGTGGAGGACTCCTCCTGGAGCGAATACACCCAGCGGGCGTTGGGATGGAAAGCGAAATGGCGGGGGCCGTCGCCCGGGGGCAGCGAAACCGAGGCCGGTTGGTTGGCGGTCAGGGCGCCCTTTTCGGCGTCGAACTTCCAGATGAAAATGCGATCCAGGCCCAGGTCGGCGGACAGGACAAACTTGCCCGAAGGATCGGACTGGATCATGTGAGCATGCGGCCGCTCGTGGCCGCTGAACGCAAAACTACCGGGAGGCGCGGTGGCGGAGTGGGTTCGGGAGACGTCGCCCTGGTCCTTCTTGACGTCGGTCGCGGGACCGAGCGAACCGTCCGGCCGGATGGGAAGCACCGCGACCGTTCCGCCGGCGTAGTTGGCCACCAGTACATATTTGCCGGAGGGGTGGACGCTAAGCTGAGCGGGACCGGCGCCTTCGGAGCTGACGGTATTCAGCAACGTCAGATGGCCGGTGGAGCGGTCAATCGAATAGGCGCTCACCGAACCGGAGTTCGCGCCTTCGAAAGCCGAGGTCTCATTGGCGGAGTACAGGTGCGTCCTGGAGGGGTCCAAAGCGAGGCAAGAAGGGTTCGAGGCGTTGGCGATCGCCTCGCGCGGCGACAGATTGCCGTTCGATGGATCGATCTGAAACAGGTAGATGCCCTGTCCATTGCCGCGGCTGCCTTCGGCGCCTTGCGGAGAGCTGTAGGTACCGACATACGCCAGGATCGGGCCATTCGCCGGCCTGTTCGACTGCGCGGGCGCGGGTAGCGCGGCGGCAATTGTGAGCAACACTGTGAGCGACACTTGGAACAATCGCATGATTGCCAAGTGTAACCGGGCGCGCGGGGCGGCGGGGAAGCGGGGCGCCGCAAGTTGCTTGCGCGGTTACGCGTCCAGTCGACGTGACGGGGCTTAACGGGATACATGGTAGACTGCGGCCCTTTCAAGGCTGGGCTCGTCCAAGACTAGCCCGATGAAATTCAATAGCTGGCGTCTCGGCAGACGTCCAAGGCGCGTGTTTGTCGATCCCGAAGTGGCCCGGCTCCGAGATAAGGAGCGCCTGTGGTGGCCTGTGATCGCTCGCAGGATCGGCGCGGGAGCCGGTACGGCAGTCACAGGAAGCGTGTTCGAAACCGCTTGTCAGCGGAGCCGGCATCGCGGAATGCGGTGCTACTGCCGGCAGATGTTGGCCGAGGCCATGTGACGCGGCGGCTGCTCGCGAGCACGGTGTGACGGCTTGCCTCCCTGGCTGTTCCTCCAGGGGCCGGGCACAGACCATCCTGAAGGCGATGGTGCGCAGCGAGAAGTCATCGATTCTCCGCGGATCAACGGAAGAACAGTACGTCTGTGTAAATGTCCCTACCGTCCGTCAAGCACGGGCCGCACTTCATCTGATAGGCAGGTTGAATCTTCGGGACCAGCCGGGAGATGGCCAGCGCGTCGTCGGCCACCTCTTCCGTGGATACGGCGATCCGGGGCCGGTAGCGCTGGATTACTCCGGATCCGCTGCGCAGCAGCCGCTCGGTCGCGCCTTTCACATCGGCTTTGATGAAATCGACTTCCTTCAGCCCCAGCTCGGCTGCTACTTTGTCGATGGTGGTCACGGGGATGGCGTCGACTCTTTCCGTAACCGCATTTTGCTCGACAAAGCTGTTGCCGACGCCGCTCTTGCTGTTGGCAAACAGGGTCAGAAAGCCCTCATAATCCCAGATGCCTTTGGGGTAAACGACGACCTAGCCCGCCGCGATGTCCACGGCCAGATTGCGCTTCAGGCACTCCACCGAGGCCGGTGTCGGCTCGATCGCCACAACCAGTTTCGCGCCCCTTTCCAGCGCCTGCCTGGTCCACGTGCCGATATAGGCGCCGACATCCAGCACCACGTCTCCTCGCTGCACGCCCCATTCGCCGGTCCCGTAGATGTTCCGCTCTTCCTGAGCCAGCAGGATCGCCAGGATGTGCACGTTCCCGTCGTCGGGAGCCCAGAATTCGCCGCTGGGCGTGCTCCACAGCGCCAAGCCAGCGTCACGCCGCACCAAGTGGCTGGCTTTGGCGATCTTCTCGGCGACTGCGTACTGCCGCAATTTTATGCGGTCGTCGAGGCTTGCGTTCCAGACCGAGCAGAATGGACTTCGCAGATGGACATCCCGTGCAGCCAGAATCATGGATGACGGATTCAGCCGAACCAGGGCGGCAATCGCCAGCACGGCCATGGCAAGCGAAACCGTGAGAATGCGAACAATTTTCATTTGACCTATTCTCCCCTATGAATTCCGGATCTGTCTTGTTGTCATGAGTTCAGGTTGGCCTGCTAACCAAAGTAGCCGGACGAAAACGGAGATCTACAGCGGGGTTTCCATTTCGGCTCCTTTATACTGGCCTCACCCGGACGGAGGATACGGCAACGCAGGGATGCGACCGGAGCGCCGAGCCCCGATCCCGAGAGAGCGATGCGGCAGGCTTTCTTGACGCCCGTGGGCGGGCCCAGAGGGCGCCCGTGAGCGAGCGGTGGGTTTCTCCGAATCTGTTCAAGCACCCGGTCCCGCACCGGCTGATTTCCACCGTGATAATCTCCAAGAGAGTAAAGGGGGCATTCATGAGATTCCGAACCCGTCTATCAGCGGTCGCGTTTCTGGTTGTCCTGCCGGCTTGGCCGCAGACCACCGCCGATGGCCGGGAATGGCCCGTCTATGGAGGAAACCCCGAGGGCACGCGCTACTCACCCCTGAAGCAGATTGACCGCTCCAACGCCGGACGGCTCCAGGTCGCATGGACTTATGAGGTGAGTGGCGGGGCGCCCGCTGGGCCCAGCGGCCTGCAAACCAATCCGATCGTGGTGCATGGAGTCCTTTACGGCAACACGCCCGGCGGACAGGTGATCGCGCTGGATGGCGCGACCGGAAGACTCGTCTGGTCGTGGGACTCCCACAACAGCGCGCAGAAGGTGCGCGGTATGACGTACTGGGCCGAAGGCGCCGATGAGCGCATCTTTGCCGGGGTGGGGCGGTACGTATATGCGCTCAATGCCAGGACCGGTGAGGCGATCTCCAGTTTCGGGCGGGATGGGCGCATCGATCTGCACCAGGACTTAGACCGCGACCCCGAAAAACAATCCGTCACACTCACTAGTCCTGGCGTCATCTACAAGGACCTTCTGATTGTCGGAGGCCGTGAGAGCGAGGGGCTTCCGGCCTCCTACGGCGACATCCGGGCTTACAATACGCGCACCGGGAAGATCGCCTGGACATTCCATACGATTCCGCGTCCCGGAGAGTACGGCTACGAAACCTGGCCCAAGGATGCCTGGACCTACACGGGAGCCGCCAACAATTGGGCCGGCATGGCCGTAGATAGGAAGCGCGGGATCGTGTATGTCCCGACGGGGTCCGCGTCGGCGGATTTCTACGGCGCCAACCGCGTGGGCGACGACCTGTTCGCCAACTGCCTGCTGGCGCTGGATGCGGCGACCGGAAAGCGGATCTGGCACTTCCAGGCGGTGAAACACGATTTGTGGGACCGCGATTTTCCGTCGCCGCCGGTGCTGGTGACCGTCCAGCGCGACGGCAAGCCCGTGGATGCGGTTGCCCAGGCGACCAAGCAAGGCTATGTTTTTCTCTTCGATCGCGTCAATGGAAAGCCGCTGTTTCCGATCGAGTATCGCAAGTACCCGGCTAGCACGCTGGAGGGGGAAGTGGCGGCCGAGACCCAGCCTCTGCCCACACGGCCGGCGCCCTACGCCCGCCAGTCACTGACCGAAGATCTGCTCACCAACCGCACGCCGGAGGCGCACCAGTGGGCGCTGGAGCAGTTCCGCACTTTTCGCAGCGAAGGGCAGTTTATCCCGCTGAGCGCCGGCAAGGAGACAGTAGTCTTTCCGGGTTTCGATGGCGGCGCGGAATGGGGCGGCCAAGCCTTCGATCCGGAGTCCGGCCTCTTTTTTGTAAACGCCAACGATCTGGCCTGGACATCCAGCATGGCGTTGAACGCGCCCGCGGCCACCGGACGCGAGTTGTATGTCGCCCAGTGTGCCGCCTGTCACGGTGCGGACATGGCCGGACAGGGCGGCCAGGCGCCCTCGCTAAACGACATCAAGAGCCGGCGCACGGCGGAGCAGATCACCGGAATCGTCCGGAAGGGAGCGGGCCGCATGCCTGGCTTTCCCGGTCTACGCCCGGCGGCGCTGCGCGCTCTGGTGGAATACTTGATGACCGGCGATTCCAAAGAGGGGACGGTGGTAGCGGCGCCCTCGCCCTTCGATCTCAAGTACCGATTCACCGGCTATAAGAGGTTTCTCGACCCGGAGGGATACCCGGCCACCGCGCCTCCTTGGGGGACGCTCAACGCGATCGATTTGAACACCGGAGAATACGCCTGGAAGATCCCGCTCGGCGAATACCCCGATCTGGCGGCGAAAGGGCTGAAGGACACCGGTACGGAGAACTACGGCGGCCCGATCGTAACAGCCGGAGGAGTGGTATTCATTGCGGCCACCAACTTCGACCGGAAGTTTCGCGCGTTCGACAAAGATACGGGAAAGCTCTTGTGGGAGACCACCATGGTCAATTCCGGGAACGCCACGCCGGCCACGTATGAAGTGAACGGACGGCAGTTTGTGGTGATTGCCGCCTTCGGAGGCAAGGGGCGCAATAACGCGACGGGCAGCGGATATGTGGCCTTTGCGCTGCCGGCGAAGGCCGACGCTGCGTCTCCACGGCCCCCGGCGGATGAATCCGGCAAGGGGAGACCTTAGCAGCGTCGAAGGGCGTGAGCAAGGAGGACGGGCACAGGACGGTCAGGGAACTGTGATATATTGCCAAAATCTTGTTCACGTGGTTGCGCACGCACGCGGTATTTTTTTCTGTGACTGGTGCGGCGTCCGTTATCTTCGCCGTGTGGTCGGCGGTGTTTTGGCGCGCACACCGGGGCAAACGGCACTTCTTCTTCGACCCTCAAGACGATTTCGGCGCCACGCGCGACGCTCAGGGAGAAGGAGAGCGCGTATTCCCTAAGGCGGCGGAGACGGCCACCTTCGAGCCGATGCTGAAGCACTATATCGGCGTGACGCAGTTGCTGGTCACGATTGCCGCGGCCTCGATCGCTTTCGGCGGCAGCAACGGCAGCCAGGGCTTCAGTACTTCAATCGGGATCGCGATTGCCAAACTGCTCCTGGCATGGAGCGTTTTCTACGGTGTGCTCTTTTGTGCTTTGTTGCTGTGGCGGTACGATGAATACACCCAAAACATAAAGAGTTACACGCTGCCCTGGCACTCCACAGTGTTCGCGTGCGGTTTTTCAAGCTTGACCTGCTTCATTGTCGGCTTTGTGGTGTGGGGCTTTGGGCTGCTCTGAGGAAGCAGCGTGCAGAATCCGCCACAACGGGTGCAGTCTTTGCTCTGCCAGCCCGGCGAGATCCTCGGATCCCGCCTGCGGCCCGTTTCCACCTGAACGGTACCGCGCGTGCTCTAACATTCTCAACGCTACATACGATTCCGTTAAAACGGTAGCGCCTGGAAGGAAATCATGAAAACATCAACTGCTGCAATTACCGGAGCCGTCTTGACAACCCTCTTCTTCGGGTTCTCCGCCTTCGCGCGCAATCACAGTGAACTGAACGGTACCTGGAATTTAGTGCCTGCCAAAAGCGATTTTGCCGGCCAGTCCGTGGTCCAAACCGGCACCGTGACGATCAGCGACCGGGAGGGCATCATTATCGTCCAACGCAGTTTCGTGTATGCGGGCGCCACCGAGACCTACTTCTACCGCGACATCACCGACGCCGAGAGCGGCGCCACGATTCACACCGGCAAAGACCTCAAGAGCAAGACCAGGTGGGATCACGATGCCCTGAAGGTGACGACCACCGAAAACCGCGCGGTTACTCTCGAAAGCTACACCCTTGCCGCGGATGGCGCTATGATAGTCAGCGTGGTAAGACCGGAGCACAAGCCGATCACTCTCGTCTTCCAGCGCCAATAGAGCAACCGCCGCGGCAGGTTTTTCCGCGCCGGCCAGGGGTTACATTGACCGTCAACGGGAAGAGACCTATGTCTGAAGAGAAGCGCGAACTATTGGAGAAATTGAAATTCGAATTGGCCTTCATCGAGGACGGCGGATACGGCCGCTCGGTTCGTACGCCACAGAAACCCACATCAGCTTTCCAAGACTCGCTGACCTGCCTGAATTTCGGCGATCCGGTACGTTCTCATCCGTGCGATGAATGCGTTCTCTGGCAGTTCGTCCCCGAGTCTCGGAGGGGCGAAGATGTCCCCTGTCACCATATTCCGCTCGATGGAGAGAGTAAAACCATCGCCACTCTGGAAGGCCCCGATGCCGAAGAGGTCCTCAAGCGGTGGCTGCGCCACGAAATCCACAGGCTTGAAGGCGAACTCGCTGTCAAAACCGATTAACCGGCCCGTGGCGTTCTCCCGCCATTTGGCCGGATTTTTCACCGGCCGGAGCTTCCTGCGGCCCGGCGTTGCCGTTATTGCCCGGCGGGCGCGGCGGTGGCTGGGCGCGGCGTTGGTGTCTCGGTCTTAGTGGGTACCAGCTCCTTCAGAGAGCGGTCCGTGAGTTGCTTGTTGACGCCTGGCAGAGCCGATTTGAGGAGCGCGTCGAGCGTGGTTTGCTGCTCGGCGAGTTTCTGGTTCAGCCGCTTGTAGACTTCGTAGGACGAGGTGGTCGGCTTGCCGTCGCCATGCTCGATGCTGGCGCCGAGTGCGGCGATCTTGTTGTTCAACTTGATGGGGAAGTTGAGCGGGTCCTGGCCGCTGCGGTTGCGGACCTGGTAGACCTCCTCTTCAATCGCACTCAGTTTGTCGCGGAACGAGTCGAGCGCGGACTTGAGACCGGCTTCGCTTGAGGCCTTGAGGCGGTCGTCCATCTGCCGCTTGAGTTCGCGGATCAGGATGACGATCTCGTCGGCTTCGGTGAGATCGTCGCGGACTTTCAGCGCGAGGGTGAATTGCTCGGCCAGGTCGGCGACGGTGACGCTGTCGAGGCGCGGGTCCTTGTCAAGGACGAGTTTCTCCGTGAGAGTCTTTCCATTGGCGGTCAGGCGGACCTGATACGTGCCGGGGACGGCGGTGGGGCCTTGCGTGTTGCCGCTCCACAGGATCATGCCTTCGAAAGTTTTCGCGGACGGGTAGCGCATATCCCAAGTGAAGCGGTTGAGACCGGCACGGTCGGGGGCGTTGACGGGGCCCCCGCGGCCGCGGCCGCCACCACCTCCGAAACCGCCTCCACCTTCGCCCTCGGCGCCGGGGTCGCCGGCGGCGCCTGGCGCACCGGCGGATCCTTGTTGGCTGGCGGCGCCCGGCTCACCGGCGGCATCGCCAGCGCCTCTTCCACCGGGCCCAAAGGGCACCCCCCCACGGCCTCCACGTCCGGCCGCCTGGTCGTTGGGAGTGCCGGTAAAGGTGCGGATGACCTGGCCCTTAGGATCGAGGATGTCGATGGTGACCTTGTCGGCTTGCTTCGCGAGGTAGTAGTCGATGCGGGCCTGGCTGACGTTGCGCTCGGCTGTGGGCGGCTGGAAGAGGTGTACGTCCTCGCTGACCAGCGTGGGCTTCAACTGGCGCAGTGGGGTGATGTCGTCGAGCACATAGAAGGAGCGGCCGTGAGTGGCGATGACCACGTCGTTGCCTTCGATGACGATATCGGAGACTTGCACGTCGGGCAGGTTGAGCGCGAGGGATTGCCACTGGGCGCCATCGTCGAAGGAGACGTAGATGCCGTGCTCGGTGCCGGCAAAGAGGAGGCCCTGGCGGACGGGATCTTCGCGGACGGACTGGACGAAGTCATTTTCGGGGATGCCGTTGACGATCTTGGTCCAGGTCTTGCCATAGTCGGCGGTTTTGAAGAGGTAAGGCTCGCGGTCGTCGTTCTGGTAGTTCTTGACGGCCACGTAGGCGGCGCCGGAATTGTGCGGGGAGGCCTCGATCAGGCTGACGCGTCCGAAATCGGGCATACCCGGGGGCGTGACTTTGGTCCAGTGCGGGGCCTTGGAATTGCCGTCGCGGGTAACGTAGACCAGGCCGTCGTCGGAGCCGGTCCAAATGGTGTTGACGTCTTTGCGGCCCGGGGCGATGGTGAAGATGGTGCCGTAGATTTCGGGGCCGTTCTGGTCATGGGTAATGGGGCCGCCCGAATCGCCCAGCGTCTTGGGGTCGGCGCGCGTCAGGTCGTCGGAGATGCGGGTCCACGAGTGGCCGTCGTCGGTGGTCTTCCAGAGATGCTGGGAGGACGTATATAAGATATCCGGATTGACGGCCGAGAAAACGATCGGGTAGGTCCACTGCCATCGCTCGGGGAGGGATCCGGCGCTTTCGCCGGAGAAGAACAGCGGGTAGACCTGGACGTCTTTGCTGTAGTTGGTGCGGCGGTCGAAGCGGGTGAGGAGCGCGCCCTGACTGCCGGCGAAGAAGATGTTGGGATTGCGCGGGTCGGGTGCGATGTAGCCGCTCTCGCCGCCGCCCACGCTGTAGGTGTTGGCGGCGCCGCGTCCACCGCCTCCACCGCCGCCGCCACGTCCGCCGCCGGCCGTGTTGGGCGTGCAGATGGTGGAGCTATCCTGCTGCGCGCCGCAGACGTGGTAAGGGATCTCTTTGGTGACGGCCACGTGGTAGAGCTGCGCGGTGGCGTACTGCTGGCCGGTCCAGGTCTGGCCGCCATTGACGGAAACGTTGCCGCCGCCGTCATTGCTATTGGCCATGCGCAGCGGATTGGTGGGGTCGATCCAGAGATCGTGATGGTCGCCGTGCGGCGCGGTGAGGGTGCGGAAGGTTTTGCCGCCATCGGTAGACTTGAAAAGGCTGGTGTTGAGGGCGTAGACGGTGTCCTTGGCTTTGGGGTCGGCGTAGACGCGGGTGTAGTAGAACGCGCGCTGCCGGACGTTGCGCTCCTCATTGATGAGCTTCCAGGTGGCGCCGGCGTCGTCGGAGACGTACAGGCCGCCTTTTTCGTTTTCGACCAGGGCGTAGACGCGGTTGGAATCGCCGCCGGAGACGGCCACGCCGATCTTGCCGACGATGCCGGAGGGCAGGCCGGGATTGCGCGTGATTTCCGTCCAATGATCGCCCGCGTCGGTGGTTTTAAAAAGACCGCTGCCGGGGCCGCCGCTGGTGAGGCCCCAGGGTGTGCGGTTGACGTCCCAGATGGCGGCGTAGAGAACGTTGGCGTTATGGGGGTCGAAGACCAGGTCGACCGCGCCCGAGTGATCGTCACGGTACAGGACTCTTTCCCAGGTGGCGCCGCCGTCTTTGGAGCGGAACACGCCGCGCTCCTGGTTGCGGCCGTAGGGGTGGCCCAGGGCGGAAACGTAGACGACGTTGGGGTCCGAGGGGTGGATGCGGATGCGCGAGATGGCTTGGGTATCGCCGAGGCCGATGTTCTTCCATGTGCGGCCGGCATCGGTGGATTTGTAGACACCATCGCCCTGCATGATATTGCCGCGGAGTTCGGTTTCGCCCATGCCGATGTAGACGGTGTCGGGGCTGGACTCGGAAACCGCCACAGCGCCGACCGAGGAACTATGGAGTTGGCCGTCGGTGACGGGGCGCCAGGTGGCGCCGCCGTCGGTGGTCTTCCACAGGCCGCCACCGGTGGCCCCGAAGTAGTACTCGTTGGGACGCGAGGGGCTGCCGGCGCAGGTGATGGATCGTCCACCGCGCAGGGGTCCGATGCTGCGCCACTGGAGAGCGGCGAAGACGGAGGCTTCGTAGGTAGCGGCCGCGGCGAGAGTGGCCGCTGCCGCGATCGAAAGTGTAAGCCGTAAGTTGCGCATCGAGTCAGATTATATCGCTGGATGGCGCCGAGGGGAAAAATGTCGGGCTGGAGGGCGCTTGGCTGTAGTGTGGATTCAGCTTATTCAGCGTCTTTGGGGGGCCTGTTAGCAGGCGGGGCGCTTCAAAGCGGTTCCAAGCCGCCGGCATCGCCCGCGATGCGCACGGCCTGGCGGAAGTGGCCGAGCACTGTATCCGGATCCCGCACTCGTACAGTTTGGAGCACAGCAGAGGGGCCGGCTGCGCTGGAAGGTCGAAGCCCGCGAGCGAGCCGATGCGTGCACGGACGAACGTTTCGAGTGATCCCCAATCCCGTCGGTAGCGCGAAACTGCACGGTCGAGGACCCGGCATGGCGGTTTGGCCGATCAGACAACCGATCCCGGAAGGCGGCTTGTATTCGAGCAGCCGCTAAAATTTGGCGGCGGCAGTCCCGTCCAGCCCCGCAAAGCCACGTCACTCGCTTTCTTCTCTTCAGACCTAAACGGGCAGTAAGATCATGGCTTCGATCCAGGTTGCGATACTCTCGGCGTTGATCGCCAGCCGCAAGCAGATTTTCCGCGCGTGATGCACCACCCGTCCGGGCGTATTCAAATGTAGAGATTGTTCGGCACGGGCCGGCGGTTCACGTATCGCAGGATTCATGCGGATGACGGGTTCGGCATGCGTTGGAAGCGGTAGCGTGCCGTAAGTATCGAGTCAACAGTGTCGTTCCCGGCCTAAGGTTTGCTACGATCTCAGGCGAGCGCACCCGATTCGGATGAGAGTGGACGACACACCCCAGGAACAACTCTACGCGGCCGTCGCGCGCGAGATCCTGCCCCGCCTGGAGGCCCTGGCTCAGTGCCGTTCGACCACGGAGATGGAGGCCCACCCGGCTTATCGTGCCATCGCTCCGTTGGTTGCCCGATCTCTTGCCACCCCGCATATCGTCGACTTTCGCCATCAGGAAGCCCCGCCCCGCCCGCGCTACCGCCTTCTCGCCTGGAACATCGAGCGCGGCACGCAGCTCGATGCGCAACTGGAAGCCTTCCGCTCACACCCATACCTGAAGACCTGCGACGTTCTCCTCATCACCGAAGCCGATGCCGGAATGGCGCGTTCGGGCAATCGCATGGTGGCCGAAGTGCTGGCACGGGAACTGGGGATGGCCCAGGTTTTCGCGCCCTGCTACATCGCCTTGGGAAAGGGCTCCGGCGTGGAGCGCCAGGTGGGGGGTGATAACACATTCGGACTTCACGGCAACGCCCTCCTGAGCCGCTATCCGATAGGCGACATCCGTCTGATCCCGCTGGACAACGGCGTGGACAAAATGGCTCATCGCGAGAAGCGCCTCGGCCGCCAGGCTGCCGTCGCCGCCCGTATCGACTTCCCGAACTTCTCGCTCCACGCCGTTTCCGTGCACCTCGACGCCCAGTCCACCCAGCGACATCGCCGCGAACAGATGCGCCGCGTTCTCGACGCCATGGCCCCCGCCATGCCCGTGATCCTGGGCGGCGACTGGAACACCAGCACCTACGATTCCTCGCACGCCTTCCGCGCTATTCTGGGCTTCTGGTTGCGCGTCATGATGGGCGTGGACCACGTCATCCGCAACCATTACCTTCACCCCGAGCGCCGCTTCGAGCGCGGCCTGTTTCAGTTGCTGGCTGACCGCGGATTCGAGTACCACCGCTCGAACCATATGGGCGAACCCACCATGTGCTACGACGTGTGCGATCCGCGTGCGACCGGAAACTTGCGCGAGTGGGTCCCGGAGTGGTGCTTCGCCTTCATCCGTTGGGCCTTGCGGAACCACCAAGGGCGCTGCCCCTTGAAGCTGGACTGGTTCGCCACCCGCGGCCTGCGGGTCGAAAACCCGGTCGTGATCCACGACCTCCGCGAGGGTCGGGCCGCACCCATGTCCGATCACGACGCCATCGGCGTGGACGTCGTGGTGTGACCGCCGCCATCGTCAATCCCCGTGCCGGTTCCGGCGCTGCGCGCCGACGCTGGCCTCGCGCGGCCCGCATGCTCGCGGAGCGGCTGGGTCCCGTGAATGTCTGTTTCACCAAAGGTCCAGGCCATGCCACCGCTCTCGCCCGCGAACTGGCGGACGCCGGATGCGACTTGCTGATCGTCGCGGGAGGCGACGGGACCCTGAATGAGGCGGTGAACGGGATCCTCATGGGATCATCCGATGCGCGAGTCGGCCTGCTGCCCCTGGCAAGCGGCGGCGACTTTGCCCGCACGCTCGGACTGGCAGGACTGGCGCCGGCGGTGAACGCCCTCGCCGCGGGCGATTCCCGCCGCATTGACGCGTTTCGCGCGCGGTTCCGTGGCCCCGGCGGCGCTCCGGCCGAGCGCTGCTTCCTCAACGCCGCCAGCTTCGGCCTCGGCGCTGTGGCCGCACTGGGAGTGCGGGGTTGGTGCCGCGCGATGCCGGGTAGCGCCCGCTACCTTGCCGCGGCCATTCCGACCCTGGCATCCGGCCGCTCCTTCCAGGTGACGTTGTGCCTCGACGATTCCCTGCCCGCCGCCTTCGACATCACCACGGCGGCGGTGGCCAACGGCCAATACCAGGGCGGCGGCATCCGGATTGCGCCCGAGGCCGCCATCGAAGACGGCCTCGCCGACATAACCTTGGTGGAGCGCGTCAGCCTGGCCGAGGTCGCCGCGAACCTGCCGATCCTTTATTCGGGCGCGCTCTACTCACACCCCAAGGTCCGCCACTGGCGCGCGGCGCGCGTGCGCGCGGTAGCAGAAACCGAGGTGCCCGTGGAACTCGATGGCGAACCCGTCGGGACGCTGCCGCTCGAAATCGAAGCGCTCCCGCAAGCCGTCCGCTTCATCTTCCCGCCGTTCAGGAACACTCGAACGTGATCGTCCGGCACGGTCACCAGGAATGCCACCGCGCCCGATCCGTCCAGGTGGACCAGCAGCGCCAGGAGCGATGTCCCCATCACGATCCGCACCGGGTTGCTGCCCACGGCGCGCAATATGCAGTCGATGATCGGGTCACGCATGCCCGCGTCGGTCATGATCCCGAAATACAGGATCGCGAAAATGAACATTCCCGCCACCCCGGCGACCCCCTGGATCCCCTTGACTATGAATCCCGCTGTCTTCACCCCGAATCCGCCCACCAGCGCCGCGGCAACCGGCACTGCGGTCGATGCGCTCAGCGGCGTCATCTTCTTGGCCAGAATTACCGCCAGCAGGACGGCAATGGCCGCGAATCCCAGAATGGCAAGCATGACGTCGGCTAAGCCACCGTCTCGGACGAAAAAATCACCCGCGCGCAGCCAGAGCGCTTACCGACGACGCATTCAGCCCAGCAACTCCTGGAACGCGCATCCGGTGTGCTCGCCCAGCAGAACTGCGGCATCCCGGAACGGCTCCCGACGGCCAGGCGGCGCGCCACAGGCAGAGCCTGGAGCGTCCAATCGCGGAGACTCGAGAGGTCTTGCAAACGCTGGAGTCGCGCTGGAAGGGGCATTAGCTTACGCGACGCGACGGCCTTGGCACTACTTCACCGTGACCGGCGCCAGTTTGCGCGCCGCTGCGCTTGTTGACAACGCAGCCTGGCTTTCACGCGGAACATGTCCTTACCGCTCGCGATGATTATTTTCAGCCGCACCCTGACTGTCCCTGTGCAGCGCGCGGGCGCATTCGCAGCGCGGTTTCCCGGATGTGGATCATCCGGCCGGACTTGTAATCGATTTGTTATCGGTTTACCATTCACTTTGAAGGGAAATCGAACCTAATTGGCGGCGCCTCCCACATCCCATTTTGAAGCCTTGTTGCAACAAGACATCAACCTGATCCGCGCCAAGCTGCTCGCCATGCTGGCGCTGGACGAGCAGGCGTTGACCCGCGCGTTCCAGGCATTTCTCAAGCGCGATCGCCAACTGGCGTATTCCGTGATCCTGCGGGATCAGGACGTGGACGCTTTGGACACGGAACTGGATCGCCTTTGCCTCGAGTTCATCGTCCGGCACCAGCCGGCGGCGAGCCATCTGCGGTTTGTGTACTCCGCCAGCAAAATCGTCAACCTGCTGGAGCGCGTCGGCGACTATGCGGAAAGCATCGCCCGCCAGGTTTTGCTGATCAGCTCGCAGCACTACGAAATCCCCACCGAAAAATTCAACGACATTGCGAACCTGGCGATCCCCATGTTGCACAACGCCGTACACGCCTTCGTAGACAAAAATGCCGACCTGGCACGCGCCACAATGGCCAGTGAGCCGAGGGTCAATCAAGTTCGCGACGAGCTGACCTCCGATCTGGTGGATTGGCGCGAGCAGGGCCGGCTGCCGCTCGAAACGCTGACGCCATTGATCACCGTGGCGCGCCGTTTCGAGCGCGTCTCCGACCAGGCCACCAACATCTGCGAGCAGGCACTTTACTTTGCCACCGGCGAGTATCTGCGTCACATGCCGCGCGAGGGCTTTCGCGTATTGTTCGTCGACCAGACCAACGTTTGCCTGAGCCGAATTGCCGAAGCAGTAGCCGCGTGCATGGGAGCCAGACGGTTCACCTTCGACAGCGCGGGCATCACGGCGGGCGTGGTGGAACCGCAGACGGTCCGTTTCCTGGCCGATAAGGGCATCGACATCTCTCGCCAGCCTTCCAAATCGGTAGACCGGGTTTCCAATTTGGATCAGTTCCAGGTAGTCGTGGCGCTGTGCAAGGAGGCGGAACGAGTGTTCCCGCAAAAGCCGAGCAAGACACTGGGGCTTCAGTGGCTGGTTCCGGACCCGTCGACGATACACGGAACGCCCGAGGAGGTCAAAGCCGAATACGAGAAGGCGTACCAATCCTTGACGAATCACATCCGAGACCTGGTCCAGGCCATCCTCGGCGACGACACTACTTCGGATGAATTAGGAAAGCCATGATTCACAGTTTCAGTTGTCGCTTTATCCAACGAGCGGCGGTAGTATTTTTGGCCGGCGCCCTGGCATCCCTGCCACTCGGATGCTCGCGTTCGAAAGTTTCGGGGAAGACCACCATTCAAAACACCGGTTCGGACACCATGGTCAATCTCGCCCAGGCGTGGGCAGAACAGTATGCCAAGGTCGACCCAAACGTGTCCGTGGAGGTCTCCGGCGGCGGCTCGGGAACGGGAATCGCGGCACTCTCCAGCGCCACGGTGGACATCGCCAATTGCAGCCGCCGCTTAGAGCCGGAGGAAGTGGAGCGGGCGAAGAAGAATACCGGCAAAGAACCGCGCGAATTCATGGTCGGCTTTGATGCCCTTGCCATCTATGTCCACAAACTAAACCCGATGGAGGAGATTTCCCTGGACCAGTTAGCTGCGATCTACTCCGAGAACGGCAAGATCACCAAATGGTCCCAACTGGGGGTGAAGCTGCCCGGGGGATCCGATGAAATCATCCGGGTGAGCCGCCAATCGAATTCCGGAACATACTTCTACTTCCGTGAGGCGATCCTCGGCAAGGGGCACGATTTCAAGCTGGGGTCGCGCGACATGCAAGGCTCGAAGGACGTTGTGGAACTGGTCACGAACACGCAGTCGGCGATCGGTTACAGCGGCATGGGATACGCCACCGCCGAAGTTAAGACGCTGCGGATCGCGAAGAAGAGCGGCGACCGGTCGTACCCTCCAACGGTGGAGACGACCCTGAACCACACCTATCCCATCGCGCGGCCGCTGTTCATGTACACTCTGGGCGAGCCGGCCGGCGCCGTGAAGCAGTACATCGATTGGGTCCATTCCGAGGCGGGCCAGAAGATCGTGCTGGAAAGCGGTTATGTGCCGCTGCCCAAAGCGGCCGGTCGGGAATAGATGTCCGCCATTCCAAGAAGACACCGGTGGGAGATGCTCGCCGAAGGGGCTATTGAGGGCCTGATCCGGCTGTGCGGCGTCAGCGCCATCCTGTTCGTCTTTGGCATTTTCTTTTTCGTGTTTCGGGAAGGCTCGCCGCTGCTCTTCCGCGGCTTCAATTTTCGCGAGTTCTTCTTCAGCCAGGAGTGGTACCCGAGTTCGGAGAGCCACGTCCGGTACGGAGTGCTGGCGCTGATCGCCGGCACTGCCAGCGTGACCGCGCTGGCGATGGCGATCGCGGTGCCGTTCGGCGTAGGGGCGGCGGTATTCATTTCCGAGTTCTGCGGATCTCGCGTCAGGGAGACGCTCAAGGTGGTGATCGAACTGCTGGCGGCCATTCCCTCGGTGGTGTGGGGATTCATCGGGTTGACGGTGATGAATTCCCTGATCATCAGGCTCTTCCACACGCCCATCGGCCTGAACGTGCTGAACGGCGGCGTGATCCTCGCCCTGATGAGCGTACCGATTATCGTGTCCATCGGCGAAGACGCACTGAAGGCCGTGCCGGATTCCTATCGCGAGGCCGCGCTGGCCCTGGGCGTCACCCGGTGGCAACTGGTGCACCGCGTGCTTCTACCGGCGGCCAAGAACGGCCTACTGGCGGCCGTCCTGCTGGGAGCCGGCCGCGCGGCGGGCGAGACCATGGCGGTGCTGATGGCGACCGGCCACGCCGTGAAGATCCCCACCAGCATCATGGATTCGGTGCGAACCCTGACTGCCACCATCGCGGCGGAATTGGGCGAAGCTCCGGTCCACTCGGATCATTACCAGATCCTGTTCGTCATCGGAATCCTGTTGTTTTCGATCACGTTCCTGGTCAACCTCACCGCAGACCTGGTGGTACGCGGGTTTCGGGGCAAATAGCGAATCGTGTTTCAAGCCACTTCATTTGCGCGTCGTAAGCAACGAAGCGAAGTCATCGCCAGGGCGATGCTCCTGCTCATCACTCTGCTGATGGTTGCGCCGCTGGTGTTGATTGTAGGCTACCTGTTCTACCAAGCCTGGCCGATCCTGTCGTTGGACTTTCTCCTCACCAATCCGCGAAATGGCATGCGCGCCGGCGGTGTCTGGTCGCCTCTGCTGGGCACCATTTACCTGGTAGTCATCTCGCTGGCTATTGCTACGCCCATCGGGGTACTCGCAGCGGTTTTCCTAAACGAGTACGCCGCCGACAACTGGTTGACCCGCGGCATCAACCTCGCCGTAGTCAACCTGGCCGGCGTACCCAGCATCGTGCACGCCATGTTCGGACTGGGCGCTTTCGTGCTGTTTGCGGGCCTCGGCAAGTGCATCCTCGCGGCATCCCTGACGCTCGCGATCATGACCATGCCGGTGATCATCGCCAGCACCAAGGAATCGCTGGCCTCGGTGCCGATGAGTTTTCGCGAGGCCTGCTGGAACCTCGGCGCCACGCGTTGGCAGACCATTCGTCACGTCGTTCTGCCGAACTCCATCAGCGGGATCCTCACCGGGGTGATCTTGCAGGTCTCGCGCAGCGCCGGCGAAACCGCGCCCATCATGTTCACCGGCGCGGTGTTTTTCAAAGCCATCAAGGAAGGCGATCTCTTCGCCTACGGCCTGTTCGGCCAGACCATGGCGCTCTCCATGCACCTGTTCACCATCTCCACCCAGGTGCCCGACGTACCCAAGGCGCTTCCCTACGGCACCGCGGTCGTGCTGCTCGGCACCGTGCTACTGGTGAATGCCCTCGCCATCCTGATACGGATCCGCCTGCGCGCCCGGAGGAAGTGGTGAATTCCGGGAACATGGTGGAGATTGCCGGACTGCGGGTTCGATACGGACGGAGAGAGGTGCTGAAAGGCATCGATCTCAGCGTACGGCGCAACGAAGTGTTGGGCGTGATCGGCCCGGCCCAGTCGGGCAAGTCTACCCTGCTCAGGGCCATTAATCGAACCATTGAGGCGGTACCCGGCGCCGTGGTCACGGGCGTCATCCGAGTGGATGGTGAAGACGTGCGAGGCATTAAGGATGTTTCCACGCTGCGGCGCAAGATCGGAATGGTTGCGCCGCTGCCCGTGGGCCTTCCACTCTCGATTTTCGACAACGTGGCTTTCGCTCCCCGTATGGCGGGCATGCGCGACAAGCAGGACTTGGAGGCGCGCGTGGAGCGCTGCCTGCGACAGGCCGCGCTCTGGGATGAAGTGAAGGGCCGCCTCAACAGCCTGGGGACGCGGCTTTCCGGCGGCCAGCAGCAGCGGCTGACGATTGCACGAGCCTTGTCTCACGACCCCGAAGTTCTGTGCCTCGACGAATTCTCCATTGCCATCGATCCGGTGACCACTATGCGCATCGAAGACGTGCTCAAGCAGCTACGATCCCGCATCACCATCATCCTGGTCACGAACCTGGTCCAGCAGGCGCGCCGCCTGGCCGATCGCACGGCCTTCCTCTTGAATGGCGAGCTGGTGGAAGTGAACGACACCGAGCGGATCTTCTCGGAAACACCGGCCGATCGGAGAACCTTCCAGTACGTGCGAGGGATCTTCGGATGACAACCCCTGGCGCCACCTCCAACAGCATTCAGACCAGGGGTCTCAATCTCTGGTATGGCGACTTCCAGGCGCTCACCAACATCGATCTGAACGTCCGGCACGGCCAGATTACCGCGCTGATCGGCCCTTCGGGCTGCGGCAAGACGACCTTGCTGCGGTGCTTTAACCGCATCAACGAGCGCTATGGCTACGTCCGGACCACGGGAGAAATCCAGATCCTCGGACAGAACATCTATGCTCCGGATATCTCGCTGATCGAGTTGCGCAAAGCCGTCGGCATGGTATTCCAGCGTCCCAATCCGCTGCCGATCTCGATTTATGAGAACCTGGTGTTTGGCCTGCGGGTGCATACCCCCCGGGGAAAACTGAAGAAGCCGGAACTGGATGGAGTGGTGGAAAAGGCGTTGCGCGAGGTATACCTCTGGGATGAGGTGAAGGACCGGTTGCGAGCGCGTGGCACGGACCTGCAACTGGCGGATCAGCAGAAACTCTGTATTGCGCGGCTCCTGCCGCTCAAGCCCGAAATTATCCTGATGGATGAACCCTGCTCGGCGCTGGACAGCGAGGCCACCCTCGGCATCGAGGAACTAATGCTCGCACTGGCGGGCCGTTATACCATCCTGGTGGTCACTCACAACATGGCGCAGGCCCGCCGGGTGAGCCAGGAATGCGCCTTCATGCTGCTCGGCAAGGTGATTGAACACGATCGGACGGAGAGCCTGTTCCTCAATCCCAGAGACAGCCAAACCGCAGACTATGTGGAAGGCCGCTACGGCTAGCCGGAAAGGAGTTCAGCCATGACTCTGCGAAGCAGGATTTTCCGCAAACTCCTCCTGACTGCTCTGCTTCTGATTCTGGTGACGTTGGGCAGCGCGGACTTCCTCCTGACCCGTTACACCGCCGGCCGCGAACTGAAGCATGCCGAGCAGGACATGGAACAGGCCGTTCAGATTCTCGCTCCGGCGCTGGCGGCCGTGGAAGCGGGGGTTTTGGGAGAGTGGGCCCGCCAGATGGACGAACGATCCCGGTCGCGAGTCACGATCATCGACCGCCAAGGCGTGGTGCTGGCCGATTCCCAACACGATCCGGCAACCATGGAGAACCACGCCGGGCGTCAAGAAGTGCAGGCTGCGCTCGCCGGGCGGCAGGGGACTGCGGTGCGGCGCAGCGCCACACTGGATGTCGACTTTTGCTACCTGGCTACGCCGGCCGTTCTGAAGGGACAATCCGGAGGCGTCCTGCGGCTCGCCGTGCCGCTCGATCGCATCAGCATTGCCACCCGCGAGGTGGGGTGGCTGATGCTCCGGGCTTCCCTGTTCGCCGGCATCCTGGCGCTGCTGGTGGCATACTTCGTATCCCATATCTTCACCCGCCGGGTGCGCCGCATCCAGACCTTCGCCCAAGAGCTGGTGAGAGCCGATTATTCCGGCACTCTAGCCACCCAATCCGACGATGAACTGGGTTCAGTGGCTCGCTCTTTGCGCGGCATGGCCGAACAATTCCGCGGCATGCTGAGCCGCCTTAACGAGGAGGCGTCGCAGCGCCGGGCGATCCTCGCCAGCATGGTGGAAGGCGTGCTCGCAGTGGATGGCGACTGCCACATCACATTCTGCAACGATTCCCTGGGCCGCGCCGTACGAGCCCCTACACCGGTTCCGGAAGGACTTCCTTTGCTGCACCTCATCCGCGACCCTGCCCTGCGAGACCAACTCGCACGGGTCCTCACAACGGGCGAAGCCACCCGCCAGAGAATGACGCTGCTGGCCGCGGGCGGGCGCACGTTCGAGGTGCAGGCCGCACCGCTGGATCATCACAATTGCAGGGGCGCGCTGGCCATCCTGCACGACGTCACGGAACACGAACACGTCGAGCGGGTTCGAAGAGACTTCGTCGCCAATATCTCGCATGAATTGCGGACGCCGCTGGCCGTGATCCGGGGATATGCGGAAACGCTGCTCGACGGGGCCTTGGAGGACAAGGAGAACGCCCGGAAGTTTCTCGAGATCATCTGCGCCCACACCATCCGGCTGGGAGATCTGGCGTCGGATCTCCTGGCCCTCTCCGAGTTGGAATTCGAGCGGACACCGGCGCCCGAGGAGCGCGTGTCCGTCCGAGAAGCTATTCAATCCGCGATTCGCACGGTGGAAGGCGAAGCGCTGGCGCGAGACGTGAGCACCCGCGCGGGTGAAGTGGAAGACCTCTATATCATGGGACAGCGGTTCCGTCTGGAGCAGGCGCTGCAAAACCTGCTCCACAACGCGGTGGAATTCAACCGGCCCGGCGGTGAAGTCCGGCTCGCCGCCACGAGGGTGGACGGCAAGGTTCGAATCACCGTGAACGACACTGGAGCCGGCATCCCCTCCGAGGAGCTTCCGCGCATCTTTGAGCGGTTCTATCGTGTCGATAAGGCGCGATTGCAGCAGACCGGTGGCGCGGGTCTGGGCCTCTCGATTGTGAAACACATCGTCGAGAAAATGTCCGGGACCGTCAGCGTGGAGAGCCGCTTGGGAAGGGGTTCGACTTTTAGCCTCTGGTTTCCCGCTGCATAAGCCAGCACCTGGACCTCCCGCTCGAAGCGCGCCATGCGTGCGGCATCTTCGGCGAACGCGGGCGGGAGCACTTTGATGGCGACGTCGCGATTCGGTTTGGTGTGCAGATTCCGACCCCAGCTATAAATACCGCAGCTATAAATAAAGTGTGCGGTGTCTGGGGACCGGTCTTTGCAAAATGAGACCCACGATCCCGGTTATAGCGCGGCTCGCACCGCCGCCGTCAGCTCGGCTTCGCTGGTCAAGCCTTCGAAACGCTTGAGCTGTTTGCCATCGCGGCCGAACACCACCGTCACCGGCAACGGTTCGAGCTTGAACTGCTGGTTCAGCTCCGGGGAGCCGAGCGCCACCTGGTACTCCATGGGATGCTTTTTCAGGAACGGGACCACCCGCTCTTCGCCCTCTTCATCCATGGCCACGCCTACCACCACCACGCCCCGGTCCTTGAGATCCTTTTGCAGCTTGTTAAAGCTGGGGATCTCCTGAATGCAGGGCACGCAATAGGTCGCCCAGAAGTCCACCACCAGCACTTTTCCAGCGAACTGGGAGGGTGACGCGAAGTGCGGCAGGCCGGCAGCGGCCGCGGGGGCTGCGCCAGCGGCACCAGCCGGGCCAGCCGGTGTAGTGCCAGTGGCAGAAGCGGCCGCGGTGACCGCGCCAGCGCCGGCGGTGACCGTGGGTGCGGCCGCAGGGGACGCCGCTTTTCCTTTCGACAGGAACGCCAGGAACTCCGCCGTATCGCGCGTGAGACCGGGGAACGTGGCCAGCACCTTCTCGTCCGGGTCCAGGATCGCATAGTACGGTTCGGCGACGGTCTGGAACTTCTCCACCTCCAACTTCTGGTTGGCCTCCGAAACCGCGTCGGCGCCGTCGGCGTAGAGCTCCACGAGCACGAAGCGGCCCAGCTCAGCCGAAATCTCCGGCCGCGTGAACATGTTGGCCTTCATCCAATGGCAGTTGGCGCAGGCGTAGCCGGTGAAGTCCACCAGCACCAGCTTGCCTTCGCGCCGCGCCTGGTCGACCGCTTCACGATACTGGTCCTTCAACCACGCGGGGCCGCTCGCCCCAGTGCCCGCGCGGACGGCCTGGTCCGAAGCCGCGGGGACATACGCGTCCAGATCTCCCAAGGGCGCGCCCGACATCCCCGGCGCGAGGGTGATGGCGAAGACCAGGAAGGCCATTCCGAGGAGCAGCCGGACGATGCCCATAGGTTCATCCGGCTTGACGCCTTCAAGGCGCAAGAATCCCAGCAGGTAGAGGCCGGCCATGGCGAACAGCACCATCCAGGCGGCCAGGAAGCGCTCGCGGGTGAGGAAGCCCCATTGCAGCACCTGATCCAGGCTGCTCAGGTATTTCAGGCTGGCCGCCAGGATGACAAAGCCCATTACCACCTTCACGCGCGCCATCCATCCGCCGCTGCGGGGCAGCTTCTTGAGATAGGAGGGAAACAGCGCCAGCAGAAAGAACGGCAAGGCCAGCCCGGCGGAGAAGGTCACCATGCCGGCGAGAGGGCGCACGCCGCCCGAACCCACCGAGGCCGCCAGCAGGGTCCCCACAAACGGCCCCACGCAGGCGAAGGAAGCCAGCGAGAACGTCAGCCCCATGAGCAGCGTTCCCGCGAAGCCGCCCTTTTCCGAAGAGGCGTTGAGCCTGGTCAGGATGCCCGATGGGAGGGTGATTTCGAAGGCTCCCAGCAGGCTCAGCCCGAACGCGATAAACAGCGCCGCGATGAAGCCGTTGACCCAGGGATTGGACCCCAATTGCACGATGCCGAAGGGCCCCAGCGCCGCGGTAATCAATAGCCCGATGCCTGAAAACAGCACGATGATCCCCAGGCAGAACACCACCGCCTGCGCCAAGCCGTCGCGGGGTGCCCCCGGGGCCCCGCCGGCTTGGCGGTTGAGGAAGTACGACATGGTGATGGGGATCATGGGGAAGACACAGGGCGTGAAAATGGATGCCAGGCCGAAGCCGAACGCCACCAGCAGGAAGCTGGCCAGGCCGCGATCCGCGCCGGCCGGTGGCACGCCGCCCGCGGGGACCGGCTTGGCCTCTTCAAACCCGGCGGGAATGGCCACGGCCGCTGTCGCGCCCGGCTCGACGTCGACCATCACCCGGCCGGTCCAGCGGCCAGGAACGCATTGGGTGTCGCTGCAGGTTTCGAAGCGGGCTTGGACGGAAAGCTCGGCGGGCCCCGGCGGCGCGCCCGCGGCAAGCTGGGTCTCCAGCAGAAAGGCGGCCTGGCCCTCGAAAGTTTCGGTGTCCGAGCCAAAGGTCTTATCGAAGGCGCGCTTGGGTTTCGCCTGAAGAACGCGCACGCGTTCCACCAGAGCGGCGGGCCCAACCTGAAACGAAGCCGGAATGCCCGAGGGGCTGGAGGCTGCGTATAAGTGCCAGCCCGGTTGGATACGGGCCTCCGCGCGCAGCAGCACCTTTCCGCCCGGCGCGACGGTGGCCGGCTGGGCAGTAAGCGTCCAGTCGGCGTACTGCGGCTGGGCCCAGGCGCAGGCGCAACCTAGAATAGCGAGGCCAAAAAACTTGGACGCGGAGACGCGGGAGGTGCCCCTTGGGCCCGGAGAAAGCACAAACAAGAATTGAGCGCCGTGAGCCAAGCTGAAATCACCAGTCCTTACCTGAGTCTTCTCGGCGTCAAGCCTCCTTAGCTTTAGACGCACCGCTCGCGCGAAAGCTTCGGATCTCAGTCCCCCGTCCCTCGCTCCTTGCCCCGCAGCTCTTCCTCGATCCGCTGGTTCGCCCGGCCCTCGGAGAACTCCTTGGCCACCCGGATCGCATTCTTGATGGCGTTGGCATTGGAACGGCCGTGGGCAATGATGCACACCCCCCGCACACCCAACAGCGGCGCCCCGCCGTACTCGGTGTAGTCCAGGCGTTTGCGGAAATGGCTGAAGGCCGGGCGCGCCAGGGCGTAACCGATCTTCCCGGCCACCGAGGCTTCCAGCGACTCGTGCAGCAGGTGTTTGAACATATCCACCAGCCCCTCGCTGACTTTCAGCGCCACGTTGCCGATGAAGCCGTCGCACACAATCACGTCGACCGTGCCCGAGTAGATGTGGCGGCCCTCCACGTTGCCGATGAAATTCACGTTCAGGGCTCTCAGCAAGGGCGCGGCCGAGCGGGTTATATCATTGCCCTTGTGATCCTCCTCGCCGATGGACAGCAGGCCCACGCGCGGTTTGGCGCGGCCCAGAATGATCTGCGAGTAGATCTCGCCCATGACGGCAAACTGGGCCAGCATTTGAGGCGAGCAATCCACATTCGCGCCGAGGTCCAGCACCACCACGGGCGAACCGCTCACCACCGTAGGGAAGGCGCCGGCCAGCGCCGGACGATACACTCCCGGCACAACGCCCTGCACCATCTTGGCGGTGGCCATCACCGCGCCGGTGTTGCCCGCCGACACGAATCCCTGGGCCACTCCGTCGCGCACCATACGCGAGGCCACACGCAACGAGCTGTCGCGCTTGCTGCGCACCGCTTTGGCGGCGCTGTCCTCCATGGTGATGCGTTCGCTGGCGTGAACGATCTCGATGGGAAGCTGCCGGAAGTCGCCGTGCCGTGCGAGTTCCTGCTGAACCAGGGCCTGCTGGCCAACCAAAACGACCTTAACGCCCAGGCTCCGGGCGGCTTCGACCGCCCCTTCCACTTCTGCTTTGGGGGCATGGTCGCCGCCCATTGCATCCACGGCAATGGTCAACATGTAGCGACCAGTTTACTCCTGTTCGACTTCCACCACTTCACGTCCTTTGTACTGCCCGCAATGCGGGCACACGCGGTGCGGCAACTTCTGCCCATGACAGTTGGGACACTCGGAAATGCCGCTGCGCTTCAGCGAATCGTGCGCGCGGCGGCTGGCGGTCCGCCTCTGCGAGTGTCTACGTTTGGGATTCGGCATATTCTTACCTCAAGCAAATCTCCGGCTAGCAATCTCGGGTCTATCTGGCGAGATCGCGGAGGGCGCTCCAGCGGTCGTCCGCGCTCTCTCGCCTGCAGCGGCACTCGATCTGGTTGCGGTTTCCTCCGCATACCGGGCAGATCCCCTTGCAAAGGTTGCTGCACACCCTCTGCATCGGCAAAGCCAGCAGCACCTGTTCCCGAAGGATGTCTTCGAGCGCCAGTCCGCCGTCTTCATAAAAACCGATCTCCGCCTCTTCTTCACCGATCTCCACCTCTTCCTCGCGAGCGATGAAGGAGGCGGGCCGGTAATACAAGTCGAGGGCCCCATCCAACGGAAAGCGGGCGCGCCCCAGGCAACGGTCGCACTCCGCGGCCATTTCCACGGTGTAGCGGCCTTCGATGCGCACTTCGCCATCCGAATGCGGCAGCAAGCCGGCAACGCCGGTTGCCCGCAGCGGAGAAGCCTGGTCCAGATCTTCCCCCGCAAAATCGATCCGTCCCGGCTCGAAAGTCACGTCGAAACGAATCTTTCGATGCTCCATCTCTTTGACACTGAGGAACATAGGAAAAGTTGGAATTCGGGCAGAACTTTCATATTATAGCATTCGGCCGGGGGCCTGGGCCGCCAACGGCGAATAAAGGGAATGAAGGGGTGTGCGACTTGACCGGCCAATCTTTCCTCATTTTTCGGGTGTGGTGATGCGATTCAGTTGTTCGGTGACGTCAAGGAGGCCCGGTCGAGGCGTTGGAGCCGGTTGCGGGTTCTCTGGTCCGGGAGTCCACGCCGGTACATTTCCAGGAGGTGACGTGTGGCCGCGATTGCCTGGCGGATGCCTGGTAGACCGGCGGCAGTGGTGGCCGCCGCCAGGACCGACCACACCCGAAATATGAGGAAAGACTGGCCGGTCAAGTCGCGCACCCGCGAATAAACCCGCGCCCGCAACCCGCGCCGCGACTCCCACCCGCAAACCCGTGCCCCATCCCCGCCGCTGCTCGCCCGCGCGCAAACCGCGCCCCCAATCCCGCCGCTACTCCGGGCTCGCGAACCCGCGGCCCAACCCCCCCCGCTGCTCCTCGCCGGCAAACCGAGCCCCCAATCCCGCCGCCGCTATCCTCCGCTCGCAGGCCGCGCCAACCCGCCGCTATTCTAAAGCCCGCAAACCCTTACAATATGACTTCATGCCCGAATTCGACGTCGTGGGGGTGGGCCTCAACGCCACCGATACCTTGCTGGTGGTGCCTCATTTTCCGGCTTATGCCGGCAAGGTGCCATACCTGGAAGAGATTGTTTCGCCCGGCGGCCAGGTGGCCAGCGCCATGGTCGCCTGCGCACGCCTGGGCCTGCGCACGAAATACATCGGAGCGGTGGGTGACGATGAGCGCGGCCGCGTCCAAATGGAGAGCCTCTCCGGCACCGGCATCAACCTGGATCATGTGCAACTGCGCCGCGGCTGCCCCAACCAATCGGCGTACATCATTATCGACCGCTCCACCGGCGAGCGCACCGTGCTGTGGCGCCGCGACGACTGCCTGCGCATCGACCCCGAGCAGATCGCGCCCGAACAGATCGCCTGCGCGCGCCTCCTCCACATCGACGGGCACGACACTGCCGCGGTGGCCCACGCGGCGGCCGTGGCCCGGCGTCATGGCATCCCCGTCACCGTGGATGTGGATACCATTTACCACGGCTTCGAACGCGTGCTTCCGAACGTGGATTACCTGATCGCCAGCTCCGAGTTTCCGGCCAGTTGGACCGGAGTCGGCGACCCCTTCCAGGCGCTCGAAACGCTGCAGAACCATTACCACATGAAAGTGGCCGCCATGACTCTGGGGGCCCACGGCTCTCTGGCGCGCGAAGCCGGGCGGTTCTATTACTCACCCGCCTTCGTGGTGAACTGTGTGGATACCACCGGCGCCGGAGACGTCTTCCATGGCGCGTTCTGTTATGCTGTTTTGCAAGGACTGCCCATGCACCAGGCACTCGAGTTCTCCAACGCCATGGCGGCGCTCAACTGCACGGCGCTGGGCGCGCGGGGCGGCATCCGGGGGTTGGAGGAGATCAGGTCTCTGATGGCGCGGGCCGAACGGAGGTCCCATCCGGAATTCGCCCGCCGCGCCGCTGCTTCCTCGGGCAGTTAGATGTTCCCTTTACGCGATACCCAGCCGAGCTACTCGAAGCCGGTGGTCACCATCCTGCTGATCGCCGTCAATCTGCTGGTCTTCCTGTTCGAGTTCTCCCTCGACGACTATTCGCGCAATCAGTTCATCGCCGTGTACGGCCTCACGCCCGATAATTTCAGTGTATTGAATATCTTCACCTCTATGTTTCTGCACGGCGGCTGGCTGCACGTGCTGGGTAATATGTGGTTCCTGTGGATCTTCGGCGACAATATCGAAGACATCCTGGGACATGGCAAATATCTGGCGTTTTACTTGCTTTGCGGAGTGGCGGCGGCCCTGACCCAGACTTTCATGAGTCTCGACTCGCGCGTCCCCATGGTGGGCGCAAGCGGCGCCATCGCCGGAGTGATGGGCGCCTACATGGTGAAGTTTCCGCGCTCGCGCATCGAGACCCTGGTGTTCATCTTCGTCTTCTTCACCCGCATCGATGTGCCAGCGTGGCTGATGCTGATCTACTGGTTCGCCGTGCAGTTCTTCAGCGGCGTGGGCAGCATCGGCTACTCCCAGGCTTCCCAAGGCGGCACCGCATTCTTCGCGCACATCGGCGGCTTCCTGGCCGGTATCGCGCTGGTCAACCTGATGGGCGCGCGCGAGCGCTATTCCCGCCGCCGCGATCTTTACTGGTAACGCATGCCCCGGGTAACCCTCTACACCCGGCAAGGCTGCTGTCTGTGCGACGACGCCAAACAGGTGTTGGCCGAGGCGCGCCGCCAGGCCGCCTTCGAATACCAGGAGGTGGATATCGACCGCGACGACGAACTGCGCCGCCAGTACAATGACGAGGTGCCGGTGATTGCCATTGACGGCAAGAAAGCGTTCAAGTACCGCGTGGATCTGAAGGATCTGCTCAGGCGTCTGGCGGCGCGGGGGTGAGCGTATACCAATGAGCATATTCACTTGAACCTGGATATGCTGGCCATCGCGGCCCATCCCGGCGATGTCGTACCGGCGTGCTGGGTCTGACGGTCGGCGACATGGGCCCGGCGTTGCGGTTCCGCGCGGGCCGCGCGCTGCAATGGGAAGCCTGCAGATTCTGGGAGCCCTGCTGCTTTACATCGTGGGCCGCTGGCTGATCTCGCTGGTGGTTGGCGCGATGTCTCGCATCCTGACCAGACAGAAGATCGAGCCGACGGTGATGCGCTTCGCCGGAAACACGCTTTCGGTGGCGCTCAACATCACCCTGGTGGTGGCCATCCTGGGCTACTTCGGAGTGCAGACCACCACGTTCGCCGCGCTGATCGCCGCCATGGGTCTGGCGATTGGAATGTCGTGGGCGGGCCTGCTGGCCAATTTCGCGGCCGGCGCGTTCCTGCTGGTGCTGCGTCCTTTCAAAGTGGGCGACCTCATCACCGCGGCGGGAATCACTGGCACGGTGCATGAGCCCGGTCTCTTCGTCACCACCTTCGACACGCCGGATAACGACCGGACCTTCGTAGGCAACAACAAGGTCTTCTCCGACAGCATCCAAAACTTCACAGCCAACCCCTACCGCCGCGTGGAATCGACCGCGCAGATTTCGGGCGCCGCCGATCCGCGCCCGGCCATCGCGCGGCTGAAAGAGCGCCTCGCGGCGATCCCCAACGTGGCCAACGATCCCGCCCCGGACGTCACCATCCTGACGTTCACTCCGTTCGGCCCGGTGCTGGCGGTGCGCCCTACTGCCACAACGACCAGTATTGGCAGGTCTATTTCGACTCCAACATGGCCATTCGCGAAGTGCTGGGCGATTCCGCATTCCCCCCCGCTTACCCGTTGGCAATGCAGGAAGGCAAGGCGTCAGCCGCGGGGGCGTAGCCCGCCGGGTGTGGGCCACTGCCCCGGTCCCCTCAGGGATGCATCAGGGTCTGCTCCGGCGCGCCGTTTCAAAGCAGCGGACCCCTGAGGCACCGCACCGGGCAACCCAGCGGGCGCCCACCGGGCACCGGGCAACCCCCAGGGCACCGGGCAACCCCCGGCGGCATTCCGTGAAGGAGTCGTGTGTCGGGACTTCCCTCCACTCCCCACTCACTCGAATTCCTGGTGTCCATTGCCGTTCGAAAGCTCCTTCAGGACGTCATCCAGGACTTCCTGCTTGCGCGGCGAGTGCAGTTCGTCGATCATGCGGCGCAGGGCCACGCCCACTATGTCGCGGTGGTGCAACTTCGATCCCGGCCCCATGGCGCTCACCTCCAGCCAGAGCCGGTGGGCCAGGTCGATGTCTTCCGGCCACAGGCGCGGCGGATGCGGGCCGAGGTTGAAGAAGACGATGTCCTTCTGGTTTTCGAGAACGATTTCCAGCGACAGCGAAGGCCGCGGCTCGGGAAGCTGTTCCCAGTAGCGGCCCACCTGCGCGCCTTGTTCGGAGGGCGTGAGCTTCGGCGAGAGGCCCATCACGATGCGCGAGGATTGCAGACGCGCGGCCGTCTGCACTACGGCTTCGTACGGGTCCGAACCCGGCACCACAATCAGCTCGACGTGCTTGCCGGCCTTCTCCGCCAGCGTGACCACGCGCGTGAATACGGTGGTCTCGTCGTCGGAGAAAATCTGCTCCGCGTCCAGAGGGTGCTCGCCCGATGCGGCCTGCGTCACCGTCCGGATGGACAGCACCACGATATCCATCTTGCGCATGTCGGTTTTGCGCAGAATGCGCTCCAGGTGCTGCAGCCGGTTGGGGTTGCGCACCGCCACCAGCACATTGCCCGGCCGAATGCTGACCGCGCTGGCGGAAAGATCGCGGGGTGTTTCCAGGCGAAACTTCTCCAACTCCTCCGAGTGACCCGCGCGGCGCTTGCGGTTGTAAATGTCGGAGAGTTCGAAAACGATGAAGAAGGCGATCGTGAAGCTCACCCCCGAAATGGTGGCCACCTTCTTGGTGAGCACGTTGACGATGGCCAGGGCGAACAGCGCCGCCGTGATCATCACCAGTCCCAGGGGAATCTCGGTTTTGCCGATATGGAAGTTCAGAGGCACCTTCCATTCGCGCGCGCCCGGCTGCTTGTAGCGCAGCACCAGCACCGACAGCGCCTTCATGGCGAAGCTCCAGACCACGCCGAACGCATAGGCCTCGCCCAGCATGTAAACGTCTCCGCGGCTGATCAGAATGGTCGTAAGCTGCAGCAGCACGATGGTATTGATGAGGCGCGAGGTGGTGCCGTACTTCTTGTGCGGGTGGCGGAACCAATCGGGCAGCACGCCGTCTTCGGCCACGCGGTTCAAAACGCCGTTGGACCCGATAATGGCGGTGTTCACGGCGCCCGCCAGAATCAGGGTGCCCACCAACACCACGAAGGTGTGGAAGAGCAGGCGCAGCGAGACTGGTCCCACCAGGAACATCGAGAGGCCGCCGATCAGGTTATTGAGAAACTTCTGCCGCTCGCCGTCGGGGATGATCATCACCGCGAAGAACGAGACCAGCGAAGTGAACAGCATGCTGTAGATGAAGATCACGAACCCGGCGCGCTCCAGGTTCTTCAGTTTGGGATGCGCGATTTCGCGGTTCACCTGGGCCAGGCTCTCTTCGCCGCTCATGGCCAGCAGCGAGTGGCCCAGTCCGATGAGTATGGCGATCGCGGTGATGGAAGGCGCCAGCGTGCCCTTGAGCCAGCCCAGCGCCTCGGGGCTGAATTTCAGATTCGCGGGAATGGGCGCCGGCACGGGCTGGTAGCCATTCTTCAGAATGGTGATCACGCACCAGGCGATCAGAATCACCACCATCACCGTGGTGATCTGCATGATGCGCAGGGCTTTTTCGCTGGATTCGTGGATGCCGATGATATTCTTACGCCAGAAATACAACGTCACGAAGGCGGCGAATACGGCCGCGAAGTAGGGCGCGTTCACGTGGAGGCCGGGGATTTCGAGGCGCTCGCCCGTTTCGTTGATCAGACCGCCCAGGTACAGACCCGCGCTGACGGAGCTGATCGGCCCGGTGAGAACATAGTCGAACATCAGGGCCGAGACCGAAAACTTGGCCAGCGTGCCGCCCATGGCCTCGTGCACCACTTTGTACACGCCGCCCCGGACGAACATGGAGCAGCTCTCGATGTAGATGGCCCGGACGGCGTAGGAAAACAGCATGATCGAGAGGATGAACCAGGGCGCCGCTTTCCCGATGGCCTGCTCGGCAATCCCCCCCACGTAGTAGGCCGAAGAAGCCAGGTCGCTCAGCACGATGGCGGCCGCGCGCCAAAAGGAAATGAACGACAGCATGACGGTGGTGGCCACCACCACCTTGACCGCCGCTGGCCGTTGTTCGTTGGTCACCGAAGAGTTCTCCTCACTGGAACGGCCCTCGTGTTCCGCGTGCAGCTCGGCCGGTGCGCGCCACTCTGAGGGGCGTGGGACGGGCCCAGAGGGCACCTGAGAGGGCACCCCACAGGGCGCCTCGGAGGGCACCACGATAGGAGGTTATCGAACCCAAGGCGGGACTCTACTTTAGCCACCCCATATTAGCATAGGGTAGGGAGGCGGCTACGGGATGGGACCGGAGGCACTGGCTCACCAGGTGGTGTCGAAATTGCGAGCCGCGGGGCACCAGGCGTTCCTGGTGGGCGGCTGCGTCCGCGACCTGCTTCTGGGTATCGCGCCCAAGGATTTCGACGTGGCCACCGATGCCCGGCCGGATCGGATCATGGACCTTTTCCCGCGATCGGGGCAGGTGGGCGCGCATTTCGGAGTGGTGCTGGTGCGCGACGACTTCGCCCAGGTGGAGGTGGCCACCTTTCGCAGCGATCTGGACTATACCGATGGCCGGCGCCCCGGCGCGGTGCATTTCGAGAGCGACCCGCAACAGGATGTGCTGCGCCGCGACTTCACCATCAACGGTCTGCTCATGGATCCCCAAAACTGCGCGGTGCTGGACCTGGTGGGAGGCCGCGCCGATCTGGAAAACCGGCTGGTGCGAGCCATCGGCGACCCCGGCGCGCGCTTCCGCGAGGACCATCTGCGGCTGCTGAGAGCCGTACGTTTCGCAGCCCGGCTGGGATTCCAGATCGAGGCCGCCACGTTCCAGGCCATCCGGCGCCACCATGGCCTGATCGCCAGAGTCTCAGCCGAGCGTGTGCGCGACGAATTGGTCCGCATTCTCACCGAGGGCGGCGCCGAGCGCGGCTTCGAGATGCTCGACGCCACCGGCCTGTTGGCCGTACTGCTTCCCGAGGTGGCGGCCATGAAAGGCGTGGAGCAGCCGCCCCAATACCATCCCGAAGGCGACGTCTGGGTGCATACCCTGCTCCTGCTGCGCAACCTGGATCACCCAACACCCACCCTGGCACTGGGCGCGCTGCTGCATGACGTGGGTAAGCCACCCACCTTTCGTGTGGCCGGGCGCATCCGCTTCGACGGGCACGTGGAGGAGGGCGTGAAACTGGCCCACGGCATTCTCACCCGGCTGCGCTTCTCGCGCGAAGAGATCCAGCAGGTGGAAGCCCTGGTGGCCAATCACATGAAATTCAAAGACGTGCCTCGCATGAAAGAGAGCACCCTGAAGCGTTTCCTGCGCCTGCCGAAATTTGTGGAGCACCTGGAGCTGCACCGTCTGGATTGCCTGGCTAGCCATAAGGACTTCGAAAACTACGCCATGGTGCGCCGCAAACGAGCCGAGTGCCCAGAGGAGCACCTGCGCCCCGCGCGGCTCCTGACGGGCGCCGACCTGATCGCGGCGGGCTATCGTCCCGGCCCGCGGTTTTCCGAAATGCTGACGTCAGCCGAGGACGCCCAGTTGGAGGGGCTCATCCACACCACGGAGGAAGCCCTGGCGCTGGTGCGGGCGAGATTTCCGCAGTAGAAGCGGCCGGAAATGAAGGCAACTAGTTCACCGTGCGCATGGCATATCGGTGAATCTTACTTCACGCAGATCGTCGCTCCGGCCTGGGTGCGATGGGAGGCGGTGGCAGCACCGATCGACGCGGTGATCGAAATCGTGGAACCGGTTGCCACGGTGGGCGGTATGATGGCGTTGATCTGCACCAGTCCGTCTATCGAGCCGGGGGAAGTTCCGGCATAAGTGACCACGGCTGGCTGGCCGCCGATATCGACTCGCCACGTTTGGTCGCCCAAGGGCACGGGCGTTGCAGTCGCCACCATGCCGTCTTGCTGCACCGGGGGTGTGGCCAGTTCCCCCATCCCCGTGGCGAAAATCTGGATTGTGGAGCCGCGCGCCGCTGCGTTCTTGGATCCGTTGATCGAATAGTCCTGGTTCAGTACGGCGGCCTGTCCCTGCCCCAGGCCGGTAAATGTGAAAATCCCTGGATCTTCCGGGAGAACCGTTACCGTCATGACCGGCGTTTCGGCGATGTTGGTCGCGCCGCCAGCGGGGGTCGTCGAAACGATCGCCTGCATGGTGGCGGTCTGGGTCGAGGTCTGCAGGGCCTGCTCCACCTCGTACGGGACAATGGCGTTGATCTGGTTACTTGTGAACATAATGATGGGCGCGTTGACCTGAATCGGAGTAGCTGCGGCGGGCGGCACGGGAGGGGGCGTGTAGGTGAAAACGACCGACACTCCTACGCTGGAAGTAGTGCTGTTATAGGTCAACAGGTCTTGGTAATACAGCGGCGGCGGACTGGCATTCCCTAACGCGTTCACGGGCGTCGCCGTGGTCACGGCGGACGGTCCCAGATTTTGTCCGAAAATGGAGATGATTTCCCGCGGCGCCACGGTGGTGGGATAGGGATTCCCGGGCGGGTTCGGATTGGTTCCCGTTCCGGTGAATACCGAGGTGGGCAAATAGCTGGCTGCGTTGACCACAGAGGTAATGGATGGCAGCGTCGGATCGGTCACAAGGAGGGTGTCGGAGGCGACTTGTGGCTGCGGGTTTGTCGGCGTCGCTGGATTATTCACGGAAACCGTCCATTGGATTCCCGCCGGGGTCGCCGGCGGCCCCACCTGGGCGGTTGGATACACTGCGCCCTCATACGCCGGAGTGAAATACGCCAGGTTTACAGTCGCCTGCAGCACCGTGCGGCTCAGCAGCGTGGTTGTCACACCGGGCGAACCGACGGGTGTATTGCTGCCCAGTTGCAAAGTGACTACCGAGGTGTTGAAGAAATTGTCGCCGTAAAGCGTGAACACCGGATTCACCGCCGGATCCGCCACGATGGTGTTCGGGTATATTGAATTCAGTACCGGAAGGCCGGCCGAGACAATCAGATCCACCAGGACCACCCAAGTGCCGTTGACCGGATTGTTGGCGGCAATCGTGATCTGCCCCGCATAACTTCCGGGGTTGAGGGTCTGTAGCGTGGGCAAGTCGGCGGTGATGCACAAAGGTGCGTAGGATCCCGTGTTGGCCACACCGCTGGTTGCCGTGGTGGGCAATTGTCCCGAGCTGTTGACCCGCACCCACACGGCGCTGGTGCCGCTGCTCCCCGTGCTTTTGACATTGGCCACGGTCACGTTGAACGGGATGATCCCGCCGTTCGAAGACACGTCCAGTTCCATGTTGCAGGCCGGGGCAGTCGCGGGTGGCGGGACCGTGGTCGTGGCCGCCCCGGTGGTGTAGCTGAACGTCACGATGGGCGAAGGGCTGCCCGAACCCGCCGGCGTATAGTAAGGCGCGGATTGGGGCGAGGTCACGAGCAAGTTGGGCGGCAGATTCGAAATGGTCAAGGTCACCGCAATGGTTGCGGCAGCATGGCTGGTGGGGCTGGTATCGACGCCGATACTAGTAGCATAACTGCCGGGAGCCAGCCCCGTGGGGTTGACGCTGACTGTAAGCGTCAGCGGCGCGGAGCCACCGAGGGGCGTGACGGCGGCCCAATTATCGGGCGCGGTGACGACGAGGGGCAGGCTGGCCGAGGCAGCCGGCAGCGTGATTTTGACGGTGGCAGCCGCCGGGAGAGTCGTGCTGTTCACCGTATAGCTGAAACTCAAGGTGCTGGGAGTGGCTGTCGGACCAACGGTCTGAGCGCTGGCGCAGCAGGCGCAGGCGAGCCACGCGGCCAGCAGGATTGCCGATTGTGGAACGAACTTCCTCATGTCTTGTTTATCGGCAGAGTGCCAGCGGAACTTTAGGGTGCCCGGCCTGGCAAAAGAATTCGGAGCGGGCGGCCGGGCGCCGGAATGGAGGTTCACCACCTGCGGCATGGGTAAAGAAGACAACTGAAGCCGGACTCGAGGGATTCGACAACCGTAAGCTGGGATGCGCGAATGAATTGAGGTAGCGCCAGGCTGCCCGCCCGCTGCTTTGAGTCATTACAAGGGACTTATCGGCAGATTTCCGGAAACCTTTAGAGCGCTCCTGCGCGTTCCGCCGCCAAGCCCCGTGTTATGCTGAATCCGGATGTTCGCCCGTCAGCGTAAGGCTCGTGTTTTGTTCGCGCTTTCGGACATTGCCGTGGCCGCCGTGGCCTTCGAGGCGGCCTATCGGACGCGCGCCCCCCTGCATCTGAAATACGAGTTCTACCTGACCGTGCAGGGCGTAGCCCTGGTTTTGGGCTTTTCGCTGGTCGCCTGGGTAGCGATCGGGCTATGGCTGGGGATTTACGAGAAGCTGGATTCCGGCCACCCCCGCATTATTTTGTGGGATTCGTTCCGCCAGTGCTTTTATGGCGGAATCTGCCTGGTGCTGTTCGAGTATTTGCTGAGGCTCGACCTGAGCCGTTTCTTCCTGGCCCTGTTTACGGTCTACACATGGATTCTGCTGCTGTTGTTTCGCCTGGTGGCGGGGCGCTTGGTGGGAATCATCCGCCGCGAATTCTCGGCCCCCATTTACGTGATGGTGGTGGGCACCGGAGAGCGCGCCATCCGCATGGCCAGGACGCTGGAGCGCTCCGTGGAATACGGCGTTCGCCTGCGCGGTTTTCTGAGCGAGAAAGGCGGCCCGGAGGCGCCCTCCGAGATCGCTCTGGGGGCCATTTATCCGGTGCGTCCGGTGGCGGAGTTGCCGGCCATCCTGCGGCAGCACGTAGTGGACGAGATCGTCTTCGCGGTGGGCAGCGAAGGCCTGGCGGATCTCGAAGAGGTGTTTCTGCTGTGCGATGAGGAGGGCGTTCGGACGCGCCTAGCGGTGGATTTCTTCCCGCACGTCAACAGCACGGTCTCGCTGGATCGCCTTGGCGCCACCCCGTTGCTGACTTTTTCGGCCGCGCCGTACGATGAGATCCGGCTGCTGATCAAGCGCACCATGGATGTCGCCCTGGCCGCCGCGGGCCTGGTGGTGCTGGCGCCGTTTATGGCGCTGGTTGCGGCGCTGATTCGCCTGACCTCGCCGGGCCCGGCCATTTTCCGCCAGGTGCGCTGCGGCCTCAACGGGCGCCGTTTCCTTTTCTATAAATTCCGCTCGATGTGCGAAAACGCCGAGGAATTGAAGCCGGCGGTGGCCCATTTGAATACCCGCGAAACGGCCTTCAAGATCCCGGACGACCCGCGCCTGACGCCCCTGGGCCGCTATCTGCGCAAGTTTTCGATCGACGAATGGCCGCAGTTGTGGAACGTGCTGCGCGGCGATATGTCGCTGGTGGGGCCGCGGCCCGCCGTGCCCAGTGAAGTGGAGCACTACCAGCGCTGGCAGCGGCGGCGTCTGCGGATGCGGCCCGGACTGACCTGCATCTCGGCGGTTTCGGGCCGCGACGCCGTGGATTTCGAGACCTGGATGAAGATGGATATGCAGTACATTGATACTTGGTCGCTGGCGCTCGACTGGAAGATTCTGCTGCGAACCATACCCCGCGTCCTGACGGGCCGCGGGGCCAATTGAAGGGACCTAACCGATGCACCTGATTCCCACTCAAGACGAGGTGGTCGCCGTGTTGCGCGACACCGGAGCCCTCCGTGACGGCCATTTTGAGTATCCCACCGGTCTCCATTCGAACGAATACCTGCAAGTGCCGCTGGCCCTGCGGCGCTATCAGCATCAGCGGATGCTCTCGGTGGGGCTGAGCCGGCTGCTGCGGGCCAATTCCGAGATCCGCGCCATCATGCCCGAACTGTCCATCGTGGTGCCGGCCACGGCCGGGCTGCCAGTGGCCTACGGGGTATGCGAGGCGATCCGCGCCAAACAGGTTTATTGGGCCGAGAGGGAGCGCGACGACCAGCCGCTGCGGTTCCGGCAATTCGTGGAGCCGCAGCCGGGCGAACCGGTGCTGCTGGTGGACGACATCCTGCGTAGCGGAAGCAAGCTGACGGCGCTCAAGGGCCTGTTGGACGCCGCCGGGGCGAAAGTTGTGGGCCTGGCGGTGATTATCTACCAGCCTACGCCCGATACCCTGGACTTCGGCTCGCTGCCGCTCTACTACCTCGCCAAGCTGGATGCCAGCTATTACGTGCATGGGACGGCCTGCGCGCTGTGCAAGAGGGGCGAACCCTTGGAGAAGGTCTGGGTGTAGAGGCGCGTGCGCCGCGGCGGGCCGGGAAGGCTGCTCAATGATGGTGCAGAGTGTGACAACCTCGTTACATGCCGGTGTTTGACGGCCCGGCGACACCCTATTTTCCACAGCTTTTTCAGCGGTCCGGAGGAAAATAGAGAGAAAACCGCCAATGATGCTACATTGATTACGGTTCGGTCACGGAAGCGTATGCGGAAACTCGGCTTTTGGATCTGTCTCTGTGGGATGCCGCTGGGAGCCCAGACTGGGGATGGCGAAAAGCTGGCGCCTTACTATCCCACGCCTGGAGCCATCGTCGAGAGAATGCTGCAACTGGGCGGGCTGAAAGCGGGCGAGAAGGTCTTCGATCTGGGGTCGGGCGATGGCCGGATTGTGATCATGGCGGCCCAGCGGTTTCATGCCGATGCGGTGGGTGTGGAACTGGACCGCGACCTGGTGAAAGTGAGCCTGGCCAAGATCCAAAAGCTGGGCCTGGAAAAAAGCGCTCGCATTATTAACGGCGACCTGCTAAAGCAAAACTACAGCTCCGCCGATCTAGTAACCGTATACTTGCTGCCGGCGGCGATCGACAGCAAAGTGCAGCCTTTGCTCGATAGGCAATTGAAGAAGGGCGCGCGCGTTGTGGCCCATGATTTCGAGTTCCGGAGCTGGACCCCCGACAAGGTGGAGAGCATACCCGACGACGGGGAGGGCCGCAGCCACACCCTATTCTTATACCGGAAGTGATGGTGGTGTTATTTCCTCCCAATTTTGCCTGGCGGCCCTATACCGCTCGGGCGCGGGTTCTGTTGACATCGGTGGGCCTGGCGGTGGTGTTTTTGGCGCTGCCGGACGCCTCCATCCCGCTGCGCGCCGTGATGGCGCTGTTTGTGGCTTACGCGTTGGCTTTGGCGATCCACCCGAAGGGGCCATCGCGCATGGCCGGGCTGTTGATCCTGTTCGCCGACGCGGTTTATTTCCTGGTGCTGGCCAGCTTCGCGACCGAACGCCTGCAGTGGATGGCGGCGGTGTTTTTCCTGTTCCTGGCCACCGAAGGTCTGGCGTTTTATTCTCCCGTGGAGGTCGCGGTAATCACCGGCATCAGCGCGATTTTCTGCGCCGTATTGCCCAATACTTCCAACCGGATTCTGGAGCCCACGGTGCTGGTGGCGGGCGCCTTGGCATGCGGTTTCGCGGTGAGCAGAGAGCGGCTGCTCAACCAGGTGCGCGCGCTCGAAGCCAAGCTGGAGGAGACCCGCCAGGCGGTTGACAGAGCCCGCGACGGGGAGCGGGTACGGATCGCCGCGGATTTCCACGACGGCCCTCTGCAAAGCTTCATCAGTTTGCAGATGCGGCTGGAAATTCTGCGCAAACTGCTGGAGCGCAATTTCCAGGCCGGAATGGAGGATCTAAAGCAATTGCAGGCGCTGGCCAACACCCAGATCCGCGATCTGCGGCTATTCCTGCACAGCATGCGGCCAGTGGATGTGGACGGCGCCAATCTGGTGGCCATGGCGCGGCGCGCAGCCGAGGCCTTCCAAAAAGAAAGCGGCATCCCGGTGACCTTTGCGGGATCGGCTTCGCCGGTGGGGCTGCCGCAGGAAATGAGCAGCGAGGTATTGCAGATGCTGCGCGAGGCGCTCCACAATGTGCAAAAGCATGCCGGAGCGTCGCGCGTGGCGGTGAGCATGGAAAAGGCCGACCGGGGCCTCGAAATCGCCGTGGAGGACAACGGCCACGGCTTCCCGTTTGCGGGAACCTATACGCTGGAGGAACTGGAACTGCTGCGGCTGGGGCCGGCCAGTTTGAAGCGGCGGGCGAGGTCGTTGAACGCGGACCTGGTGCTGGAGTCGCGGCCCGGGCGTGGCGCGGGGCTGAGGTTGCGGGTGCCGCTGCAATGACCCGCCGCGGCGCCCTGGCGCTGGCGGCCATCCCGTGGCTGTCCGGTTGCGGACATTATGCCGCTTTCACCTTGCCGGTCGAGCCGGGCGGTGACCCGAGTCTGAGTTTCGAGCTGGAAGCGCTACCCCAACCGGTGCTCTCGCCGGGCGCCGGATGGGATTCGCACGATGCCCTGAACCCCGCCATGGTGGACGGCCACAACATGCTTTATTCGGGATTCGATGGGCATACCTGGCGCACCGGGATGGCGACCTCCGCCGATGGGATCTTCTGGCGCAAGCACGGCATGGTGTTGGAGCCGGATGCCCGGAGTTGGGAGGGCGATTACATCGCGGCCAATGGCGCGGCGGTGTCCGATCGGGGCCAACTCTGGTACTGGTATGTGGCAGGGCCGCGCGAGCTGCCGCAAATCGGCTTGTGGAGAATGGCGGAGGAGCGGCGGGGACCGCGGAGTCCGCCGAGGAGGGAGCCGCGGCCGGTGTTGGAGGCGGGGCCGTACGGGAGTTGGGAGGAGCGCGGCGTGGCCGATCCCTACGTGATCCGCATCGGCGCATATTTTTACCTGTATTATCTGGGACAGGACCGCGCCCGCCGCCAACGCCTCGGCCTGGCGCGCTCCGCCGATGGCGTGCGGTGGGAGAAACTGCGCGCCAATCCGATCCTGGAACTGGGCGGAGCGGGAGCCTTTGACGAGAACGGGCTGGGCGAGCCGGCGGTGTGGGAGTACGGGGGTTCCTACTGGATGCTGTACACCGGGCGGGATGCCGGCGAAAACCGGCGTCTGGGGCTGGCGCGGTCGACCGATGGCGTCGGCTGGAAGAAACTGCCGGCGGTGTTCAGCGGCGCCGAAGCCTGGGATTCGAAAGTCATGTGCGATCCGAGCGTGGTACTGGAGGGCCCGCAGATCCGGGTCTGGTTCGGCGGCGGCGACGTGGCCCGGCCGGACGAGAATCTGCACGGGCAAATCGGGCTGGCGATTCTGAAGCCGGTCGGCGGGGGGTAGGCGCAGTCTTTCACCGCGGAGACGCGGAGGGCGCCGAGAAAGCGCAGAGAAAACCAATCAAGATCATTTGTGTTTTGAATTTCTCTGCGTAGTCTCTGAGATCTCCGCGTCTCCGCGGTGAATCACAAGGTTCCCCACTCTAACCCCGCCCCTTGCAGGCGAAGCGCCAGGCGTGTTCCACGATGCTGTGGAGATCGGTGTATTGTGGGGTCCAACCGAGCTTGGTTCGCAACTTTTCGGAGGCCGCTACCAGCACTGGAGGATCACCCTCGCGGCGGGGGCCGACGGCGTAGGGAACCTCCCTGCCGGTCACTTCCTCGACGGCGCGAACCATCTCCAGCACGCTGTGGCCCGTGCCGGTGCCGACATTGAACTGGTCGGATGGGCCGCCGGACATCAGGTATTCGAGCGCCAGGATGTGAGCCCTCGCCAGGTCGTCCACATGAATGTAATCGCGGATGCAGGTGCCGTCGGGAGTGTCGTAATCGTCGCCGAAGAGGGTGACCGGCTGGCCGGTGAGAACGGCGCGTAACAGCAGCGGGATGAGGTGGGTTTCCGGTTCGTGCTCCTCACCCAGGTGGCCCTCGGGATCGGCGCCCGAAGCGTTGAAATAGCGCAGACTGACGCTGGTGATGTGGTGGATTTCGTCAAACCAGCGGAGCAGCGTCTCCACCATCACCTTGGATTCGCCGTAGGGACTTACAGGGTGGATGGGGAAATCCTCGTGGATGGGAGTCGCACGGGGAGTCCCGTAGACGGCGGCGGTGGAAGAGAACACGATGTGCTTCACGCCGGCCTGCCGCATGGCCGTGAGGAGCGAAAGCGAGCCGCCTACGTTGTTGGCGAAGTAGCGCTCGGGTTCGCGCATGGACTCTCCGACGGCGATGGAGGCGGCGAAGTGCACCACGGCCTCGCACCCGGTCTGGCGCAAGAGGTCGGCCAAAGCGGCGGTCTCGGAAAGATTCATTTGATGCAGCCGGCCGGCGGGTACGTTGTGGCGGTAGCCCTTCGACAAGTCGTCCGCCACGGCCACATCATATCCCTGCCTCAGCAGCAGGCGGACGGTGTGCGAGCCGATATAGCCGGCGCCGCCGGTAACCAGAATTTTTGGTGGATTCACAGGATCTAGAACCGATTGTAGTAGCATGACGGTTCTATGCCAAACGGGGCACGGCTTTTCGTAGGCGCGGCGGCGCGCTTGGGGATCGATACGGTCTTCACCCTGGTGGGAGATCACCTGAATGAAGTGCTGTGGGAGGCGGCGCAGGCGGGCATGCGGATCGTGGATCTGCGGCATGAATCGGGGGTGACGCATGCGGCCGATGCCTGGGCGCGGATTCATCGCCGGCCAGCGCTTTCGCTGGTCACCGGCGGGCCGGGCCATACCAATTCGCTCACCGGGATTGCCACCGCGCAGCTTGCCGGCAGCCCCTTGATCGCCGTCAGCGGCAGCCGGCCGTCCCACATGGGGGGCCGCAACGCGTTTCAGGATATCGACCAGCTCGGCATGGCGCGGCCGGTAGTGAAGTGGGCGGGAGAGCCGCCGGATGCCGATGCCATTCCGGCTTACCTGGAGCGGGCGTACCGGGAAGCCGACTCCGGGCGTAAGGGGGCGGTGCATCTCACCATCCCGGTAAACCTCTTCATGGCCGAAGCGAAACCAGCGGCGCCCGGCGACCGGCTGCAGGCCGGCCAGTTTCCTCCCGAGCCGGCTCCAGCGGCGTTCGGCAACCGGCTGCCGATCGGCCAGTTACCCCCCGAGCCGGCCAGGCAACCGGTACCCTGCCGGGAAGTGTTGGAAATGCTGCGCGCTGCCCAGAGGCCGGTGGCCATCGCGGGGAGCGGGATTTGGTGGGCGCGCGCGGAGGAGGCGCTACGGGGCTTCATCGAACGAACCGGGCTGCCGCTCTATACCATTACGATGGCGCGCGGCACGGTTTCCGACGATCATCCGCTGGTGATGGGATATGCCGATCCGGCGCTGAACTATGCCGTACACACGGCATTCCGGGAGGCCGATCTGTTTCTCGCGATCGGCAAGCGCATCGATTACCGGCTGGGGGCGCCCTCCGGGCCCGGCGGCGGCACGCGTCTGTTTCCGGCAGAGGCGCGCTTCATTCAAGTCGACATCCACGCCCAGGAGCTGGGTCTCAACCGCAAGTTGGATCTGGCCATCTGCGCCGACGCGCGCGAGGCGCTGGAGCAATTGACGGAAGCCGCGGGGCCGGAGAAGTGGCCGGAGCGGCCGTGGGTCGAGCGGCTGCGCGGCCTGCGGGCGGATTGGCGCGGCCAGCTTGAGGGGGCGGCATCCGATGGATCCACACCGCTGCATCCGGCGGCCTTTTTCCGCGAGTTGGGCGAAGCGCTGCCACCGGACGTGCTGTACTCGTGGGACGGCGGCGATTTCGCACACTGGGGGCGCGCCATGCTGCCGGCCCGGCAGGCGGGCGGGTGGCTGCGATTGGGGCCACTGGGCACCATCGGGTCGTCGCTGCCCAACGGGCTGGCCCTGCAACTGGCGCATCCGGACCGGCGCGTGGTGGCGATCACGGGCGATGGCGCGCTGGGCTTCTACATTGCCGAGATGGACAGCCTGGTGCGCCATCGGCTGCCGTTGGTGCTGATCGTGGGCAATGACGCGGCTTGGGGCCTGGAGCGCGAGCTGCAATCGGCGGCGGCGCACGCGGGGGTGACCGGACCCGCGGGAACGGTGGCCTGCGAACTGCGATCCACGCGCTATGACGTGGTGATGCAGGGATTCGGAGGCGCGGGCGAAACCGTGGAGCGGCTGGAGCAGGTCCGCCCGGCGGTGGCGCGCGCCCTGGCGGCCGGGCAGCCTTACTGCCTCAACGTGAAGATCCGTGGCGCGCGCTCTCCATTCACCGCGTGGCAGATCGCGGGAAAGGCGAGGCAGCCCGGAATCGGGAAAGCATAGACCCGCAGAGCCCCAGCGTCAACGGACATGGTCGTTCAGGGGCGAGGCAACGCTTGACGCGGGGGGTGCCCCTTGGGCCCGGAGGCGCAGAGGTACCCGCGGAGGACACATTCTTGAGTCTTCTCCGCGTCAAAGAGGTCGCGCGCGGTCAGAACATGAACGCGATGCCGACTTCGAGCTGATTGCGCGGCGAAACCGTGGAATCCTGCGAGAACGTGGAGCCGCCCCAACGGGTATAGCGGATCTCGGGCGTGGTCTTGATGTTGAAATCGTCCACGATGCGGAAGCCCACGCCGATGGTGCCCCCTACCAGCAAACGCTTGGAAGGGTCCACGATTTGGCTGTTGATGGTGGTGATGTCGGAGGGAGAAATCGTAGTCAGGAAAGAGCTGACATGGGCCGCGTAGCGGAGCGTGGCGCCGGCAGACACGTACATGCGGGAAAAGGGACCGCTGCCGTGAAACCCGCGGTAGTGGACCAAAATTGGAAGATCGAAGAGGTAGCCTTTGGTGTCCTCAGTGAAGAATTCATGCTCGCGCTCGTCGAAGCTGGTGGCGGGGTTGTCGATGCCCCAGTAGACGTTGGTTTGCTTGGTGTAGGCTACGCGGTTGTACAGCAATTCGCCGGTGACGGTCCACTTGTCGCTGCCCCAGTATTCCATGGTCAGGCCGGCTCCCCAAAAGGGGGATTTCGTGGTCGTGGTGAAGTTCCAGTCCTTGGGCGCCGGCTGCGGAGCGAAGGTGGTAGTCGCAGTGGACTTATTCCCCATGTCGCCGAAGTCTTTGATCGGGAAGTCGCGCCCGCGAATGCCGAAAGAAAAGTGTTTAGGCTTTACCAGCTTGGGCGCGGTTTCCGGCTGCACCGGGACATCCTGGGCGTAAGCGGCGGAAGTTCCAACTTGCCAACACGCCGACAAAATCAGGGCGGCCCATGGGGCACTGGTGGATCGTTTCATGTTTAGTAACCTTCGGTTGCGCCGCGGCGCGCCGCTTGGCCGGCAGTGAAGTCACCAACAGCCGCACGTATGGTTCCACGGATAGCGGCCCGATCCCCGAGTTTAGCATCCCCGGCGGCCAACTCGGGGAGCGGCCCTGGATTTGCATTTCGACAGGCGCAAAATGACTGCGCGGACTGCTATCTTTAAGGTTTGCCGCGGATCGGGCCGGTTCGCCGGAGGCCGCCGGCGGGCTTCGATTGAGGCCCCGGCGGTGCGGCGGGCGGGACACACCTGGGCGAAATTGGCCCTCTTGTCTTGCGGTATGGGAGTCCACTAATACTGGAACTAAACGGCGGCTGTAGCTGCATTGCGGGCCGCGCCAAGAACTTTTTTCTTAGGGCATCATGCAAGGATCAATGAACGAAGTTTCCATCTCTCGCCAAGCGCAGCGGGCCTTCCTGCTTACCTTTCTCTCGATTGCATTGGCCGCCCTGCTGGCGGCCCAGACGGAGACCGCGACCCTTCGCGGCACGGTAAGAGACACGACCGGGGCCGCGCTGCCGAGAATTGTGCTGGTGATTTTCGAGATGTCCACTAACACGACGGTCCGGGTCGTGTTGACGGATTCGGGAGGGAATTACAACGCGCCTTACCTGAAGCCGGGGGCCTACAAGTTGTCGATCATGCAGAAGGGCTATCAGACATTCCTGCAGGATGGCATTCAGCTCGATCCGGCGGAGGTCCGCCGCCTGGACCCGATGTTGCCGGCGGGAGAGCCGGAGGATACCGCGGCCACCCAAGCGAAGGTCGAGTGGCTGGACCAATCCACCGGGACCCTTCGCGGTACCGTGGACGACAAGGTGCGCGTGCCGGCCGCGCCGGAGGTGGACCGGATCCCTTCCCCGTTCCCGCTGCTGACGACCACCCCGGGAGTGCAAGGCAACGGGGTCAACCTGGCGCCCGGCCTGGTGATGGGGGGCATTTCCGACCGCAACAAACAGTCGTATCAACTGGATTCGATTCCCGACGATGTCACCACCGGCAACTATGAACATCCCTACTTTTTCGAGTTCATGGTGACGACCACATCGAACGCCAGTCTGGACGCCTACCGTCCCAGCAGTTTCGACATGGTCTCGAAGCGCGGCGGCGATGGCTTCCATGGCTCGGCTTTCTACCGGCGCGGCGATTCCCGCGCCGATGCGCGGCCTTTCTTCGATCCGCAGAGGGACCTCTACCGGATCGGCGACGCCGGAGGGGACGCCGGAGGAGTGGTGTTTAAGGAGCGCCTGTATTTCTACGGGGGATGGGTGTTCATGTCGAACGTGGACACCGAAAATATTTACGCGGATGTTCCCACGGCACAGGAGCGGGTGCGCGACTTTTCGCAGTTCTTAAACGCGGCGACCACCCCGAACGGGCAGGAGGTGGTGATTCGCGACCCGCGCAACAATGCGCCGTTCCCCGCTAACCAGATTCCCTCCAACCGCGTCCTGGCTATCCCCAATAACATCCTCAACGACGGTTACTACCCCGCCCCCAACGTGGGCGGCCCGAACCTGTTCTTTCAGAACTATACGTTCCTGCATCCCTTCGGCCCCTATCTGTATCGCGGCAACTGGCCGACCGGCCGCCTGGATATGCGTCTGGCCGACGAGAACCACTTCTTCTTCCGCTGGTCGCAATCGATTACCTCGAGCGTGACGGCCGGCACCACCGGCGAGGTTCTGGATACCACCCAGGAACACAAGTACAGCAGCATGATGGCATCGGATACCGAGACCGTGACGCCGTACCTGATCCATCACTTCCTGTTTGGCTACAACACGGACACCGTGCTGCAGGGACAAGGCGTAGGCAAAGAAACGCCGGGCACCGGCGATAACGCGGTCAACTCTCTGGGCATTCAGGGCACCAACGCGGACGACCATTCGGTGCAGGGATTCCCATCGATCACGGTGAGTGGCCTGACGCCTCTGGAAATGCCGGCTGGCGGAGGGGCCGTCAATAACGTGGCGGAGAACGACTCGATCCTGACGTTGCGGGACGATGTGGCGTGGTCCAAAGCCGGGCACGCGTTCAAGATTGGCGGGGATTTCACGCGCTTCAACTTGCGGTTGGGGGAGGTGCCGCTGCTCAACTATGGCGCCTTTAATTTTACCGGGATGTTCACCGGACTGGGTTTCGCCGATTTTCTGCTGGGGCTGCCGGCCACCAGCGGCCGCATTCTGCAACCCAGGGTCGACGACAAAGTGAAACAGACCCTGGGAGGGGCTTACATCACCGACAGCTTCCGGGTAACCCCGAAGCTCACCCTGGATTACGGCGTGCGCTGGGACTACTTCGGTTCGCCGCGCTATAACGACGGGTACATGTGGAATTGGAACCCTACAACCGGCAGTGTGGTTGTCGCGCCGGGCACCCTGACCTACGTAAACGAGTACTATCCGACCAACATCAGTGTGGTGTCGGGGAACCCCGTGCCGAAAGCCAAGACCACCAACTTACGGCCGAGGATTGCGGCGGCCTACCGGCTAAGCGACAACCTCGTGTTGCGCGGCGGATTTGGCGAATTCACGGATGGCGGAGGTTTCGGCGCCAACGGACGCATCAACAATCCCGACGGGCCGTACCAGCTCGTGGAAACTTACTATAACAGCGACACCAACGGCGTGATTCCCTATGCCTGGCCGAATGCCTTTCCCGCCACTCTTTCGGCGTCTTTGATCGCGCCGCAGAATGTCAACGCGCTGCCGGCGAAGACCGACGAGGGCGTCATCCGGCAGTACAACGCGACGGTGGAGCGCGTGGAGCACGGGATGATCTTGCGGGCCTCGCTGATCGGCGATCGAGGGGTAGGCATGAATTACACGCTGAACGTGAATGCGGCGCAGGCCAGCAAGACTCCGATCACCCAGGCGCGGCTGCCTTTACCGCAATTCGCCGCCGCCGATGAGACGCGCACGAATGGCTCCTGGCACTACGATTCCGCGCAGGCCCAGGTGCAGCGGCGGGTGGGGCCGGTAACCTTCGATTCCAGCTTTACGTTTGCCAATAACATCAGCAACTACGCCAACACTTACAATCCGTATAATGTGACGAGTATCTGGACGCGGGATGCATCCGACCGGCGCCTGTACGCCGTAGGCAGCGCCATCTGGGCGCTGCCGGTCGGCAAGGGGCAGAAGCTGTTCGGCAACGCCGGACCGACCGCCAACAAACTGCTGAGCGACTGGACCCTCCAGACGACCGTGACGATGGCGTCCGGGCAATATTATTCTCCCCTGTTCACGGGCACGGACCCGGCCAACGCCGTGGTCGGCCAGGTGACGGAGCTGCCGGATTGCGTGGGCAACCCCAACGCCGGCGCGCGCACGCCGAACCAGTGGTTCAACCCCAAGGCATTCGCCGTGCCGCCGGCGAACGCGGGCCGCTATGGCACCTGCGGGATGAACACTCTGGAGGGCTACCCCATTCATGTGGCGCACGCCAGCCTGTCCAAGCGAATCCCGATCGCCGATTGGCTGACAGCCACGCTCATCATCCAGGCGTCCGACATTACCAACACGCCGCACTTTACGATTCCGCAAAACAACCTCTCGAATCCGGGCGCGGGGGCGTTCACGGCGGCCTCGATGGTTGATGCCACTTACTCGGAGCGGGACGGATACCGCCAGATCGATGTGAAGATGCGATTGGTGTGGTAATCGGCGGTTCGCGGCGAAAGCGCCCAATGTCATGTCACTTGGTTTTCTCTCACTTCCTGTAAGGGAAGCCGGGCTTCCGACGCCCGAGCATTTGAGGGTATGAGCGACGTTGGCTTCGCTTGGGCAACGTGCATTGGGCCGCAAGTTCCAAGACGCGCAAACTCCTCGTCGAATTCTTTGGGGCCGGTCGACGCTACCAACTTGAGCCACGCACAATCGACAACATCGAGCACCAGCGCGAAGCTGAGTTGGGTCGACCCGGCTTTTCTGCGCTGCCAGATACATCACAGCGCGCACCAGATTGTACGCTGCGGCGGCCATCACGGTTTCGCTGGAAACCTGGCCGCTGCCCACGCGTGCAAAAACACGGTAGAGCAGGTTGGCGCGCACCTCGCGCTCCACCACTTCATAGCTCCAATTTCGGATATGTTTGAGCAGGAGCAACGGCAGAACCACTTCGGCCGGAGTGCCGAGCCGCGGGTGCGGATCTTGGGACGAGCCTTGGCCAGGGCTTCGTAGACGGTGGAAGCAGTTGATTATCGTCCAGCACCTGGTCCGCTGCCCGCGTCCAGTCCACCTACAAGTCGCATGACCCCCTCGGCAATGAGTCCAACTCGCAGATCGCCTCAATGGCGCTCTTCGGCTTCCGGTAGTTGCCAAGCGACTGGCGCACTTGGGGAACTTGCTCGCTACGCGGGCTGAACTGCCGAGTGCGGCCGCCGGGTTAGCCGATCGTCAGAACTGATTGAGGATGGCCTTCGCGACGAGCGCATTTGGGGCACCCGCTCGTATGACAGGTAGTGTGTTCGATGAGAGAGCCGCGCCGGACTTCGCTGGTGGAGGGGAGGCGCTTGAGGAGCCGCTCGCGACCCTGGATGGCCTGCGTGCGTGTGTGTCATCGCTACGGATGAGACATAATTCGATTCGAGATAGTCAATTCGACAAATGTCTTGGCCGGGCCGCGGCTCTTCCTGAATGCAGTTGATCTCGGATTGCAGGGTCAGCGCCGGATCGATATTAGTCGAAATTCCGCATTTGAGAATACGTCCTGTTTTTGGACCGGGCCGCTCGGCCCGGGCGGCGCCGCGCGGTCGCGGCAGTCCGGGAATAGCGGGGTGACGATCATATAGTTGGCGGCAATCCTGTCCCCGGATCGCCAGAACTCAGTATCGTCCCCCTGCGGGCACGACGACGCCCTCCGCCCCGTGGCAAAAGCCAACAGCCTCGGTTTGGGCGACAGCAACACGCTGGTGGCTGGCGTCGATTCCCGAATGTACCTGCATAGGTCCGCAAAGGCCGGATCGCCAAGGGCCTCCCGGATCGGGCCCGTATCCCGCGTAATAAGACTGGCTGCGTAGGACCAGCCGTACACAGCCAAAAGGAGCGTAGCCAGCACCTGAACGCTGCGCCTGCACATTGGCCTCCGGGAGAGGTCCCTCAGGGCAACCAGGATGTAAAACACCCACAAAGGAATTAGTGGTATTGGGAAACGCAGATCGTCATCCTCGGGCCGGCTGGTCCAGAGCAGGATCATGAGGCCGTACATGGCGGCAAAAACTTCTAGCGCTGATGCAGAGTCCGTCATGCAAATCCAGTACCCTACCGCCCCCAGGAGAATCAGGACCAGGCAACAGGCACATGTCAGGTAAACGGCCCGGTCTACGCCCCAAAGCAAGTGCCGGACTGACCAGAAATACGCAGTCACAGTGCGGCCTAATGTAAGCCATGTAGGTCCTCTCACTTTGTCGAAGTAAGATGTGGGGCCTGCGACCACCAGGGTGCGGCTACAGACGACCATCACCGCGGCGCCAGCGAGCACCGCCACGGCGCGGGTGGGTACGTGCCGATATCTCACATAGTACAGAATGGCGCTGAGGGCCACTACCGGCATCAGTATAATCGCCGCCGACCTTGTGAGGAATGCCGCGTACTGCGCGAGGAGCACCATCGCGGCCAAGCCGGTACGCTTCCAGGAGCATCGATCGCACTGGTCGATGAGGTATAGGCAAATGTAACATGGAAGCAAAAACGGCAAGTCCGACACCAAGGAATCCTTAAAGACGATGAAATACGGGTTCAGAGCCACTACGCGACAGCCACCAGGCACAGCGGTAAAGGCAGATGCTTCCGGTAGATTCGAACTGCGACGAAGAGAGCCGCCAGGAAGCACACCGCGACTTCGACCTTCATGAGCTGAAGGTCCTCGCCTCGGAACCGATACACCAGGGACAGGATGGATGGAAACAGAGGCGGGTAGGATGGGGGGCCAATCTGGGGAGTGGCTGGATTGTAGATGTAGCCGTTCGGTTCCGCGGATGCGCCGAAGGCCATGCCTTTCGCTTGCGTAAGATACATCGCGAAGTCATCCCCCTAGTACTGGCCCTGGCGTGACGTCAGGAAATAAACTGCCCCTACGGCAACCAGCACGAGAAGGGTCAGCCCTATCTCGTGCTAAGCCGGCGTGACGAGCCGCAGGCGGAGGGCAATGGCATGCCCGGTGCAGGCGTGCCGGACCGTGCTGCGGTTGTCCGCCGTAATGATACAATCACTCGACGTAATGTCAAACCGCGAGGCATCGGGTGTGGGATAAGCCGTTCAGAAAACCTGCGCTACACATGGCTTCCAGCGCGGCAATCGCTTGGCATTAGGGATGGAGCGCCCGGGCACCCTGGCCTTTAGGCAGGTGCACTCCGAAAGCACCGAGGTCGACCACGCCCTCCGCCGTGCCCCACTCCGCGTCCGGGACCGCTATGCCCGCGCCCAGCACCGGGCTGGCGGTGGACAGGTGGAAATCGAACGCCGTTTCGTTTACGAACTTGGGGTCGAGTTCGAGCTCTTTATTCCCCGAGAAAGGCGGATTGTAAGAACTCTCGGCGTATGCAAGCGGCTTAGCATACTCATACGGCGCACCCGCGGAATGATTCCAGATAATGGTGGGGTATTCGGGGCGAAGGGTTCCATCTTTGTCGGCGCCCAGAATGACGTTTCTCGCGATCGTATTGGTCTTGTTGCCGCTGTAAATATCCGTGGCAAAACCGGTGAATTTATAGCAGATATTGTTTGCGTAGAGATCGTTATCGTACTTTGCGGAGCCGCCGGCGGACGATTGAAAAATGCACCCGCCAGGCGCATAAAAGACGTTGTTATAGATCAGATTGTGCGCTGCGTTGGGACCAAAGGCGCTTACTTCCACCCCCACGTTTTTGCCGTCGATCGAAATGTTGCGCCGGACCGTGTTGTTCCCTCCGGAGATTTCCATGGATGGCTTGTAGGCCGTGACCAGTTGGCCAACGCCCTTGATCACGTTGCCTTCAATGAGGTTATGGTCCGATCCCGCGCCATCGCCGACGGCCTCAAAACCCATACCCCAGCCGCCATCCATCACATTATTCAGAAAGCGGCTATAACTGCAGCCGCTCTTGCAAAGGCTCACGTCGTGCCCGCCCCGAGTCAGATGGTTACTCCAGACGACGTTGCGCGTCGCATTAGTGCCGAACAGCGTCAAAACAAATCCACCGTTGCCATCGGGATTCTGGACGCTGTCCGGGCTGCCGTAGTCGTGGAGAGCGGAACCGTAGACGAGGTTGTGCGAGCCCCGGACGATTACACCACCTTTGAGTCCTCCAGGAATCACCGGAGGGTGGGCTTCGACGTTGAGAAGCGCGTTGTAGCTCCCAGAGATTTCGATATCATAGTCGGCGACGGGAGTAGTGGAGACGCAGCGCAAACCATCGATTACGATGTGGTTCCCCATCAACAAGATGGGGTGCCACGCGCCAGCAGAGGCCATGGATGTGATGGTGACGGAGTCGCCCGGGTTTGCCATGATCACAATCTTCTTGTCCCCGGAACATGCCTGCTGCGTAGTAATCGCATCGCTCCCGTAATCCCCCGCCATCACGATCAGCGCCTGCCCGCACCCGACACTGCGGGCCCCGTGCCCGAGCGTCCGCCACGCGTGGTCCTTGGCGGGGCTTGAGCCGTCGTTGGAGTCGTTACCGCCCGGGGCAACGTAACGCAGCCCATAGTGTGCGGTCGTCGCAGTTGCTGTATTCGAATAAGGGCCATAGGTTATAGGCCCGGCACCGGAGTAGGTTCTGACACGAAAGCTGTAGCTGGCGTCGGGTCTGAGTCCCCAAGCGATGAACTGGGCCGGCGAGTCGTCCTGCGGATCGGTGTAATTAGCGTCCGTCACCCAATACGGCACGCCATTGGATCCCGGGTTGTAGACATGCATGCCGGAAGGATCGCTGATGTTGCACTTCCCATCTCTTATTCGGATGCTGCTATCGCAGGTGTACCCTTCCGCCTTGGGGATGGGTTGCAGTTCCGTCCACCCGCGGTAGCGGGCGTCCTCGGAAGAGCGGATCTCCACCAGGTAGCCGTAACCAGCGCTACGGACCGGCGGCCAAGCCAGATTGATCTGATCGGGGCCCTTGGCGGAGGCTGTAAGCCTGGGAGTTTCCGCGGCGGCGTTTTGCGCCAGGGCCGGGCCGGAAGGGCGGAGCCAGATTGCGCCGGTGACCCCTATCGTCAATAGTGTGACAGCCGCAGTATCCCTCACAGGCCTCCTTCGAACCCAGTCTAACAGCCTAAGGCTCATTGGACCGCTGCCCCGGCGCTGCACACCGCGACGGTACCGGCAGACGGTACCCGCAGGGAACACCTGCTCTACGGTGACGGCGAGTCGCGGCTCCCGGCACGAGCGCATTCTAGCACACTGGCGCACCGTGCGCCCAAGGCGGGCTCGCTAACGCGCGTCGAGTTCCAGGGCCGCTATTTATGTTCCGCGGGGAAAGTCATGGATTCGATCGCGGTCTGCCGAACTGTGTTCCGTTGATGATTATCAGGAACTTCCGGACTCTTGTCAATCACGTTGTGGGTGTTAGCGTACCGCCTCTGACCCGTCCCTCACGTCCCGCCTCCGAAGGACTATAATGTCTGCTTGCGGAACTCTGTGGGAATAGCCCTGTCCAGCGTGATTCTCCTGGGCCCGGATCGGACCAGCGGCGGAAGGAATACGCATGCACAACAACTGACTTATGGCGCGGGAGATAGGTCGGGTCCCAGCGGTCGTCGCGTGGCGACTTATTCCCTGCGCCCGGGGTGGATCCCGGCCATGGTGGACCGAAGGAGGTAGATTATGCCCATTCCGGATCTACAGGTTTCTCTCCACGTTCATAACGGAGCCGGGAGCATCGAGGCGACCGTCCGCGAGATTCAGCGGGAATTGTCGAAAGTGGATTGGAGGTGGGTTCCATCGTCTGTCCGCAAGGGAAGCAAGGACAGCGCCTAGAGTGCCTGGTAACATGTCAAAAACTAAGACCGTCTGGGGTATGTGTGCACTGGTGGCGCTGCTGTTTTTCTGGCTGCCCTATCACGTGCCGGCTTCCTACACAATCGATTCTCTCTCGGCCAGGGTCGGCTTCAACAACCAGGCCGCGATAATCATCATGCTGGCCGGACTGCTTGTACTTACGCTTCTGCGCCTTGCCGAGCGGCATACGCCGGTCTTCGCGAACGAGCCAGCGCAGAGCCGGGCCATCCCCAACTGGTTGTTGATCCTCGCAATCGCCGCTGTGACCATACACGTGCTGTTCATAGCCTGGATCACGGATGGCACCAGCCATTATGGCGAGGAGACCTACTTCCTCAGCAAGCTACTCCATATGCAGGCGGGTCACACGCCATATCGCGACTTCGAGTTCGCTTATGGTCCGGCCTTAGTATACTTGCCGTATTGGTGTCAAGTGGTATTCGGCCTTTCGGCCCATTTCGCTTATTGCGCGACGGTGTGGTTGTTTGCAGTGGCTGGGATATTCCTCTTGTGGGCCCTGCTCCGGTTTTCCGGAGGCAGCCGCTGGTTGTTTGTCGTACTACTTAGCTTCTTTCTCCTTTTCACCTTGCAATTGGATCTGCAATATACCTTATTGCGTTATATATCCGGATTTGGCGCATTGCTGGCAATAGAAGCCGTGAGCAATAGGTTCGCCGGGTGGTGGCCGATTATATCGGTCACAGGCGCCGCCCTTACTGTAGCCACCGTCCTGGTTTCCCCTGAAATTGGCATTGCGTTCGCGATCGGCCTCCTTGCCTATATGGCGATCGAAATCCTCCGCGGGTCTCACCGATTGCTTTGGGCGGTGGCTGGATATGCGCTGATCATGGGCTGCCTGCTCTGGCTTTTGCCGGGGGGGATGTTTCAGGCCGTCACTAATTATTCATCCGGCTTTGGTAGCTTTCCGCTTCTTCCCTCCCCATACATGTTGCTCTATGTGGGATCCCTCCTGTGGGTCATTCCCTTTGTGTGTGCGAGCGTTCTGTGGTCGCTGCGATTTGGTGGGACGCCACGGCTGCCATTCGGTGTTTCGCTGACGGGAGCCTTTGCAGTGAACGCCGTGGCGCTAATGCCCGGTGCTCTGGGACGAGCAGACGCGGGGCACGTGTTCTTATATGGCTTCGGCGTCTTCCTGCTTGCATTGGTGGGGGCCGGGCTGGGTGGCAGGTGGCGGAGTGCATACCTGGGGCTATTCACCGCGATCTTGTTCCTGGTCGCCTTCAGCGGCACAGTGAGAGAATTCCCGTCCTTTCGATCGCAGGCAGGCCAAAAGGTCTTGGCGTGGGCGGAGACTCATCCCGATTCCGCAGGCTTGCATTTCTTGGAAAAACTCGCCGGCGGAGACCGCTGGGGCCGTCTGGAGGCCAGGTTGCGGCGTGTGCGTGAAATGAGCGTGGAGAGCAACTACCCCGAGCTAAGCCGATATGGCAGAATCTGCGTGCCGTATGTGGAAGGAATAGAAGGAGAGTTCGTGCTGGCGAAGCATGGCAATCTCGGCCTGGAATATTACCACGGACGGGATGGCGTTGACGGCCCGGCTCAGGTGCGGCGCAAGATCGATGGGTTGCGCACCTGCAGTTATGTGGTCATTGCGACCGAAGTTCTTTCCCCCGCGGGCAGCAGTTGGGAAGAGGAGGAGGCGAACGACGTGCAGGTAATGAAAAGACTCCTTATGTGTCCATTTCCGCCGGGATATCGCGGGGCGAGGCTTCCGAACCCGCCGCGGCGCATTCTGGAGTACATTGCCGCCGAATATGAGGTCGTGGAGCGATTGAATGCGAGACTGACTCTGTGCAAACGGCGGACAGCCGATTGACAAATCGGGCCAGGGCCAAGGCCGGCGCCGCAGGCTGGGAGTGGCCTGCCGTGCCCCTCAATGCACTCGCGTTCCGGCCTCCGGCGGCCGCGCCTCCGCGCCACGGCGTTCGCGATACACGTCATACTCCGGGACGGAAAAGACCTTCTGGTAATCGCGCCCTAAGAGGGTATCGACATACGTCCAGATCACAGGCATCTTCTCCCTTAGTCCAATAAAGGATTGCTTGTACGCCCTATCGTCGACGATGATCCACTGGGGGTGCTTATGAGTGTAATACCCGAGCATCGGATCGTCGGTGAAGTGGCTGTTATAAAAACCGAAAGCGTACGCGAATTGCCCCTGTCCCATGATCAGCTCGTCCGGCGTGGCCCTTTGCTTCACAAAAGCCACAACCGGCAGGTAAGAGGTTCTATAGTGGTCTTTGACGCAGGTGCCAACGACCCAGGACAGCTCCAGGCAGACAAGCAACGTCAGAGCGCCTGCTAGAGCGAGGCCGGCGCGCCGCCCCGTCTGCCACCAATGCACCGCGCAGAGGGCGCAGCACGAGGCGAATACCGGGGTAATGTGGACGAGGTAATAATAGCTCTTGGTGCCTTCCGCGAGCGCAAATAGCGCCTGGTCGATGACTGCGAGAGCCGGCAAAACCAGCCATTCCCGCCTCATCCCGCGGAACGTGGGACTCAGCAGCGGAGCAACCACCCCTGCCGCATAGGCCACTGGAATGGCCGCGGTGATCCTGCGGACGCCGGTAAGATAGTCCGGCATATACATGCCCGCGAGGTAACGCTCCCGGACCTCCCGCGCGAATGCGCTAAAGGGATTCCAAAGGCCTCCCAAGCGGTGGCCCGGATTCAGGTTCAGAAAGAATTGGGCCCGGAATGCGTAGGGGTCCAGGCTGATGTACCAACCCCAGAGAGGGGCCGCCACGAGGTAGGGAATCGCGGCCACCAGAATGTGGCGCCAACGGAGGGCTGCACGATCGTACCAGACCGCCAGCAACAGCACGCCGATTAGGGCCAGGCCGCCGATAGGATGGGTAAAGATGCTGAGCGCTATGAAAATCTGGCTGACCAGGACCGCCCGGTCGAGACCTTGCTTGCGCCTTCGAAGTATGAGGTAGGCCGCCATGGCGGCGAACCCCAAGGCCGCGCTCTGCATGTCCGGCCGCGCTTCGGCGGCGGAGTCCAGGTACGCGCGGTCCACGGAAATCAACGCCATCGCCAGGAGCGCAGCGGACCTAAGGCCCGTGATGGAGAGCACGATACAGTACCACGAAAGCAGGCCCAGTAGGCCAAACACTACGGGTAGCGCGCGCATTCGAAGGAATCCGAACCCCACCACCTTGAACCAGCCAGCCAATCCGAGGAAACTCAGCGGCATGGTCCAATACGTGTACGTCTGTGTATGAGCGTCAACCCGAGGCACCTCCGGCCGGGCGCCCCAACCGGACATCATGGTGGTCCCGGTCTTTCCGCGGGTGATCAAGTCGAGAGCGGGATTGGCAAATTGGACTTCGTCAATGCCAGGTTTTCGGGTGGCGGCATTCCAGCCGGCCAGAAGCAGATAGACCGACGCGATAGCCAGAACCGGCTTCCATCCTTGATGGATCACTCCGGGGTATGGCTGCATTGATTCCATTTCCCCACCATTCTCACATTCGCCGCCGGGCACCGCAAATACAGGACCCATCTCCTCTTACATTGCGGCAGGGATAGCGCCGTACGGCGCACAGCGGGCGGCCAGGACGACGGCGGCCCCACCGGCCTCCAACTCCGCGCTCGCCTGCAACCTTTTCGCGACCCGTCCAGCCGTTAGTGCCGGCCTGACCTGGGATGTGTGCGCGTCCAATCGGAAAGGTTGGAGGCGGTACCCGGACAGCCATGGGGTTATTGACAAAGGTGCGGTAAGTTCCTGACAATTAATATTCGAATGGGTCAAACCGCAGCTCACCAACCGGGTTACCGCACGGCGCCTCAGACGTATGCCGGGGCAGCTAATTTGCAAGCGCCTGTTCCGCAGGGCATCTCGAGTGTGCAGGGACTGGGATTCGGCGTCCTGCTCTGTTTCCTGTTCATGATCTTCAGCCGGGTCTTCGATATGTACCTCAGCAGCTTGCATATACCCGGAATCAGCGAGCGCCTGATGGCGGTCGTGATTGTCGTGTCGGGGTCCTTCTGGCGACCCTTTCAGACCGGCATCGGGAAGAGGTTTCTGTGGCTCACTGCGTGGATGGTGCTGGGTCTGCCGTTCAGCGTGTGGAGAAGCGACAGCTTTGCACTCCTCACCCACCAGTGGTGGGCGGCCATGCTTGTGTTTGTGGCAGTAGCGGGGCTGATCGCCGATTTTCAGCAATACCGCCGCAGCGCGATGACATTGGCGCTGGCGTTTTTCGCCCTCAGCCTGTTCTGCCTGCACTTCGGAACCACGGAAACGGGCCGCTTGACTATGGCGAATAATAGCAGGTTTGCCAACCCCAACGAGATGGCACAGGCTATGTTGTTGGGGATTCCGTTCTGGTTGGCGATCTCCAAAAGATCGTCGTCTCCCATAATCAAGCTCCTCTCCGCCGGCGTGCTTCTGCTGATGGTGTATATCATCGCGAAGACGGGATCGCGGGGCGCGCTGATTTCTTTCGGTGCACTTTACGTGGTGCTGCTGTATCACGCATCGGCCATCGGAAGAGCCGGTCTGCTGCTGGCTGGCGGCCTGTTCCTTTGCGCGGCGATCGCATTTCTTCCGAGCTCCCTGAAGGACCGGTATAAGACGCTTTTCAGCGAGGACAAGCCGGACGTCGAAGAGTCCGGCGAAGAGGGCTTGCTCAGAAGCGCCGTGAGTTCCACGGAGAGCCGGCAGCACCTGTTGCGCCAAAGCCTTATCCTTACGGCGACCCATCCCATTTTTGGCATAGGGGTCGGGCAATTTACGGTTGGGGAAGACGCCTTGGCCAAATCCCAGGGGAAGAGGAAGGGAGCCTGGCTTGGAACCCACAACACCTACATGCAATTGGCCAGCGAGACGGGCATCCTGGGGGTGTTCTTCTTCGTTTCGATTCTATTCCTGTCTTTGAAGAAGACTCACTCTCTCTATAAGGCGACCAAGGACCACCTTGAACTCAGGGAAATCTCCACGCAGGCGGAAGCCCTCTTCCTGTCGTTGATTTGCCTGGCGGTCACGGATATGTTCATTCACGTGCCTTATACGATGCTGCTGCCGGTACTGGCGGGGATGACCCTATCGTTGGAGTACACGACGCGCCCCCTCCTTGCGGAGGTACAGCGGCGCAGGGCAGCGGCCGTAATGCCGGCCACGACCGTAGGTCGGGTGTTCCCCGGCCGGGCACCGTCTGCCGGTGCGGCCCGACTACTTTCGGGCGCAAGAATAACAGCCTGAGTCGATAAGTTTGAGCGAGCCGGCTGAGCTCCGAACAAGCGGCTCTTGCGCTCATCGTGGCTGGCATTCCGGAGAGGATATCGAACGACCGCAACATGAAATGACGGAGCGGGACTGGCGGCTTGCATCGGCTCCCCTGCCCCACAGGCCGACAGAACGGCCCTCCGGCGATTTTCGCGCTAATTTCAGGCTGCCTCTTACGGTGAAATTTTCAGCGCCGGTACGAAAGGGCTTTTCGCGTTTCGGCGTTCGCGCGGAAGACCCGGAAATGGCGGGTTTCGTGGGATGCCAAGTTCGTCGATGCAGCGTCAGGTAAATGCGATATTATAGTGCCCCTGGGCAGCGACAGTCAGCCGGCCCACCCAATTCAACCCAATTCGCCTTGTTCACCTTTTGCACGAACGATATGACTCCGCCAATCTTGCCGGAAACCCGCTGCGCCTTGAACTGCCCGAGCGGCAATAGCTGGAGTTGACGGGTTTCCGGTCCCTGAGGGATGATACGCTCGGCCTCGGTTCCTGGGACGGGCACACCAGGTCCGACGGTGCCCCGTCAGGGTCCGACGGTGCCCCGTCAGAGCGGCCCGCGGGGAGCACTTTTTCGAATCCGCTTAAGCACCCTTGGCTCCCTTGCTCATTTCCGGCCGTCAGCCGCCCATGAGAAACTAGGGAATAATGGGTTCTTCTCTTTCCGGGTCCTTCCAGGCGCTCGATCACCTGCGCGCTCTGGAGGCCGAAAGCATTCACATCCTGCGCGAGGTGGTGGCGGAGTTCCAGCATCCGGTGATGCTCTATTCCATCGGCAAAGACTCCTCGGTGATGGTACGGCTGGCGCAGAAGGCCTTCTATCCGGGGAAAATTCCGTTCCCCCTCCTGCACATCGATACCACCTACAAATTCCGTGAAATGATCGAGTTCCGCGACCGCTTCTGCGCCGAGATCGGGGCCCGGCTGATCGTCCACACCAACACCGGAGCCATCGAGGAAGGCGCCAATCCGTTCCGCCTGGGCACCCAGAAATGCTGCGGCCTGCTCAAAACCCGATCCTTGCTCGACGCTCTGGCCGAAGGCGGTTTCGACTCGGCGTTCGGCGGCGCCCGCCGCGACGAAGAAAAATCCCGCGCCAAGGAGCGCGTCTACTCCTTCCGCGACTCCTTCGGCCAATGGGACCCCAAGAACCAGCGCCCGGAGCTCTGGAACCTCTACAACAGCCGCATCGATAAAGGCGAGACCATCCGCGTTTTCCCGCTCTCCAATTGGACCGAGCTGGACGTCTGGCACTATATCCACCTGGAAAACATCCCCATCGTGCCGATGTACTTCGCCAAGCTCCGGCCCATGGTGGTTCGCGGCGACGTGCTCATCCCGCTGGAGCACAATTTCCCGCTCCTGCCCGGCGAAAAGCCCCAGATGGTGATGTGCCGCATGCGCTCGCTCGGCTGCACCTATTGCACCGGCGCCATCCGTTCCGAAGCCGACACGCTACCCAAGATCATCGAAGAGATGATCCTGTTCCGCCGCTCGGAGCGCGAGAACCGCGTCATCGATCACGATCAGGAAGGTTCCATGGAGCTGAAAAAGCGCGAGGGTTACTTCTGATGGCCCCTACCGGCCTCAACCAGCCGCGCGCTGGGCAGGAGGCCCGCTGGGAGCTTCCCACCGGCCAGGCCGAACTCCTCCGCTTCACCACCGCGGGCAGCGTGGACGACGGCAAGAGCACCCTGATCGGCCGCCTGCTCTACGATTCCAAAGGAGTCTACGAAGACCAGTTGGCTTCCGTGCGCAAAGTCACCCGCAACCAGACCACCGGCGGCCTGGATCTTTCCCTGCTCACCGACGGCCTGCGCGCCGAGCGCGAGCAGGGCATCACCATCGATGTCGCCTATCGGTACTTCGCCACCTCCCGCCGCAAATTCATCATCGCGGACACCCCTGGCCACGAGCAGTACACCCGCAACATGGCAACCGGTGCCTCCACCGCCAACCTGGCCATCGTGCTGATCGACGCCCGCCACGGCGTCCTGCCGCAATCGCGCCGCCACACCCACATCGCCGCGCTGCTGGCGATCCCGCACATCGTGGTGGCGGTCAACAAAATGGACCTGGTGGATTTCCGCGAAGACGTCTTCGACGCCATCCGCCGCGAATTCACCGCCTTCGCCGCGCAATTGGAAATCCGCGACGTGCTGTTCATCCCCATCAGCGCGCTGGATGGCGACAACGTGGTCGCTCCCAGCGCGCGTATGCCCTGGTACCACGGCCCCAGCCTCCTGGAGCACCTGGAGACCGTGCCCATCGCTCACGATGCGAACCTTGCCCAGATGCGCTTCCCCGTGCAATACGTGATCCGCCCCGATCTGCATTTCCGCGGCTACGCCGGCCAGGTGGCTTCCGGTATCGTGCGGCCCGGCGATACCGTAAAAGTTCTGCCTTCGGGCTGGACGACCCGCGTGAAATCCATCGTCACTTGGGATGGCGAGCTGCCGCAGGCCTTCACTCCCCTGTCCGTCACGCTATGCCTGGAAGACGAGTTGGATATCAGCCGCGGCGATATGCTGGTGGCAGCGGGCCCCGAGGGCTTCCCAGAGGGCGCCCGCCCGCCGGCCGTGTCCAACCGCCTGGAAGCCACTGTGGTATGGATGAACCAAAAGCCTCTGCAGCCGGAGCGGCCGTACCTGGTCAAGCACACCACCCAGCAGGTTCGCGGCCGCGTGCGGGAGATCCGCCACCGCGTGGACGTCAACACCCTGCGGCACGAATCGGCCGCGGAGTTGCGCCTCAACGAGATCGGCGTGGTCGAACTGGAAACCCATCGCCCCCTCTTCTTCGACCCTTACCGCCAGAACCGCGCCACCGGCAGCTTCATCCTGATCGATCCCGTGACCAACGAGACCATGGGCGCCGGCATGATCTCGAAGGCTCTTTCGGCCACTGGGGAATCGGCCGCGGATTCCGGCGCGGCGGCGCCCCGGAATGTGGGCCCGGTGACCCAGGAGGGCGCCTCCCGAGTGACGTTGGCCGAGCGCGAATCGCGGGCCCATCACCGCGCCGTGACCATCTGGCTGGATGCGGCCCCGGAGGTAGCGTATGGCGTGGAGCGCCAGTTATTCGATAGCGGCTGCCAGGTGGCGGTGGTGACCGCGGAAAGCGCCGGCGACCGTATTGCGGAGACCGCCCGCGCGCTCAACTCCGCCGGCGCAATCGCCATCTGCGTGGTTCCCGGAAGCGCCGCGCGAGAGCGCGACGAGGCCCGCGGCATCATCGCCGCCGGACGCTTCCTCTGGGTGGACGCCTCGCGGCTGCCCACCGGGATTCCGGCGGCTGCCGCCGAAGTCTGCCGACTGCTGCGCGCCGCCGGTTATCTGGGAACGGCGCCGGCGGGGTGACATCCAGAGCGAAGAAGTTTTCACCTGCCACTGCAACCAAGTCGCGTACTGGAGTGGTATGTCATGGAACGGGTGCGGCACCTGGGCCTTCACACGGCTGGAAACTGCTCGAGAGCCGCTGAATCGACCTCGCTGTGCTCATGAGGATCCCGGAGGTTACCTGCCGGCTTCATGGCGCGTACTACTCCAATCGCGGCACGTGCTCCGGTTGCACAAGGAGGCGAATGGATCGGGCCTTCCCAGGGGTTCTTTCGATAAGTCCGTTGCGCTCCAGGGTCTTGATCATTTCGTGAATCGCGGGTGGGGAGACCTGGAAGTAGCTCTCCATGTCCAATACGGTAAGCCGTGGCACGATTCTCTTTACAGGCGGAGGTCTGGCTCTGGAGCCGCAACCAGGTGCATCGTCACTCGCCATCGGTAAGGCCGGGATTCGCAATCTGGCCTTCAGTCTTCACGAAGAACTCGCCCCCTTTCACATCCACGTTGCGACGGTTACGATCTGTGGATATGTAGAGGACCGGACCAGGTTTAGTCCGGGCGACATCGCCGGATCCTTCTTCTATCTGCATCAGCGGGCCGAGGGGAAGTGGGACCGCGAGTCTGTCTATCAGTGAAGAATGAGAGTTTCGCCCCTATCCCCGGTTTTGGACGATCCGAATCGCGCATGTCGAGCGCCAGGGTCCTACTGCCATTGCAGACCCTCGCCGGCGCTGCCGGAGAATCCGGTGTCCCGTTCTGGCGACCTGTGCCTATGCGGCGACCGATGCAGTCCACATCGTGTCCTGTGTGCGGATGCCACGAGCCCGTCTGCCGCCAAGTGCGCTTCTCGGCCCTTCGCCCAATTCCCACGGACGAAACTGAACTCCATGGACGACCATCCCACGTAAGTTGTTGATCCATAGACATGGCAGTACGCTGTAGACGCCTGTAGTGTCAATTGGTAATTAGCAGGTCGCCGCTTCAACCCCGGCGGGTGGCTCCATCTTCTCCGATTTCATTAACTTAGAAATTCAAGCTGAAGCTCATAGAGCCGCCGACTGCGGAGATCGCCGGGCTGAAGCCTCTCTACGAACCTTCCCTGCTGGCGACATCGGGGCTGCGATCAAGGAACGGCATCGTTGCAGAAATGAGTTCCGGGAAGCTCAGGCCGTCGAGCATTTACGTCTACCTTCGATTCTGCCGCTGGCGTGCAGCATGCGGACCCTACCCCAGGCTGGAGTGCTTGACCAGCGTCCTGGCGCCAATGGCCGCCAGTACTGGCAACGCGGACAATCCTCGGCATGACAATCGAATGGCGCCCGGATCGCGGCATCCAGGGCGCCTTCCGGATAATCGCTCAGGCCCGCCACGAGGCGCTGGCACGGAAGCGCCACGCTACACTTCGTACCTTGGGCGGGTCCACCGACCAATCAGGGCCGCGGCGCGCCTTGACAGCCGCGAAATCCAATCGCGTCAGGGCTTCCCGGTTCTGAGGTATCAACAGTTCCCATAGCGGAAAGAAGTCCTCGCCGATGTCGAGGCCCTCCCGCCCGCCATGGGGACCGTAAAGAATTTCGTGGCACGCCTCCACGCCACACCGGCGGAGCTCTTCCGCCGTTTCGGCAAGGTTATCGACCTGGATCATCTCTCGCCTCCCTCTATGTGCGTTGCCGCTACCGGATCCCCGCCAGTTCCTGCAATAGATGCCAGTTTTCGAGCCGCTCCTGCTGGGTCGCCAGGAGGGTCGCGGAGGGATTGCCGTCTTTGTCGAAATGTTTCGCGAACCGGCCCTCGGTGCGCGCGAAATACACAAAAGCGATTCGCTCGCCGGTCTTCGGATGAACGTACCAATCCTCTTTCACGTTGGGGTTGCCCACCAGGCTGAGGCGCTCCTTGAATCGTGATCCTTTGCGCGGATCGTAGATGAACACTGGGAAGGAGCGCGAATCGGCGGCCAGCTTGGCCTGCTGTTCGGCCATGTTGTCGCCCACGCCATGTTCCGGCTGGCGTTGTGTGGCGTGAGCGGGCGTGTACACAATACTGGAGTAGGGATGCCACGCCCGGGCATCCGTGTCCGGGACGAATCGCGCTGAAGTCGATTAGTCGGAGATTGCTCGTAGCTAGGGGTTGGCGGCGCGCCGCGCTCACCGCGCATCTCCTGGCATCACGCCCGTAGCGGCGGCGATCGACAGCCAGCGCTGCGGACGGACGCGCAGATAACGGTCGATCTCATCGGCGATGCCGTCGTTGATCGGAAGCAAACGGGACTTATAGAATTTCGTCTCCCGGATGTGGAGAGTCGATTCCCGCCGGTTGTAGTCACCGAGCGTGAGGTTCAGCAGTTCCCCTCGCCGGATTCCCGTGGTGAACAGGAGGACAATCGCAAGCCGAGTCACGTCCGGGCGAAGCGGCGATGCAGGATTGCGTTTCAGGTGCGAAGCCGCGCTCAGCAGCCTCCCCACCTCCGCCTCGGAAAAGATGTACGGCTTGAGCCGTTGATGATATGGCGGAAACGAGCTGGGATCCGGAACGAAGCACTGCGGTTCGGCCCGGCGGCGATACAAGCAGAAGGCGCAAACCTCCAGCATGCGAACCCGCCGAACCCCTGAAGAAACGTGTTCGTGGGTGTGGCAGGATGCCTGAAACGCGGCGGCATTCAGGTCCGGATATTTAGTGCTTTGATCGCAGAGGAATCGGTCCAGGGATTGCAGCGTGCGTGCTGGAAGATCGAAACGGCGGCCCAAAGCTCGCTTCAGATCCACATACCGAGCCAAGATCGGCGCCAGGCGCGACGAAAATACCGGGGTGAACACCGAGGCTCCTTTCATCACTTCACCTCCGTCTTGGTGTGCCGGCCCCGCGGAACTGCGAGGGGCACTTCGCGCAAGTCCCCGGTCGCCAATCGCAGGTACATAGACGTGCTCTCGGCGGTGCGATGCCCCAGGATGTCACCGATTGTCTTAAGCGGAGTTCCGCTCTTCAGGAGATGGACGGCATACGAATGCCTAAGGCAATGCGGGCCTTGGTAAGGAATGCTGAGCCCGCTTTTGCGAACCAGGGCTTGGAACGCCTCGGTGACCGCGGTTGGCTTCAAAATGCCGATGGGAGCGCGCATTCGCAAGAAAATCCTCCGATACGGCGGCGGCGGCGGGGTTGGCTTCAGATGTTTCACCAGGGCGGACAGAACCTCATTGGTGAGTGGCAGTTCCAAGGGCGAGGAGGTTTTGCGTTGATGGATTCGCAGGACGCCTTGTCTCCAGCGGATGTCATCCAGGCTGATGGCAACGACCTCGCTGGCGCGCAGTCCGTAGGTAGCGATCAACAGAAACATGGCGTAGTCACGGAGGCCCATCGGTGTTGTCTTGTCCATGGAACGCAGAAGTGTGCGGACCGCTTCCCACGGCAAGGCGCGAGGTAACTGTTCAAGACGGTACAGCCGTGGAGTGTCGATCTGG
>JBKQPR010000297.1:0-23214 GCA_052144935.1 Bryobacteraceae bacterium
CGCAATGAAGCTCGTCCTATACGCCGCGGTGAGCTTCCCCAGCAACAATCCCCGCGCCGCGTCGAAGGCGCTGAGCTGCTCGCTTAGCTCCGCGATGCGGCGCCTGGCAGTCTCCCCCGAAGCACCGGTGAGCACCTCGGACAACTCGCGCTCGCCGGCCGCGGCCCGCAGCTTGGCCAGCTCCGCGCGCGCGGCCTGAGTCTTAGCTTCGAACCGCGCGCGGGACTCTCGTAGCTCACGGACGCGCTGGTCCGCCTTCTCAATCGCAGTCATATGGCCGTCCTTTACCCGCGCAGTCCCAGCGTCTCGCCAGCGCCCAGCCGCGCGCCACGGTCGAGAGAATTGTACTCCGGGTCGAAGGCGCGCCGCCCTTCCACCAAAATCTTGCGGCCCTGCTTCTGGTCGGGCCGCAGGCCAAAGCTTCGAGCGATCCGCTTGCCAAACTCCTTTTTGGCCTCTCGGAGCACCGGCGCTAGCGCTGCCTGCTCGCGCGCTTCACGAAGCCGAACGCCTTGTGCCACTAACTGAAAACGCTCCTGCTGGGCGCGGAGCACTGCCGCGGCCTCAGCCAACTGCTGTCTACTGTAATCGCTCACGTTTTTCTCCTTCTCTCGTTTCAATCCGCGCCCCCAAATCCGGAGGCGAAGTAAAAATAGACTCCCAAAATCTCTTACGGGTGACGGCTTGCTCAAGCCGCGCATGCTCCGCGCGTTCCCACTCCAACACCGCGCCGCCCACCGCGTCCACCAACTCCCCCGCGCGTCCGTCGGCTATGCGCCACCGCACCGCTGCCCGGATCAGGCGATCAATCCAGGTCATCACGATTCCTCCAAAGCGCCCACGTGCCGGTGCGGGATTCCATGCCGGGCCGTGATGCGGGGCCGCTCCGGTTGGGACAGGGAAGACGCGCTCGCCGGCCGAACGCCGAAGTACTCGGCTGGCCAAGGCATTTCCTCGTCCGCGCGATACTTCGCATTGCCGCGATTCTGCTCACCAGCCTGCTTGGCGTCCTGCTCACCGGTCTCCATCATCCCGCCTCCCCAAGCTCAGCTCCGTCCATCCGGTTTCGTCACTTGCTAACTGGGCCTCCAATTTCCGCCGCCGGATGCGATCAACCGCCGCCCGCAATTGCAGGGATTGCTCGATGCGCTCCTGCTGGCGCTGGTGGCCGGCCCGTGCGGCGGCCGTAAGCCGCTCTACCAGCGGCCTGGGGAATAGGCTCAAGCGGCCTCCGGCTTGCCAGCGTATCGCGCCCCGTTTTGCTCGCTCGCCTGACTCGCGACAGTTCGCAGCCACCGCGCTGTCGGAACACCGGCCCGGCTCGCGGCAGCCTCATAGCTCGCCTTTTCGGCCTCGGATAACCTGATCTGCAGAACTTCCTTTCGCTGCATAAACTCAACTTATCATGACATGCGGTAAGTTGGAACAAAAATCCTGTGGGTCCCGATGTTACAGAACCCCGCCGCCCGCAAATCGCATGTCATGCGCCCCACTGAGGTTTTGGAAACGGCTGAATGCGGGCAAGGTACCCACCAAGCGGGGCCGAATCTGGCGATCGCAGACGGTCAAGAATATCCTGGAAGCGGCGGCTTAGGACCGGTGTTCCGCTCCATCAATCGCCACGGGCAGCGGGCAAGCTGGGGCTGTAGAGCAAGCTGGGACTGCATAGCATGTATATGCTATACTCGGCCAACCTCGGAGCGCGCCGCACCTTGGCCCGCCGCGTGTAAGTGTCGCGGATACAAGACACCGCCGCGTATACGCGACACCGCCGTTGCCGCCCGCCGCGGCGCCGCCGCCGCCGTTGCCAGCGGCACGAGGGTTCCGCCGCGCCTCCGTCCGCCGGCAAGGGGCTGCCCAGTGGCCGCCCGCTGGCTGCTTAGGGGTCGCTTAGGGTGCCGGCGTCCCGAAAATGCCCTTGGAAACGCGCCCCGCATGTCGCGTGGGACGGGGTGTTTTTGGATGGGACGAACGGTGAAGGCACCTTCGCGGCAGTATTTCGACGATGATCGAAGTATGCAGTTGGGGGGGGTGGTAGTTAAGTCCTTTGTTTACGGTCAATGGGTGAAGGCAGTGAAGGCAGGTGAAGGCATTTCCATATATAAGCAAATCTGCGCCACTAGAGGGATTATTGGGAAACGCCTTCACTTGCCTTCACTGCCTTCACCGGCGCCTTCACCGGCGCCTTCACCGGCGCCTTCACCGGATGCGGGTTTACCCTCAGGATCGTGGGACAGGCCGATTCCGCGGTAGACGTTTCCGTGGTTGGTGTGTGTGCTGGTAAAGCCTTGATGTGCAAGGCTTTTGTAGAAAGTTTGCTCATTTTCGCAGCGTTCTTCGTTCTTTTCCGTCCAGTCTCTATACTTCTGCCAGAGGTTGCGGGCCTTAACCTCGAAGTAAACGCCCTGAACGCAGCATGCGCCAATGAACCGTCCGAATTGATCCGACTTGGCGCGCCAAGTCTTGGCGGCCTGTTCCACGTCTGGCGGTTTGCCCAATCGTTGGCGATAATAATGGGACGCGCCGGCGACTGCCCACGCCAGGATGCCTTCCGCTTCGGCCAGCAGTTTATGCAGTAATTCCGGGTCTTGGTCAGCCTTCGGAATCACCACGTCGAAGGGAATGGGGTACAACCGGTTCCAGACAGCGTTGTCGGTTTCGCGGATCACGGGCAGGTGGTTGGCGTCAATCCAAGTCTTGTGCGTCTCGGGGAACGTGATGGGGTTCTCATACTTCCGGACGGCCTTGATTCGGCCCATCCCCTGCGTGATGCGTTTCAGCTTGCCCACGTCGAGCCGTTGGCCCTCTTGAGGCTCCGAGGTCATCACGAACCGGGCGGCGCGGAGGTCCGCCAAGTCCGCCTGGGAGTTATTCGACTCCTGCTGGCGCACCATGAGCGTGTCGATCTGGAGCAGCACAGCGTACTCTTCCAGGAGGTTCAGGAAGGTGGCCAACAGCGTGGTTTTGCCGTTGTCGCCTTCGCCCGTAAGCAGGAAAACGGCTTTCGCTATGGTGTGGCCGGTGAGCGAGTAGCCGAAGGCCTTTTGCAGGTAGTCGACCAGGCCCGGATGGGGTGCTGTGATGCGCTTCAGGAACGCGCGAAATGTGGGACAGGTTGCCTCCGGCCGGTAATTGTGGTTCACCATCTTGGTGATGAAATCCTTCCGGTCCGGGGACATCAGACGGCCGGTTCTCAGGTCTAGCGTGCCGTTCATGAAATTCAGCAGGTCAGGGTGGGTGTCGAGGTCCGCCGGCTTGATGGACAAGTAAGGCTGTGCTTCTCGCATGGCGCTCGTGATGCGCGCAGCTCGCCGGCATCCTGCCGCAAACTTTGTCAGGCCCTCATTGTTGGCCCTCACCGCCTGCAAGGCGAATTCGCTCATGGTCCGGTGGGTCAACTCTCGCGCGCGATCGCTTTCGTCAACCTTCCAGCGCCGCGAATCCCATGTAAGCCATTTATTGAAGGCGTGGCAATAACGCAAGGATGGCCCGTACATCGCAATCAGGCGTTGCGCGTTGCCAACGTCTTCAGGCTCAAAACCACTGAGCAGATCGGGCGGTTCAGCGTCGGCTACGCGTGCGCCCGCGCTTGTGGACCGTTCCACCGCGGTAATCGCTTTGGGCGTGGCCGCCACGGGCCCGGCCGCGGCGCTGGTTTTCTTGCGTTTCCAGCCGTAGGGCGGCCGACCGCTCGGCGGCGGCTCCGCGTTGAGCAACAAGGGCAGCGTTTCTTCCGGGCCGCGGAGCGCCAGGTAATCATCGATCCCGTTCAGCTCAGGTGGTGTGTCCTTCGGCCACTCCATCCAAGTCACCTGGGCGCCCCGGTCCTCCGCATCTCTAGTAAGCTTGTACCGCTCCCAGGCCACGTTCGCGTTGGTCGACAGGTCGGAATCGAAGACAATCACCACCCGGCGGCCGGTCCATGCGAGCAACCCGAGATCCCGGATCGGGCTGTGCACGTCGTCGAGTTTCCCGTCCGGTCCGAGTTTCTTGTCCTTGCACTTCCAATTGGAAACCCCAGCCAGGCCTACGGGCAGAAACCACGGTTGCTCCGCCCCCTCCGCGCGGCCGTGCCATGAGAGGCGAGACAGAGCCAGAGTTTTGAACTGGCCTTCGCAGATCACCAGGGGAACACTGGGATCCTGGAGCAACTCCGGCGGCGTCGCGGGCGCGAAGTAGAGCATGGGGCGCCACCCCTTGGGAAAGAGGTATCTTTGGCGGAGTTTTTCCGACCCGTCCGATTTCCTGTCCCAGCCCGGATCGTCGAGCCGCAAGCAGTTTTCTCGGATGTCGTCGCTGTCCCCCGGCAGGAGGTATGGGATTGCAATACCCGCATAGCTGCCGTGGTTGCGGCCTATCAGCGTGCCGCCGTCCATGGAGGTCACTCGGCGCAGCATGGCCGCGTCCGCCGTGGGGCAATCGATCCAGCGCGCCGCCAATGCGGCGTAATCGCCGACGGTGAGGGGCCGGAAAAGAGGGTCGGTGATCTTCATTGGGCACCTCCCTCCACGCCGGCGGGGAGACCGCGGCGTGCCGCCCGCGGGGTGCGGGGTGCGGGCGTCATTGCTCGCACAAACAGGTTGTCGAGTCCCCCCATGCAGCTCCGGGGCGCCGCTCGCTCGTGCAGCCGGCGGATTACCTGGACGGTCACCTCGGGGTTGCAATTCGCGGGGCGTCCGACCGCTCCGTGGGAGCCGCAGCCGGAGCATCGCCACTCGAGCAATTCGACGGCCTGGCCGTCCGGGGCGGCGCTCTCGCGGTCTCGGACGTATGGTAATGTTAATCTCGTCACTTGGTTTTGCCTCCGGGCCGCAGCGTTCCCCGCGTTGGCGGCCTGTTTTTGCTCCAGAAAAAGACTCGGCCCGCGCGATGCGGAAACATCGCCGGGCCGTTTTCGTTTTACTCGTTCTCTGTGGTCAGATTGGCGCTTTCGGGAAGGCTGCCAAATTGGCCCCAAGTCCCTCGCGGCCTTTCTGATTTATCAGGGGTTCAGGCTGGCACTACACGCCAATTTCAAGCCACCCATTGGCCCCGGATTGGCCCCGGATTGGAGGCAATTAGGGCTAAGTGACTGAAAGTGCAGGAACGTAAGGCATTAAGGCCAAGGTCTGCAAAACCTTTATTGGTGGGTTCGATTCCCACCCGCGCCTCCAGCAATATTTCAAAGAAAATGAAGTTTCTTTAAGGAGAATTGCAGAAGTCGAGCCGGGACCAAGCCCAAATGGCTCCGGTATCCGGGCTGGATTCGGACTGAACCATTCGCGCGTGCCAATGACCATCGCAAGGACCCCCGCCCGGGGCGCACTCCGGCGATTCCCCGAGGCGAATTGGAAATCAGTTGGTTGCCCGTTGGTGAAGCCGACAGGTGTTTGACCTCACCCTCAGGATAAGGAACAAACCCCCCGGAAGGTGTACGATAGGCAGCGTGGGCGTGGAAAACGTCAATCCTCACGAAGAACTCAAGCGGCTCGAAGAGCAGATCAAAGCGGCCACCGAGCTTGCCGCACTGAAGCCGATCTATTTCCGGCTGAGCGAAATCATCAAGGCTTTCTCTGGCGATTTCGACGTGTGGGTCGCGGCCAACGATGTCAAGCAGCACTTGGTGGCGCGTGGCACGCTGCTCCAGCAAGGGGAAATCTCCTCTCCTCCGCCTCCCGTTCCGCCTCCGTCTCCGCCCGCGATGCCCGCGGCGCCACCGCCTCCGCTGCCAACATCGTTGCCGGATACCGTGGCGCCGGCGCCGGCCGCCCCACACGAACCGCCCGTGATGCCTGCGGCGACGCCGTTGTCCCAGCCGTCCTCCGTATTGGACTTCGGTCCACCAGAGCAGCCTCCGCCCGCATTCGCGGTGACGACTGCCCCGCCGCCCCAGGCGCCCACGCGGCCTCCCGCTGCCCCGCCGCCCACGTGGCCTCCGGCTCCCCCGCCGCCCCCGCCGCCGCCCACCTGGCCTCCAGCTGCCCCGCCGCCGCCGCCCACGCAGCCTCTGACTACCCCGCCGCCCCAGGCGCCCACGCGGCCTCTGACTACCCCTCCGCCCCAGGCGCCCATGCGGTCTCCAGCTCCCCCTCCGCCCCCGCCGCCCATGCGGCCTCCGGCTCCCCGTTCGGCGCCGCCGCTCCCGCCGCTCAAGCCACGCTCCACGCGCAAATGGAACCCCGCGCTGGTCATCGGACCGATCGCCGGTGTGCTGGTTGCCCTGGCGATCGTTTTTTTGGCGATGCATCAAACTCGCACGCGCGACGCGAACAACGCGGCGGCGCGCAAACGGGCCGCCGTCGAAGTCGACATTGCTACCGCTCCGCCGGGCGCGTCCGTGAGGGTGGCCGCGGGACAGTCCGCGGCCGGCGGCAGCCACGAGACTACCTGCACATCCAACTGCAAGCTGGCGCTGGCGCCGGGCACATACCAGGTCTCGGTGTCCCTGGACGGCTACCAGCCCGCGGTGGGATCCGTCACCGTGACGGCCCAGCACCCAGCGGCGGTCAACCTGACGCTTCAGCCGCAGGCCCAAACGGTTCGCCTGCTGACCGATCTGGCACAGGGCAAGGTGGTGGTGGACAATCAGCCGCCGGCCGATCTGCAAGAGGGTCAGTTGGTACTCGACAAGCTGGCTCCGGGCACCCACGCCGTGAAGGTCGCCGGGCCGAACGGGGACGCCTCGTTCTCATTTGAGATTGCGGATGCGCGGCTGCCGGCCGTGGCCGGCCCCGTAAGCGCGCGGAACATGATTGCGGTGCTGGTGGCGAGCTTCGGAAAGCAGGCGCGCGTGGTGACCAGCGCGGGCCCCTGGAAGCTGGCGGTCAACGGCCAGCCGCAAAGCGATACCAGTCCGGCCGGAACGGACCTCACGAGTTTTCAGCCCGGTGTGAATGAGATCGTAGTGGGCGAGGGCAAGGATCGGCGCACCATCAGCGAAACCTTCGGCGCCGCGCCCATGCTGACCGCGTTCCTGAAAACGGACGTCAATGCGGGCACGCTGATTGTCTCGACCGGCCTGGACGATGTGCGCGTGTTTCTGAACGACAAGGAGTACCGCCGGCTCACGCAGCGGGGCCAAGTGCGCCTCCAGACTATCGGAAAGGTCACCGTGCGGGTGGCCAAGAGCGGCTTCTTGGACGAGCCCGCGCAAACCGTCGAAGTGAAGAAAGGCGCCGAAGTGCGCCTGCAGTTCGACCTCAAACCGCAGCCGCAATTCGGCTCGCTGGGAGTCCACGGCGCGGCGCCTGGCACCGAGGTTTGGTTGGATCAGAAAAACGCCGGTGTGGTGGGGCCGGACGGATCTTTCAGCCTCGGCTCCGTTCAACCGGGCGAGCACACCATCGAGCTGCGGCGCGAGCAGTACCTGCCGAAACGAATCCAGCGCTCCTTCGTTGCCGGGCGGGAGGTAGAACTGGGGGGCACGGAAGTCGTCTTGACGGGCGCCAACGGCACCATCCGGCTCATGCGCAACCCGGCATCGGCAACCATTACTTACCGCCGCGGCGACGAAGCGGAATCGCACGAAGCCCGCGGAAACCAGATCGAGCTGCCCCCGGGGAGCTACGCATTTTCGGCCATCGCACCGGGATTCACCGCATCCACCGCACGCGTCCAACTGGCCGCCGGCGAAAACCGGGAAGTGGATTTCACCCTGGCTCGCGAGCGGCCGGCTCCGCCTCCACCCGTAGTGGCAAGAGGGATGGAGGATTTCGCGGACGCGCAGAGCTGGACGAGGGACGGCGAGAATTGGGTCCACAAGGGTGGCGGATTCGTGCCTTATAAGCTGCCGCCCAAGGGCGTCTTCACCTTCACGGTGCAACTGCTGAAAGGCGGCGGCGTATTCCGGGCAGGCGCAATCCGCTGGTGCGTCCAGTATCTCGACTCCAAGAACTACCTGCTGACCGAGATGGACCGGAAGAATTTCTGGACCGGGGTGATCAAGAAGGGCGAGCGGTTCGAGCGAGTCAAAGCGCCCCACAATCTCGGAAATCAGAAGGCCTTCACCATCCGGATCGAGGTGGCGCCGGATCGCCTGGTACAAAGCTTGCTCGTAGGCAACCAGTGGAAAGTGCTGGACACTTTTGCCGAGCCGGCCCGCGATTTCACCCAGGGCAAGTTCGGATTTCTGATCCAGGGGAACGACGAGATCGCGATTTCCGACTTCAAGTTCCTGCCGAAGTGACCAACATGCGAGGCCGCGGGGGGCAGGATGCGTATCAAACTGCTTAGTCCGAAAGTGGCCGATAGCCAGCTCCAGGGGATTCCCAATGAGTCCGGAGCTTCAGGGTCTGTTTGCCAAGTTTGCCAACTGACGCAAATACTGCTGGATCATTCTACTGCTTCGGGCTGCTATAGCGGCTTACAACCGGGGCGACGAAAGCGAAAGCAAGGTGTAATGCGGAAGACCGGGGTGGACGGGTGACGGGTGAAGCGACTGGAGTTGCGGCAGACGAACTGGCGAGCGCGGTTTATACCGAGTTTGTGGAAGACCGCGGCTCGATTTCTGCGCTTCGAACGCCGGGGCCACACGCTGTAGCCGGCCGCGCTGGTTCACGATGTCTAACTGCGGCTCCGCCAGCAGCGGAAGCTGTTTCAAAACCGGGCTCATCTATGCGGGGTGGCGGGCCCGGCTTCTTCGATCGCTGCCCGGGGACGCCACTGCCGGTCGCCAGGCCGAACCAGTCTTGCCGTTTCAGCCCGGCGCGTCCCGCTGCCCGGTGGGCGGGGGCCATGCGACCGCGGGCCGAGAGGGGTCATCCGCGCGTCAGTAGCGTGCGCGGAGCTGCCAGCTTGCCGTACGTCTCCACTTTTGCTCAATTCCTGGGGCTGATCTTACTGGTTTACTTTACGGGACCTTACACGCGAAATTCGCCGCGTCGTTGGTGCTGCCTGTCCCTTTATAAATCGCCACCTGAGGGTACGGACACAGCGGACGTGCCATGGTCACGCGATTGTTTTCGACATGGTACGCCGTGATCTGCTCGGGAGCGATGCCCAACTCCCGCCAGCGTTCCAGCGCCCCAAGAATATTAAACTGATTGGGTCCCGGACCGCCACCACAGTGCGCCATGCCAGGCACCATGAAGAGACGCAGCCAGTCTTCCTGCTTCTGACCCATTTGGGCGAGCACGCTGGAATGGTAGTCGAGCGTGTTCAAAGGCGAGATCGCTCCGGCGGAGCCGCCATCGTTCCATCCGTGGTAGATCAGCAGCTTTCCGCCCCTGGCCTTGAACGCCGAAAGATCCGAATTCACGGCGGTCATGGACCCGGCCTTTTGGTCCGCGAGCGCCACATCCCGATCCAGATCGAACAAGCGCCAATCCCATGCCGGGTCTTCGTGGGCCACCAGGCGGAACATTCCCAAATCGATCGGGTTGGGCTCGGGCTGAACGGCGGCCAATAATGTCCAACCCGCCTCGCTGCCGGGCACCAGGCCGGGGTAAATGCGTTCGCCGGTTCTCTTGTTGGCAGGCGCGTAGGCTTGCTTGACGCTTTCCAGTTGCGGCGCGGTCAGGCAATCGGCGGCGTCGGCTCCACGGCACAACAGCGTCGAGGCGTCGAAGTGGCACTTTTGCGGGTCGGACAGGAATCCGTCTTTGACGCCGTCGAGGGCGTCGCACGCGGCGAGCACGGCGCGATTCAAAAGAGCGGTCTTGGCGAGTGGAACCACACGAGCTGGCTCTTTCAGCGCGGCGGTTTCCAAGGCGAACCGCCAAGCACTCAACTGGATTTGATTGTTCGCCGGAGCACCGGCGATGATCCCATCGAAATCGGCTGGATAGCGCTGCGCCTCCAAGAGGCCCTGCCGGCCGCCGGTGGAGCAGCCGGTCCAATAGGAAAGGCGCGGACCCCGGCCGTAATGCGCGGCCATGATTGCCTTGGCCTTCACCGTCATCTCGTGGACCGCGCGGTAGGCGAAGTCAGTGACCTTCTCCGGGTGGCCTACTGCGAACTCGGCGGTTCCGCCGATGTGCCCGGTATCCGTGGATGAAGTTGCGTAACCCTCCTGGACAGCAGCGGCCATGGCCCCGTAATTGATCGATCCGACCCAGCCACCGCCGCCGGCCGCCAGGTATTTCCCATTCCATACGCCGCCCGCCGGCAGCCAAACCTCGATCTTGATTTCAGAGTCCAAGGAAGGCTGCAACGTCGCGGCCACGCGGCAGAAGGCCGGCAGCAACGGCGCAACTGCCGTGGGTAGTGCGCCCGGCGATTGAAACGCTCCAGGACCGGCAGACTCGGTCAGGGTAATCGTGGTATCGGCCGGCTTCAGCGATTTCAGTTGCTCACAGGGAGTCTGCGCAATCGCGATCGCTGGTACGACCGCCAGAGACGCGTACAGGAGGTGTCGGTTCACGTGGAGATTTCCTTTAAAGCCTGGTTTTGACCCGCGGCCAAAGACAAGTAGTTTGCCCAATTCTACTGCAAACGAAGGCTCCGGTCCTGAATCACGGCGTATCCGGAGGTTGGACCGGCCCCCTCGTACCCCCATGCCAATTTCCAGATGACCGACAAACCGTTCCTGAACCGCGGGACCGCCTGGCGGGATCGACGCTACGAACCCCTCAGCGCCGAATCGATCTGTTCAAGGTGGTGCTCGTTATGTGATGCGACCTTGTCGAACTCGGCCTTCAGCGTCCGAATGCCTGTTTCACTGTGGACGAATTCAAGGTGGCCCCTTCTGTCGTAGTGCAGACGAGCCTGATAGATGACGCCGGCGCGGACTGAATCGTAAATTCGGCGAGACAGATCGAGCGGCATCCGGGAATAATCGAGGCCCCTTGCCCACGAATCCTGATCGAAGGCCCAGAGCACTTGTCTAGGTTCGCTGATAATCCGGCGGATTCGGTCGAACAGAACCGTCTCAGCGTCGGCAAGGTGATGCAAAATGAACCTGACCGGCCACTTGCCCGATGCGTAACTCCGAGCGAGTTGCTCGTCGCTCACCTCAAAGTACTTCAGCGTCCGATCTCTCGCTGCTTCGAGTCGCGTGACAATGTCCATTTCAATCCCTTCCGATGCCAAACTGCTCTTGTCTATTATTCCATGAGCATAGCAAGACGTGCCGTTCTCACAAACCGATTGCCGTGTCCTGGCCTCCGGGCGATGGGATTTCCTCTCGACTCGCTGTGAATGGTCAACGGCGTATCCGGAAGTTGGACCGGCCCCCTCGTCCCCCCCGGCCCAACTTCCCGCAGGTCGCGAATGTTCTTGTCTCGTGAGGCTCACGCGGTTGTTTGGTGCCGGCCGCGATTAGGGGAACCGGTACAGGATTGCGCGCGTTGCAGGCGGCCCACAGCATTTTGCGCTCAGGGCGGGCGATCGCTTGGCAGCGCGTCTGCCGATGGCGCCGCTTCCGCACAATATTTCTCACTCCTGCGCGCGCGGGTTTGTTCGCATTGCAACAAAACTTCCCGAAAGTGCCGTGAAACTGATGCGCTCAGCCTAAGCCAAAATCAAGCCACTTATCCCCGGTGCTCCCAGTCGTTGTGCCCAAGGGCTGCCAGACGGGCGCGGGATCGTGCGGAGGGCGGGCGTCGATCTCGGCCGCATTGAACAGGCTCACCAGTATGGTGGCCAACACGAATTGGGCCCTTGTCAAGACGGCTCGTCCGTACTCTTTATCAAACAGGCGGTAAACTGTTTTATGCACTGGAGAATCAATGCCAACAAAGCTCACCAACGAAATCGTCACCGCCGCCATCCTCGGATTCGAGGAACACAAGCGGCACATCGACACAAGGATCGGTGAACTCAGATCCCTGCTGTCCGGTGGCCCCGCCAAACCCGCCGCCACACCGGAACCACCTAAGCGCAAGCGGCGAAAGATGAGCGCCGCTGGCAGAAGAGCGATCTCTGAAGCCACCAAGAGACGTTGGGCGGCGTTCCATGCGGCGAAGGCAGCGTCAGAAACACCCCCATCAAAGAGAGCCGCCCGAAAGGTTGCCAAAAAGAAAGCCGCTGTCAAAAGACGGCGGTAAAGGCGGCGCCGGAAAAGGCGGCGAAGTAGGCTGCGCCGATCAAGAAATAAGCAACCCAGGGGCTTGTTTGACTGTCCGGTATCCCCTGTTATTCTGGCGCCAGCCGGCTTCAGCGCTGGCCTCGGCCGGCGGCGCCGGCTTCCCCGATCGCTGCCCGGCGCCACTGCCGACCGCCAGGCCGAACCAGTCGTGCCACTTCACCCGAGAGCAGTTTGCCAGTCCACACATCGAACGCGCGATGGCCGCCGCTGGCCCGCGTGACGGACCTTCCGGCGTGGCCGGGCCGGCGATCACGAGGTCGCGGTAGATGGCGGGCGGCGAGGTCAGGCGCATGTGGACTCCGGTTCGAATACGGACTACCATGCTGTTTAAGGAATCTCGTGACGAGCGACGGCCGTGTTTCTCTCTTGCCTGGTACCGGTCCGGCGCTGATGGGGCGAGGCAGGCCGCAATGTCGCGTCCCGGCCCGTCCGGCTCAAGGAGAACGCCAATGAAGACGCGTGTTCTGTATCCACTAGCCGTTTTCTGCCTGTCCCTCCCCGCAGCGGCGGACGTGACGGTGGCCAGCCCGGATGGCCGGGTGCGGTTTCTGTTGTCGTCGGGTGCCCAGGGCCACCTGGAATACACCATCACGTTCAACGCGAAGAATATCATCGATCCATCCCCGCTGGGCATCGTGGTCGATCGCGTGGATCTCGCCGCCGGGGCGCAGATAGGGAGAGCGGACAGCTACAAAATCGACGAAACTTACCCCTGGTACGGCCCACACTCCACCGCGATAAACAACTGCAACGGCGCCAAAGTGGCCTTGATTCACCCCAAAACGGGAACGTCCTATACGCTGGAAATCCGGGCCTGCAACGACGGCGTCGCGTTCCGTCACCTGGTGCCGGGCGAGGGCGTCCGGACGCCCGACGAAGCCACCGTTTTCCGTGTTCCAGCGCGAAGCGTGGTCGCGCCGCAGAACTACGTATCCGGCTACGAAGGGGTCTATCCGTGGCGAACCACGACGAACGCGATCGAGAGCATGATGGACGGCGAGTGGACGAACCCGCCGTTCACCTTCCGGCTGTCCGACCGTAGCGCGTACGCTTCCATCACGGAGGGCGCGCTTGTCAATTACAGCGGCATGGTTTTCCAGGCGGATGGCGCCAGCGTGCTGCACGCCAGGTTGGGCCATGCGGCGCCAGCGACCTTCGGGTTCCGCTCGCGATACGCCAAGGACGTGGAGCGCCTCAGCCATCCGGCGGTCATTAACGGCCCCATCACCACGCCGTGGAGAATCGTGATGATCGGCGCGGACCTGAATACCCTGGTCAACTGCGACATGGTGCACAACGTGGCGCCGCCTCCCGATCCCAAGCTCTTCCCCCAGGGCATTCAGACGGATTGGATCAAGCCCGGCCGGGCGGTCTGGAACTATCTGGATGGCACGGACCCCACCGTCGAAGGGCAGAAAGAGATGGCGCGGCTCGCTTCGCAACTGGGATTCGAATACAACGTGATCGAGGGGTTCTGGCGGAACTGGTCTGAGGCGCAGTTGAAGGACGTCGTGGATTACTCCCGCGAGCGCGGCGTCAAGCTCATCGTCTGGAGCAGCCGCGCTCAGGTGCAGGAACCGCAGAAACTCCGGGAATGGTTTGATCTGTGCGGCCGCGTAGGCGTCGCGGGCGTCAAAATAGACTTCTTCGACCATGAGCACAAAGAGGTCGTCGATCTCTACGAGATGATGGCGAAAGCGGCCGTGGAGCACAAGTTGCTTGTGGACTTTCATGGAGCCAACAAGCCGACGGGTCTGGAGCGAACCTACCCGAACATCGTTGGAATCGAAGGCATCCGCGGGATGGAGTTCGCCGGGCCGTACGCGCAGCACGATGTTACCCTGCCGTTCACCCGCATGCTGGCCGGGATGGCCGATTACACGCCTACTCACTTTGGCGCGCGTCTGGCGGACACCACCTGGGCGCACCAGGTCGCGAATGCCGTCATCCTCCAGTCTCCGCTGCTGGTCTATGCGGCACACCCCGCCAATATGCTGGCGAACCCCGCCGTAGACCTCCTCAAAGGCATCCCGAGCTGCTGGGATGAGACCGTCGTTCTGCCGGTCTCCGAAATCCGGGAAGTCGCGGCCTTCGCCCGGCGGAGCGGGGACACGTGGTTTCTCGCGATTACGAACGGTCCCTATTCGCGGAACGTGCGCATCGATCTATCCGCTTTCCTCGGCAGAGGGTCACCACAGCAAGGCGGGCGCGGCGCCAGCTATCAAGCCACGCTCCTGCGCGATACAGGGGAAGCGGCGGCTGTCAAGATCGAGCACCTCACGCTTGCGGCCGGCGACTCGCTCTCCGTTGATTTGCGTTCCGGCGGCGGCTTTGTCGCAAGGCTCAAGAGATAGCGATGTTCGGAGTCCGGGATTCTCCGGGCGCACGAGATTCAACGAGGCGTGGTCGTCAGCCGGCCGATGTTCGGTCCTGGCCCAGAGGCAAAGCGCGCAGTAACTCCGGGAACGCTCGGAAATAATCTTCCAGCGTCAGCGGCGCCATTCCGGTGAACCCGAGGACCGTGTCGCTGGTGCGCTTGAGTTCGCCTGCCGCGATCGCCTCGAACCAGCCAACGGACAAATCGACGCGCCAAGCCAACGGTTCCAGCCTGCTCAACCGCTGCCGTGCCAGATCTGCGGACTCATCCTGATATCGAAACTGCCGGCCCACCAGCGTGGACAGCCGCCTGGCGATGTCGGCAACGCTCAGCGCTTCGGGTCCGGTCACATCATGAATGCCGCCCGGCTGTTTCCGCAGCACCGCGGCCGCGGTCCGGGCGACATCCTCTCGGGAAACGAACGCGCCGCGCCCCTGCTGCGCCGGCCCGCGAACCACGCCCTCGGCGTCGAGTTTTTCAAGGAACATGTCGATGTAAAAGGCATTACGGAGCACGGAGCACGGTGCACGGGAGTCCCGCCGCGAATAGGTATTGTTCGCTCAGATAATGATCGCGGGAGAACGGATATTTCGAATCCGGAGCGGCCCCCTGTAGAGACATATACACGACGTGTCCTACACCCGCACCGGCAGCGGCCTGAAACGCGTTCCTGTGCAGCCGTGCGCGCTCACCTGGCTCGCCGGATGCAGACACCACGAGCGCCGCGCTCGTTGCCGCGAACGCGTCTTTCAGCGTTGCTGGTTCGGCAAAGTCGCCGCGAACCGTCTCCGCGTCCGTCAGCTTCGGCGCGCGCTGCGGGCTGCGGGTCATCAAGCGTAAACTATGTCCATCGCGCGCCAGCAATTCGGCTGTACGGCGGGCGACCCGCCCAGAGGCGCCCGTAATCGGAATCACACCGGGCCAAGATGTTTTCGTGCTGAGCCTCCGTACCGGCGGCAGCGCGTCAATTGCCATGGTATCGCCAGGCGATCGGGATCTCGGTAGCGTCGTCACGAGTCGGGTTCGAAATCCCATTTTCAGGCGATGCCTGTCTGACGGGCGCACCGGCGGCCCCGCATCTCCGGGATCGCCGCCTTCTCGGAAGCCACCTTCGGCTCACCCAGCCCGTTGCGCACCGGATACCTCCCTATTTTGGGGGAATCGCTCCGAGCGGACCAGCAGGACGCAGAAGATCCGCCATATTCCCGGAAAACAAGGTGTACTGCCGGGTGGAGAACGCGACGCGCCGGATTACGTGGAGATCCCCCCGGATTGAGACTGAACCGCCTCGACCAGGGCAAAGATGTTCTCCTTCGGCATGCCGGGGCTGACTCCTCCGCCCACCGACAGGATCAGTCCCGAGCCCTGGCTTTGCTCTATGACGTCCCGGGCGGCTTCGCGAACCGACTCCGGAGTGCCCCGCACGCCGATGTCGAGCGGCGGCACGTTGCCCATCAGGGTCAAACCGCCCCCGGTCTTCTCCTTCGCCTGGCGGACGCTGATGTTGTGACTCCAATTGAGCACGTCGAAGCCGGTATCGGGCAGGTCGGCGAGGAATGGCCGAACGTTGGCGTCGTTGTGGTAGACCTTCACCCAGGCGGCCGGGAACGCGTCGCAGATCTGCTTCAAATATGGATGCGCGAACTCGCGGTAGGCTCGCGCGGACAGAAACCCGACGATGTCGTCGAGAACCAGGATGCCTTCGACGGAATCGCCGATCGCTTCGGCTTGCGCGGACAGCCAGTCGATCACACAACGCGTGGTCAGCCTGAACAGCGCGTGGACCTCATCGCGCGCGTCGGCGAGGTCCATCATGAGCGGCGCGACACCGCGGAGGAACGCCGCCAGGCACAGCGGCCCGCGGGCCGCCACGGCCGGGATCGTGTAGCCGGCATCGAAGACCCGCTGCTTCTGCGTCCGGTAGCGGTGGAGGGCGAACGGCATGAGTCCATCGGTGGAGGGGTTCACTGGGGCCATGGCCGCGGCGTCCTCGATGTGCAGGAGAGTCGGCGACTGGTCGGGGGTCTTATCGGGATGGAAATGGACCCGGTTCCCAAAAGCCGACGGCTCGATCGCCATCCCATACTCGGCCCACCAGGACGGGAAGAAAATGACGCCGGGGAAGTCGCGTACGACTTTCAGGTTGGCCTGGAACCACTGTTCGGGATCGAGAAAATAGTCCAGATGGCTGATGCCCACGTAACCGGGAATCCACGGGCTGTCGACGATGAGGGCGACCGGTGTTCCCGCGCCGGGTAAGCGCTTCGCCGCCTGCTTGAAGGTTTTCCATTGTTCTGGACGCATAGGAACCTCCAGTATTTCACTATCCACCCGCATGGCGCGCAAACGCCCTGAAGGCGGATCTCGCCCTAACCCACACCGCCCGTCGCCAGGCCGAACCAGCCTTACCGTTTCAGCCCGGCGTCCCAGCTATCTCCCGATCCCGCCTCCGTCACGGAGTAAAGTCGCATCCGGGTTACAAACGCGATGCTGGGTGGTTCTCATTTCGCCTCGGCTGGAGTGATGCGGTAGAAGCCCGAGGCGTGCGGCTTCACGTCGAACGCGCGGCCGTCCTGCACGGTTCCGTCGTCCTTGTGATCCCACAGATCGCGCACCACGCACTTTGCCGGCAGCCCTAAATCGGACCAGTTCACGCGCACCTGCTGGTTGCCTGTATCGCCGATATTGAACACCGCGACATACTTCGCCTTCGATCCCGGCAGTTCCGCGACCCACGCGACCTGGTCTCCGTTGGCAAACAACTGCTTGCTCGAAGAGGCCTTCTGGTCCACCGCCAGCACTTCGTCGTTGGTCATCAGTGAAAACGTGAAATCGTCGTTATCCGGCAGATGACCTCCGAACATCAGCGGAGAACGCGCGATCGACCACAGAGACATGAGCGTGACCTGCTCATCGTGGGTCAGCAGCGACATGCGCGGATCGCCCCGCTCGGCGCGGATGCCAATGTGCCCCAGAGGCAGCATGTCTCCGTCCGGCCAATGGCCCGGCCTTACCCATCGATTCCACGTGTCGAAGCGCTTGAACTGGTTCTTGAGATCGACCCAACGGTCCCAGAAGTCGCCCGAGATACGCCACATCTGCGCGTGTTTCTCGAGGAATTCGGCGTTGCTCGCATCGCGGGTTCCGGGCGAAAGGCTCAGCACGATCGGCCGCTTGTACCTCTCGATCGACTTGCCCAGTGCGTCGATTTCCGTACTGTGGCCGCCGCCCTCTCCAAAGCCGAACATATCGTCCGCTTTGATGAAATCGATTCCCCACGAAGAGTACATCTGAACGATGGAGTCGTAATAGTCCTGGCCGCCTTTCGTCACGTCCACGCCGTACATATCGGAATTCCATCTGCAGATCGACTGCTTGTCCGCCACATCCGCCGCCTTGAGCCTGCTCCCGGAAATCGGCAGATTGGCGTCGACGGCCTTGCGCGGAATACCACGCATGATGTGAATCCCGAATTTCAAGCCCTTGCTGTGAACGTAATCCGCCAGCGGTTGGAAACCCCGGCCGTTCACCGACGACGGGAAACGGTTCGGGGCCGGAATGAGACGCCCATACTCGTCCATCGCGAGATCCGCGTTCGGACGATAGCCATGCGTCTTGGGATTCTGTTCGGACCACTGAATATCCACCACCACGTATTGCCAGCCATGGCTCTTCAGATTGGCCGCCATGTAGTCGGCGTTGGCTTTGACCTCGGCTTCGGTGATGGTGGTCCCGAACGAATCCCAACTGTTCCAGCCCATGGGAGGCGTGGGAGCGAGCAAGCTCTGAGGCTCCGCCATCCCGGCGAGTCCGGCGAGCAGCATGGCCGCCGGCAAGAATCGGTTGATGCGCATTCTTTTCATCTCCATCTGATTATCTGAACGGCAGGGGCGCAAACTGCGCCAGGTCCCGGCGCCATGTCTGCCACTCGCCGGCCGTGCCCGGCGCCTCGTAATAGCCATACCGGATACCGCCCTTGTCGAGCGCGTCTTTGAATCCCCTTCACGCTGTTATTGTTATACATCCGCTGGGGGTGCGCGCTGGGCGGCGGCCATGCGGCCGAGGGCCGGGAGTTTCCATCCGCGCGGCGCCCAATCTCAAGTGCCCTCTGGCTTGCGCCGGCTGGAGGAGAAAAAGCGCGCGTCCATTGTGCAGTCTGACGTGTTGGATTTGCCGGGGCCGAAGACCAGCCATGCTGTCCAGGAAAAATCTGACACTCGACTGATCGTCCGGCTGTTGCGTCAATAATCGCAGGCTGCCGAGCGGCGCTCTGCCTGTGTCTGTCTTACCCCACTCTTACGTCGGCGTCGCGCAATCCGTCGCCGATCGCTTCCAACAGATGCAATGACGCACCGTCGTAGTGGCCGAGCGACAATCCATCCGCACCGCACTCCGAACTGATCATCACACCCTTCCGAACCAGCTCCGGCGTGGCCTTGGGACGGATGCCGATAGACGAGAGAAACAGGATATCGTCGCCCGCCGCCGCCCGCACCGCCAGCAGGAACTGGCGCTTGTGCTCCATGTAGTCCGCGCGTCCTTCCTGCTCATCGTAGTTGCTGGAGCGAATGGAGCCGAGGTGCGGGGCTAGCGCCGCAAAGTCGATTCCCGCCAGCTCCCAGGCATCGTAGATGAAGGCATTCAGGCGCACATCCATCTTCGGCTTGATGCCGGTGACGGTATCGTGCACTCGCGCGAACATTCGCGTCATGGAGTTGCAGCGGAACTTCAGCCAGTCGAAGATCTCGGGATGGTGCAGCAGCACCGCTTCGGCCGAAGTATTGGAAGCCCGCAGCAGTTGTATGTAGTGCTCGCCGCCCAGGTCGTCGTTCGTCGTCAGCCAGCCGGCCAGCGGCAGCATGGCGCGCTGCGCGGCCTTCAGGTCGAGGCCGTCGGCTTTGGCCGCCGCGGCGCAACTGTCGCAGAAACACGTCCCGGTGACGGTCTGGAGCACGCGCTCGGTGGGACTGGGCGCCCGTCCTCCGGCGCGGCCTCCGGCCTGAAACGGCCGCAAACAGGTCTGCACAAAATCCAGGTCGTAGTTCTTCACCAGGTCGCTGAACAGCGCCAGCAGGTAGGCCATCGCCAGCGGGTTATTCGGGCAGATCGACTGCCCGGACGGCCGGCCCCAGATATCGCGCTGCACCACGGAGACGAACTCGCCGGCGGCGCGATTCTTGTCGAGCACGGTGTGCGAGATCTCGGCGCCGGTCTTCCAGCCGCCCTTGCGAGCCGCTTTCACCAGCAGGTCGAGCCAATCGGTTTTCTTGAATTCATCCCGGTCCGAGGAGAGCGGCTTGATTTTGGAGTCGCGATAGCTATCGGCGTGTGGAAACCAGTAGACGCGGCTATCCTCCGGGAAGTAAGTCTTGCGCGAGTTATGCGGGAAATAGAAGTCCGTGAGCGGCCGCAACTCGTGGTGCATCAGCGCCACCAGGTACAGGCTATTAGCCTGCGCGGTTTCCTTCAGGGTCTGCATGATCTCTTCGCAGTCTTGATCCGCCAGGTCCCAGGCGTACAGGCTGGCGGCGACCTCTCTGAAGACCTTGGTAGCGCGCCGGCGCGCGGCGGTGTCCGGATGTTGCTGCTGGGCGGCCTCAGACGTGGCGAGCGCGAACGGAGCCAGCAAGCCGGCGGTAAGTGCTCTGCGGGTGAATCTCATCGGTTATCTCCTGTCTAGATTTGTCCCCGGAACTAGGCGATTTTGTCCCCGGAACTAGGCGATACCCCCTCCGTGGTGGCAGCAACCGTGCCATTTACGCCTCTGATGAATTAGCGGCGATCGGCTTGTTAGAAAGGCCATTATACTCCCACTATCATGATAAGAGTTCTGAAAACCCGAATACGCCGAATACGTTGATTATTTCTCTTTAATTTGGTGGGACGGCGACGGTGGCCGTCGTTCGCTCAAGCGGCGGCGTTTTCCAATCGGCAGCAATCAGTGCAGCCGCCCCATCTTTTCCAGCGGCCAATAGGCAAACACAGCCTTGCCGTAGATATTCTCGCGGGGCACGTAGCCCCAGGAGCGGCTGTCGCTCGAAGAATTGCGGTGGTCTCCCAACACGAAGTAGCAGCCCTTAGGGACGATCTGATCCTCGCCGCCCCTCCAGGAGCCGGCGTCGCGGTTCTCCTCGGGCACGTAGTCTTCCACCAGCGCCTGGCCGTTCACGTAGACCTGGCCGGCATCCACGCGCACGCGGTCGCCGGGCAACCCAATCACACGCTTGATGTACGACTTCGACTTGTCGTAGGGAAACCAAAACACCACCGTGTCGCCGTGCTCGATGCTGCCCAAGCCGAATTCGTAGGTGAACTTGTTGATAAAGATACGCTCCTGATCGCTCAGCGTGGGCATCATGCTGGTGCCCTCCACCTTTACCGGCTGATAGATGAAGACGATCAGCACGACCGCGATCAGCACGGAAAACGCCAGGTCCCGCAACCACGAAACCGCGCCCCAGATGCGGGCCCGCGGAGCCCGGCGGGGAGCTTCGGGGTCCGGAGCGGGGCCCGGCTCAACTCCGGGGATTTGATTCTCGGACATCCGGCTAACGTCATTATAGACGTTCGCCGCCAACCTCCGGTTGCCCAACTGTCATTTCAATAACCGATCCATCCACGGCATGGGTACGGCGCCCTCCCGGAGCGCTGCGTCGTGAAACGCCGGCAAACTAAACGCCTGCCCCTTCGTCTGGCGGTACTGGTCGCGCAGTTTCAGCCAGCCCTGCCAGCCCACATAATAGACCGGCAACTGGCAATTGGAAAGCTTGGCCCTCTGCAGTTTTTCGGTGGCCTCCTCTTTCTCCTGAAAGGTCTGGGTCTGCATCAGGTCCATGGCCTCCTGGTCGGTCATGTTGAGCATCTGCAGGCGCACGTCCAGAATGGTATTGGCAATCACGCGCAGTTGATGTTTGGCGAAGGTGAGGGCCAGTTCCGGGGAGTGGTCCAGGTAGCCCTCTTCCAGCATCGTCTGGGTGGCGTAGACCGCCCAGCCCTCGATATAGGGATTATTTCCCAGGACGCTGCGCAGGACTCTGCGCGTGGGCGGCTCGAGCCCGTTGGCGATTTCCATTTGCACGTAGTGGCCGGGCATGGCCTCGTGGAGCGTGAGCAGTTTCAGGCCGTAGAAGTTGTACTCGCGCAGTTTGGAGTCGATGCGCTCCTTGGGCCAGTCCGCGGGGATGGGGGTGATCCAGTAGAAGGCGCCCAGTTGCGGCTCGAGCGCCGGCGCCGCATTGAAGCCGCCCACCGAGTAAGCGCCGCGCATGAAATCCGGCGTGGGGATCACCTGCAGATTGGAGCGCGTGGGCAAAGTGAGCAAGTGCTTCTGCTGGACAAAGGCGCGGGCCTCTTCCAGGTCTTGGCGGGCGTCGTCCATGTAGTTCTCGGGGGTGCCGTGGCGCTCCGCGATTTTAGACAGCACTTCGCCGATCACCTGGTTCTTGAGCGCGTCGCCGGAGAGATCCGCGTGATCCTTGTGCGCCGGAAACATCTGGCGGTGCAGCGGCATCGCCAGATCGAGCATCCCGGCGCGCACCCGGTCGAGTTCGCGCTCGGCATTGGCCAGCACGGTGTCGGCCTCGGTGCCGGCCTCCAGCACGGCCTGAAACCGGCGCGTGTAGCGGGCCTGCCCCAGGCGCCAGTCGGCGTTGTCCCGGCCGGAGAGGCTGTTGCGCAGATACTCGTCGAACTTGTGCATGGCCGCCAGGGCCGGCCGGGCCGCGCGCGCGTACTCGTCCAGCAGCTCCGGCGGCATGGCCGCGCGAATCGTCTGGTTCACCAGGTCGATGTTGCCCTGGTTTTCCTGAATCGCAACTTTGGTCCAGATGCCGGGCGCCGAGATCAGATTGAGGGCCGCCTGGTCGAGAAACAGCGGCACTTTCTCCAAACGGGAGATCAGGCGCCGGTAGCGAACCGGCTTGGGCGCATACTCCAGCACGAACGGGCTGAACAGAGCGTTGCCCAGCGTCTCCACATAGATCGTAGGGTTGTGCAGTTGAGGATGGAGTTCGTTGAAATCCATCAGGGCCAGGGTGCACTGGTCCTGCAGCATGGCCATGTCGGCCTGATCTTCCATGGAGAGTTGCTTCGCATCCAGGGCCTGCAGGCGGTTGAGGAAATCCTCGTAAAACTTCTTCTGGCGGTCGAAGCTCTGGGCGCCCACGTCGTCCAGCATGCTGTCGAGGTCTTGCTTCTGGTATTGGTGCAGCCCCACGCCGGTGGCCAGCGAGGGCGAAAAGGAAAGAGTGGTATCGATGTACTCCTTGGAGAGCTGCGAAAAGCGTTCGGAGGGACTCTTCCCGCAGCCCACGGCCAGCAGGGCAAGCCACACAATGATAGCGAGTCTCGGCATCGATGCAATTGTACAGCCGCGCACGGGGCCGGACAGCGCCGTCCTGCTGGCGACCGACCTGGCACCCCATGTCGAGCCAGTCGGGGGTGCTGGCGTAGTTTCTTCCATAACGAACCCATTCCGGACATGCATGTCCGGGAAATTCGGAGGGCTTCATTGAAACCAAAAGAGTTAACCAGGGGTGAACCGGACAGATGTGTCCGGAAGCCCTTTTCTCGGGGCGAAATCGCTTTCGCGAAGCCCTCCCGAAGCCACATTGTATACGGCGGGCAGGCGGAGGGCGGCGGGGGAGAAAGCGGGGCGGGGCGGTAAGTGGTTGGAGTGGTGGGAGTTGGAGCGAAGAGGAAAGTTGTCGAACTTTGTGAATTGTTTACCGGCCAAAAACGGGCGGCAGGGTCCAGGCGGGAGAAGTTGAGCCTTTTCTTCCAGATGGAGGTGAAACTCAGTAGGGAGCGGCGTGGCCAATCGCCATGCCCGCTT
>JBKQPR010000298.1:0-26368 GCA_052144935.1 Bryobacteraceae bacterium
TCCTCGATTTTGGACCTCCCAGGTCAGAAATACTCATCACGAATCTCCTCTTCCACCCACAATGCTCGCATCTTCAAGCTTCCTCGACGTTTTGACCATGTTTGCCAAGTTGGTTGCGGAATCGCTGCATCCCGCCCGTTCAAGCCCTCTCCCTGGTATCGGAAATGCCACAATGGACCTATGCGAAATTGCGCCCCAGTTGCCGCTTTGCTTTGCGCCGCCGCGTTGGCAGGAGCCTCCCACGCGGCCGATAACCAACTCACCGCCCAGGAAAAGGCCGCCGGATGGCGCCTGCTTTTCGATGGCAAGACTTTCGCCAACTGGGTGGACCCAACCAAGAAATCCCCGCCCGGCGATTCCTTCATCATCGAGGATGGCTGCCTGGCGGCTACCGGCCACCCCAAGATCGTGGAAGATCTGTTCACCACCGAGACCTTTCGCGATTTCGAGCTGGAGTTCGACTGGAAGATTTCGCCGCGCGGCAATAGCGGCGTGAAATACCGCATTCAGGACCACCAGTTCCTGCTGGACGAGCCGCGCGGTGGAAGATTCGAGGACCGCGCCAACGAATCGATGCGCAACCGCCGCACAGACCGCCCTGACAGAGGCCAGGACTACGTGATCGGCTTCGAGTATCAGATTGTGGACAACACCGCCAACGCGGATGCCAAAAACGGTCCGCTGCACCAGACCGGGGCGCTCTACGATGCCTTTCCGCCTTCCAAAGACGCCACCAAGCCCGTGGGCGAGTTCAACCATTCGCGCCTGGTGGTAAAGGGCGACCACGTGGAGCATTGGCTGAACGGGGAAAAGGTGGTGGATGCCAGTCTGAAGGCGCCCGAAGTGGAACGCGCCGCGGCCAAACGCTGGGGCGTGGGCAACCCCATCTACAACCTGTTGGTGAAACAGCCGCGCGTGGACTGCCCCATTTCGCTACAGAACCATGACAACCCGGCCTGGTTCAAAAACATCAAGATCCGCAGACTGGAATGAAGCCATGTGGGGCCTCTCGTCCGGCTTGCCAGTCGGTCGATTGGGATTTCGCCGCGGAGCGGCTAAGCTGGCAGGAGAGCTATGAACGGAGCCACGGAGAAACATCACGCCCACGAACTCATCGAACGGCTGCCGGATTCACAGATCGCCGTTGCGGTTCGCTTCCTGGAGTTCATTCTGCTCGATCCCGTCGCGCGCGCGCTGGCTACGGCGCCGTCCGATGATGAACCCGTGACCGAGCAAGACCGCCGCCGCTTTCACAGCGGGCAGGCTTGGTTTGCGCAACGCGGCGGCAAGGGCGTTCCGATGAGAGACGTCCTGGGTGAGTTCGGTATCAAGCCCGAGCACTTTCCCCTCGAAAAGTAGATCCCGCCTTACCGGATCGATTGGCTCGATGAAGCCAAGGCCGACGTCCGCGCATTGGACCACCCACGGCCATGCGCCTCTTTGAATTGAAGGGATTCTCCGCTTCGCCCGTACCGGTTCGGGTGATGTGAATGCGCTCCAGGGCGATATGGCCGGTTCGTACCGGCTTCGCCTCGGCGACTACCGCGTGTTCACCCTGCAGGACGACGCCATGCGCATTTTCGGCGTCCGCCACCGCTCCGACGCCTATCGCTGAACCGATAACGTCTCAGCCTGCCAGGCCGGCAGGACGCCATGGTCTTTATGCGGTTTGCAGCCGAGATCGCCGACACACGTGCCGGCGCCCAGCGCGCATCAGCCGCGACGTGCGGCTTGTTGCGGAAGGCCGCCCCACATGGCACGTAGGCCGGCCCGTCACCAAACGGTGGCGGCTACTTCTTCTTCCTGGGGGGAGCGGCCGGGGCGCAAGGATCGGTCTTCAAACCGTCGATGTTGGCCTTTTCCGTGTCCATGGTCAGCAGGAAGGGATCCTTGGTGAAAGCCGAAGGGACACCTTCCCACTGAATCTCGGTGCCGGGCACCGGTTTGACGTTCGTGAGCGCCAGGGGCTTACGGTCGGCGTCCACCAGCTTCAAACTGATCTCGGCGGCCGCCTGGCCCTGATTGTCGGGCAGCGGAACGGACACCAGGATCTCCTTAGAGCGGCAGGCGGGCTTGCCTTCCACAACCACACCCTTCAACTTGGGCACCTTGGCGTCCTTGAGCTGCGATTCGAAGTACTGGTCGCCGTTGGCGTCCGCCAACTGGCTTTTGATGCCCATCCACATGGCGAGCTGCGGATTGCTCTGCGCGAACTCGTTCTGCTTGCGGACGGCTACCGCGGTGGCGGTCTCGATGCTGAAGCCCGCGGGCGGCAGAGGCGACGCCTTAGCCAGCTCTTTCAATTTGTCGAGGCCCTCGTCGCTGCCGTGGAACTGAATGTAGACCTTGTTGGCGTAATCGACGATCTGCTTGGGGTCGGTGGATTTTCCGAGGCTCGGATCGATGACCGAGGCGCGCACGAATTCATAGATCGCTTTGGGCACCACATCGGCCGCCTTGGTCGGGTCGGAGCTGCCAATGCACTTCTCAGCCGATCCCAGATTGTAGGCGATATAGGCATTATCCGGATACTGCTGCAGCGCCTTGGTGAACAAGGTCTCGGCGGTGGCGCAGTCCTTCTTGGCCATGGCTTGGGCGGCGGGGGTCACGGCGATGACCATCAACGCGGCCTTGGGGTAGGCCTCCAGATCGGAGCGCGCTTTGGCCCAGTCGGATTCGGAAGTGGTGGCCGGCTTGTTGGCGGCCACGAAGTAGGTGGGTGTGTAGGCCAGCAATTGCTTGGCGGCCTTCTCGGCGATGGCCATCTGGGCGGGCGTAGGGTCCTTCATGGCGGTGATCGCGATGCAGGTTTGAGCCAGCACTCCGAGGATCATCCGCGGGTCTTTAGGGAATGTGGCGGACAGATCTTTTTGCAGCAACTGGTCGGAGACTTCCAGAAGCTTGGCCGGCTGCTTGGAGCCGCTATAAGCCTGAATATAGTAGTAGAGCCGGTCGTCCTTGAAATCCGAGTCCGGGTACTTGGTTTTCCAGGTGTCCAGATCGGTGATCGCCTTGGCGAAATTGGGGGGGTTCGCCGTGGTGTCTTTGATGACATCGTTGTATAGATCGTATTCCCCCTGGTCCTTGAGCTTCTTTTCGTGCGCGGCTGCCGCCGGTTGGGCTGCCCCCGCCGCTTGCGCATGGGCGTATTGCGCCGCGCCCATCCAAACAGCGGTGCTCCAGACGGCCACCGCCGCGATCCCTTTCAAGCTCCTGAAAACTCTGTGCACATGCGCCTCCTGCCTGTCCCTGCTAATTGAGAATAATGTTTGCCGAGCCGATTCGCAACCGGGCGACGGTCCACCCGCCACGCCTCTGTGGACACTTGCGGAGTATAGCCGAACCACCCACGAGGCGCAACCCATTCGACACCGATTCCGTTCACTTGGTTCCGAATCACAAATCATAACAGATCAAAGGTATCCTGGAAGTCGCCGTTTTCATGCATTTCCTCGATTTGGCGGTCATCGCCGTTTATTTACTGGCCATCACGTGGTTCGGGGCCCGGTTTCGCCGCGGACAAAAGACTCTGCGCGACTACTTTTTGGGCGGCCGGACGGCCCCATGGTGGGCCATCGCCCTTTCCATCGTCTCCGCCGAGACCAGCACGCTGACCATTGTGGGCACGCCCGCGCTGGCCTTTACCGGCAACCTGGGCTTCCTCCAAATCGTCCTGGGCTACCTTGTGGCGCGGATCGCCATCTCGGTTTTGTTCCTTCCGCAGTATTTTCGGGGGGAGATGTTCACGGCGTATGAGCTGATGCGGAGGAGATTCGGCGAGCGAATCGGCAAACTCACCGCCTCGATATTCCTGGTGACCCGCGCGCTGGCCGAAGGGGTACGGGTGTTCGCCATTTCGCTAGTGATCTCGATCGTGCTGGGCACCGGCGAAATCGCCTCCATCGCGCTGATCGTGGTGCTCACGCTGTTCTACACCTTCGAAGGCGGCATGACGGCGGTGATCTGGACCGACGTGGTGCAGATGAGCCTGTACATCCTGGGTGCGGTGTTGAGCTTCTGGGTCATCCTGGGGCAGATTCCGGGCGGTTGGGCGCACGTCGCGGCGCTGGCGGGCGCGGCCCACAAATTCACGATTTTCGATTTCCGCTTCTCCCCGGATATGGCCTTTTTCTCCCGCAGCTACACCTTCTGGGCAGGCCTGGCGGGCGGCTGCTTCCTGACCATGGCCAGCCATGGCACGGACCAACTGATGGTGCAGCGGCTGCTGAGCGCCCGCGGTGAGCGGCAAAGCCGGGCGGCGTTGATGGCGAGCTGGCTGGTGATTGCCACGCAATTCACGCTGTTCCTTCTGATCGGGGTACTACTGTGGGTCTATTACCAGGACCGGCATCTGGCGCCTCCGTCCAAAACCGACCAGATCTATCCCGCCTTCATATGGCACAATCTGCCCACCGGCCTGGCGGGTTTGATTGTGGCCGCGATTCTGGCGGCGGCCATGGCCAATCTGAGCGCGGCTTTGAATGCGCTGGCCTCGACCACGGTGGTGGATATCTGGCGGGGCGGGTCGCGGGACGAAGCCCGGCGGCTGCGGTTGGCGCGCTGGACGACGGTCGGATGGGGCGCGGTGCTGCTGGGAATCGGAATTGCGGCGGGACGGCTTTCGCGTTCGGTGCTGGAAGCGGGCCTGACCATCGGGTCGATTCCGGCCGGCGCGCTGTTGGGGGTTTTCCTGCTGGGAGTGTTGACGCGGCGGCCGCGCGAAGGGGCCGCCATGGCCGGGGTGGCAGCGGGCCTCGCGGCCATCGTGCTCGTCATCTGGCGCACGCCCATCGCCTTCACCTGGTACGTCCTGATTGGCACGGTGGCGACCTTCGCGGTGGGGCTGGCGGCGTCCTGGTTCCAGGGTCCCGAGCCGCCGCCCGAGGAAGTGCTGGTGCGCCAGCCGGCGGGCCGGCTTCCCCATCTGCCTTCGCAATCGGCACGCCCTCCGCTGCCAGAGGACGGAGAGAGCTAACGTAGATGAGGCACGTTCCATTCACCGCGGAGGCGCGGAGAACGCGGAGGAAGCGCGGAGAAGACAATTCTCTTTTTGCCTTCTCCGCGCTTCCTCCGCGTTCTCCGCGCCTCCGCGGTGAATACGTTCCTGACGGTCTGAGGCACTGCCTCCCCAGCCTTTTATGCAAACTACACAACCGAACGAATTGAAACGCGAATTGGGTCCCTGGGCGGCGGCCTCGATTGTGGTGGGCACGGTGATCGGCAGCGGCATTTTCCTGGTGCCGCGGGCCATGGTGCAACGCGTGGGCACGCCGGCCATGGTGTTCGCCATCTGGATATTTGGAGGAATGCTGTCGCTGGCGGGAGCGCTCACCTATTCCGAGCTGGCGGCGGCGCTCCCGGAGGCCGGCGGGGAATACGTCTATCTGCGGGAAGCCTACGGGCCGCTGTGGGGATTTCTGTATAGCTGGACACAAATGTGGGTGGCAAAAAGCGGATCGATTGCTACCTTGGCTACCGGATTCTTTTATTATTTGACCAATTTCTTTCCGGCCATGGACCGGGTTTTCTATACCGTTCGCCTGCCCTTGGGCCCCGGTGGGGGGTTTCTGGAGTTAAGGTACGGCCAATTATTCGCCATGGCCCTGATTCTGGCGCTGGCGGGTCTGAATTATTTCGGGGTCAAGCTGGGAGGCGAGGTGCAAGTGGTGGTAACCGGAGTTAAGGTGGCGTTGATCTTCTTCATCATTGTCGCCGGCCTGGGCTTCGGAAAGGCCCACGGCCTTCCGCCGGCGCCCACCGTTTCGCTGACCACCGCGGGGTTCTTCGCCGCTCTGGTGGCCGCCCTGTGGGCTTACGACGGCTGGAATAATGTGAGTATGGTGGCCAGCGAGGTGCGCGATCCGCAGCGCAATCTGCCGCGCGCGCTGGTGTGGGGAACCGGGGGAGTAATCGCCATTTATTTATTGGCAAATGCCGCCTATTTTCATGTGTTGACGGCGGCGGAAGTGGGCGCCAGCGCGCGCGTGGCGTCGGAAATGATGCGCCGCATTCTGGGAGATCCGGGGGCCGCGGCGGTCTCGATTGCCGCCATGATCAGTATTTTCGCGGCGCTCAACGGTTCGATTCTTACGGGGTCGCGGGTGCCTTACGCGGCGGCGCGGGATGGCCTGTTTTTCAAGGCTGTCGGGCGCGTCGATGCGCATTACCACACGCCCTCGGTTTCGATTCTGGCGCTGAGCGCGTGGGCCGCGCTGCTGGTGCTTTCGGGCCGCTACGAGCAGTTATTTACGTATGTAATATTCGCCAGTTGGATTCTGTACGGAATGACCGCCGCGGCGGTGATCGTTTTGCGCCGCAAACGCCCGGATTTACCGCGTCCCTATCGCACCTGGGGTTACCCTTGGGTGCCCGGGGTCTTCGTTCTTGTGGCCCTGGCGTTGGTGTTTTCCACATTATTGGATTCACCCAGGGAATCTTTTATGGGAATTGGCCTAATCGTCCTAGGACTTCCGTTCTATTTTTATTGGAAAAAGCCTTAATTCAGTTGCATCGTATTAAACGTACTAGCCCATACCTTTGGTACATAAGTGATTAATACAGCGCTAATAAACTTCAAATAAAACCTTGAAAATACGACGCCGTGGCGAGAGAATTAAATCGGATACTTTAAAATCGAATTGGTGTTTTGGGGCGGCACTTGGAAATGCCGCCGCTCACCGGGGGTGCGATTATGGATGTCACCAAAATTCTGGCCGAACTTAAGGAAGAACGGCAGCAAATTGAAGAAGCCATTGTGAGTTTGGAGCGGCTGGCGCGGGGCCGCGGCCGTCGCCGGGGCCGCCCGCCTGCCTGGATGTCGCCGGAAGTGCCGATCAAACGCCGGGGCCGTCCGCCCGGGAGCAAGAACAAAGTAGCGGTGCAAGCGCCGGAAACGGCTCCGAAAGGCGCAGTCGCGTAGCGCGCGGAATTCGATTGGATTTCCATAGGCCGGGCAGTCCCCAGCGGGGCGCCCGGCCTTTTTGCGTTTGTGGCGTACGTGCCCGGCCAGAAACTTTTGACGCGGGGAGTGCCCCTGGTCCCTGAGACGCGGAGAAGGGCGCGGAAAACCAGCCGGATGCTCCACGGTTTTTCTCCGCGCCTCCGCGTCTCAGAGTCAAAGAGGCGGCGCAGGCCAGCGCATGCCCCACAAAAAAAGCCGGGCGGCTCAAAACCGCCCGGCTCGAAGTGCGTTACGGGGTCTAGGTCACCTGACGAACACCGATATGCTGACGCTTACGGTCTGTCCAGCAGCCCCATAGGCGGTTAGGGTGTACGTCGAGTTGGTGATTGGGTTCACCGTGAAGGTGCCGTTGACAGGCAGGGTCTGGGCGCCCAATCCGGCGCCGATCAGGATGACCTGAGTGGCGTTGGCGGTGGTCCAGGACAGGACTGACGGGGCCCCGGCCGCAGCGGTGGTCGGCGGGCTGGCGTTGAACGACAGGATCTGCACCGTGCCCACGAAGACCGTGGTGTTGGCCTGGATCTGGCCCGCCGCGTTGACGGCGGTCAGGGTGTAGGTAGTAGTCGTAGTCGGGCTGACCGTGGCGCAATCGTTGGCGCTCAGATTACTGCCGACGGTCGGCTGAATCGCGATGGACGTGGCGTTGTTCACCTGCCAGCACAACTGCGTGGAAGTGCCCGGTTGAATGGTTTGCGGATTGGCCACAAACACCACGATTTGCGGAATCTGGCCGGTGGAGACCGTCACGGTAACCGGATCGGTCACCGATTGGCCCTGGGAATTGGTAGCAGTCAGCGTGTAGGTAGTGGTCTGGGTCGGCGATACCGTGACGCTGCCGTTGAGCGCCACGCTGCCCACGCCGTTGCTGATGGTGGCGGTCGAGGCGTTGTTGGTGGCCCAACTCAAGGTGGAATTCTGACCCGGAGCGATGGTCACCGGGTTGGCCTCGAACCGCAGGATCTGCGGAGAGCCGGCGGTCACCTGGGTCACTGTTACGGTCACGCTGGCGTTCACCGTGCCGCCAGGACCGGTGGCGCTCAAGGTGTACGTAGTGGTTGTGGTAGGCGACACCGCGGAGGAACCGGACTGCGCATTGACGCCGCCCAGACCCGGGGTGATGGTAACGCTGGTGGCGTTCTGCACGACCCACGTCAGGGTCGAGGACTGGCCGGCCGTAATGGACGCCGGGTTGGCGGTGAATTGAACGATGGTCACTTGTCCAGGCGTTATGGTGGTGACCGAGGTCGTGGCGGTGCTCTTCAGGTTGTCCGTATTGGTCACCGTCAGGCGGAAGCTGTACTGCTGACCGGCGGCTGCGGTGAAGGTGGCGATGGCGGTGTTGGCGCCAGTGAGTACCACGCTCGGACCGAGGATCTGCACCCAGCTATAGGTCAACGTCTCGCCCAGCGGGTCGTAAGAACCCGAGCCATTCAGGGTGACAGGGCCGGCGTTTATGCCGTACTGATTCGGTCCGGCGTCGGCGACCGGCGGGCTGGATCCCACCTTGCGCGTGACGAACGAGTAGCGGATGCGGGGCACGTCCATGGGCACCGGCGTGGAGGTCTTGGTGTAATCCTTGGGCGCGATGAAAGTGCCGGCCTGGAGGCCCAGGACGATCTGGCCGCTGCCCTTCGCCTGCAGATAAGTTTCGTTGTAGCCGGCTTCGGCGGTGAAAGCCACGTGCGGAGTGATCGGCTGGATCAGTTTGATATCCGCGCCAAAATGCTGGCTGGCGCCTCCCTCCCCGCTGCGCAGGTAACCGATGTTGCCCTGGAAATAGGCGGTGTTCCAGGCGGCGAAGAGGAAGTTCACGCCATACTGGTTGGCCAGGCGGGCAACGGTCTGCAGATAGGCTCCGGGCGCCAGGGTCATGCTGTTCAGCACGCCGATATTCTTGAAACCCTCGGTGCCGAAGACGCCGATGCGGCCGCCGTTGAAGATGTAATCCAGCATGAAGGCTGCTTCGCCCAGTGAAGCGGTGCTTTGATACTGCTTGAAGTCCAGGACCTTGAAACTGCCGAATGCCCCGGCCTGCACATTGCCCCAGCGGTTGACCAGGCCGACATCGAACTGGCCCTCGGTGCTTCCGGGGTAATACATAAACTCGCCTTGGGCCTGCACCGCGTGGGTGCCATCGCCGCCGAAGGGGGAGAAGAACTGGCCGCGGCCGCTGGCGCTGAAATCGCCGGTACGGCCGGGCCCGAAGGCGGGTCCGATGTCCAGTCCTACCAGCGAGAATTTCTTGTTGCGTCTCTGGGCCTCGTCCAGCGCGCCGGTAGCCTCGGTGTGGGCAATGTTGGTGGTCTGCTGCTCGCTGAGCGGCTTGGGCAGAGCGGCCACCTGGTCCTTCAGCATATTGTGCTGGTTGCGCAGATCGTTGAGGTCGGCGCGCAGCTTGTCGTTGTCGCCCTGGAGATTCTTCAACGCCGCCAGAATATCATCCAGTTTGTCGAGCCGTTTCAGAATCTGGTCGCAGCATTCCTGCTGCTTCTTCATGAAATCCTGGAGGGCGGTGTTCAGCACGTCGCCGATGCCGCCTTCTTTGATCAGTCTGCCCTGGCCGTCGGTCAGCGTCATCTTCACCCGGCGGTTCATGAACCGGCCTTCCTTGGTACCGTTGTTCACTTCGGGGTCGCGCTTGCCGTCGCCGGTGGTGGTGATCTGGTCGGCCGAAGCGCCGTATTTGACCAGAAATTCCTTCACCGAGTTGGCGCGCGAGATCGCCAGTTTATCGTTGTAAGCCGCCGAGCCGACATAGTCGGTGTTCCCGGTCACTTTCAAGTGGTAGTCTTTGTGCTGGCTCAGTAGATCTGCCATGCGCAGGAGGCTGGGATAGCCATCCGAGAGAATCGAGGAATTAAACTCGAAATTGATCTCTTCCCAATCGTCCTTGGTTTGTCCGCCTGTGCTCAACCCCTGCGAATATAGACAGGAGGTCATCAGCCCAAGCGCGCCGACCGCCGCTAGTTTCTTCATTTTCTTCTTTTTCTCCTCAACTTGGTCAACATGTACGAGAGAGCCGAAACTCATTGGAATCCCTGCTTCGCCGCCTTCAGTCCGCGGCGCTCGGGAATTTCCACTAGCGTGCCGGGAAAGCGAGCTTCCCGGTTTGGGGCTTTAAAGGCCCCAAAAAGCGCAGCTAAAAACAGGATACACCTGTTCATTTTGTTCATCTGCAAGAATTGCATAGGGTTAGTGCCGGCTGAGTAATCCACCGTACAGTTTCTGCTTCCGAAGTGCGACAATAATCCCATGAGCTGCCGGACGGGCAGTCGCTCCCCGCAAGGGGAGAGGAAAGTCCGGTCTCCACAGGGCGGCGTGCCGGCTAACGGCCGGGGTCCGGTTACCCGGATACGGAAAGTGCCACAGAAAATATACCGCCCCGGAAACGGGGTAAGGGTGAAATGGTGCGGTAAGAGCGCACCGCGTCGGAAGCAATTCCGCCGGCAGGGCAAACCCCACGCGGAGCAAGACCAAATAGGGGAGGAGGGACGGCCCGTCCCGCCAGACTTCCGGGTAGGTCGCTGGAGCCGGACAGTAATGTCCGGCCAAGACGAATGACTGCCGCCCGCAAGGGTACAGAAACCGGCTTACAGTCCGGCAGCTCACGATGTATTCGGGTTACAGGCGGCCCGCGTGATTCACCGCGGAGGCTTCGCACCGACTGATGTCGATGTTCTTGGGGCGAGGAAACTTCCGTATCGGCGCCGGCAAAATGCACACTTGGCGCGTATTTTGGCCACAGCCCTCACTGAGAATAAAGGACTTGTTTGAAGTTACCGGAGAGACGCGGAGAGCGCGGAGAAGATTAGGAGATTTCTTCTCTGTGTTTTCTCCGCGCTTCCTCCGTGAACTCCGCGTCTCCGCGGTGAATCACGCGGGATCCCCCCGACGAGGCGGTATCCACGTGATAAGCTCTTCCCTATGCTTCGACTCCTCCTCACCCTGGCCGTGTCGTTGGCCTGCCGCGCCCAGACCGCTCCAGAACCGGTGGAAGGCGATTGGGTGGCCCACGATTTTGTCTTCAAATCCGGCGAAAAGCTGGCCGAGCTGAGGCTGCACTACACCACCGTGGGTAAGCCGGCGCGCGATGCCGCGGGGCGCGTGCGCAACGCCGTCCTGATCATGCACGGCACCGGCGGCAGCGGGCGCGCCTTCCTCGGCCCTGGCTTTGGCGGCGAGCTGTTCGGCAAGGACCAGCCTCTGGACGCCGGCCGCTTCTATATCATCCTGCCGGACGCCGTGGGCCATGGTAAATCCAGCAAGCCTTCCGACGGGCTGCGCATGAAGTTTCCCCACTACCGCTACGACGACATGGTGCGCGCCCAGTATCTCTTGATCCACGACGGCCTGGGCGTGGACCATCTGCGCCTGGTGATGGGCACCTCCATGGGCGCCATGCATACCTGGGTCTGGGGCGAGATGTATCCGGATTTCATGGACGCGCTGATGCCCCTGGCCAGCGCTCCGGTGGAGATTGCCGGGCGCAATCGCATGTTCCGCGCCATGATTATCCAGGCCATCCGCAACGACCCGGATTGGAAGAACGGCGAATACACCGCGCCGCCGGCCAACGGGCTGATCGCCGCGCAATACGCCCTCTGGATGATGACCAGCAGTCCGCTGCAACTGCACAAGGCCAATCCCACCCACGAGAAGGCCGACGAGGCCGTGGCCGCGCTGCGCCAGCGGGCCCTCAGGACCGACGCCAACGACATGCTGTATTTCTACGAATCTTCGACCGGCTACAACCCATCGCCGGACCTGGAGAAGATCCGCGCGCCTCTATTCGCGGTGAACTCGGCCGACGACGAAGTCAATCCGCCGGAGCTGGGCATCCTGGAGCGGGAAATCCAGCGCGTGCCGCGAGGGCGCTACATCCTGATCCCCACCAGCGGCGAAACCCGCGGGCACGGCACCCACTCGCGCGCGGTGGTGTGGAAGAACTACTTGCTCGAGCTGCTGCAGTTGTCGGAGCCGCGCGCCGCCCTGATGGACCCGCATGACGCGGTATGGGCGCAGGCGTCGCCGGCAGTCTTCCAGGTGAAGGTGGCCACCACCCAGGGCGATTTCACGATTCGTGCGCATCGCGATTGGGCGCCCGTCGGAGTGGACCGCTTCTATAACCTGGTGCGCGCCGGCTTCTTCGACGATTCGCGCTTCTTCCGCGCCGTGCCCGATTACATTGTCCAATTCGGCATTCCCGGCCAGCCGCGCGTGGCGGCGGTTTGGCGCAACCAGACCATGCCGGACGACCCGCCGCACGGCGACAACGCGCGCGGTCTTGTGGCCTACGCCATGACCGGTCCGGGCGCCCGCACCACCCAGCTCTACATCAATCTGAGGGACAACTCCGACCGGCTCGCGGGGCAGGGCTTCGCGCCCATCGGGCAAGTGGTGGAGGGCATGGATGTGGTGGACCGGCTGTACAGCGGGTATGGCGAAAGCTCCGGCGGGGGGATGCGGGCGGGCAAGCAGGACAAAATGTTCGAGGGCGGCAACGCTTGGCTGGACTCCGGGTTTCCCATGCTGGACCGGCTGCTGTGGGCGGGGATTCTATAGTTGGCATGCTTTGTCTCGAAAATAGCCCGATGCAGGCTAGACGGCCGGATTGGCCTGAACCACTTTCAAGCCCGCCTCTGGGCCGGCGCCCCCAAGGGGCGCAGACATCCGAGATCCTAGTTCCCGCTACGGCCGGCCGGCAGAACCCGATAGACCACATCGGCAGGGTGCCCCAGCGGCACCAAGGCTCGCTTCTGATCGCGGTCTGGCGCCCAGACGCCGGAACCGCGCCGCCAAGGACGATCCCCCTCTTGCGCGAGGCCGCCCATACCGCCTCCGTCGGCGCTAGCGAAGCCCTGTTCCTTCACCAGGCTGCACCAAGGCTCCGGTGCGCGCCGCGCCCCACTGCCCGCTACAATCGGGAGCGGACATGTTTTCCTCACGCTTCCATTGGGATTTCCAGCCGAACCGCGTCACCCGGACGCTGGAGGCCAGGCGGCGTGCCGGCGCGCGCATTCTCGACCTGACCGAATCCAACCCCACCCGCGCCGGGCTGGCCCATCCGCCGGAAATTGTGGCTGCCTTCGCGGACCAACGTATTTTGCGCTACGATCCCGCGCCCGCCGGAACGCCCGCGGCGCGCGAGGCGGTGTCGGCGTACTATGCCAGGCGCGGTTGCGCGGTCGATCCCGGGCGCATCCTGCTCACCGCCAGCACCAGCGAAGCGTATGCCTACCTTTTCAAACTGCTGTGCGATCCGGGCGATTCGGTGCTGGTGCCGCGGCCGTCGTATCCGCTGTTCGAATTTCTGGCGCGCATGGAATCGGTGGAAGTGCGGCAGTATCCGCTGGCCTATCACGGCGGCTGGAGCATCGATATGGAAGCGCTCCGCGCGGCCGTGACGCCGCGCACACGGGCGGTGGTGCTGGTGAATCCGAATAACCCGACCGGATCGTACGTGAAACGCGGCGAGCTGCGGGAGTTGGTCCGCCTCGCGACCGGGGCGCTGCACTCTGGGGTGCCCTCTGGGGTGCCCTCTGGGGTGCCCTCTGGGGTGCCCTCTGGGGTGCCCTCTGGGCCCGGAGGTCGTCCCGGCCTGGCCCTGATCTCCGACGAGGTCTTCTCCGATTACGCGCTGTCCGCCGATTCCGAGCGCGCCGTCACGCTCGCGGAGGTCGAGGATTGCCTGGCGTTCTCGATGAGCGGCCTTTCCAAAGTGGCTGGCCTGCCGCAGATGAAGCTGGGCTGGATGATCGCGGCGGGACCGGAAACGCTGCGCCGCGAGGCTCTGGAGCGCCTGGAGTGGATTGCCGACACATACCTTTCGGTGAGCACGCCGGTGCAGTGCGCCGCGGCGGCGTTGCTGGAGGCGGGCGAATCCGTGCAGAGGCAGATCCGCCAGCGCACCGCCGCCAACCTGGCGCTGGCCCGCGAGCTGCTGCAAGGGTCGGCGGCCGGCATCCTGCAGGTCGAGGGCGGATGGTACATCACCCTGCAAGTGCCCCGCGTGCGGACCGAGGAAGAGTGGGTGGTGGAGCTTCTGGAGAAAGAAGATGTGCTGGTGCAGCCGGGCTTCTTCTACGATTTCGAATCGGAGGCCTACCTGGTGGTCAGCCTGCTGACCGAGCCGGAGATGTTTCGCGAGGGCATGGGGCGTTTGAGGCGGTGGGTGTGAAGAGGGCGGAGTAGGGGCGCCGTTCCGTCTCTATCTCCCCGCCGGCTGGCAACCTCCCGACTCGATTTCGGGGCGGATGGCCACCGTGGCGTCGGTCATCCGATTGTGGTAAACCACCTTCAGTTTCTCGCGGCCGATGAAGGGCACGTCCGAGGCGAAGTACAGCACGTAGAGCGGCTTGCCCGGCGGGTACGCCGCCAGCTCCGCCGGACCGCTGGGTATCTCTTCCAGGCTTTCATGCCCCGAAAGAGTCCGGTAGAAATTCAACACCGCCACGTACCGCCAGTTCGACGAGACGTCTCGTACTTTATAAGTGTGGTTATAGTAAGCCACCACGGAATATAAGTCCTTCGCGTCGGCGTTGTACTTCCAATCCATGAAGTAAGTCAACCGCAGGCAACCGATGAAGTACGCGGCGGTCACCCATAACATCGCCAGGGCCGCGGCGCGCACCCAGGCGGCCCGGCGCGCCGGGGCCCGTAGCGCCACCAGAGCGCCGATCGCCAGCATACATAGTGGAACCACGAACACCGCGCGGCGCCCGAGCGGCATCAGGATGTGGCCCAGCCGGTACATCAGGCGATGGATCGCCAGTGTGACCACCAGGATTCCCGCAGCCGAGAGTCCCCACGCGGCCAGCCATCGCGAGGCTTGGCTGCGCAGGCCCGGCCGTTCGCCGAGCACCCCAACCAGGTGCAGGAGACAGGCCGCGCCCAGCATCGGAAAGAGCAGCCAGTGCCAATCGGAGGCGAACCGGTAGACCGGCGGGCTGAGCAGATACGGATTCGGTTCGTAGTAGGACGATGCGATCACGCTGTGGGCCGTTTCTCCCAGCGTGCGGGCGCCCCAGGCCAGGCTGATTTGCCGCCAATCGGCCAGGATGGATCCCGCCAGCAACGCCGCGAGCAGCAGCCCCGGCAATATGCAGGCGGCCAGCAAGGCGGGATAGCGTGTGCCGCCGCGCCGCGCGAACCATACGAAAATGAAGACCAGGGTGACCGCATCCACTACCGCAAAGGAGAAACTGGCGCAGAAGGAGAGCGCCAGCAGGAGCGAGCACCCGCAGCAGGTGCGGTAGGGGGCGGGCTGGGCGGCGGTATCCCCCGCGGCGCCGGGCGCGGTGGCGCCGGCCGCCAGCGCGATGGCCGCCAGCAGGCAGGCGGTGGCCAGGCTGTATCCGCGGCCCACCACCAGGTAATCCATCACAAACGGGTTGTAGACCAGGCACACGAACAGCGGCAATTGCAGAATCCACTCTTCCGAGACGAGCCGCGCCAGCCGGTAGGCCGCCGCGATATAGATGGCTGCGCCCACCAGCGACGGCATCCGCACGGTCAAAGCCGAGAGGCCGAACAGCCCCGTGAACAGGCGCATGAGAAGCGAATTGAGCAGATGATTGCCGGAAGCGGCTTCCCAATTCGATGGGCTGGCGGGCCACGCGTAGAACAGGTAGGCGTCAGCCTCATCGATGGTGATCGATTGGATCGCGGCGCGCGCCACGATCCAGCACAAAGCGAAACCGGCCGCACCCGCCAGCCAGGCGCAGCGCCGCGCGGGGACGACTACCACGCCAGCGTCTTCAGGCGCGGAACGGCCGCAAAGTGCGCGTCCCGGGTCGCTAACGGCAGATCATGCTGCCTGGCCACGGCGGCGATCCAGACATCGTTCTCCGGGATGAGCCGGCCTATCCGTGCCAGTTCGGCTTTGACGCGGCCATCTTGCTCGGCGGTGGCTTCGTCTGGCAGCAGCAGAGAAGCAGTTCTCATGAACTCGCGCACTTGCGTCAGGGATTGCTCGCGCCGTGGCGCTCGCTGAGCGCCAAAATGGAGTTCGCCGAGCGCCACCAACGGCACATACATTGCGGCAAGTGAGGCAAATCGCGGCCGCAAACTTCGATCGCCCCGCAGGTAATCCACGATTACGCTGGTGTCGAGGAGGACACTACCAGTCCCGTTCATCGATCCTCTCGCAGCCCTCCTCGATCGCCTTCTGCATGGCATCGGCGTCTTCCTTGGAGAGGCTCCCGAAAGTTCGGGCGAGAATCGCCTCTCGTTCCTCCGGACTGGAAGGCTTGAGCCGCCGGATGAAATCGGCGGCCGTTTCCAACTTGTCGGGCGGCAACGACTTCAGATCCTCGACGATGGCTTCGAAACGGCTCATATTTTCAAGGTACACCGGCACGGTGGTCCCGGCAAGCGGAGCCCGCCTCAGTGCCCGCCCTCTCGGGCTACGCGAGCGTCAGGGAGAGCCGGCGCTGGCGAATACAGAGTAGCTGTAACCGCCCGAACCGGACCCGCTCCAACTGCCGCCACATGAACTATTGGCGGTCGTAGACAATCTTGATTTTTTCGTTCGTGGCCGTTGCGCCGCCGGATTCGGTCAACGATTTACCGTCCGCGGAAGCTGTGTAGGTCACTTTGAAAAACGCCTTCCCATCTTTCTTGACCACCAAGTCCATCGCCCGCGCCCCGGCTTTAGTCATCGCCACGCTCCACCCCGGTGGAAGCGTCGGTCCGGTGCAGGGATAGTCTTTGCCGTCCAGCTTGCCGTCGCACGAGAGACCCATGGCGGGCTCTCGAAAGCTCATCCCGTCGCTCGCGGAGGCAGCCAGCTCCATTACCGACGGCGAGCTGTTCTGCACTTTCTTGGTTTTCCATTTGCCGGCCAGCCCGGGACCGCCGGAAACGCGCTGATACGTGCCCGTGTCGTCGATCGCCTCACCGTTCGGTTTGGTGCCCTTGGTGTTTATGGTAAGGCTGTTGCCATCGGCGCCGACTTGCAAGGTATCGGTCGTCAGTACCTTGCCATTCAGTTTCCAGACGGTCTGCCAGGTGTTCGCGCCGGTGGACTTCCACGCGGCGGTGTCGCCCAGACCGTCCGAAGCGTCCGTTCCGTCCATCTTGAATTTGTAACTCTGACCGTCGGCGGTGGACTCCCATTCGCCCGACGGCAGGCTCGCATACGTAACCGTGGTTGCGCCGAAATCGCTCTTCTCCAGGTTCATCTTCCACTTACCCACGTACGGCAAGTCGGCAGCGGCAAGCATCATCGCGGTTGCCATGACGCAGAGAAAAATCTTCCTTTTCATAAGCCAGTCACCCTCATCTAACCAGGATTTAGATTTTGCACCCGATTGCCGATCAGTATACACCGGATTGCCCTCAGCTCGATCCGGTCCGCTGTTAAACTGGTGGCGGAGGGGACGATTCCGCGTGGCTCCCGGTTCCACAACCCAAGAATCCGCGGCCATTCGCTTCGACGGGCTGGATTCGAGCCAGCTCATTCGCGCCTTTCGCCTCATGCACACCTCGCGCCGCCTGGACGACCGCGAGATCGTCCTCAAGCGCCAGAACCGCATCTTTTTCCAGGTCAGCGGCGCCGGGCACGAAGCCGTTCAGGTGGCCGCCGGCATGGTGCTCGGCGCGGGCCAGGACTGGGTCTATCCTTACTACCGCGATCGGGCCCTCTGCCTGACGCTCGGCGTGACCCCTTACGAGATGTTGCAACAGGCCGTGGGCGCGGCCGCCGACCCGGCCTCCGGCGGACGCCAGATGCCCTCCCACTGGGGGCGGCGCGAGCTGCGCATCGTCAGCTCTTCCTCTCCCACCGGCACGCAATTCAATCAGGCCGTGGGATGCGCGGGCGCTTCCCGCTACCTCGGCGCCGACCGGGAAATCACCCTGGTCTGCTCCGGCGAAGGCGCCACCAGCGAAGGCGAGTTCTGGGAATCCCTCAATACCGCCTGCCTGGAACGCCTCCCGGTGCTGTTCCTGGTCGAGGACAACGGCTACGCCATCTCCGTCCCCGTCGAATGCCAGACCGCCGGCGGCAGCATCTCGCGGCTGGTCGAGGGCTTCCCCGATTTGTTGCGTCTGGAAGTGGATGGGACCGATTTTCCGGCCTCCTACCGCGCCCTGCGGCAGGCCGCCGATTCCTGCCGTCAGGGCCGCGGCCCGGCGCTGGTGCACGCTCACGTGATCCGCCCCTATTCGCATTCGCTCTCCGACGACGAGCGGCTGTACAGGACTCCCGCCGAGCGCCAGTTGGAAAGCCAGCGCGACCCCGTGCTGCGCTTCCCCAAGCTCCTCCTCGACGAAGGCATTCTCGACCGCCGCATGTTGCAGGACATCACCCACGAAATCGACCGGGAAGTGAACCAGGCCACCGAGCAGGCCCTGCGCGACGAACCGCCCGACGCCGCCTCGGCGCTGCGGCTGCTCTATTCCGAAACCGTCGACCCCACGGGCGATGCCTTTGCCGCCAGCCCCGATTTCCGCGGCGAGCCGCTGACCATGGTGGACCTGATCAACGCCACCCTGCGCGAGGAGATGCGGCGCAACCCCGCCATCCTGGTATTCGGCGAAGACGTGGCGGATGCCAGCCGTGCCTCCAGCCTGCGCGAGGTGAAGGGCAAAGGCGGCGTCTTCAAAGTGACTGCCGGTCTGCAAACCGAGTTCGGCTCCCAGCGCTGCTTCAACACGCCTCTGGCCGAAGGCGCCATCGTGGGGCGCGCCATCGGCATGGCCACGCGCGGCCTCAAGCCGGTGGCCGAGGTGCAGTTCTTCGATTACATCTGGCCGGCCATGATGCAGATCCGCAATGAGCTGGCCACCCTGCGCTGGCGGTCGAACGGAAGCTTCTCCTGTCCGGCCGTCATTCGCGTGCCCATCGGCGGCTATCTCAACGGCGGCGCCATCTATCACAGCCAGTCGGGCGAGGTGGCCTTCACCCATATTCCGGGCCTGCGCGTGGCCATGCCCTCGAACGCCCTGGACGCCTGCGGATTGCTGCGCACCGCGCTGCGTTCCGGCGATCCGGTGCTGTTTCTCGAACACAAGAAGCTGTACCGCGAGCCGTACAACCGCTCGCCGCACCCCGGCGCGGATTTCACCATCCCCTTCGGCAAGGCCAGGTTAGTAAAACCCGGCCGCAGCCTGACGGTGGTCGCTTATGGCGCGCTGGTGCAGAAGGCGCTCCTGGCGGCCACCCAGGTGGAGCGGCGCAATCCGCGACGCTTCATCGAAATCCTCGACCTGCGGACGCTCGCGCCCTACGATTGGGAGGCCATCCGCGAGTCGGTCGCGAAGACCAGCCGCGTGCTGATCGCGCACGAAGACTGCCTCTCGTTCGGCTACGGAGCGGAGATCGCCGCGCGCATCGCCTCGGAGCTCTTCGCCAGTCTGGATGCGCCCGTCGCCCGAGTGGGCGCGCTGGACACCTGGGTAGGCTATCATCCGCGCCTGGAAACCGCCATCCTGCCGCAGACGGAAACATTGGTGGCGGAGATGGAGCGGGTGCTGAGTTACTGAGAAAAGCGGAGCTGGTAGGGCAGGCGATTCGCCTGCCCTACCTCCGCGTCAAAAGGACCTCGGCTTACCCCCCTCCCGCCCCGCGCGGCATTATAATCAGCCTATGCCTGAAACCGACGTACCCCGCCGTGCGTTCCTGCGCGGTGTTACCGCCGCCACCGCGCTATCGTATTCGCGCGTGTTCGGCGCCAATGAACGCGTGCAACTCGGCCTGATTGGCTGCGGCGAGCGCGGCCGCGGAGATATGGGCAACTTTATCAAAGCCGGCAACGTGGATGTGGTGGCGCTGTGCGATATCTACGCGCCGCAGATCGATCTGGCCAAGCGCAACGCGCCCAACGCCCAGTCCTTCAGCGACCACCTTAAGCTGCTCGAGAAGAAAGAGGTGGATGCCACCCTCATCGCCGTGCCCGACCACTGGCATTCCGTAATCGCCATCGACGCCCTGAACGCCGGCAAAGACGTTTACTGCGAAAAGCCCTTGACGTTGAAGATCGAGCAAGGCCCGCCCATCGTCAAGGCGGCGCGCATCAACAACCGCATCTGCCAGGTGGGCATGCAGCAGCGCTCCGGCAAACATTATCTGGAGGCCAAGCAGTTGTACATGGACACCGGCAAGCTAGGGAAGATCACCCTGGCGCGCACCTGGTGGCACGGCAACAGCTACCACTTGCGCAAGGCCCCGGATTCTCTCGCGACCAAGCCCGACAACCTGGATTGGGCGCATTTCCTGGGCCCGCTGAAGTGGCGCGACTGGGACCCGCAGCAGTATTGGAACTGGCGCGCCTATCTGGATTTCGGCGGCGGCCAGGTGACCGACCTGTTCACCCACTGGATCGACGTCGTGCACATGTTCACCGGCCAGGACATTCCCTCCGCGGCGGTGGCCTCGGGCGGCGTCTACAATTACAAGGACGGCCGCACCGCCCCCGATACGATCAACGTTTTGTTGAAATATCCCGGCGAGATGACCGCCACATTCGAAGCCACCCTGGTGCCCGGCATCACCGGCGCGGGACAGGAGTTCTGCGGCACCCTGGGCCGTCTGTACATCGACCGCAGCAAGTACGAATTCCATCCCGTGGGCCGCAACGCGCCGGTCACCACCGTGCAGGCCACCACCAATCTCGATCTGGATCACATCCAGAATTTTCTGGAGTGCGTGAAGTCGCGAAAGCTGCCGAATGGGGACGTGCTGATCGGCCACCGCTCGGCGCAGGCTTCGCATTTGGGCAACATCGCTTACGAGCAGAAGCGGCAGATCGATTTCGACACGGTGCGGGAAGAGATCCTGCCGTTCTAAGCGTGGGCATTGAGGCTGAGAGCCTGCCCCACGGCGCTTGCGGGGCAGACCACACAACGCGGGGGCGCCCTCCGGGCCTGCCCAACGGGTGGCCTCGGAACGGCCAATCTCCAGAGGGCAGCCGCTGACAGAGCGGCCCTACAGCGGAGTCACCGGCCGGGTGTCCGATCCCAGGTAGATGCGAGGATTGATGGATTGCGAGGGTGGCAGCGACAGCAGGCGCGGACGCAGCAGAATCAGCACTTCGTCGGTACTTTTATCCTTCTCATGCGTGCTGAACAAAGGTCCGAGGTGAGGGATCTGCGAAAGGCCCGCGAGGCCCGAAATCGTGTACGCGTCGCTGGAATTGAGCAATCCCGCCACCATGGCCCATTCCCCCAGTTTGAGCCGCGGCTTGCTTTTCAGCGTCTGGCTGCCAATCACCGGGATGCCATTTAACGACGTGCCGGCCAGCACCTTGTAGGAGGCGTCGATTTCCAGGCTGACTTCTTCAATGTCGTGTAAGCTCGGAGTAACTTTCAGAGTCAGGCCCAGATCTTCAAAACTAAAAGACGGCGTCGGGACGTACCCGGCGGCGGTGGTGCCCGCGGCGGCGGAACCCGTCGCGCCAAAATAACCGGAGGTCAGGATCGGATAACGCTGCCCCAGGTGCAGGGAAGCGGGCTGGCCGTCGAGGGCCCGCAGTTCCGTCGAGAACAGAACCTTTCCGGAATTCTTGGTCATCTGCGCCACCATCGACGGAGTGGCGATGCCGATCCCAATCAGCGTCTTACCGGCTCCAAAACTCAGCAGCCCCGCAACGCCGCTGGAAAGCGAAGGCGCGTTATTCAACCAGGTCGTCAGCGGCGAAAGCGAGAGCATCGAGGGCAAGTCGACCCCGTAAGTGATGGTGTCGTCGCGGCTCACCGTGAGAAACTCCATTTCGATCGTCACCTGCGCGGTGGCGTGCATCAGTTGTTGGAACAGCGCCTGCGCGGGAACCACTTTGGATATCTTGTCCCGGATGATGACGGTGTTGTTCTGGGTGTCCCAGGAGACCTTCTCCAGCCCCAGGCTCTGCTGCACGGCGGCGATCAGCCCGCTGAAATCCTGGCTCGTCCGCGTCTCGGGCAGGCGGATTTCCACGGCCTCGACAGGCTCCAGGTCGGTGCGGTTCTTGGGCGTGTCCTTCGCCACCATGAAAAGCTTGCCGGTCAGCGGAATGATAAACGAACCCGTGGCGGCCTCCAGCGAGTGCATCGCCACACGGTAATCCACCGCTTGAAGCTGAAAGCGGAATTCCTTGGTCGGCTGATAGTCGCTGTCGAATATGCAATCCAGGCCGTATGTGTGGGCGACCTGTTCGAAGAGCTTTTTGGAATCGCCCCGCAAGTCGAAGTCGCGCGTCTGCGGGTCGGCGGCCAGTTCGGTGGGCGGAAGTAATTTCCGGACTTCCCGCTCGTCCTCCGCGGTGGGCGGATCGAAATGGATGGCCGGCGTGTCCGGCTCGGCCATGGCGGTATCGCTGGAAGGGTTCGGCGCCGGTTTGGCCTCCATGGCCGCCCGCGACTGCACCGCCTGGCCGCGCAGCCAGTAAGTCTTGTTCTGCGGCTGCATGGCGGACGCCTCCATGTAGAGCAAGTAGGCCTCCGCCATGTGGCCGGATTTCTCCGCCGCGCGGCCCTCCTCGTAGAGTTCCCAGGCCGAGGGACCATCCGTGTCCGTGCCTACCCGACCATCCTTGCCTACGCGACCATCCTGCGCCGCCGACAGGCCAGCCAGAACCAGCGCGCAAATGGCTGCACCTGTCCGCACACTGGTTTGACGCAGGCCGCCCCGCGGCCGTGCAGCCGATTTGTTGTGCGAACCTGATGGAGAGGAAAGACATGACAGCATTCCGGCGCTTGTTGACAACCGATCCCATGGCGGTGGTTTGGCCCGCGGCGATCTTCGGCCTGGTCATGCTGGTGGGCTGGGCGGTGCGCCGGGTGGTGCTGCGGCTTCTGAATGCCTGGACTAGGCGCACCCAGAGCCGCGCCGGTTTGATCCTCACCGAGGCGATCAAGGGACCCTTTCTCATTTGGACTGCCATCCTGGGGTTGCATATCGCGCTCCAATCTTCCGGGCTGCCAGCCAAATTCACCGCCTGGAGCGCCAAGACCCTGCTGGTGTTATGGATCGTCTCCCTCACCATGATGAGCATGCGCATCGCCGGAGACATGGTCCGCCATTACGGCGGTCAGGGGCCAGGTGCGCTGCCGGTGACCACCCTCACCCAGAACCTGGCGCAACTGACCGTCGCGATCCTAGGCATCGCGCTGCTGATGCAAGAGTTCGGGGTGAAGATCACCCCGATCCTGACGGCTTTGGGCGTCGGCGGCCTGGCGGTTGCGCTGGCCATGCAGGATACCCTGTCGAATCTGTTCGCCGGCTTCTATATGGCGATGGCGGGGCAGATCCGGCTGGGCGACTATATCAAGCTGTCGAGCGGCGAGGAGGGGTACGTGGCCGATATCGCGTGGCGCAGCACCATGGTGCGGGCTTTGGCGAACAACCTGATCATCATTCCCAACGCCAAGCTGTCGCAGGCCATCGTGACGAACTATCACCTGCCGGAGAAGCGCATGGGAGTGGGCTTTCAGGTGAACGTAGCGTTCGGGAGCGACCCCGAGCACATCGAACGGGTTCTGCTGGAGGTGGCTACCCAGGGCGCCAGGCAAATTCCCGGCATGCTTGCCGAGTCGACTCCGTCGGTGGCTTTCGACCCCGGGTTTGGCGATTATTTTCTGGCCTTCACGCTGAGCTACCAGGTGGCCGAATTTGCCGACCAGTGGCCCGTGCGAGCCGCTTTGCGCAAGCGGATCCTCCAGCGGTTCAAGGAGGAAGGCATTCGCCTGCCGTACCCTGTCCGGACGGTGTATCTGCAGCGGGAACAGAAGTCGGAAGCCAGAAGTCATGAGTCGGAGTGAAAACGTGCCGCCGCGGGCCGCCGCGGGCCGCCGCAGGCACTCCAGTCTGTGACTCCCAGTCAAACCCTTCGTTTTCAACATCGGCCGGTCTCCCAAAAACCGCGGCGCGGACAGGCGCTGGTTGGCTGGCGCAGGCGTCACAGCCGGTTCAATCCGGCGCCGCCGGTGGCCCCGCCGACTTTTGACTTCTGTCTCCTGACCTCTGCCTTCTGGCCCCCTTTTCTGTCTCCAGGCGCACGTTTCGGCGTTTTTCGTGATTTGCCCCCGGCTGCGGCACGTGGTATATTTGGAGCGCGTTTGATAGCTTCCGCGAGTCCGGCTGAGAGTTCCTTGAGCGACGGCACCGTCGAACCGCTTCTGTCTCCCCGATGCGCCCGCTTTCAAATTGTCTGGAGGATTGTGTGAAGAACATTTTCGTGGGCAACCTCGATTTCAATGCAACCGAGGAATCTGTCCGAAGCTTGTTTGAGCGTTACGGCGCCGTCAATAGCGCCAGGATCATGACGGATCGCGATACCGGGCGTTCGCGCGGGTTTGCCTTCGTCGAAATGGAAAACGAAACGGAAGCGGATCAGGCGATCTCGGCTTTAAACGGCTACACCCTGGACGGACGGGCTCTCAACGTGAATGAGGCGCGGCCCAAACCCGACCGTGGCTTTGGCGGCGGCGGCGGCAATCGATTCGGCGGCGGCGGTGGCGGCCGTCCTGGCGGCGGTGGCGGCGGCGGCCGGCGGCCGGGCGGTGGTGGCGGTGGCGGCGGCCGCCGTGAACCGCGTTGGTAGTGAAATAAAAGGAACGGGGACGGCAACGCCCCCGTTTTTTATTGGGTTAGCCCCGCGTGCCGTTTTCCAGGAAGGCGCGCAACCGGTGGCTGCGGCTGGGATGCCGCAACTTGCGCAGCGCCTTGGCCTCGATCTGGCGAATTCGCTCGCGCGTGACCGCGAAATTCTGCCCCACTTCCTCAAGCGTGTGTTCGCTGCCGTCTTCCAGCCCGAAACGCATCTTGATGATCTTCTCTTCGCGCGGCGTGAGCGTCTTCAGCACCTGCGCGGTTTGCTCCCGCAGATTCAGATTGATCACCGCGTCGGACGGCGAAATGCCGTTCTGGTCGACGATGAAATCGCCTAAATGCGATTCCTCTTCCTCTCCGATGGGCGTCTCGAGCGAGATCGGCTCCTGCGCCACGCGCAGCACTTTGCGCACCTTGGAAACCGGCAACTGCATCCGTTTGGCCAGCTCTTCGTTGGTCGGCTCCCTCCCCAGTTCCCTCACCAGCTCCCGCGACGTCCGGACCAGCTTGTTGATGGTTTCGATCATGTGGACCGGGATCCGGATGGTTCGCGCCTGGTCGGCGATCGCCCGCGTAATAGCCTGCCGCACCCACCAGGTCGCGTAAGTCGAAAACTTGTAGCCCCGGCGGTACTCGAACTTGTCCACCGCTTTCATCAGACCGATGTTGCCTTCCTGAATCAGATCCAGGAATTGCAGGCCCCGGTTGGTGTAGCGCTTGGCGATGCTCACCACCAGCCGCAGATTGGCCTCGATGAGTTCCTTCTTGGCCGCCTCGGCTTCGTGGTGGGCCTTGGTGATGATTTCGAGGGTGCGCCGCAGTTCGGACGCCGAGGCCCCGTGCTGCTCCTCGAGTTGCTGTAACCGCTGAGCGAAGCTGCGCTGCTCCTTCCGCAGCTCCTTGATGCCCTCGGCTCGTCCGCCCGGCCAGGCCTCCAGTTTTCTCTGCACCTGCGCGATCTCGCGCTCGATCGGCTTCAACTCCTCCACCGCGGTGCGCAACGCTTCGATCAGGTGCCGGATGACAGGGGTCTGAAACCGGAGCGTGCGCACGAGGCGCGAGGTCTTCACCATCAACCGGCCCAGTTCGAACAATTGCCGGCGGTATTGTTTCGGCTTCATGCCTCGCGGAATGGCCTGCAGCTTCTGCCGGCATTGCAGGGCCTTCCGATAGTGCCGCGCGATCTCGTCCGCGCACCGGCAGAACTCCTGCTTTTTCTCCTCCACCATTTCATCGGTCAGGATGGGTTCGGCGATCTGCACCACGTCGCGCGCCGACAGCGCGTCGTTGTTCACTTCCTCGGCCATCAGCAGGATCTCCTGGATCGCCAGCGGCGCGCGCGACAGCGATCTCAGGACGGTCCACTGGCCGCGCTCGATCCGCCGCGCGATTTCCACTTCGCCGTCGCGCGTGAGCAGCGGCACGGTGCCCATTTCCCGCAGGTACATGCGCACCGGGTCGTTGATCTTCTCGCCGACGCCGGCCGGCAGTTCGATATCGAGAGGTTCTTCTCCCTCTTCGAGCTTTTTTTCGAAATCCTTGGGCTCTTCCAGGATTTCGATCCCGGCAACGTCGAGGCCGGACAGTACTTCGTCCAGGCTAGCGCCGCCTGCCAGGTCCCCGGGCAGAACATCGCTGACCTCGTCGTACAGAACGTAGCCCTTTTCCTTGCCTATCTGTACGAGCCGTTGCAGCCCGTCAAGTTTGTCATCTATCGCCACTGAAGCCCCGTCACTCCCGGCGGAGAAGAATCCAGATCATTGTACACCACGGCGCGGCCCGCCATGGGGAGGCCCGGGCAGCGCTTCGCTACGGCCGGAATTCGGTGCGATTCCCGGAACCGCTCCCTGACGGTCGCGGCTCCGAAAGGAGGTCGGAGC
>JBKQPR010000299.1:0-3035 GCA_052144935.1 Bryobacteraceae bacterium
AACATGTATTCCGTGCCGCCGACGATGTGCGAGCCCGTGCTGAAAGCCCCGGCCAAGTCGATGGTGTAGAGGGTCTGGAACAGCAGCAGTCCGGTCGCCTGCCAGGAGAAAATCAGAGGGCTCTCCAACCACAGAGCGAGCATGAGGAAGAGGTTCCCCAGATCGCAGAAGAACAGGAAGTTTTGCAGGCCGTATTGCCTCCAGTAAAACGGGACCCAGGCGATCACCCAGACGGTCCAGCCGATCTTGAGCCAGAGCGGCACCCTCATGGGCGCCATTGTAGTCGGACGCGCGTCCAACCGCGGCGCGGTGATGAATCTTGCAATCCCGGCGGACACGCAACAGGCCTGCAACAAGAGGAGTGCACTGCACCAAAAACGGGCGTTGACAACGCCCCACCCGGGGACTATGGTTGCCCGCGTCGACGATCGAAAGGATTGGTTCAAATAAAATTAGCCAGTCCGAAGTAGATTGGGTGATCAGCTTGGCAGGGCAACCTGTTGGGCAGCCAGACCCGAAAAATCCGACTGCTCTGCGAGGACCAGTTGGGGTTTGGAACTGCGAAAGCAGGATCGCATCAAGGGGCTGTGACGGTGCATGCTTCCACGCTGTTGACTCCTTCGCAAGAGTCGGCGGCTAGAGCATAACCAGTGTCACGGCCCTTTTAATTTTTGGCTTCCTCGCTCTCATTCTCAGAAGGCAATTCAATCCTATGCGATCCTCCCGAGCTCGCACGTTACAATTGGAGTACCCTACTGCCCGGGAAAAGGGGCTTCGTCCTACGTGCGAGTAAGGAAACCGGGAACCGGTACTTTGGTCCCGCCTCTCCGCCGGCTCCTGGCGCTTCTGTGGAAGGAGGAGCCATGCCTTATGCAAGTGAATCCGGCGCGTCGAGCAGCTTCCGCAAGGTGCTTCTTCTCGCGTGCCTGTCCTTCTACGGTGCAACGTTACTTGCGCAAAAGAGTCAGGATACAGGGCCACCCAAGTACAACCTTCAAACCGAGATGAAGATGAACGCGACCGTGGAGGAAGTGAAACTGCCTCCAAAGGGAAGCGGGAAGGAAATTGCCCATTTGCTGATTAAGAATGGGACAGAAACTGTGGACGTTTATCTCTGCCCGCAGTCCTTTCTCGGCGACATGGGCGTGAGTTTCAGTAAAGGGGACGAAATCGCTCTGACCGGTTCGAAGGTCAAGCAAGACGGAGCAGATCTTATCCTCGCGCGTGAAGTGGTGAAGGGGACCGACACGCTGCTACTCCGCGACGACAAGGGCCGTCCCGTCTGGAACGCGCACCGCTGAGTGCGATCTCGCAAGCTCGGACTAGCCACACACCTCTGGGTAGGCCAAGTGCGGAAGTCTACGGCTCGTCGCGATAGAGGCTGATTTGCGGCGTCGCACCTTCCTTCAACTTTGCGCGGAACATCCCGGGAGTGTTGAAGCTCCAGGCTAACTGACCGTCGGGCGTGAGCGCGATGACACCTCCGTCACCGTGGATCGCGGGGAGATCCTTTTGCACGACCTCGTCGGCGGCTTCCTGCAAGCTCATGCCCTTGTACTGCACGAGGGCGCAAATGGTGCGCGCCACGGTAAGCCGGATGAAATATTCGCCAGTGCCCGTTGCCGAGACAGCACACGATTGATTCGAGGCGTAGGTTCCCGCGCCGATGATGGGGGAGTCGCCCACTCGGTTCCAGCGCTTGGCCGTGATGCCGCCGGTGGAAGTACCGGCCGCGATGTTGCCACGGCGGTCGAGCGCAACGACGCCGACTGTGCCGTACTTGTGCGTGTCAGGCCTTTCCAAGGCGGCGCTGGGCTTGGCCGGAGGCGCGGGCGCACCCTCGGGGCGCGGAGGAATGGGCGAGCCGTCCTTTTCGAGCTGGCGGACAAGGTCCTGCCAGCGGCGCTCGGTGAAAAAAAAGGCGGGCGGCACCTGTTCGAGGTGCACGTGCGCGGCGAAGTCATCGGCGCCGGAGCCGACCAGCATGACGTGGGGCGACTGCTCCATCACCGCGCGGGCGAGCGAGATAGGATGGCGCGTGCGCTGCACATCGGCAACCGAGCCGGCCCGCATGGTCTCGCCATCCATGATCGCCGCATCGAGCTGGTTGGTGCCATCCGCCGCAAAAACCGCGCCACGGCCGGCGTTGAAGAGCGGATTATCTTCGAGGAGCTTGATGGCGGTTTCGACAGCATCGAGCGAAGAGCCACCCTTATCGAGCACGTCGGCAGCGGCGGTGAGCGCCTCCTTGATCCCGGCGCGATAGTTAGCCTCGGCTTCGGGGGACATCGAGGAGCGCGCAATCACTCCGGCGCCGCCGTGAAGCACCAGGGCCCACTTGTGCTGTGCGGAAGCGGGCTGCGAGGCGGGCGCGGGAGCACTCTGGGCCAGGGCGGCGGAAAAGAAGAAGGTGCAGACAAGAGCAACGGAGGCGTGTGAGAGTTGGCGCGTGAGCAAGTTCATAAAGCTCCTGAGCGGTAACGCGTGACTGACGATTGACTGAGGCGAAGCGGGCGGCATCAGCTCGTTCAGCCTCCGCCGCGCTATTTCGGGTAGACATTCGTGTGGGCGTCCTTGTACACGATGCCATTCTTCATGACGAAGGTGACGCGCTTGAGCACGGAGATGTCCTGCAGCGGATCGCCGGGAACTGCGATCATATCGGCGTAGAAGCCGGGCTTGAGCTGGCCGATTACGTCTTGCCAGCCGAGAAGTCGCGCACCGTTCAACAGGCTGGCGCGGAGCACATCGGCGGCGGGCATTCCGTACTTCACCATCAACTCAAACTCGCGCGCCTGGGTACCGTGCGGAAAGGGGCCGACATCGGAGCCTAACGCCATAGGCACGCTTGCCGCTAGTTGCTTACGGAACTCGTCGGCATGGAAGGCCAGCATGGCGCGCTCACGCTCGGCAACGGCCGGTGATTCGGCATGGTCAGCGAAGTACTCGGAGATGGCAAACGTGGGTACGGCGTAGATCTGCTTCTCGCGCATGATGCGCATGGTGTCGGGGCTGAGCTGGTAGGCGTGATCAAT
>JBKQPR010000300.1:0-25717 GCA_052144935.1 Bryobacteraceae bacterium
CGTCCGGTGCTCAGACTCCGACCTTCACCGATGATAGAAAGCCTCGCCGAAACGATACTCGCCAGGGCTGCCAGATTGAAGCCCCTTCAGCCGTGAAACCGCGTTTTCACGCCGGATCCAAGTATTATAGCGGGCGGCGCCAGAGATTCTGCTCATACATCGAACTGGATTTCCGCCTGACGGAGAATCTCTCTTGTCAGAGAGACCCCTACGCCCGGTTAAGCGGCTTTCGACGGCAGAGCAATGCGGCCGACCCGGGGAATTGGATCGTTATCGCGGATCTTCAGTACCAGCCATTCTCCGAGCACCTCTTGAAGAGCGGAGCGGCTTCCATCCACGCGCGCCGCTTCTCACGGTCGCAGAAGCGTGACCATACCGGTTGCGCTGTTCGAGACAACAAGCGACATCTTTCCGGTTCCGAAGAAGTCGGCGGCTGCCAATCCATACGGCTGGCCGGGCATGGGCCGCAAACTGAGGCGATAGCCCCTGGCGTCCGGCGTGAGAAGCGCAAGCTGGGAACTGTTCACGCAGGTTACAGCGATATCGAGCAGGCGTCCGCCGGTGAGATCGGCGGCGGCGACTGCCGTCGGCTGCGCGCACGCGCCAAGCGAGAAAGGAGAGCCGGCAAGCGCAGTAAACCTCCCGGAGCCATCGCCGATGAGAACAGTTACGTTAGCGGCGCCGCCGCGAGTCTTGGCGTCGCGATCATACGGAATAACGATGAGGTCCGGCTTGCCGTCGCGGTTCACGTCGGCGACATCGACCGCCCAAGGAGCAGGCGCGGTCTTAAATGGAGAACCCGGAGCTTCGCGGAAGCCGCCGCGGCCGTCGCCGAGTAGGACGGTTACGGAATCGCCATCGAGATTGGTCGTAACGATATCGGCTTTGCCGTCGCCGTTGAGATCGGAAGCACGCAGGCGCTGGTAGGGGCGCTTTCCGACATTGAAGAATGGCCCGGGGGCGAACCCGCCGCGGGCATCGCCGGTGAGCATCTCGATCTGATTGTGGCCCCAGCTATCGGTCATCAGATCGATGGCGCCGTGGCCGGTGAAATCGCCCGCCGCAACCCCGTGCGGGTGCGGATACGATTCCGTGCGCACAGGCGAGCTCGGGGCCGAACCAAAACCGCCATGCCCATCCCCCAGAAAGATGCTGATGAACGGTGTCTGCGTGTTGACGACGGCGAGATCCGGATGTCCATCGTGATTGAAGTCGGCGACTGCGAAATCGTTCGGCTGGGGCCCGGAATTGAAGGGCGACCCCGGCGCCGGATGAAATCGTCCGCCGCCATCGTTGAGCAGAATCGTGACGGCGCCATCTTCAGGATTGGCGACGATCAGATCGGGACGCGAATCATGGTTGAGATCGGCGGCCGCGACTGTAGCTGCGTGCGCGCCGGCGGGCACGCTGATTTCGTGGAACCATACCTCGCCACCAGCGGTGGCTGCGAGCAACGCGAGCAGGAGGGGCTTCATGCCCGGAAGACGGTTTGCGCAGTGCGACCGTTAACTCGATCTCGGACTCCCTACCGATGGTCCGGCAACAGATCCAAATCGACCGATCTTCCTTAACCCAGTACCGAAAGGACAGAACAACCCAGTACCCAGGAACAGAACCCCCTGAATCCCCTTCGGCGCCGCGAGATCGTAGCGTCGCTTAAACTCTACAAGCCTTCGCAACCACAGTAAACGCTTTGGCTGAGCAGGCGAGAGCAAAGGCCGATACCTTCGCTCATCTAAAGGAGACGATGGAGTGCCTTACGCTCTAGCCCGTGAGCCCGGCGCCGACAGTCGGCCGGGCGCACACGCCGGTCGTGATACCCGCCAAGATCTTACTGCCCTCCACCCCCTGCCACCGTCCCTGCGGCCGGCGCCTTGGTGATCTCCTTAGTCCGCTCCTCCAGATGGTCCTTCATCTTCAACGACGGAATCCCTTCCTCCATCCACTGCGGCGCGGGCTTGTCCATCAGATAATGGTCGAAGAACTCGCGCATCCGCACGGTGTAGTCCTTCATGTTTTCGGGCTTCCGCAGGCCATGGTTCTCGCCTTTGTACTCCAGCATGATCACCGGCTTACCCATGCGGCGGAGCGTATTGTAATACTCGATCGCCTGGGTATGGTCCACGGCGCCGTCTTTGTCGTTGCTCAGAATGATCAGCGGAGTTTTAACGTTCTTGGCGAAATAGACCGGGGAATTGCGAATGTAAGCGTCCTGAACCTCCCAGTAACCTCCGGTGAAGCGGCCCTGGCTGCTCTCGAAGATGGCCTGGTTGGTGCCGCCGGTGTTCCAGTAAATCAGGCTATACATGCTCACCATATCGGTCAGCGGCGCGCCCGCGATGGCGGCGCGGAAGATATCCGTCTGAGTCACCAGGAAGGCGGTCTGGTATCCGCCCCAGGAATGGCCGTGGATCGCCACTCGCGCGGCGTCCGCCACGCCCGATGCGATGGCTGCCTTGACCGCCGGAACCACGCAAGCTACCGCGGACCCTCCCGGATCGTTAACCTTGTAAACGATATCCGGCGTCAGGACAGCGTACCCATTGCTGGTGTAAGCCGAGATACTGAATCCGTTGTAACCCGGCTGCGGATAGCTGTTGGCGTTTTGGGAAAGCTTCTCGTAGATATATACGATGGTAGGATAGCGCTTGCCCGCCTGATAATTGGCCGGCAGATAGAGCGCGGCCTGCAGCTTGTCGCCGCGCGTGCTGGTGTAATCCACCAGCTTGACGCCCGCCGGCCAGAGGAAGTTCTTCTGCTGGGCATTCGCCTCGGTCACGCGCTGTCCGTTATCCAGGCGCGGGCCGGCCACATAATAGTCGGGTGACTCCTGCGTGCTCTCGCGCGTGTAGAGATAGACATCGGCCTTCCTGGCTTTAATAAGCTGGGTGTAAGCCGCATCGCCCCATTGCAACATGCGCACGCCCGTCTGGCCCGGCTCGATCACGCCGATGCCGCCTTTCTTAGTCCACTCGCCGTAAGCTCCTATATAGATGGGGGCGGCCAGGTCGATGCCGCGCTCTTCAGGGTCCAGGCGGAAGCGCCGGCGGTAGCGGATCTTGTCCTTCCTGCCATTCACCGTCAGGTTGACGGCCGCGCCGCCGTGGACCGGCACGCGCCAGATGTCCCAGCCATCGCTCAGCAGCACGGCGCTGCTGTCCTTGGCCCAGCCGATGGGCTGCTCGGGCGGCTTCACCACGTTGACGTCGTTCTCCTCGTTCCAGAAAGTGGTGGGTATCTTGCTGGTTAACTCGGTGGACTTGCCCGTAGCCGTGTTGTAGGCGAAGAATACGCCGTCGTCGTAGTGCAGGATCTGGCTGCCGTCGGGCGAGGCGCCCATGGAATAGCGGTTCTTGCGCAACGCCAGATGGCGCTCGCCGGTGGCCGGATCCACCCAGTAGACGTCCTGGTAACGCCGGCCGTCCAGATTGCTTTCCAGTTCATACTCGCGGACGTCCATGCCCATAGCTAACTTCTGGCCGGGCGCCAGGGTAACCTGCTTCAAGGCCTCGTCCGCGAGGCGCACGAACTTCTTCTCGGCCGGCCGCCAGGCGCACAAGTAGCTGAAATTCCGGTCGGCGGTCTCCTGCACCTGCTGCATGGATTGCAGGCGCGGATCTTTCCAGTGCCAGATCACCAGGTCGGGCTTGTCCTCCTCGATCGCCGCGGCCCCCCCGCGCCCACCGGTTCCGGTATCACCGCGCCCGCCGGTTCCGCCGTCGCCCCGCCCGCCGGTTCCGGCGCCACCGCCAGCCGGCGCGCCGTCCTTCGTGTCGCCTTCAGCGGCCCCCAAGCCGTCCTTGGCCTTCTTGGGTTTCAGCTCGTGAATGCCAAAGGTCACCGCGGAAAGATCGTCGTTCCACGATGGGTTGCGCGTGGCGCTGATGGTCATGCCGGCGGGGAAGGCGTGGTCCTGCGTGGGGTCGAAGACCGTACGCGTGCCGGGACCGTTGCCGGCGAAATCCTTGAAAGCCACCAGGGTGTAGAGCTTGTCCTCGAAGGCCTTGTCGTCGGCGCCGCGCAGCACGGCCAGGCCATTGCCTTTTTCGGTCCAGGTGAGGCCCTTGTAGACGGCTTGGGCGTGGTCGAGCGACTCGACCGCGCCCGACGCCATGTTGCGCAGCTCCACTCCGTTGCCGGCCTTGTCCTGCGCATCCACCAGCCACGCCAGCCAGTCGCCGGGCTTATCGAAGGCGAATTCGGAGACGTTGCCGAAGTTGATTTCGGCGCCGGTCCCCAGATCGTAGAGCAGCAGGTCGCTGCCGGAGGGCCGCTCGGGAGGCGTGGCGCCGGAAGGCCCCCCATTGGCGCCAGGCGCGGCCCCAGACGCGGCACTAGGGCTGGCCCCACCGGGCGTGGGCGCCGGCTCCGGGCCGTAGCGCTGCAGCGCAATGGCGGACGATTTCTCCCCCGAGAACGCGAAGCGGCGCACCTTCTCGAATTCGGTTTTCTGGCCCGAGGCCAGCTCGACCAGCACCGCTTTGGTCTGGATGGGTTTGCGGTCCTTCTTCAGCCGCTTGGCCTCGCGCTCGCTGGGATAGACCTGGAAGGCCACCCACCGCGAATCGCCGGAGAAGGCCGGGATCGAGGAACCGGCCGCGGCTTCGGCGGCAGGCGGCCGCGCGGGCACGGCGGTGGGAGGCGGCGCGGTGGCATTCGGGTCGCCGATGGGGAAGCGCTGCTCTTTGCCGCTCTGGAGATTGCGGACGATCACTTCGGCGTCGCCCTCGGCGGGTGCCAGGCGATATGCGAACCACTGCCCGTCATTCGAGACGGCGGGCGCCAGGATGCGCTTCCAAGCCAGAATGTCGGTGAGTTGAATGGGCCGCTGCGACTGGCCGAAAGCCAGCGCGCCCAATAAGGCGATCAGGAGAGATTTGGACTTCATAGTGGAGGTATCGTATCACACGTGAGCGGCACCAAAATGTGACGCCAGGACACCGTTGACGGCCGGCGCCTGCCGCGTCCGGGTGCATCGGCGTCGAGCTTCGGTTAAGATGTAGGGCGCCACCATAGGCGGCCGGCGGGAACAGCACTCCGGCGCGTACCCGGCGCCGCCGTGAACTTCCCCATGACTCCGTACGCGCCGAACTTAGCCAACACCGTCAAGAACAACATCTTCGCGTTCGCGCGCCTGTCCAGGATTAACGACAGCGATCTCTTTCCTTCCGGCGGCGTGCCGCCCAGCGCCATGCAGGCCTTCGCCGCCACCAACAATCTGATGTATTTTGACCGGACCTCCGCCTCGTCCCCTGCGTTCTACGTGCAGCGCGGCTGCACCTACACCGGCGGATTCCCATACTCGCAGTACCAAGAGTGGAACAGCAATCTCTACTGGCGCACCGATGGCGCGTTCGCCGGTTCCGCACAGGCATTCCACGTGCAACCAAATCCCGGAGCGGGTTCGCTCTGTGCCGGTGGCCCCTCCAGTTGGACCTTCTATACTTTTGCGGGATGGCAGAACAGCACCGGAGAGGACGCGCAAAGCGTGGTGCAGAATCCGGGGTTCAACAACCCGGCTTATCCGGCGGACGATTACTCTCTGCCCAAAGGGTCGCCCGGAGTGGGATTCGTCGTGTTTGACCCGAGCCAAGCCGGCCGGTCCAATCCCGTGATCAATCCGCCCGCGGTCCCGGCGACGTTCGTGACGAAGACTTTCAACCCGGCGACGGATTACTAACGAACGCCAGGCCCGTGGCCTCGCGTGTTCCTTCGCGCATAATTGAGAGGAAGTTGCCCATGGACACGGAGGATCTGAGCGCGGATTGGCTGCCCGAGCACGCCCGGGAAGCTGCCCTGCGCGATCTCAGAGACCGCCTGGCGTCCGATCCCGGCGCTGTGCACCTGCGATTCGAGCTGGCCTGCCTGCTCGCCGCGATGGGCCGGACCCTGGAGGCCCGAAACGCGTACATCGAGCTGCTGGCGCGCGATCCCTCGCACCGGCTGGCGTTGAACAATCTGGGCACGCTGCTCTATGGCACGGGATATCGAACCGCCGCCCGCACGGCTTACGCGGAGGCCGTGGCGCGCCATCCCGGCGATCCCATGAGCCACGTGAACCTGGCCAATGTGCTCCACGACAGCGGCGAATTCCCGGCCGCCCGGGAGCACTATGAAACCGCCCTGCGCTTCGACCCCGGCCATGCGGAGGCGCACCAGGGCCTGGCGTATGTGCTGGCCGAACTCGGCGACGAGGAGGGCGCCCGATGGCACCGGCGCAAGGGTTTCGAGGATCGTCCGGTAACGGCGTTGCCGTATCGCGGAGCGGGTCCGCCGGTGCCATTGCTGTTGCTGATCTCGGCAGTGGGCGGCAACATACCGACCCGCAATCTGCTGGACGATCGCGTCTTCCGGACGTTCGTGGTGGCGCCCGAGTTTTACGATCCCCAAGTGCCGTTGCCGCCGCATCGCGTGGTGTTCAACGCCATCGGAGATGCCGACCTGGACGCGCCCGCGCTGGCTGCCGCCGAGTCCATCCTGGCTCTCACCTCGGCGAAGGTGATCAATCGGCCATCGGCGGTGCTCGCGACCGGGCGCGCCGATCATGCCCGGCTTCGGCGCCTGCCGGGCGTGGTGATCCCGGAAACCGTCACTCTGCCTCGCGAACTGCTCTCCTCTCCGGAGGCCGCGGCTACGCTGGCGCGCCACGGCTTCCGCTTCCCGGTGCTGGTGCGCACTCCCGGTTTTCAAACGGGCCGCCATTTTCTGCGGGTCGAGAGCCCGGAAGCGCTGGCCGGCGCCGTGGCCGGGCTTCCCGGGAAGAAATTGACCGTCATCGAGTTCCTCAACGCCCGCTCCGCCGATGATAAGGTGCGCAAATACCGCGTCATGATGATCGATGGACAGCTCTATCCGCTGCACCTGGCGATTTCCAGCCATTGGAAGATCCACTACTTCACGGCCGACATGGCGGACCGGCCGGACCATCGCGCCGAGGACGCCGCGTTTCTGGAGAATATGCCGCGTGTTCTCGGGCCTCGCGCCATGGAGGCGCTGGCCCAAATTCAAGCCGTGCTCGGCCTGGACTATGGCGGTATCGATTTCGGCTTGAGCGCGGCCGGAGATGTCTTGCTCTTCGAAGCCAATGCCACCATGGTGGTCAATCCACCCGAGCCCGATGAACGGTGGGCCTACCGCCGCCCCGCCGTGGAGCGGATCTTCGCGGCCGTGCGCAGGATGTTGACGGAGATGACCTAAGCGCCGCAAGAAATAGCTTTGGATTGGCGACTTGGAGATGTGGGGCCGACTCTTAGCCGACCGGGCACCCTCCGGGTCGGCATAAGCGATAAAACACGCCCAACTGGACTTCGGCGGGCACTTCTATTGACAGGGCGTTTCCCGTCCGTCTGGCCGTGACGCTACGCGCCAGCGGCCTTCGACGGAATTCGGCTGTCGGCCAAGCGTGCCGACTGATCAACATCTCTAGTTGTGGTTGATTTGTAGCCGATCTCTGCTTTCATCCATTCCGGCTTGGCGCGAACCGTCTGCGCCGTCTCACGCAGATACGTTGAGAAGGTTGGGCGGTCGTGCATCGTCGACTCGCGTTTTGTGTTCATAGCCAAGAACCATCATATACTGGATTCGAGCTGTTCAACCGCTTTTTCTTCGCGCTCGAGGTACGACGTCGGACGGAGCGGTACCCTGCACTGAGCCGTGGATCTCCGCCATGCAACCAATTCTCCGGCGTGCTTTCTCTTTATTGGAAAGCCCGTGCTGAGCTTTAGCGAGAATAAATCGAAGAATCTTCGCGGACCGATCCCGACGAACGGCTCGAATGAAACCTTATCGTTGCACCCGGCCCTCGGCTTTCGTCCCCATCCTCTCTCCTCGAGATCGATGGCGTCGTAATGCAATCGCAGAGCCAGGCTTTTCGGATACGGTTCGATATATACAACGCGATCGATTCCCGCAGCTACAATGTGGCGGGTGCAGTTGTGACACGGAAACGTCGTTGTAAAAAGAGTTGCATCAACCGGGCTGGCGCCCAATCGTGCACACGCCAAAAGGGCATCCATCTCGGCGTGCACCGTACGCCCAAATTCGGTCAAATCAAAAAAAGAGGTATGTTTCAGGCGCTCCTTCGCCTCCTCCAAGCTCAGCGTGCTATCGAGAAGGGGGAGCATTTCGGCCAGGATCTCATCCTTGCGCCTCTCATTCGAATCAAAGCCCAGTTTGCAGTCGCGTTGATCACGCGGCCCCGGCCAGTACAGCCCACCCCCGTACGTTGGCACATCATTACACCCAACGGCGATCAAATCCCCACGGTCGCTTGCGATTGCGGCACCAACCTGCCGCGATAGGTCACCGGATCGTAACGATGCCGCATACGCGAAGAACATATGCTGCTCATCGGATACGGGAGTGTGATACGGACAACCGAACAATAGGTCAACGAACCTCGATATCTCATCTATATGCGCCGCCGAGTCCTGGCGAATGAAAACATCCGCAAGGCTGAATGTGTCCCTGGTCCGCTGTCCACAGGGATTGGCTTCATTCTGGTCTTTGGCGATCAGGTACCTCGCTTTCGCCTCGGCGATACCCTTGTGATTCTGCAAATAGGTTAAGCGCTCCTGCTCGGTTGCGTAAAGCCCGATCAGGTAAAACGCAGGCCCATAAATATCACGAAGCAGGGTTGCCTCTTCAGGACGCTTCAGGGATAGCAGTATGTAGGCCACCCGATTCCTAGGCGTTCGTCTGCTCCCAACCAGAGGCCGCCCCGCATTGATCCCGGCCACGGCGGCTAATGCTAAAAAATCTAGTCGCTTCGTGACCTCCCTGACCTTGTTCCCGGCATCCATTCTCTTCTCGATTCGGTCCTCCTCCGGGCTCTCAGGCAAATCGAGGTCAAGTTTCAATTCCTTCACATAGAATTCGAGGAAGTCGCTCAGTCGTATCGCTTGAATTAGGTACCCGAATTGTTTCAGTTGATCCTCGAGTGCGGCCTGAATAGCTCCGGACTGAGCGCCCACAGGGTAGACAAAGGCGAACACGAGCTCGTCGGGTCGATCCGACGCGGGATAGACCGCCGGGTTTTGATGAGCCTCCTGCGCCGGTTCAACTTCAGCTCCGGTATTTGTCTGGGGGGATTCAGGTGTACCGGTACTAGGTTCCCGGAGGTCTTCGCAGGGCACGACGATTACCATAACACGCAGCATTGCCTCAGAGGAATGAATTCCGAGAGACGCTTGTCCTGTGATTAACCACTGTCGGAGATTGTTCCTGGTAGCCCGTCGAGGAAGAACACGGACGCTAATCGCGCTCACGCCCGCGTACGGCACTCCACTTGGCCGTATCGGTAAAATCCGGATAAGCGCTGACGGACCAGAACGGCGACTCGGCTGTGAGGAATGCACTTTGATCCCGCGAGGGCAATATGCGGCGAGCTATCTTAACGCCAATGTCCGGGGTCGGGCACTCGGGCCGACGCCTCTGCCCGGAGTGCGCGCGCCACGGCAGCGAACTGCGGAGTCATGCTTGCGTTGGCGCTAACCCCACCGGCGATTCTCAATACCGGACACTTAAGCCGAACGCAATCCCTGCGGCAACCAATCATTTCAGTTACTTGCCCAGCCCCTCCAAACGGGCCTCCGCTTGCCCTATCTCAGGCAAATGCTCACCCTTTTCAGGGATTTGCGCTACTCCCTGCGCAGCTTGCGCAGGATGCCAGGCTTCAGCATCGTGGCTCTGCTGGTGCTCGCGCTCGGCATCGGAGCGAACACGGCCATCTTCAGCGTCGTCAATTCGGTGGTGCTGCGTCCGTTGCCGTATCCCGGCGCCGATCGCCTGGCGCTGATCTGGGAGACCGATTTGAAGGATGGCATCCGGAGCGAAGGGCCGTCCGGGCCGAATTTCCTCGACTGGCAGGAGCAGAGCCGGTCCTTCGAGGAGATGGCGCTGCTCGAGGTCGGCACGGGAACGGTGACCGGTGGCGGCGAGCCCGAGCAGGTCACCGGTCTGCGCGTCACCACCAATTTCCTGTCGATGCTCGGCGCGCGAACTGTTCTCGGACGCGGCTTTACGGCGGCTGAGGGCGCGGGCCAGGCGCGCTACCCCGTGGCCGTGCTCACCAATGGGTATTGGAAGCGGCGCTTCGGAGCGGACCCGGGCGTGATTGGAAGAACTTTTATGATGAATAGCGAGCCGTACTCCGTGATCGGCGTGCTCGCCGCGGATTTCTGGCAGCCGCTGCCCAGCGACCTGTATGTGCCCTGGCCCGTCGCGCAACTGCGCGCCAAGAGCCGCGTGGACCACGATTTCGGCGTCATCGGCCGCCTCAAGCCGGGCGTCACCCTCGCGCAGGCGCAGGCCGAGTTGAGCACCATCGCCCGCCGCATCGATGCCCAGACGCCCAGGCTGGCAGGCTGGGATGTGGCTGTGGTGGGGATGCAACAGGCGCTCTTCGAATACATCCGGCCCGCGCTGCTGTTGCTCTTGGGAGCGGTGGGACTTCTGCTGCTGCTGGCCTGCGTGAACGTGGCCAGTCTGCTGCTGGCGCGGGTCACCGGCCAGCGCCAGGAAATGGCGATTCGGGCGGCCTTGGGCGCGCGGCGCGGCCGTCTGATCGCGCAGATCCTCAGCGAGAGCCTGCTGCTGAGCCTCATGGGCGGCGCGCTGGGAGTCCTCTTCGCCCTTTGGGGCGTCGACATTCTGAACGCGGTCCTGCCAGGCACGCTGCCCATGGCGGAGGCCGGCGCCGAGATCGTGCGGCCGGCCATCAGCGTGGATGGCCGCGCGCTGCTCTTCGCGCTGGCGATTTCCACCGGGGCCGCGCTGATTTTCGGCCTGATTCCCGCGCTGTATGTCGCCCGATCCAGCGTGAACGACGCCTTGAAGGCCGGCGGCCGCACGTCTTCCGGATCGCCTGGCCGCGCTGGAGTGTGGGGTTTGCTGGTGGCTGGGGAGGTGGCTCTGGCCAGCATGCTGCTGATCGGCGCCGGACTCGCCATGCGGAGCTTCGTGAATCTGCAACACGTGAATCCGGGCATACGGCCCGATCATGTCCTGACATTTCGCATGCGGCTGCCCACCGACAATCTTTACAAGGGCGATCGCGAACAAGCCGCCTTCTACCGGCGCGTCATCGACCAGGTGGAACACATCCCCGGCATCCAATCCGCCGGTCTTACCGATGTGCTTCCGCTCGGGCAGCAAAACGACCGCGAGTACTTCACCATCGAAAATCGCCCCTTGCCGCCGGGACAGATGCTGGTGGCCGACTTTCGGCGCGTCAGCCCGCGGTATTTCAGCACCATGGGAATCGCCCTGCTGCGCGGGAGACTGCTTTCCGATCGCGATGTCCGCGACGCCCCCATGGTGATCCTGATCGACGAAACCCTGGCGCGGCAGTATTGGCCCAACGAGAATCCCATCGGCCGGCGCATGCTCCTGTGGGGCGAGTTCCGGGAAGTCGTGGGAATCGTGAGCCAGGTGCATCATTATGGCTTGGAAAACCAGCCCGAGCCTACCATCTACGCGCCCTACGACCAGATGCCCAACAAGGCTATGGCGCTGGCCGTGCGCACGACCATGGAGACGGCGGCCGTGGTGAACGCCGTAAAGCAGGCCGTGTGGTCGGTGGATCGGGGCCAGCCGGTGTTTCAGATCCGCAGCATGGCCGAGTACCTCGCGCTGGCCGGCACCGCGCCGCGCATTTCGACCGTGCTGCTGGCGGTTTTCGCGGGTATCTCGATGCTGTTGGCGGCGCTCGGAATTCATGGAGTGGTTTCCTACGGCGTCGCCCGGCGGACCCGCGAATTCGGACTCCGCATGGCGCTTGGCTCTACGCCCGGGCAACTCGAGAGGCTGGTCATCCGGAGCGGCATCCGGACGGCTCTGATCGGTCTGGCGGCCGGGATGGCCGGCGCCGCCGCGCTGGCGTCGGCCCTGCGGGCGCTGCTCTACGGCGTCGCGCCGCTCGATCCCGCCGTGATGGCGGGAGTCGCCGCGCTGCTTCTTACGGTGGCGCTGATCGCGAACTACGTCCCGGCAAGGCGCGCGGCGCGCATCGATCCGATGCAGGCGCTGCACCACGAGTAGCCGGAGCCGCTCGCCGCGCCGAACGCGGGCGCGCCCTTGCCTGCTGCGCGCCGTTCCGGCCATACAATTCCGCGATGGGCGGTCCGCGGGAATATTGCACGGTCTTCCGGGGACGACAAAACCCAAACACCAAGACGCGGCCCTCAAGAAGGGTTAACAGGCTGCTCCATATATGGGCCCGGCTCCGATGCGCTTTCAGAGCCGGGCCCATAGGGCACTCCGCGGGGGGCGGTTGCCGGCGATTGCACCGGTTATTTCGCGATGGGCCCTAAAATCGCTCGACAGGCCCATCGCCTTCTCCGCCGCCTGCTTCTCACCCGGGATGGCGAATTGCGCCACCTTGGAAGCCTCTTCATGAAACGGCGCGTGGAGCCGTTTCAGCGAGCGGTATTGTTTGCTTCTCATGGGCCGACAGTTCCGAGCCGTACAGCCGTTTCCCGCACTGGCACCGATTGTCCGCCTTTAATGCTTTTGAAAGCCGCGCTAACCGAGATCGAGCCGAGGGGGGAGCGGCGGAAGAAAGGTCGGCTGGCAAGCTCAGCAAGCGGCAAGCTCGCAAGTGGCCGGCATGCGCGAGTCGCACGGCTGGGGCACACGGACGACCCGTCGGCTGCCGGCGAACTGGGGAGGCGGTTCTCCCGGGTTATCGGATCGCATTCCGTTCAATCGTAGACCGCGTGCAGGACCTTCTTCAGGTCCTCCCAGGCCTCGCGCTTGGCGGCCTGGCTGTAGCCGCGCAGCAGGAAAGACGGGTGGTAAGTCACCATAACCGGGATATCCCGCCACTGGAACCACTTACCGCGCATCTTAGTAACTCCTTCTTTGTGGCCGGTGAGCGCCCGCGCGGCGGTGCCCCCCAGCGCGCAGATGGCCTTGGGGCGGATGGCGTTCAACTGGCGGTAGAGGAACTGGCCGCAGGTCTCCATCTCGTCGGGCTCGGGCGTGCGGTTGTCCGGCGGGCGGCATTTCACCACATTGCAGATGTACACATCTTCGCGCCGCAGCTCGATGCCCTCCTTCCGGGCGGTGCCCTCGATCATCTGGGTGAGCAATTGGCCGGCGCGTCCCACGAACGGGATGCCCTGCGCATCTTCGTCCTGGCCGGGACCCTCGCCCACGAAAACCAGCGGCGAACGCTCGTTGCCCACCCCGAAGACGATTTTGGTGCGGCCCTCGTGCAAGCGGCAGCGGCGGCAATCGCCCATGTCGGTGAGAATCTGGAAAAGGGTTTCGCCGGAGGGTTCGAGCGGAGCCAGCAGTGAAGGGACGGATACGGGCGGCGGCATGGTCTGCTCCAATTCCGGGGCCGGCGGCGCCTGCGATTGTGGGGGTGAGGCAGGCTGCTTATAGAGCGTCCGAATGCCCAGATCGCGATAATATTCCAGATACTGGCGCAGCGTTTCAGTGTCCATGTTCGGCGTGCAGGGCCAGGCGCAGCTTCAGCACTTCGTCGAAAATGCGGTCGGCGATCTCGCGTTTGGGGGCGCGCGGCAAGGGGATGGACTCGCCGGTGCGCAACACCAGCACCACCTCGTTCTGGTCGGATTCGAAACCCACGTCCGCGCCGCCCACCAGGTTGGCCACCACCATATCGCAGTTCTTGGATTCCAGCTTGCGGCGGGCCTCTTGCAGCAGATTCTGGGTTTCGGCGGCGAAACCCACCAGCAGCCGGTCGCCCTTCTTGCGGCCGATCTCGGCCAGGATATCGGGCGTCGGGTCAAGCTCCAAAGAAACCCGCGCGGCGGTCTTTTTTACCTTCTGGTCGGGAACCTTGCTGAGATGGAAATCGGCCACCGCAGCCGCTTTGATCACCATGCCCGCTGCGGGAAGCTGTTCCATCACGCGGTCGCGCATTTCGAGAGCCGTACGCACCTGGATCGACTCGACGCCTCGCGGCGCGGCCAGATGGACCGGGCCGGAGACCAGGATCACGCGGGCGCCCCGCGCCGCGGCAGCCTCGGCCAGGGCGTAGCCCATCTTGCCGCTGGAGCGATTGGAGATGTAGCGCACGGGGTCGAGCGGCTCCTGGGTGGGGCCGGCGGTGATCAGTACGGTCTCGCCTTCCAGATCGGTGCGGCGGCGCAACTCGCGGGCGATCGCGGCGGCGATGGTTTCGGGATCGGCCAGGCGGCCCGGACCGGTCATGCCGCAAGCCAGGTAGCCGCTGGCCGGCTCCACGATGCGGTGGCCCCGCCGGCTGAGCGTCTCGAGGTTGGCCTGGGTGGCCGGATGTTGCCACATATTCACGTTCATGGCCGGCGCAAGCACCACCGGGCCGGTGAAGGCCAGATAGAGGGTGGTCAGGAAATCGCCGGCCAGGCCGTGCGCCAGCTTGGCGATCAGGTCGGCGGTAGCGGGCGCGATGGCCAGCAGGTCGTGCTCCTGGGCCACCGAAATGTGCTCGATGGCGGCTTCGATGGCGAATAGGTCGGTGAGGGTCTTTCGGCCGGTGAGCGCGGCAAAGGTCATGGGCGTGACGAATTCCTGGGCCGCCGCGGTCATCACCACCTGCACGGCATGGTCCTGCTCCATCAGCAGGCGCGCCAGTTCCGCCGCCTTATACGCGGCGATGCCGCCTCCGACACCTAAAAGGATACGCATGGCTCGATATGGCCCGCACGGTGCCCAACCGTCTCGGGGCCTGGCGGCAACCGCTTCCTGAGGGTCGCGGCTCGGTGCGCAATCGTTTCCGAGCCGCGACCGTCAGGGAGCGGTTGCATTCCCAGGACCCGTAAGGCACCCGGCCGATCCCTAGATGCCCGGCTCGATGGGCAGTTCCTCGGGGGCCTGGCCCGTCAGACTGTACTTCACCAGACCGCGCCGCACCTCTTCGATGGCGATCACGGTGGGCTTCTTGGACGATGTGGGCAGCACCGGCCGCGCCCCACCCTGCAATTGGCGGGCGCGTTTGGCGGCTACGATGATGAAGCGGTAGGTACTTTGGTCGGGGTCGTCGGGAATGGTGCAGTGCGCGTTATTGCGGGGAGCTTTGTCGCCCATAATTTCGATACCTTTCAAACTTGAAATGTCTCCAGAATCGGCCGGATCTGGTCCTCGATGCGGGTTCGCCGCACCCGTTCGGCGCACACGATGGCGCTCAGAACGGAATCGGATTGCGCCAGGTCGCGGTTGATCAACACGTAATCGTAAGCTTCGTAATTGCCGATTTCCTCAGCCGCACCCCGAAGGCGCCTGGCGATCACTTCGTCACGATCCTCGCCCCGCGCGCGGAGCCTCTGTTCCAGAATCTGACGTGAAGGAGCCAGGATAAATACGGTAACCGCCTCGGGGATCTGACCCTTCAATTGTCTCGCACCTTGTACGTCGATGTCGAGTACCAGGTCTTTGCCCTGGGCGCGGGCGGATTCCAGGATGCCGCGATGGGTTCCGTAATAGTTGCCGAACACGCAAGCCCATTCCAGAAACTCGCCGCGGGCGATCATGCGCTCGAACTCCTCGCGCGAGACGAAGTGGTAATCCTTGCCATCGACCTCAGCGCCGCGCGGCAGGCGGCTGGTATAGGAGACCGAGAAGGTGATATCGGGAAAGTGGCTCAGCAGCCGCCCCACCAGCGTGGACTTCCCCGAACCGGAGGGTGCGGAGACGATGAAGACGGTGGTCATAAAGACTGGGCAGCCCCGCCACTCACCGCGGAGACGCGGAGAACGCAGAGACTACGCAGAGAAAACCAATTAAGCTTTTCTCCGCGTAGTCTCTGCGTTCTCTGCGTCTCCGCGGTGAATAAGTGGGTTGCGCTCATCTCTACTCCAGGTTCAGCGATTGCTCCCGAATCTTGTCGATCTCGGATTTAGCGGCCAGCGCCAGCTCGGTGATGGTCAGGCCGAGATCGCCCAGACCACCGGTTTTCGACAGGATGGTGTTGGATTCCCGGTTCATCTCCTGCAGCAGGAAGTCCAGCCGCTTGCCCACTTCGCCGTCGCCGGCCAGCATTTGGTCGAGCTGCGCGGCGTGGGTGCGCAGACGCAACAGTTCCTCGGCGATGTCGCTGCGGTCGGCCAGCAGGGCGGCCTCCTGCGCCAGCCGCTGCGGGTCGATCCCGGCGCCGTGCAACAGGTCGGACAGTTTGTCGCGCAGGCGTTTCTGGAAGGCGGGGATCGCGCCGCCCCGAATCTGTTCCATGCGGCTCACCATTGCGCAGAGGCTGTGGCAGCGCTCGCTCATCTCCTCGGCGGTGGCCGCGCCCTCGCGCTCGCGAAACTGGTTCAGCACGGCCACGGCTTCGCGAGTGGCGTCGCGCACGGCCTGGGCCACGGCTTCGCCGGGATCGTCTTCCGTGTCCGCGTTAAACACGCCCGGCAGGCGCAGCGCGGCGTTCAAATCGGGCTGGCCTTCCAGGCCATATAGGGCGCGGGCCTCCTGGAAGGCGCTCATGTAGGCGTCCACCAGCGCGCGGTTCCAAGCGCCTCCCGCGCCGCCCACCGCGCGGACCAAGGCGACGTGGACCTGCACGTGGCCGCGGGCCAGGCCCTCCTTGATGATGCCGCGCACCTCGTTTTCCATGGGGTCGAGCTCGGGCGGCAAATGAAAATGCAGATCCAGCCCGCGATGGTTGACGCTCTTCAGGCCGACCACGATCTCGCCCTCGGCGATGGTCCGGCGAACGCGGGCGAACCCGGTCATGCTGCGCACGCTCACAAATCGGCTCCCTGGCCCAGTGGGCGCTCCACCGTCTGAAATTGCAGCTCGTGGAGGCGCTGGTACACTCCTCCGCGCGCCATGAGCTCCTCGTGCGTGCCGGTTTCGCGCACGCGGCCCTTTTCGAGCACCACGATCTTGTCCGCGCGGCGGATGGTGGAGAGGCGATGGGCGATCACGATGACGGTGCGGTGCTCCATCAAATTGGCCAGCGCCCTTTGTACCAGCATTTCGCTCTCGGTGTCCAGATGGCTGGTGGCCTCGTCCAGAATCAGGATGGGCGCATTCTTCAGCAGCGCGCGGGCGATGGCGATGCGCTGGCGCTGGCCGCCGCTCAGCCGCACGCCGCGGTCGCCCAGGACGGTGCCGTATCCCTCCGAGAGGCGCAGGATGAACTCGTCCGCCAGGGCGGTTTCGGCGGCCCGGCGAATCTGCTCCATGGAGGTTTCCGGCCGCCCGTAGGCGATGTTGCGCGCCACCGTGTCGTTAAACAGAAACGTGTCTTGCGCCACGATGCCGATCTGCGCGCGCAGGCTGGCTAGGTCGAGATCGCGGACGTCGCGGCCATCCACCTTGACCGCGCCGCCGGTAACGTCGTAGAAGCGCGGCAGGAGATTGGCGATGGTGGTCTTGCCGCCGCCCGAAGCGCCCACTATCGCCACCACCTCGCCGGCCTGCACGGTGAGGTCGAGGTTGGGGATGTGGAAGCCCGCGGGGGCCGAGGGATAGTGAAACGAAACTCCCTCGAAGGAGATCTCGCGCTCAAAGGGCGGCAGCTTCCGCGCGCCCGGCTTTTCGGCGATCTCCTCGATGTGGTCCAGATATTCGAAAACCTTGTGCGACGCGCCGAGGGCCTGCTCGAAGATGTTGTGGATGCCCACCAGGCGCTTCACAGGTTCCAGCAGCATCACCAGGGCGAAGACGAAGCTGGCGAAATCGGCAGGCTTCAGCGCGCCGGCTTTGATCTGGTTGCGCGCGAACAGCAGCAGCCCCACGATGGTCACCGCGCCCACCATTTCGATCAGCGGCGAGGAGAGCGCCTGCTGCATGACGTAGCGCAGATTGGTCTTGAGCAGCTTGTGCGCGGCATCCCGGAAGCGCCTGGATTCGTATGGCTCGGCGCCGAAGGCCTTCACCACCATGTGGCCGCTGAGGGTCTCCTGCAGGATCTGGTTGAGCTCGCCCTGGCGGTCCTGCGTGGTGCGGGTGGTGCGCCGGATGCGCTTGCCGATGCGCAGGGTCGGCAGAACCACCAGCGGCAGCACCAGGAAGCTGACCAGCGCCAGTTGCGGGTCCTTGCCCACCACCACCAGCAGCAACGCCGCGGCCATGAAGATCTGGCGCAGGAAATCGGCCAAAATATGCGAGGTGGCCAGTTGCACCTTGTCGATATCGTTCATGATGGACGACATCAGCCGGCCGGTGGAGTGAGCCTCGAAGAACTCGGCGCCCTGCTTGAGCACCTTATCGAAGACCGTGTTTCTTAAGTTGGTAACCGCCGAGAAACCGACATAATTGACTAAATAATTGCCGAAGTAATCGCACAGCCCCTTGGTGAGAAAGACGGCCACGATGGCGAAAGCCACCAGGCTGGCCATGTTATGGATGGATATGGGGACGATCTGGTTGAGGTCGATTTCCCGGTGCAGCAGGGGGATGGTGTACAGCTTGATGGGCTCGTCGGCGGCGTGCACATCCAGCACTTTGTACAGGATTGGCCCGATGAGCAGCGGGATCATGCCCGTGGCGGCGCCGGCAGCGGCCATCAGCAGCACCGAAGCGGCCAGGTGGGCGCTGTAGCGCCGGGCAAACGAGAGCAGGCGCAGCAGCTCGCTCATGCGGCCACCCGCAGGCGCGCCAGGGCCTCGATCACCTGGGCGGGCTGGACCTGGGCGATCCCGCCGGGAGCCGCGATGACTTCTGACGCCGTGCGCCAGGGACCCCAAATTTCGGGATCGGACGCCCCGAAAACCACCACCACGGGCAGCCCGAAGGCCGCCGCCATGTGGGCTGGCCCGGAATCGTTGCCGATGAAAAGCGAGGCTCCGGCCAACAGGTTCTTGATCTCGCCGAGCGGCGCGCCGCGCAGAGTGCGGAATCCGGCGAAGGGGGAAAGGTCGTCGGCCGCGCCGCCGATGAAGACCGGCTCCAGGCCGGACCGGCGCAAGTGGTGCGCCACCTCCACAAACCCAGCCGCGGCCCATGTCTTTTCGGGCGTGGCGGCCACCGGATGAAGGACGGCGCAGCCGCCCGGGAAGGCTCCCTCCGCCGCCAGCCGCGCGCGCGGAATCTCGCAGACCGGGGCCCCCAGGTAGAACATGGCGCTGGCCAGATGTTCCGCCGTATGCGCCTTTCGCTCGACGCCCAGAATCTCCTGCGCCCGCGGGATGCGCACGTTATACACCGCGCCATGGCGGAAGTGGGCGAAGCCTGCGCGAAGCCGCGCGCCCGAGAGCGCGGTCATCCAGGCGCTCCGTGTTCCGCCGTGCAGGTTCAGGCAGAGGCGCGGGCGCCACCGGCGGAGCTCGCCCAATTGAGGGGGCAGGAGGCACTCCACATCGGGGTTGCCTTCGAAGACCGCGCGGAAGCGATCCTCGACGACGACGGCGAGGCGCACATCGGGCCGCGCGCGTTTCAGAATCTGCAACGCGGGAGTGGTGAGAACGCAATCGCCTAAAGACCGGAGCCGCACAACGGCCACCCGGCTCTCCCGCGGCAAACCTTCCAGAACGCTTTCCACAGCCCTCTAATCTTCGATCTTCGCCTCATCCACAAGCATCACGGGGATGTTATCCCGCACCGGGTACACGCGGTGGCAGGAGACACATTTCAACCCGCTCTGGTCGGGCTTCAGCTCCACCGTGGCCTTGCATACGGGGCACACCAGGATTTCAAGCAGCTCTTTGCTGATAGCCATAGCGAGTCTTCAGTTTAGCAGGGCCGGCCGGGCCGGGAGGGCACCCCCGGCGTGGAGGCCCGCGCGGCGTTGGGCTGCCGTGCTAAGCGCAAGGCAAGAATATTTTCATATTTGCCTGATTTGCAGATGTGGCGCAGGCTTTCCAGCCTGCCGCGCCGAGATTCGTCTCGGCGCTCTTCCTGGTCCACCCCAAGCACCCGGAGCGCCGAAACGAATCTCGGCGCGGCAGGCCGAGGGCCTGCGCCACGGCGCTAAGCTGCGTGGTGTCTTAAGCCGCGGCCTGCATTTCCTGACGCGCCTTCCCGACCACCGCCAGATACTGCCGCGCGCGCTCCTCGATCACGTCGTAGCGGCCCTGTTTGATGGACTGCGCATCCACCAGCTCCCCGCCCACCGCCACCGCGCAGGCGCCGGCTTTGAGGAAGTCGCCGGCGGTTTCCAGATTGACGCCGCCGGTGGGGATCATCTCGATCTGCGGGAAGGGTCCTTTGAGAGCCTTGATATACTTGGCCCCGCCCACGTTGCCGCAGGGGAAGATTTTCACCACGTCGGCGCCGGCCTCCCAGGCGGCCAGCACCTCGGTGGGTGTGAGCGCGCCAGGACAGATCACCTTGGAGTAGCGCTTGCACATTTCGATGGTGGCCGGCCGCAAGCTGGGTGTGACAAAGAACTGCGCGCCGGCCAGCATGCAGATGCGGGCGGTCTCGGGGTCGAGCACGGTGCCCGCGCCGAGCACAAGTTTTTCGCCAAACTGATCGGCGACCTTTTCCAGGGCGCGCACGGCCCCCGGAACGGTCATGGTGATTTCGGCCGCGCGCACGCCGCCATTGTAGAGGGCCTCGACCGCGCGAATGGCCGCCTCGGTGGAGGACGTACGCACCACCGGGACAATGCCAATCCCGGTAATGAAGGCCAGGATCTCTTTTGAGTTCATCAGCTTTACCGTATCACACGGTGGGGCATGCTTCCACGACTGTTCCGGGGCGCCGGATTGTCCGAAAGATAGACTGTTCCACCGCCGGGAAGCTTACCTCATGGAGTTCGCCCGGTCCGGGAGGACTTAGCGCTGCCCCCCGGGCAATTCCAGCTGCGCGCCCAGGCGGTGGTCTGCCAGCCGGCGGTTCTCCGATAGTACAAGCCCATCCATCCGGCAGATCCACCCGATAAAATAGAGGCGTGCCCACTGCCGCTGATTCCGTTCTGGAAATCCTGGAGAGCCTCCACATCGAACCGCTCAACTCCGGCGCCTGTTACGGCGACTGGATCGCCGCGCCGGGCGGAGACGAGCTGGAGTCCCTGAATCCCGCGACCGCCCAACCGCTGGCCAAGGTCCGGATGGCCGGCCCCGAAGACTACCAGCTCGTGATGGCCCGCGCCTCGGAGGCTTTCGTCGAGTGGCGTATGGTCCCGGCGCCCCAGCGCGGCGCGATGGTCCGCGAGATCGGCGATGAGCTGCGCGCGCACAAGGCCGCGCTGGGCGCGCTGGTCACGCTGGAGATGGGTAAAATCCTGGCCGAGGGGCTGGGCGAAGTGCAGGAGATGATCGACATCGCCGATTTCGCGGTGGGACTCTCCCGCCAGCTCTACGGGCTGACCATGCACAGCGAGCGGCCGGGGCACCGCATGTACGAGCAGTGGCATCCGCTGGGGGTCGTCGGCGTGATCAGCGCCTTCAACTTTCCGGTGGCCGTGTGGTCGTGGAATGCCCTGATCGCGGCGGTGTGCGGCGATTGCGTGCTGTGGAGGCCCTCGTCCGAGACGCCGCTCACCGCCATCGCCGTCCAGAAGATCTGCAACCGCGTGATGGAGCGGCACGGTTTGAAGGGCATCTTCAACCTGGTGATCGGCCCCAGCCGGCCCATCGCCGAGACGCTGATTCGCGACCGGCGCATTCCCCTGGTGAGCTTCACGGGATCCACCCAGGTGGGCCGCCATGTGTCCGAAGTGGTCGCCGGCCGGTTGGGGCGCAGTATCCTGGAACTGGGCGGCAACAACGGCATCATCGTAATGGACGATGCCGACCCGGAGATGGTCCTGCGCGCGGTCCTGTTCGGCGCGGTGGGCACGGCAGGCCAGCGCTGCACCACCACGCGGCGGCTGTTCTTGCAGCGCGGCATCGCGGCGCGGGTGACGGAAGCCCTGATTGGCGCCTACCGGCAGGTGAAGATCGGCGACCCCATGGAGGAGACCACCCTGATGGGACCGCTGGTGAACCGCCGCGCCGTGGACGACATGATGGACGGCCTGCGGCGCATCCGCGAGCAGGGCGGCGGGATTCTGTTCGGCGGCGAAAGAATCCTGGGCAATTTCGTGGAGCCCACCCTGGTGCGCGCGCGGCCGGAGATGCCCATCCTGAAAGAGGAGATCTTCGCGCCGATTCTGTACCTGATCGAGTTCGACGACCTGGACCAGGCCATCCATTGGCACAACGATGTGCCGCAGGGGCTCTCTTCGGCCCTGTTCACCAGGAACCTGATTGCGGCCGAGACCTTCCTAAGCCACCGCGGCAGCGACTGCGGGATCGCCAACATCAACATCGGGACCAGCGGCGCCGAGATCGGCGGGGCCTTCGGCGGCGAAAAGGAAACCGGCGGCGGGCGCGAATCCGGCAGCGATGCCTGGAAGGCCTACATGCGCCGCCAGACCAACACCATCAACTGGTCGGCGCAATTGCCGCTGGCGCAGGGGATTCGGTTTATGTGAGGCGGGGCGGGCGCTTTTCACCGCGGAGACGCGGAGAAAGCGCGGAGAAAACCAAAACAGAATTATTTTTCTCTGCGCTTCCTCCGTGTACTCCGCATCTCCGCGGTGAGGACTGAGTCTCCCCGAATCTTCTCACTCGTCGTCGTCGGATTGTCCCACCTTGAGCACCGCCAGGAAGGCCTCCTGGGGGATCTCCACCCTGCCCACGCGCTTCATGCGCTTCTTGCCTTCCTTCTGCTTCTCGAGCAGCTTGCGCTTGCGCGAGATGTCGCCGCCGTAGCACTTGGCCAGCACGTTCTTGCGTAGCGCCGAAATGGTCTCGCGGGCTACAATCTTGTTCCCGATGGCCGCCTGCAAAGCCACTTCGAACATCTGCCTGGGAATCAGGCGGCGCAGGCGCGAGATCAGTTCCTTGCCGCGCTCGTAGGCGAAATCCCGGTGGATAATCATGGAGAGCGCATCCACCGGCTCGCCGGCCACCAGCACGTCCAGCCGCACCATGGGCGAGACGCGGTAGCCCGAGAAATGATAGTCCAGCGAAGCGTAGCCGCGCGAGCAGGATTTCAGGCGGTCGTAGAAATCCAGCACGATTTCGTTTAGCGGCAGCTCGTAAGTGAGCATCACGCGCCCGCCGCCCAGGTACTCGAACTTCTTCTGCACGCCGCGCTTGTCTTCGAGCAGTTTCAGGATGCCGCCCAGGTACTCCTCGCGGGTGATCACGGCGGCGTCGATAATCGGTTCCTCGATCTGCTTGATCTCGCTCGGATCGGGGAACTTGGTGGGGTTATCCACTTCGATCACCCGGCCGTCGCTGGCGGTGACCCGGTAACGCACACCGGGCGCGGTGGTGATCAGGTCGATATTGAATTCGCGCTCCAGCCGCTCCTGGACGATTTCCAGGTGCAGCAGGCCCAGGAATCCGCAGCGGAAACCGAAACCCAGGGCCACCGAGTTTTCCGGCTCGAAGCTGAACGCGCTGTCGTTGAGCCGCAGCTTTTCCAGCGCGTCGCGCAGCAGGCCATGCTCGTGGGATTCTACCGGATAAAGGCCGGCGAAGACCATCGGCTTGATTTCCTCGAAGCCCGGCAGCGCTTCGGCGGCGGGGTTCTCGTGATCCACGATGGTGTCGCCGATCTTGGCGTCCGAAACGGTTTTGATGTTCGCAAACAGGAAGCCCACTTCGCCGGCCGAAAGCTCATCGCAAGGAACATGTTTGGGCGACTGGTAGCCCAGTTCTTCCACCTCAAACACCTGTCCGTTGGACCACAGGCGGATCTTCTGCCCGCGGCGGAGCCGGCCATCGAACACGCGCATCAGGATGATCACGCCGCGGTAGGGGTCGAACCAGGAATCGAAAATCAGCGCGCGCAGCGGCGCTTCGGCCGAGCCTCTGGGCGGCGGCACCAGGAGCACGATGTGCTCCAGAATTTCGTGTATCCCGATGCCCTGTTTGGCGCTGGTGAGGACCGCGTCGCGGGCGTCCAGCCCGATGATGGTTTCGATCTGCTCGCGGATGCGTTCCGGCTCCGCGGCGGGCAGATCGATCTTGTTGATGACCGGAATGATTTCGAGATTGTGATGCAGGGCCAGGTAGGTGTTGGCCAGGGTCTGGGCTTCGACGCCCTGGGAGGCGTCCACCACCAGCAAAGCCCCTTCGCACGCCTGCAGGCTGCGGGAGACCTCATAGGAGAAATCCACGTGGCCGGGCGTGTCGATGAGGTTCAACTGGTAGTTCTGGCCATCGTCGGCGCGGTAGTTAAGGCGCACGGCGTGGGCCTTGATGGTGATGCCGCGTTCGCGCTCCAGGTCCATGGTATCGAGCACCTGGTCCATCATCTCGCGCTGGGAGAGGGCCCCGGTAGCTTCCAACAACCGGTCGGCAAGGGTGGATTTGCCGTGGTCGATGTGCGCAATGATAGAGAAATTGCGTATGAATTCGCGATCCATGAGCTGTGGGGAACTTCATTTGATTATCCCATAGATGGTGGGGCATGCTTGAGCTTGCCCTCGTTCCGTTGGTAGGTGGAATGCCCGTTGGGCACCCGCAATTTTCGAATGGATATTCTGCAAGGCAATGTGGGCAGGCGGGGCCCCGGAGGGGCGTTGAAATAACCTCCGCATCGCGCTCGCGGGTGGGATTGTTGACGGCGCTTAAGTGAGTCCATTGACGCTCCTGCGAAGAGCGGCCGACGTCACATTGCCAACTACCCCGTACGACCATGCAGGCCTTTAAGCAAGCTTCGGAAATGCAACAATCGTGGTATGCCGGCCCTATACAGTGATCCGCTTGGGGATTTCCTCAGAATCAACCCCGAGAAGCTCCTCGGCAGGCTGACCACCGGACTTGCGAAGGAAGGGTTTGACACGACGGCGCTCACTACGTTCTTGTGGCTACGCGAAATCGCTGAACTGCTGTTCGGCGCGGCAGGCCTTCTGGCGGATCGCGCTCAGCGGGCAGGGCTATGCTCCAGTGATTGGTGCCGGCCTTGCACTGACCACCGCCGACCCTTGGAGAGCCGTGCATAGAATTTTATGCACGACTTGCAAGCGCAACGAATCAAAGAGGCTTCGACGCGGGGATCGGCGGGATCGGACTGCGTATTCCGAGCGATGCCGATCAGCGTTCCGAGGTGATGGCGATGGCGATTCCGAAACGATGCCGATCACCATTCCGATTTGATGGCGATCACGATTCCGACGGGATGCCGACGCGGCCGGGCTGAAATGGGCGGACATTGCCGATTGGGGTGAAGACCGACTGCTGGAAGCCGCGGCTCCGTCGCGGGGAAGAACCGGCCACTGGAAGCAGTCGCCCGAGCCAGACTACGCTGCGATCCGCCACGAACTGCAGACCAACCAACACGTCACCTTGCAACTCCTGTGGGAGGAGTACCGCGAGAAGACCCCGGACGGCTAACGCTACAGCCGGTTCTGTGATCTTGTACAGAGGATGGCTGCGGGCACAGGAAGTCGCTCTGCGGCATAAAACCGGGCCGGCGAGAAGCTGTTTGTCGACTATGCCTGCGACACGATTCCCGTCCATAGCGCCGCGACGGGCGCGGTAACGCCGGCAATCCGGTGTCACCAAAGCTTGCCGCTATGAACCGGCGGTCAATCGGACGTATGAGGAGATGGCCTCGCATTACGGTGTGGCCGTAATTCCGGCGCGCCCGAGGAAGCCTCGTGACAAGGCGAAAGTGGAAGCGGGCGTGCTATTGGTCGAGCGCTGGATATTGGCTGCCCTGCGGAAGAGGAAATTCTTCAGCTTGGCCGAGGTCAACCAGGCCATTCAGGAATTGCTGGTGCGCCTCAACGACCGGCCATTCCGCAAACGCGAAGGGTCCCGCCGCAGTCTCTTCGAGTCGCTCGATAAGCCGGCGTTGCGCGCCTTGCCCGCGGAAC
>JBKQPR010000301.1:0-17993 GCA_052144935.1 Bryobacteraceae bacterium
TCGCATCCTGGGGGTGTAGAAGCTCCCAAGGGTTAGGCTGTTCGCCTATTAAAGCGGTACGTGAGCTGGGTTCAGAACGTCGCGAGACAGTTCGGTCCCTATCTGTGGTGGGCGTAGGAGATTTGAAAGGGCCTGCCCTTAGTACGAGAGGACCGGGGTGGACGAACCTCTTGTGATCCAGTTGTGGCTCCAGCCGCATCGCTGGGTAGCGAAGTTCGGTCAGGATAAACGCTGAATGCATATAAGCGTGAAACCTTCCTTAAGATGAGATCTCCCAAGCGCAAGCTAAGAAGGGCACTGGAAGACTACCAGTTTGATAGGACGGATGTGTAAGCCGGGCAACCGGTTGAGCTTACCGTTACTAATTGCCCGTTCGGCTTGACCATAAAATACTACTGCGCACACAATGGCGCGCTTGGCGCGCGCCGGCAGAAATGTAGCGCTGCTTTCCCAAAGGTTTTGGCCCGTCAATATTCAGGCGCGAAGGCTGTTTTCACCGCGGAGACGCGGAGCGCGCAGAGAAAGCGCGGAGAAGGACATTTACCAGTTTGTGGTTTTTCTTCGTTTCTCGGCGTTCTCAGCGTCTCCGCGGTGAGAAAACAGTTTGCCGCGATTGTCGCCGCTTTCTGGGTGACCTTAGCGAGGGGGACCCACCCGTTCCCATCCCGAACACGGTAGTTAAGCCCCTCAGCCCCGATGGTACTGCATGCGCAAGTGTGTGGGAGAGTAGGAAGTCGCCCGGTTTAAAATAAAAGCCTCCGCTTGTCGGAGGCTTTTTCTTTATGATCGATGCCCCAAGCGTAGCCGCGCTGGTGCGCGCCTTCTCGGATCCCTCCGATGGCCAGGCCCTCAAAAGCCGCGAACTCATCCTCCTTCTGCTGGAGTGCGTGCCGGTCCCTTTTTCGCGCTACAATTTCAGCCCCGGCCACATCACCTGCAGCGGCCTGGTGCTGGCGCCCGATGGCGAGCGCGTCCTGCTGGTGCATCACCGCCGCCTCGACCGTTGGCTGCTGCCCGGCGGCCACGTGGAGCCCGGCGACCCCGAAATTTGGGATGCCGCCCGCCGGGAGGTAGTCGAAGAAACCGGCGCTGTCCTGGCGGCCGATCCCGCCATGGAGACGCTCGTGGGCATGGACGTCCACGCAATCCCTCCCAAACGCCGCGATCCCTACCACCTGCATCACGACCTGCTCTTCTACTTCCAGGCCGTATCGGAAGAATTCCGTCTCTCCGAGGAATCGCGCGCCATCGCCTGGTGCGCCCCCGCCGGGTTCGACGGCTACGAGCTTCCCGGCAATATCCGCCGCGCCTATGCGCGCGTGCGAAAATTGTTCTCAAGCCGATGAAGACCTTTACGATCGCGGTAATTGCCGGAGATGGCGTCGGAACCGAAGTCGTCCCCCAGGCCAGGCGCGTGCTCGAGACGATCGCCAAAAAGCACGATGTCAGCTTTGCGTTTCAGGACTTCGACTGGGGCGCCGGGCACTATTTCCGCTGGGGCAGCATGATGCCCGCCGGCGCCATCGATCTGCTGCAGCCCTGCGACGCCATCCTGTTAGGCGCCGTGGGCCATCCCCAGATTCCCGACCACATCACGCTGAACGGCCTGCTGCTTCCCATCCGCCGGGCCTTCGATCAATACGCCAACGTCCGGCCGGCTTACCTCTACCCCGGCGTGGCCTCGCCGCTGGCCGGCAAACGCGGCGGCGAAATCGATTTCGTGGTGGTTCGCGAGAACACCGAGGGCGAATACGCCCAGGTGGGTGGTTTTGTGTACCACCTGCAGCCCGAAGAGGTCGCCATTCAGACTTCGGTCTTCACCCGCCGCGGCATCGACCGCATCGTGCGCTTCGCTTTCGAGCTGGCCGTCAAGCGCAACAGGAAGAAGCGCGTCACCTCCATCACCAAATCCAACGCGCAGGGTTACAGCATGGTGCTGTGGGACCGCGCGTTCCAGGAGGTGGCGGAAGAGTTCCGCGATGTGGAAACCGAATCGCTCCTGGTGGACGCCGCCGCCATGAACTTCATCCGACGCCCCGAGAGCTTCGACGTGGTGGTCGGCTCCAACCTCTTCTGCGATATCCTCAGCGACATCTCGGCCATCATCATCGGCAGCATGGGCCTGGCCGCCAGCGCCAATCTCGACCCCCTGCGGCGCTACCCCTCCATGTTCGAGCCGGTGCACGGCTCGGCCCCCGACATCGCCGGCAAGGGCCTGGTGAATCCTCTGGCCACCATCCTCAGCGCCGCCATGATGCTCGACCACCTCGGCATGGCCGAAGCCTCGCGCCAGGTCGAATCGGCGGTCGCCGCGGCGCTGGCCGAGGGCCGCGTGCGCACCCCCGACCTCGGAGGCCAAAGCACCACGGGGGAAGTGACCGATGCCGTGCTGGAGAAGCTGGCTTAGTGGCGCAGCCCAAGCAGCGGGAGGCCACCGGCCGCCATGCGTTCCTGGTGGCGGCGGGCATCTTCCTCAGCCGCGTGGCTGGGCTGGTCCGGCAGCGCTTGTTCTCCCGCTATTTCGGCCAGGGCGCCACCGCCGACGCCTTCAACGCCGCGTTCCGCATTCCCAACTTTCTGCAGACGCTATTCGGCGAGGGGGTGCTTTCCGCCTCCTTCATCCCGGTCTATGCGCGCCTGCTGGCCGAAAAAGATCACAAAGAAGCGGATCGGGTTGCGGGGGCGGTCGCCGCGATCCTCGCCCTGGTCACTTCGATTTTTGTGCTGGTGGGTGTCCTGGCCACGCCCCTGTTTATCGACGCGATTGCCCCGGGGTTTCACGGCGCCAAGCGGGAGTTGACCATCCGGCTGGTTCGCATCCTGTTCCCCAGCATCGGCCTGCTGGTGCTCTCCGCCTGGTGCCTGGGAATTCTCAACAGCCATCGCAAATTCTTCCTGGCCTATACGGCGCCGGTCATTTCCAGCCTCGCTATGATCGCCACGCTGGTCGCGTTCCGGCGCCAGGACCCGTCGTCGCTCGTGGTCACTTACTCCTGGGGCTCGGTCGTGGGCAGCGCACTGCAATTCGGCGTGCAGTTGCCCATGGTGCTGCGGTTAGCCGGCAAGCTGCGCCTGCGGCTGGATATCCGCGCCGCCAATGTGCGCGAGGTCGTCCGCAACTTCGCGCCGGTCTTTTTCAGCCGCGGCGTTTATCAGATCAGCGGCTACGTCGACAACCTGCTCGCCACGCTGCTGGGCGATGGGCCCGTGGCGGCGCTGACCAACGCGCAGACGCTGTATATGCTGCCCGTGAGTCTGTTCGGCATGGCGGTTTCGGCGGCCGAGCTGCCCGCCATGTCGAGCGCGCTTGGCGACCAGGACCAGGTGGCCGTCTACCTGCGGCGGCGTCTCGATTCCGGGCTGCGCCGGATCGCCTTTCTGGTGGTGCCTTCCGCCATGGCGTACCTGGCATTGGGGGACGTGATCGCCGCGGCGCTCTTCGAAAACGGCCTATTCCGGCACAAGGATTCCGAGTTTGTGTGGGGCATCCTGGCCGGTTCGGCGGTGGGGCTGCTGGCGTCCACCCTCGGCCGGCTATACTCCTCGACCTATTACGCCCTGCGCGATACCCGCACGCCGCTGCGCTTTGCCATCGTGCGCGTATCGCTCACCATCGGGCTGGGCTATCTCTGCGCCATCCCCCTGCCGCATTGGATTGGCATCGCCCAACGCTGGGGAACCGCGGGGCTGACGGCCTCGGCCGGCGTCGCGGGCTGGGTGGAATTCACGCTGCTGCGGCGTACCTTAAACCGGCGCATTGGCCGGACCGGTCTGCCGGCCTCGCTGGTAGCGCAATTGTGGACCGCCGCCGCCCTTGCGGCCGCCGCCGGCTGGGGCGTCAAACTGGTCGTCGGCCGCCTCCCGGTTCCGGTCCCTCCGGGCCTTCTGCCGATCGTCGCCGCCATCCCCATCCTGGGCGCGTATGGGCTGGTGTACTTCTCAGTCACGTACCTGTTCGGCATCGAAGAATGTACGCGCACGCTGAAGCGTTTCCTATAGGCCGTTGCGGTGATAACCGCTGCCGCGCGCGTGGCGGAATGGCCCCGAGGTTGAACGCTTTCGCCCCGCCTTTACCAATGGCTCGTGATACTGTGAACGTATGCGTAATATCACAGTCTCGGTTGACGAAGAGACGTACAAACGCGCCCGCCTTGCCGCTGCCGAACGCGATACCTCCGTCTCCGCGCTGGTAAAGGCGTATCTTGAGCAACTCGCCTCGCACGAACCAGAAATTGAACGTCTGAAGCGCCAGGAACGTGAGATCCGGAGATCCATCGCGGCCTTCACTGCTTCCGACAGGCTCTCTCGTGAAGACCTGCGCAGACGATCGCAATAATGCCCCACTTTCTCGACGCGAACATTCTCTCTACTCCATCAGCCGGAATCCGGATGAATTCCCCAAGCGAGAGCGGGCCATCTCGCGTTGGAAAACGACTCGGGGCTTTGTCCATTCAGGTCCTGCAAGGAATTCTATGTTCAATATCGCCGAGCGCGGCGGGCAACATGAACCCCCGCGACATCGACACCTACTGAACGAGCCTGATTTCGTCGAACGGGCCAATAACGTATGTAGTGTTCTCGCTCGTGATGAAACACCCGAAGTCGATTCGCTTGTCCCGGCTCGAAACAAATTCGCCTTCAACCGGCGCGGTTACGTGGTATGAGGTGTTTGGTCGGATCGTCACTTGCACGTTGCCACGCTCGCCCCTCACTGGCGCGTCATTGAACACCTTCAGTCTCGTCGCAACGCTCCCCTGCGTGTTGTCCCACGTAAACGCAACACCTGAAACGAATCTGTCGCCATCATGCAAACCCAAACCGCATTGATCGAACACTTTCGGCGTGCCGCTCATGTTTTCCACCACGACATTCACCTGGTAGTCAAAATCAACCCGAGCGTACTTCACTCGTATCCTGTCCCCGCTCTCATCCTGCACCACGGTCTCCGGGACATCAGTCGCTACCTCTCTTGTCTCTGTGGATTTTGTCTCCGTGCAGCCAACGCACGTCAGGAGTGCCAGTATGAGGAGGGAAGAGGCTCTCACCATAAGCGTTCAATTGTACCAGGAATTTTAAGTGGGAAAGTAGCTAGACCGAAACAATCCGTGTAGCGGCGGTAGCTTAGACGACCGTTTCCTCCGTCCACGATGGCCGGATGGCAGCGGAAAAGCCCACACGGATGCCCTGCATACGGGACCGCCTTGACAGCAGCCCAACCATAGCGCCAAACCAAGAGAAGCCGCCACCGTCGAGCCCGGCGGCCGTTCCATCCGCGCCTACCCCTTCAAGTCTCTAAATGCCTCTTCGATCTCACGCTTCGCCTCGGCCGTCGGCACCGTGAGCGGCAGGCGCGGCGGCCCGCCATAATAGCCGTTCAAGTCCATGGCGTGCTTCAAACCGGGAACGCCGTACTTGGTGGTCACCAGCGCCGAGGCGCGGCCGATGCGGTTCTGCCAGTCCAACCCCGCCGCGTCCTCGCGCTGCCGGTAGGCCTCCCAAATCGCGATCACCGAATACGGCGCGGCGTTGGCGTAGGCCAGAATCGCGCCGCATGCGCCCATCAGCAGCGACGGCCACAGCGTCGGCGCCGACCCCACCAGCACCTGGAACCCGTGCTTCACCTCGCGGATCATCTGCATCACTTTTTCCAGGTTCCCCGAGCTTTCCTTGATCGCGATCACGTTGGGGTGCTCCGAAATCTGCACCACCGCTTCCACCGGAATATCCACGCCCGTGGCTTGCGGCCAATTGTAGATAATCAGAGGGATGCGCGACTGGTCGGCCACCGCCCGGTAATACAGCGCCTGCGCGTCCGCGCGGCTCACCAGGTTCTTGTAATAATGCGGCGTCCGCACCATGGCGGCTTTGTAGCCCAGTTCGGCCGCGCGATTGGTGAGGCACACCGTTTCGCGCACGCTCTCCATGCCGGTGCCGGCGATTAGCAGCTTCTCGGGGTCGGCATGCTGGGCCACCAGCTCCCACATGGCGATCTTCTCTTCGGTGGTGAGAAAGACGCTCTCCCCGGTCGACCCCATCACCACGTACCCGGAAAGCGACGTCCGGTTCCATTTCTCCACGTTGTGCTGCACCTTGGCGGTGTAAATGTTGCCGGCGTGGTCGAACGGAGTTGTGATTGGTGGGAAAATACCCTGTAGTTTTACGCTCATAACTGGTAAATTCCAGTATGGCACTCGGGAGGTGACTATGAATCGACGTCAATTTCTTCGCGCCGGCGCCGCCGGCCTGGGTTTCGCTGCTGCGGGCTTCGGGGAACAAGCCTCCGGCCAGAAGCCCTTGCGCGTGGGCGTAATCGGCACTGGCTGGTACGCCAAGAGCGACCTTTTCCGCCTGATCCAGGTGGCTCCGGTGGAGGTGGTGTCGCTGTGCGACGTGGACCGCAACATGCTTTCCGAGGCCGCCGACATGGTCGCCGCGAGGCAGCGTTCCAAAAAGCGGCCGCGCACGTATGCCGATTACCGCAAGATGCTCGCCGAGAAGGATCTCGACATCGTGCACGTAGGCACTCCCGACCACTGGCACGCCCTGGCCATGATCGAAGCCGTGAAGGCGGGCGCCGACGTCTACTGCCAGAAGCCCATCAGCGTCGATGTCATCGAAGGGCAGGCCATGCTGGCGGCGGCGCGCAAATACCAGCGGGTGGTGCAGATCGGTACGCAGCGCCGCAGCACGCCGCACCTGGTGGAGGCGCGCGACCAGATCGTCAGGGAGGGCAAACTCGGCAAGGTCGGGCTGGTGGAGATCTATTGCTATTACCACATGCGCGCCAACGGCAATCCGCCCGACACGGCGCCGCCGCCCAACCTCGATTACGAGATGTGGACCGGCCCCGCGCCCATGCGCCCCTACAACCAGTGGGACCATCCGCGCGGCTGGCGCGCCTTCATGGAGTACGGCAACGGCATCATGGGGGACATGGGCGTCCACATGCTCGATATGACCCGCTGGATGCTCTCGCTCGGCTGGCCTAAGCACGTCTCCTCGAGCGGCGGGATCCTGGTCGAGAAGAGCAGCAAGGCGAACATCGCCGATACGCAACTCGCCACCTTCGAATACGACGATCTCAAAATTGTCTGGCAACATCGCACCTGGGGCGAGCCGCCCGACCCCAAGTACACCTGGGGCGCCACGCTCTATGGCGATAAAGGCACCCTCAAAGCCAGCGTCTACAGCTATGATTTCACCTCCACCGTGAACGGCGTGGCGCCGGTCCACAAGGATGTGACCTACGAGCTGGAACAATACCCCGAAGACAAAACCGAGAAGGACCTGGAGAAGCAGTGCGCCCCCGCCATCCGCCATCACATGCAGGATTTTCTGGCGGCCATCGCCACGCGCGGCAAGCCCGTGGCGGATATCGAGGAAGGCTACATCTCCACCACGAGCTGCATTCTGGCCAACCTGTCGATGGGCCTCGGCCGCACGCTGGCGTGGGATCCGCGAACCGGCCGCGTGATCGGCGACGACCAGGCCAACCGCCTGCTCGCGCGCCCCTACCGCGCCCCGTGGGTGCACCCCACGCCAGTGACGGTGTAAGCGTTACAATATCAGTACTGAACCCACCTCCCCCTGACGGGTGCCGTGCGCCCGCACCGAGGAGCAACCGTACCGATGTCTTTCGTTCACCTGCACTGCCACACCGACTATTCCCTGCTGGATGGCGCCTGCGATATCGACGAGCTGATGAAAATCGCGGTCGCCCAGAAGATGCCGGCCGTGGCCATGACCGATCATGGGAATCTCTTCGGAGCGGTGAAGTTTTACAACGCCGCCAAAGCCGCGGGCGTCCACCCCGTGATCGGCTGCGAGGTGTACGTCTCCCAACAGGGCCACAAAACGCGCTCCGATTCCGACCGCTACAACCACCTGGTGCTGCTGTGCGAAAACCAGGAAGGCTACCGCAACCTCATCCGGCTGGTCTCGACAGGCTACCTGGACGGCTTCTATTACAAGCCGCGCATCGACGTGGACCTGCTGGCGCAGCACTCCAAGGGTCTCATCGGCATGTCCGCCTGCCTGCGCGGCCACATTCCCGAGGCGATCCTCTCGGATAAGTACGAGGACGCCCGCCGCCTGGCCCACACCTATTCCGATATCCTGGGCCGCAACAATTTCTTCCTGGAGGTGCAGGACCACCACCTGGAGCAGGACCGCCGCCTGACCCCGCAGCTCAACCGCCTCTCGCAGGAAACCGGCCTGCCGCTGGTGGCCACCAACGACTCGCACTATCTCCGCAAAGAGGACGCCCGCGCCCACGAAATCCTGCTCTGCATCCAGACCGGCAAGAGCTTCAGCGACCCCAACCGGATGCGCTGGAACACGCCCGATTTCTACTTGAAATCGCGCCAGGAAATGATGGAGCTGTTCGGCGAGCTGGAAGACGCGCTCGACCGCACCTGGGAAATCGCCCAGCGCTGCCACGTCAAGCTGGAACAGGTGAAGGAGCCGTTTCCACGCTTCGACGTGCCGGCGGAACACTCGGCCGACACCTACTTCGAATATGTGGCCCGCCAGGGCTTCGAAGGGCGTCGCCCGCGCCTGGAGGCCATGCGCGCCAAGGGTCTCCTGAAGCACGACCTGGCGGAGTATGCCGAGCGCCTGGACCGCGAAATCCGGATGATCCAGAAGATGAAATTCTCGGGCTATTTTCTGATCGTCTGGGACTTCATCTACTGGGCCAAGATAAAAAAAGGCATTCCGGTGGGGCCGGGGCGCGGATCGGCGGCCGGCAGCCTGGTGGGCTACGCCATGGCCATCACCGATATCGACCCGCTGCAGTACGGCCTGCTGTTCGAGCGCTTTCTCAACCCGGAGCGCATCAGCATGCCCGATATCGACGTCGATTTCTGCATGCACCGCCGCGGCGAGGTCATCCAGTACGTCACCGAGAAATACGGGCGCGAGCAGGTGGCCCAGATCATCACCTTCAACACGCTGGGCGCGCGCGCCGCCATCAAGGACGTGGGCCGGGTGCTGGAAATTCCCTTCGCCGACGTGGACCGCATCACCAAGCTGGTGCCCAACGTCCTGAACATCTCGCTCACCGACGCCATGGCCCAGGAACCCGGCTTCGGCGAGTTGTCCAAAAAGGACCCCAAGGTGGCCGACCTGCTGCAAGTGGCGCTCAAGCTGGAGGGCCTGGCGCGCAACTGCTCGGTGCACGCCGCCGGCGTGGTGATCTCGCCCGAGCCGCTCAAAGAGCTGGTGCCGCTTTACAAGACCAACCGCGACGAAATTGTGACCCAGTTCGACATGAACGGACTGGAGAAGCTCTCGCTGTTGAAGATGGACTTCCTGGGGCTCACCACCCTCACGCTGATCCAGGACGCCCTGCGTCTGATCCACAAGCGCCATGGCGTGGAGTTGGTTCCCGAAGACCTGCCGCTGGACGACAAGGCCACCTACGAGATCTTCTGCAAGGGCCTCACCAGCGGCGTGTTCCAGTTCGAATCCGACGGCATGTGCGACATCCTGAGGCGCTACCAGCCGAGCCGCCTGGAAGATCTCACGGCGCTCAACGCGCTCTACCGGCCCGGCCCCATCCAGGGCGGCATGGTGGACGATTTCATCGAGCGTAAATGGGGCCGGCGCGCGATCCAGTACGATTTGCCCGAGCTGAAAGAGCTTCTCGAAGAAACCTACGGCGTGATCGTGTACCAGGAGCAGGTGATGCAAATTTCCAATCGCGTGGCGGGCTACTCGCTGGGCGATGCCGACCTGCTGCGCCGCGCGATGGGGAAGAAGAAGCCGGAGGAAATGGCCAAGCAGCGCGACCGCTTCATCAAGGGCGCGGTGGAGCGCGGCTTCCCGCAGAAGAAGGTCGAAAAGATCTTCGACCTGATGGAGCAGTTCGCCGGCTACGGCTTCAACAAATCGCATTCCGCCGCCTATGCCTACCTGGCGTTTGTGACGGCCTACTTGAAGGCGCACTACCCGGTGGACTTCATGGCCGCGCTGCTCACGGCGGAAACCGGCAACACCGCCAAGGTGGTGAAGTACATCAACGAGTGCCGCGAAATGGGCATCACCGTTTTACCCCCGGATGTGAATGCCAGCGAGTTCGACTTCACCCCGGACAGAGTGCCTGCGGGGCTGGCCATTCGCTTCGGATTGGGCGCGGTGAAAAACCTGGGGAAATCGGCGGTGGACGCGATTATTCGCGCGCGCCAGGAGGTGGGCCGCTTCCAAACCCTCCACCAGTTCTGCGAGAAGGTGGACATGGGAGCGGTGAACCGGCGCATGATCGAGAGTCTTATCCGCGCCGGCGCCATGGATTCCCTGGAGGGTGGGCGGTCGCAGAAATTCGCCGCCGTGGAAGGCGCCATGGAGGGCGGTCAGCGCGCCTGGCGCGACCGCGAAAGCGGCCAGGTGGGCCTGTTCGGCGAGCTGGTTGCCGAAGAGCCGCACGCCATTTCGTTGCCCAGTGTGCCGGAGTGGAGCGATAAGGAGAAGCTGGCCAGCGAAAAAGAGATGCTGGGATTCTGGGTGACCGGCCATCCGCTGGATCGCTATGCCGACAAGGTGGCGGAGTTGGCCACGCACGACAGCGGCAACCTGGAGGGGCTGCAGAAGAACGCCGAAGTGACGCTCTGCGGCGTGCTGACGGGCATCGCGCGCAAGCGCAACAAAGAAGGCAAGCCGTGGGCGGCGATGACCATCGAAGACCGCAACGGCAGCGTGGAAGGCATGGTCTTCGCCAGCTCCTACGAGCGTCTGGCGCCGCAGATCGTGGAGGATCAGGCGGTGCTGCTGCGCGGCCTGGTGTTGCCCGAAGAGAATGCGCAGCCCAAGATTTCGGTGCAGGACATCGTGGCGTTGGATAACGCCCGCATCGATCTGCCGAGCGTAATCGCCATCCGCGTCTGGCTGGGCCGCAACGGCAGCGTGGACCGTGCCGGCGAGCTGCAGCGCCTCTTCCGCAGCAAGCCCGGCGACACCCAGGTGCGCCTGCGCCTGGAAGCCCCGCGCGATTTCTCGGTGCTGCTGGACGTGCCCACCAAGGTGCGGCCGGATAAGCATTTCCGCGCGCAGGTGGAAGCGATCTGCGGGCCGGAGGCGATTGAGAAGGTGGCGGGGTAAGTTTCGATTTCAAGAAGTACACCGTGCGAGCCGAAACGAAGGTTGATGGCGAACGCGCAACCGCGGCCGGATCGCCGGCTATCGAGACAAGCGCGCCAGGGATTTCGCCGCCGGCAAACGGAAAGCATTCTCTGGAATCGAACAAGCGGCCCGGTTGAAGCTCGACCGGCTGGAAGCTGCTGCTACGCTGGGTGGCGGACTTGTTTTGGATGGCCAGACGGCGCGTTGGGACCGTCAAACGTTGAGATCGTCGATTACCACTAGGAGCACGATATGGCAGTAACCGCAATACATCCGGGCGAGCACCTGGCCGAAGAACTGAAAGAACTCGGGATGAGCGCTGCCGAATAAGGGCCACCGGGAGGCATAGATTGGCCTGTCAGACTGTCCTCGACATTGTGAGCATTGCCGTGATCGTTTGAAGGATCCGTCATATGTGTAGTTACCGAGGAAAACGTTATGAGCCGTGGTGGGTTTGAGCGGATGTCGAATTGGGACAGCGCGTCGAAGAGTACTCGTCGGGGCGAGTGTTTGTTCAAGCTGCCGCGTCACGCCTGGCTTTCTCTTCCGCCACGCGCTGCCGGCCGGCGTTCAGTCGCTGCATGGTCACGTGGATGTCTATGCCGCCCTGGGCTCCCCGCTTTGGGCGAAAACGTTTTCAGCTCGTGAATTCTCGCTAGATTTCGCCCTTTACGGAACGTGACGTTTTCGGCCGCGCCGACCGGCGCCGCCTGGCACCGCCTCGACGAGAGTTGAAAGCTCTGCCTGGGCTTCGGCGATGCTGCGGATCGTCATATTCCGATTTTGCAAAAAAGACCGGCGCTGGTCCGGTCCAGCGACGGCTCCGCCGCCGCGTCCCGCAACTGATATCTCCACATTTGTGATATTTTTGTCTGATGGGTCCGAAGCTTCTTGTACTTCTCTTTGCGTGCAGTCTCCCTGCGCAGACGAAACTTCCCCCCGCGCCCGCCGATTATGGCCAGTGGGAAACGCTGGTGGACGCCGGCGCCGGCGGCGGTGGCGGCGGGCGCGGCGGCGGCGGCGGCACCGGCGGATTGTCGCCCGACGGAAAGTGGCTCGCCTACGGCATCAATCGCTCGAACGGCAACAACGAGCTGCGCGTCACCAACATCGCCGCCAAGACCACCAAGATCGCGGCATTCGGGACGCAGGCCGCCTATTCAGCCGATTCGAAGTGGCTCGCCTACAGCATCGGCTACTCGGAGACGCAGGCCGACCGCATGCGCGCCGACAATCGCCCGGTGCAGAACAAGCTCGGGCTCATGAACCTCGCCACCGGCGACCAGACCGTAATTGACGACATCGAAGCGTTCTCTTTCAGCCCTTCCGGCGCCGGGCTGGCGATGCGGCAGTACCCGCCGCAACGCGAGGGCGCCGCGCGTGGCGCTGCGGGCCGCGGCGGAGCGGGCGGTGGCCGCGGTGGCCGCGGCGGTCGGGGTGGCGCGGCCGGCGCGGATGACAATACGCCCGGAGGCACGCTCGTTCTGCGCCAACTCGCCACCGGCCGCGACACCGCATTCGGCAACGTGTCGGAGTTCGCTTGGCAGGATGAAAAGCATCGCGGAACGCTGCTCGCCATGGCCATTTCCACGGGCGAGAAAACCGGCAACGCGATCCAGCTTTTCGACGCGCAGACCGGGTCGCTCAAAGTGCTCGATTCGTCCGCGTCCACTTACAGCAACCTGGCCTGGCGCAAGGACAGCGCGGACCTGGCCGCGTTGAAATCCAAAACCGACGACAAGCATGACGGCCCCGCCTACCTCGTCATGGCCTGGAGGCATCTGGGCGAGCCATCTGAAGCGGCCCTGGTCTACGATCCTACGGCCGATTCGAAATTTCCGGCGGGTCTGCGCACGGTTACGTTCCGGCGTCCTTCGTGGTCGGACGATGGCGCCACCATCTTCGTCGGACTGTCCGATTGGTACGACAAGCCACCCGCTCCCAAACGTCCCGGCCGAGGTGGTACGGCGGGATCGACCGGCGCCACCGCCGACGCCGCCAGCGACGGCGCGGGCGACAGCACGACTGCCGCGGCCGATGACCAGCCCGCAGTCGACGTCTGGCATTGGCGCGACACCGAGGTGATGGCTCACCAGGTGAAGAACGCCACTCAGAACGGACGCCGGTTCATGCTGGCGGCATGGAACGTCGACTCCGGCAGCCTGGTGCAGTTGAGCAAGGAGGAAACCACCGAGCAGGTGACCCCTCTCAAACACAGCAAACTGGCCTATGCGGCGGAGTGGAAAGAGTACGCCATGGACCGCAGCATCGGCCGTCCGGCGGCCGATATTTACCTCATGGATACGGCCAACGGGCAGCGCACCAAGATCAAGGACAAGCTGGCCGACGACCGTTACATGCAGGCGAGTCCCGGCGGCCGCTACCTCATCTATCTGGAGAACGACCATTATTGGGTGGTGGACGTCGCCACCCGCGCGGCCGTCAATCTCACCAAGAATATCAAGACCTCGTTCATAGACCGCGAGTCGGACGAAGCCGTCAAGCAGAAGCCGCCGTTCGGCGTCGCCGGCTGGACGAAGAACGACGCGGAGGTGATTCTCTACGACAAGTTCGACCTGTGGAAGATCTCAGCCGACGGCGCAAATGCCGCCAAGCTTACCGACGGCGCGGCGGAGCAGATCCGCCACCGGTATGTCCGGCTCGATCCCGACAGCGAGTTCATCGATCTCGACAAGCCCGTGTATTTGAGCCTGTTCGGGATTTGGTCAAAGAAGTCCGGATACGCCGTATTGCAGCCCGGCGCGGCTGGGCCGGAGCGGCTCATTCTGGCCGACAAGACCATCGAACGCCTCGGGAAGGCTGCGGAGGCGCCGGTCTATCATTACGTCACCGAGAGCTTCGAGGAATCGCCGAACGCGTATGTAGGCGGTCCCGATTTGAAGGACGGCGTGCCTGTCACCGATACCAATCCCTTCCAGAGCAACTATGCGTGGGGCCGCTCGGAACTGATCGAGTACAAGTCGTCTAACGGGACGCGGCTGCAGGGGATTCTAGACTATCCGGCGGGATATGAGGCCGGGAAGAAGTACCCGATGATCGTGTATATGTATGAGAAGCTTTCCGATGGCCTGCATCGTTACAACGCGCCATCCGAGCGGAGCTACTACAGCGTGAGCGCGATGACCAGCCACGGCTACTTCGTGCTGCAGCCGGACATCGTGTTCCAGAAGCGCGAGCCCGGGCTTTCGGTGGCTGACTGCGTGACGGCGGCGGTGAAGAAGGTACAGGAAAAGGGCATCGTGGACAAGGTCGGCACCGTGGGCCACTCCTGGGGCGGCTTCGACGCCAGTTTCCTGGCTACCCACACCACTATTTTCTCGGCGGCGGTGGCCGGGGCGCCGATCACCGATCTGATCAGCAACTACGGCAACCACCACTGGAGTTCCGGCATTGCTGAAACGGACCATATCGAGACGGGGCAGCAGCGCATGGAGGTTCCCCTCTACGAGGACCTGCAGGCTTACATTCGCAACTCGGCGGTCTTCGGCGTGAGCACGATGACGACTCCCCTGATGATCGAGGTCGGCGACGCCGATGGGACGGTCTTCTATCATCAGGGCATCGAGCTATACAACATTGCGCGGCGCGCCCGCAAGAATGTCGTACTTTTGGTTTACGGCGGCGAAGACCACGGATTGCGTAAGAAAGCGGACCAGGTGGATTATCAGCATCGGATCTTCGCGTGGTTCGGGTACTATCTCAAGGGCGAACCGGCGCCTGCCTGGATCACCGAAGGCGAAAGCTATCTCGATCACCAGCGCGAGTTGAAGAAGACCAAATCGAATTAGGCGTCGAGCTGCGGACGTACGCTCCCGGCCCGCGGCCGCATGGCCGCCCACCGCGCCGCGGGCGGGACGCCGGGCTGGAACGGCAAGACCGGCTCGGCCCGGCGGCCGGGACCCGATGTCCCCGCAGCGACGATTGTCGCCGCGTAACACTCTCGCCCCGCGCTCGCATGGCAGCCGCCCACCGCGCCGCGGACGGGACGCCGGGCGGAAGCGGCAAGACGGGTTCGGCCTGGCGGCCGGTAGTGGCGCCGGGCAGCGAGTCGCCACGCGCCCCCACGCCAGCATCGTCATGCGCCGCGGCCGGTTTTGGGCGCCAAGGTCCGGCACCGTCACCGATCCACAAAGTAATGGTGAAGTACTGCGACTGAAAGAGGAGCGTTCTACCGCATGGAACGGTCCGGCATGCGCTGGACCGAGCAAATGGCGGAGGCTCTTGTACAACTCCGAGCCGTCTATATCTCGGGAGATTTTGATCGCTACTGGCAATTCCACATCGATCAGGACCAGCGTCGCCTATATCCAGCCGTCTGGGCCGTCGTTCCAAAGTAGCCACACCCATCTCATTTTAGGATCGTCGCTCTCGGATTACGCGCCAACCCGAAGTTGGGGCAGGCGCGGCGAAGTTGACGGGAAACGCCCAAACCACGGATTTGGCCAGGGCTATGGGCAATCGGCCACCAACCCCGGATGCTCTCGACATTTTCCGCGTTTGCGGCGACGCTCAGCGGCACTCCAGCTACATGCTTTGCCCTGCCGTCAAAGCCCGAAACGCCCGCGCCACCGCCCGTACCTGGCCATCGTCCAGCCGATTGGACCACAGCCCACCTTCCTTCACGGACGACCCGACAATCAATGCATCCGCGGTCGCAAAGCATTCCATGTTCTCCGGCGTGACCCCCGAGCCGACCAGCGTCGGAATCCCCACAGCTTCGCTAACCGCCCGTACCTCGCCGGGATCGGTCGGTCGGCCCGTGGCGGCCCCGGAGACAATCACGCCGTCCGCCTGGAAGAACTCCGCAGCCTTCGCCGTCTCCGCCAAATCGACGTCCGCTGTGATCGCGTGTGCCGAGTGCTTCTTCTTGATGTCCGCGAACACCCGCACGTGGTCCGCTCCGATTGCCCGCCGGTACCGCAGCAACTCGCCTGCGGTCGATTCGATCAGCCCTTCGTCGGCGACGTGCGCAAACACAAAGCCCTCCACCCGCACGAAGCTCGCGCCGCAGGCGTGCGCCACTGCCATCGCCGCCGAATTCGCACCCGCCAGAATCTGAACACCCGTCGGCAGCGAGGCAGCGCGCCGCACCTCAACCCCGATCACGGCCATGGCTGCCACGATCTCGGGCCCAACCGATCCTTTGACGTAAGGCCGGTCGTGGGTGTTCTCGATGATCAGACCGTGAAACCCCTCCGCCGCGTAGACGCGGGCCTCGGCCGCAGCTACTTCGGCGATCTCGGCGACTTCGTGCTGGCTCCCCGGCGTCCCTGGGAGCGCCCCGACGTGAATCACTCCGATCAACGCCCGCGGAACGTTGAAGATCGAGTTGATGATTCCCTTCGAGTCCATATGAGAATCGGTGCTGCCATTTTATCGTGATCGGCCAAGGCATGCCCCGGAATTCAAGCTTTGGAATGCGAAGGCGGATTGGCATGATTTCAAGTAGCGAAACGCCTCCTTCCGAGTCGCCCGTGATTCGTCCGGAAGAGTTTCCCACTCCGGCCAGTTCGTCGGTCACTCAGAAAGTGCTTCGCCACGTTGAGGTGATCTCCTCCCCGGCATCAGCTTCGCAGGCGCGTTACGCCAACATCGATAGCGATTTCGGCGGAGCACCGCACCGCAAAAGCCGCCAGCATGAGCACGGGTGGGACGCAAGCGCTCTTTGAAACACACCGGCATTGCCCGTGATTCGCGAATCGCACAGAATAGGGCATGGCGTTGAATAGAGCAGTGCTGCTTGCGGCTTGCGCCGGGCTGGCGTACGGCCAATCGACGGAGTGGGCAACCATCTCGCCGGTGGGCGCAGGGCTGGATCCGGCGAAACTCGAAGCCTGGCGAAGCAGCCTGGCAGCGCACCGGACCACCGGCCTCATCGTAATCCGGCGAGGGCGAATCGCATTGGAATGGTACGCGCCAGGGTGGGACGCGAACCGGCCGCACGGAACGGCTTCGATGGCCAAAGCGCTGGTCGGCGGCATGTCGCTCGCCGTCGCGATGAGCGACGGGCGAATCTCGCCGGACGATCCAGCGTCCAAGTATATCGCGGGTTGGAGAGCGGACCCGCTGAAATCGAAGATCACCATCCGGCAGCTCGCGACCCACACTTCCGGCATCTCCGACGCGGAGGAGGAGGGAATCGCGCACGACCAACTTCCCGGGTGGAAGGGTGATTTCTGGAAGCGTACTCCCGATCCGTTTTCGATTGCGCTGCATAGTGCTCCGGTGCTGTTCGAGCCTGGAACGCAAAATGCCTATAGCAACCCAGGGATGGCGGCACTCTCGTACGCGATCACCGCGTCCCTGGATGGCGGGGACATTCGCACGATGCTGAAGGAACGGGTGCTCGACCCGCTTGGCGTGCCGGAGCGGGACTGGTCGATCGGATATGGCCGGGCGTACGAAGTGGACGGTCTGAAGCTATACGCGAACTGGGGCGGCGCGACCTTCACCGCGCGCGCGGCGGCGCGAGTCGCTGAGTTGATGATGCTGCAGGGGAAGTGGAACGGGCGCGAGTTGATCCGCCGCGACGTGGTCAAGAAGGTGCTGAGCGATCAGGGGATGCCGCATCCATCGCGCACCGCGACTGATCCCGCGCCGGCGTCGGGGCTGGCGTGGTACACCAACGTGGACGGTATCTGGCCGGCGGCGCCGCGCGACACATTCGCGGGTGCGGGCGCCAGCCACCAAATCGTTATCGCCGCGCCCAGCCTGGACTTGATCGTGGTGCGCAACGGCGACGCCTTGGATGATCCTGCGTCTGGGTTCTGGGGACCCGTTTACGAGCTGGTGTTGAAGCCGCTGATGGAGGCGGTAGCGGTGCAGGCTCCTTATCCGCCGAGCCCAGTGATCCG
>JBKQPR010000302.1:0-12982 GCA_052144935.1 Bryobacteraceae bacterium
GCCCGTCCACAAGTCGTAATCCACGCCCGGGGGCACCGGCGCCACCGGCTTCCGGCCGATGGTGTCGCGCCGCTTGAAGCACAATCCGCGGGCCATGTAGACGTCGCCGATGAGGCCGTCGCGCATCGATTGCACGCCTTCCTGCACGGCCTTCGAGGAGCGGATCTGGCTGCCCTGCTGCACCATGCGGTTGTACTTGCGCGCCGCCGCCACCACCTGCTGGGCTTCGAAGATATTGTGCGAGCAGGGCTTCTCCACGTACACATCCTTGCCGGCCTGGCAGGCCCACACGGTCATCAGGGTGTGCCAGTGGTTGGGAGTGGCGATGGAGATGGCATCGATGGACTTGTCCTCGAGCAGCTTGCGGATATCCTTATATGTCTCCGGTTTCGGCTTGCCGAGTTTGTCCAGTTGGGCCAGGCCCTTGGCGATGTGCGCATCGTCGATGTCGCAGATGGCCACGATCTCCACATTGTCCAGTTTGCTGTACCCGTTCAGGTGGCTGGGACCCCTGCCACCGATTCCGAGCACGCCGACGCGCACGCGGTCGCTCGGGGCGCCGAAAACGCTCGATGCGGCGCCCACGGCAGCCGCCGAACTCATCAAGAAATTACGTCGATCCATAGATGCCGCTCCTCTTCTGCCTGTCCGTAAACCGCTCCCCACGGGCATGCCCCTTTGGGCGCGGTGCTCACTGCCAAACCGCTCCCTCACGCAGATGCCCTCTAGGCCCGGCTCGGAAAGGCCTTGCCGCGCGTCGCTGCCGCGCGTCGCCGCCGCGCGTCGCTGCCGCGCGTCGCCGCCGCGCATCGCTGCCGCGCATCGCTGCCGCGCATCGCTGCCGCGCATCCGAGCCGGGCCCAAAGGGCACCCCGTCAGGGAGCGGTCTTCTTTATCGCTAATGGCTTCACCCTATCACATTTTTCGGTTGCCCCGCCAGAAAGGCGGTGAGGTTCTCCACAGCCAGCTTCATCAAACGCTCGCGCGCTTCCTTGGTGGCCCAGGCGATGTGCGGCGTCACCAGGCAGTTGCGGGCGGACAGCAGCGGATTGTCGGCGGCCGGCGGCTCCACCGAGAGCACATCCACGCCGGCTCCGGCCAGGCGCCCGGCATTCAGGGCGTCGGCCAGGTCCTGGTCCACCACCAGTGGGCCGCGCGAGGTGTTGATCAGGAACGCGCTGGGCTTCATCAGCCTGAGACTTTGGGTGTTGATCATGCCGCGGGTCTCGGGGAAAAGCGGAGCGTGCAGGCTGATGGCGTCGGATTCGCGCAGCACCTCCTCTACCGATCCCCAGCGGAAACCGTGGTAATCCGGCTCGTCTCCGTGGTAGGTGTCGCTAGCCATCACCGGCATCCCCAGCGCGTCGGCGATCCGCGCGGTGTGCCGGCCAATGCGGCCGAACCCCACGATCCCCATGGTCTTGCCGGCCAGCTCGACCAGCGGCGCTTTCCAGAAGCTCCAGTCCGGGCTGCGCGTCCATTCGCCCGCCCGCGCGGCATCGGCATGCAGCTTGACGTTGTGGCAGAGCTCCAGCAGAAGCGCGAACACGAACTGCGCCACCGAGGCCGTTGCGTAAGTGGGAACATTGGTCACCACCACGTTGCGGCGGCGCGCGGCCTCCACGTCTACGATGTCATAGCCGGTGGCCAGCACTCCGATGTAGCGCAGGGCGGGAAGCTGTTCCAGCGCCGCCGCGGGCATTAGAGTCTTATTGGTGAAGGCGATTTCGGAGCCCTCGGTGCGCTCCACGACTTCCTCCAGGCGCGTGCGGTCGAAGACTTGCAGGTCGCCGATCTGCCGCAGCGAGTCCCAGGAAAGGTCGCCCGGGTTCAGACAATATCCGTCCAGCACGGTAATCTTCATGCGTCTCCTTCGAAATTGCGGACCGTGACCCGCACTCCGGCCTGCGCCACCGCCACGGCCGCGGCGTACTCCGCCCCGGCGTCGATCCCGGTGTCGAGTTCCTCGATGGTCCATTCTCCCGCCAGCTCTTCGCCGATGCCATACAGCCCCACGCCGCGAGCCTTGAGGATGGCTTCGATGCGGGTCCAACGGCGGAAGAAATCGCGCTCGCGATCGGGCGCCGGCATAGAGGCAAAGACGGCGGCAAAAGCGGCCGCTTCGCTGGGCGGAAAAAACCGCTCGGCCAGCGCCAGGCAATCCGGCATCGGACGAAACCTCTCCACGTCCACTCCGATTTCCACACCCAGGCTGACGCCGATGAGCGCCCGCTCGTGCGAATGGGAGAGGTTGAAGCGTAGCTCGGGGACGGCGGGCAGGTAAGGCTTGCCGTGGGGCGACAGGGCAAAATCGAGCCGCGCCGTGGTGTAGCGGGCCAGCACGGCGCGCAGGGCCCCATGCGCCCGCAGGTAGCGCCGGCGCAACGTTTCGTTGAGGAACCGAGCCGCGCGGGCCGCCTCGTCCGCGGTGGGCGAAGGAAGGAAATCCGGCCGCAGCTCGTCGAGCCGAACCATCCGGATGTCGGCCTGGCCAGGGGTCACGGGAGGTCGCCTTCGGGCGCCCTTGCCAGCGGTGTCCCACCCGGCATTTGGCCCCCTGGCACTGCTGTGCTGCCTCTGAATACTGCTGTGCCGCCTCTGAGTGCTACCCTGCCGCCTCTGAATACTGCTCTGCCACCCCTTAGTGCTGCTCTGCCGCCCCGGAGTACTGCTCTGCCGCCCCGGAGTGCTGCCCTGCTGTCCTTGAGAACTGCCCTGCTGCCCCTGAGCGCTGCTCTGCCATTGTGGGGCAGCCAATCCCGGCTGCCGCCGGCTATCAGCCGGCGCTGGCTCGCATAGGAAGATGCGAGCCTACCCCGAAAGAGCCGCCTGAAAGGCGGCTGCAGCGTCGAAAGCCCATCGCAAGTTATTGGAGATACGTTCTTCGAAACCGCTGGGCTTTCATTGGAGTTTGGTGGGCCGGAGGCCCATGGGGACAGCCAGGATTGGCTGCCCCACATTAGCCAGCAGAATCTTGATGGCCGGCAGACTCTTCTGTAGCACTTGCCCCACAGCGCCGCCCGCCTCATCCCAAATCGCCCTCCAGCGCCGCGCGGAACTCCGCCCCGCAGGTCTGGTAGTAAAAGTGTCCGCCCGGAAAGAGGCGCAAAGCGAAACTGGCGACGGTCTGTTGGCTCCACGCCTCCAGGTGCTCCCGGCGGACTTGGGGGTCGTCCACTCCGCCGTAGGCGCGGATGGGAAAAGGCAACGGCTCATCCTCGGTGTACACGTAGCGCCGGTAGAGCCGGGCGTCGGCTTCCAGGGCGGGGAGCAGGGCGCGCATCAGCTCAGGATTCTCCAGCACCCGGGCCGGGCTGCCGCCCAGACGGCGGAGATCGTCCAGCAATTCTTCCGTGGTGCGGTCGGGCGTGCCCCCGGGGGTGCCCCCTGGGCCCGCCACGGGGCCGCGCCGGAACTGCGGGGCGCGCACCGCCGACGCGATCAGCACGCCCGGCAGCGGCAGCCCGCGGCGGCGCAGCAGGCGCGCCAATTCGAAGCCCACTCCTGCCCCCATGCTGTGGCCGAAGAAGGCGAAGGGCCGGTCGAGGTACGGTTCGATGGCAGCCGCCAGCGCTTCCACCAGCGGACCCATGGATTCAAACGGCGCTTCGGCCAGACGCGATTCCCGGCCGGGCAGGCGCACCGGGCACACGGACACCCCTTGAAGCGTGAAGGTCGGGGCGGACATCGCACCGCCGCCCGCGTGCGGAAACCAGAACAGGCGGGGCAGGCCCGAAGTGCACGGGATCAAAGGGATCCCCTCGGCATTCGGGAACCAGGCCGCCGGCGGAGCCTGCTTGCGCAGCCGCAAGGCCAGCAGCCGGCGTTTCTCGGGCGAGAGATCGCCGGTTGAACAGGCCGCCGGCCGCCGCGCCACCGGTAGACGGTCACCCGTCCTGGTGGTTTCGAGCAGCAGCCGCTCGAAGGGTTCCACCGTTAGATGTGAGGCATACTCCAGCGCGGCCACGCGCGAGGCTCGCGCAATTTCCTCATAGTGCGGGCGATCGGACAGCAGGCGGCCGAGCGCCTCGCGCCACGGGCCGATGTCCTGCGGGGGCACCTCGGCCACGGGCACCATCTGCTCGTCCACCTGCGTCCGATACCTGGTGATCGGGTTTACCGGCAGCAGATAGGGTACCCCCATTTTGGCTTCGGGGATGCCGCCCACGTTGGCGGCCATCACCGGCACCCCGCGCAGCATCGCCTCCAGCACGATGCGGGAGCGCGCTTCGGCCCACAGAGAGGGCGCCAGCAGCACGCGCGTGCGCTCAAGCAGGTGGTTGATGTCGTCCACCGGAGCGAGCAGCCGGATGTTGCCGCGGGCGGCCAGCGCGGCGCGATCCTGCTGGTTGGTGCCCCAGGTCGGCACGGCCGCAAACGCGACCTCCGGGAAGGCGTCGGCTAGAGCCAGAAAAATCGCCATGCCTTTCACCGCGCAGGGGTTCACCAGGGTCACGAATTGGTTGTCGAAGCGGCCGAGTGTGGGACAGGCGTTCGGTCCCGGTCCAGGCCCCGGCTCTGCAGCCGACCCCGCTCTCGGCGTCGGGCCGGGTTCCGGTTCCGGCCCCGGCTGCGCCCCCGCTCTCGGCGCCGGGCCGGGTTCCGCCTCGGGCCCCGGCTGCGCCTCCGGCCTTGACCCCGGCTCCGGTCCCGGTTCCGGCCCCGGCTGCGCCCCCGGCCTCAGCCCCGGGCCGGGTTCCGCTTCCGGCCCCGGCTCCCCTTCCATCAGAGAGATGGGCACATGCACGGCGGGGATGCCGGCGTAGCGGCGGATGTAATCGGCTACGTACTGGCTGACGCCCACCATGCGATCGGCGGCGCGGAGCCGCGCGGTCCTGGTCTCGCTGGGGAAGGCGCAATCGGGGCCGAACGGCACTGCCAGCGTGGCGCGCGTCAGGTACACCACACGCGCGGTGGGATGCCGCAGGGCCGGCTCCAGCAGAAGCTGTGCGGGGTCGTCGGTGGAAGCCAGGATCGCATCGGGATGAAAGGCTTCCATGCGGGCCACAAAGGCGGCGCGCAGATTGGCGGCGGTCGCCACGTGGACGTCTACCCCGGCGCGCTTGAAACGGACGACACCGTGGACGATGCCGTGGACCCCACCATCCGTGCCGGCCTGGGCCTCCACCCCGCGCGCGGCCAGTTCTGCGAGGTAGCCCTCTCGCCCGGCATCGCCAAAGACGCCGATGCGCGCCACCACGGCGCATGTGTGGCCGCGCGCCGCCAGGGCCTCCAACAGCAGGCGGTTGGATTTGTCGCCACCGCCGTGAGCCGGGTAGTAGAGGGAGTTTTGAGCCAGCAGGATGCGCATCAGCCGCCGGCCCTCCTCTTGTGGAGGCGTTCCAGCAGCAGCGCACGCTTCTCGGGCGAAAGCGACTCCACAGTCGCCGGCGCGGGCCGGCCCACCGCTCCGCGGCGCAACTCCAGCAGGTACCGCTCCATCCGGCCGGCATCCAATCCGGCGACGAAGCGCCCGGCCGCTTCCCGCGAGGCGGCCGATTCGCGGGCGTAGGCGGCTGGGCCGGTCAGCAGTTCGCTCACCGCCGCCACCCACGGCGCCGCATCGTTGGGCGGCACTACCGGTTTGGGCATGGCGTGTTCATCGTAGACCGGCTGGTAGCTGGCGATGGTCGCCACCGGGATCACGTAACCGGCGCCGCGCTTAGCTTCCTGCAAACCGCCCGAATCGCTGGCCACTACCGGCAGGCCGCGCAGCATGGCCTCCATCACGATCAGCCCGAATCCCTCGTACCATAGCGAGGGCATCAGCAGCAGGCGTGTGCGCGCCAGCAGGTCGTCGATGTGGCGGGCGTTGGGCAGGAACTCGATATTGGGCAGGCGCTCCAGCGCGCGGCGATCCTCCGCGGTGGTGCCCCATCCCGGCACCACGCCGAAGGGGTAAGCCGGGAGGCGCGCGGCCACCTCCAGGAAAATCGAGACGCCCTTCACCGCGCAGGGGTTGATCATGGTGATGAGGCCGCGCTCGAAATTCGCGAAATTGGGGAACGGTCCCTCGCCGTAGATGGGCGGATGGATCACCGCTGCGGGCCGGCCCAGCTCGCGCTCGACGTAAGCGGCCATATGGCGGCCGATGGTCACGATGCCGGCCGATTGCGCCACCAGATCGGCGGCGTGCCGGTCGGGATTCCAGCTTGCCGGGCCGAACGGAAAAAACTGCGGCGTGTGGGCCAGGTAGACCACCCGGCCTTCGGCGGAGTGATGGGCCTGGCGCAGCAAGGCGTGGCCGAGGTCTTCGGAGGAGACCAGCACCCAATCGGGCTGGAAGTCGCGAATCTCGGCGCGCAGCGCCTGCAAGCGGCGCGCCGGCTCTTCCAGCGATAGCAAGGCGATGGAGGCGTGCGGCCGCAGTTCAGCCCCTTCACCCGGCGCCCCGCACACGATGCGGCACTGGTGTCCGTGGGAGGCCAGGCGATCCAGCCAGAACAGGTTGCTGCGCGTGGCGCCCCCGCGCGGCGGCGCGTAGGAGGCATTGGCGGTCAGGAGGATGCGCATCGCTCAGGAGGCGTCCTGCTCTTCGGCCAGCAGCGCGCGGACTTCCTCGTCCGAAAGACCCTCCAACTCCCGCAGCAGGTCCTGGTAATCGCCGCCGGCCTGTTCGATCTCTTTCAGCTCGACGGCCTGGGCCAGCTCGGCCACCGTGAACTCTCCGCTGTAAACGACCTCCAGGGACAAATCCACGCCGTAGATCTGGCGCACGCGGGAGAGCAGTTGCACCGCCAGCAGGGAGTGGCCGCCGAGTTCGAAGAAGTTCTCGTGAACGCCCACCGAGGTGACGTGGAGCAACTCGGCCCACAGCGCGGCCAGGTCGCGCTCCAGCGGCGTGCGGGGCGGATCGGCCGGGGGCGGCGCCTGGCGCAGCGAGGCCGCGCGAATCCGTTCGAGGATGGCCGCGGGCCGGCGCAGCTCGGTGGCGATGCGCAGGTAATCCACGCGCCGCGCGGCGGCGGGCTGGGGATGGTTGCCGGCGGACGGCGCCGGTGCAAGGTCCCCGACCGCAGGATTCGGTGGGATCTGAGGGCACCCCGGGAAACCGCTCGTGGGGTCTCCCCGGGACCCAGTGCGCTCCAGGCCCGGCTCTGCCCCGAGCCCGGCCGCAGGGACACCGGGCACAGAGGGCACCCCAGAGGGCGGCCCGGAGGGCACCCCCGCAGTCGTCCCCGCCGGAGGCACACCATCACACGGCCGGAGACCTGGCGCCTGGCCTACGTGGTGTTCGATGGCGGCGGCTTCGCCCGAGGGCAGGCGCGGGACCCCATCGGCATCCGGCGCCGGCTGGGGCCGGCTTCCGGTGCGCGGCGCAACATCAGCCCCCTGGCCCACGCGGTACTCGATGGCGGCGGCTCCGCCAGAGGGCAGGCGCGGGACCCCATCCGCATCCGGCGCCGGCTGGGACCGGCTCCCGGAGCGTGGCGCTGCGTCAGCCCCCTGGCCCACGCGGTACTCGACGGCGGCGGCTTCGCCCGAGGGCAGGCGCGGGACCCCATCGGCAGCCGGCGCCGGCTGGGGCCGGCTTCCGGCGCGTGGCGCGGCATCAGCCCCCTGGCCCACGCGGTACACCACGGCGGCAGCCTCGTCCGAGGGCAGGCGGAAGACGCCATCGGCATCCGGAGCGCGCAGGGATTCCAGGAACAGCCGCGCGGGCTGGTTGCGCTGGCCGGGCACGAAGGGGATCTCGACGCGCGCCAGTCCCCGCTCGCGGGCGATCTCGCCCAGGCGGGCCACCATGCGGTGCTCCACGCCGCGGCCGAGCGCCCGGCAGCTTAACAGAAACGTGTCCACCGCCAGCGCGTCGCCAGTCCGGCGGAAGACCATCGCGCCGGCGAGGCCGTAGCTGCCGAAGCGGTCCTTCACCTCCACGGCCAGGCACTCGAGGCGCGCGCGCGCCCCGCCCAGGGCGAAAATTTCGGCTTCCGAGCGGCGCACGGCCCCGCCCAGAGCGAGAATCTCAGCTTCCGAGCGGCGCACGCAGGTGGCATTCATCTGGTTGGTGCGCTGGGTGAGCTGGGCGACGCGCGGGGCCTGCTCGGGGCGCATGGGCGCGATGACGATTTCCAATCGCAGCGCGGCCAGGAATTCCTCCAGGTTGGCGGCGGACCTTTCGGCGCGGGCGCGCTCGGCCTTCTGCGCGTAGAGCTCCGGGCGGCGGCGGTCCTCTTCGGTCACGCGCGCGCGATCGAAGGCCCACACGTGGCGCAGGAACTCGGGGATTCCGGCGGGATCGGCGGGCAGCGGCAGAACCAGAACCTCCGGCGCGCCGGCCTGGGCCTCGGTCGATTCCTTGGGATTGTCGTCCACCAGCAGGAAGCTGTCCAGACCGAGGTCGAGCTCTTCGGCCAGCGCGGCCAGGTTGGCGCTCTTGCTTTCCCAGTTGATGCGGCGGGCCGCGAAATCCTCCAGGCGCAGGGGCATTTCGGGGTGCGCGCGGAAGGTTTCGACCACATCGTCCTCGTTGTTCTTGCTGGCCAGGACCAGCAGCAGACCCGTCCGGCGGCGCTCCCGCAGGAACTCCTGCAGTGCGCGCCGCGGCGGATCGATGACCACCCCTTGCGGGCCATCCTCGCCGCAGATTCCGGCCCACAGGGTTTCGTCGCAATCGATGGCCGCGACTTTGAACGGCGGTGTGGCGATGGCGTGGATCTGGCGGGCGATGGCGGTGGCCAGCGCCGCGAAGAACTCGGGCGTATAGGGCAGGTGGCCCAGCTCGTCGCCGTGGGGGTCGTGAACGGCTTCCACCGGATACAGGCCGAGCACATGATCCGGCAAAAGGAGGTGGACCGCGGGAAGATCGGCCAAGCCGTCCGAGAGGACGCGGGCCGAGCGCTCGAAGGCGGCGGCGTGCGGCGGCGTGGGCGGGCAGAGGGCCACAATCACGGGCGCGGAAAATGCGCTGGCGGCGGAGCGGATGGCATCCACCAGGCGGCGGGCGGCGTCCTCCGGCCCGGCGTCTTCCGGCCCGGCGTCTGCTGCCCAATCCTCGAATCGCACCAGGACGATGTTGTAGCCCGCGCGGTTGCGGGCGAACAGGCCGGCCGGGTCGAGCAACTGCTGGAAAACCTGGTTGTAGCCCGCAAAGCGGATCTCATAGCCGAGGCCCAGTTCTCCGGCCCAGAACGCGAGGGCGGGCTGGATAGCTTCGGCGGTAAACGTAGCGCTGATGGCGATCGCACGATCGTCGGAGGGCATCCTGTTTCATTATGAAGCAAGTGCCGAAAAGCTGGGGAAGGCGGCAGGTTCCAATGCCTTCGCTGCGCCAGCGGACTCTTAGCAAACCTTGCCGACCATGCTACGATGGGCATGGAGTCTTTGTGCCCACGCGCAATATCAATCTAACCGACGAGCTAGACCGCTTCGTGCTCGAAAAGGTGCAGAGCGGACGCTACGAGAACGCCAGCGAGGTCATGCGTGCCGCGCTGCGAACTTTGGAGCGTGAGGAACAGCAGTATGACGCAAAGCTTGCCGCACTTCGCGCAGCCATCGATGAAGGCGACGCCAGTGGCATAGCGGACGGCGACGTATTTGCTCGTGTCCGCGAGACCCTCCGTCTGCGCAAGCCCCGGCGCTAGCCGTGGCCCTGCTTCGTTTCTCTCGCCGCGCCGAAGCGGATTTGGTCAGCATCGAGGATTACAGCTTTCGAACCTGGGGCGAAGACCAGGCCTTCCGTTACGTCGATGACCTTCAAGCATGTTGCGAGAAGCTCGCAGGCAATCCTGCATTGGGCCGAGCCTGTGATCATGTTCGCCGGGGTCTTCGGCGCATGGAGTGCGGGCGGCACGTTTGTGTTTTACCGCGAGGACGCGCCAGGCATTCTGATTTCCCGCATCCTTCACTATCGGATGCTGCCGCAGAACTACGCCATCGACGATGAAGACGACGGCTTATAGGGCACAACATCACGGGCTTGAGGCTCCTACTCCCGCGCCGCTTCGATGGCCTTGCGCAAATCCTTCTCCGACGACCCGCCGAACAGCACTCTCCGGACCATGCCTTTGCGGTCGATCACAAACGCCCGCGGGATGGTGCGCACCCCGTAGACCTTTTCCAGCGTTTGGTTCTCATCCACCAGGCAGCGGGCCTCCAGGTGCGCCCTCCTCAAAAAGCGCTGCGCTTTAGCGGGACTGTCCATGGCCACCAGGACCACCTCGACAAGCTCCGTCGCCAGTTCCTTCTGCAGCCTGGCGAGCGTGGGCATCTCCGCGCGGCAGGGAGGGCACCAGCTTGCCCAAAACGACAGCAGAACTATGTGGCCGTTCGACGCGGCCAGATCGAAGGTGCGCTCCTCAAGATCCGGCAGCGTGAAACGGGGCGCCGGTTTCCCGACCAAGCTCAGGCTCTTGGCGTTCCGCGGCGTGGTCTTGACTCCCTTCGCAGAGATCGCCGGGGAAACCGCCAGCAGCAGGGCGGCGCACGCGCACAGGCGCATCATACTTCGAATTCTACCCCCGCGCAAAGCCGTGTGCGCGCCTTGCGTGCCCGCGAAGCCGCCGCACAATCGGTCACAATGGAATGGAGGGATGCCAAACACAAAAATCGTTGCCACCCTGGGACCGGCCACCGACGCGCCGGGCATTCTGGAACAGCTCTTTGCGGCCGGCGTGGACGTTTTCCGGCTGAATGCCTCTCACGGCACCCAGGAGGAACACGCCGGGCGCATTGCGGCCGTGCGGGCAGCCGCCAGACAAGCCAGGATTCACGCCGGGATCCTGCTGGACTTGCAGGGTCCCAAGATCCGGCTGGGGTGTTTCGAAAACGGCGGCTGCATGCTCGAAAACGGCGCCACCTTTACCATCACCACCGAGGCGATGCTGGGCAACCCGGAACGGGCCTCCACCGGTTACGCCGGATTCGCGCGCGAGGTCAAAGCCGGCGACCGTATCCTGCTGGCCGATGGCTCGGTGGAGCTGCGCGCGCTGGCCAGCGACGAAGTGTGCGTACGCACCGAGGTAATCAGCGGCGGCGCCATCGGCGACCACAAAGGCATCAACCTGCCCGGGGTCAAGTTGAACATCCCGTCGATGACCAGGAAGGACCTGGAGGATTTGCACTTCGGGCTGACTGCCGGCATAGACCTGCTGGCGCTCTCCTTTGTACGCACCGCCAGCGACGTGCAGCAGTTGCGCGACCGCCTGGGCGGGCGGCCGGTCACCATCGTGGCCAAAATCGAAAAGCCCGAGGGATGGGAGAACATCGAGCCGATCCTGGGCGTGACCGACGGCGTGATGGTAGCGCGCGGAGATTTGGGCGTGGAGACCTCGCTCGAAAAGGTGCCGCGCATTCAGAAGTCCATCATCCGCCGGGCGCGGCGCAAGGGACGCTTCGTGATTACGGCTACCCAGATGCTGGAATCCATGATCGAGAAGCCCACCCCCACGCGCGCCGAAGTCAGCGACGTGGCCAATGCCATCTACGACGGCACCGACGCGGTGATGCTCTCGGCCGAGACTTCGGTGGGCAAGTACCCGGTAGAGGCGGTGCGGTTCATGGGGCGGATTGCCGCCGAGGCCGAAGCCTCCATTCGCAACAAGGGCTACCAGGAGCCGCCCCACGCCGCGGTGCCCACCTCCGCGGAGATCCTGTCGGACGCGGCTTATCACGCAGCGCGCGATTCGGGTGCGGCGGCGATAGTTGTGTTCACTACCACCGGATCGAGCGCGCGGCTGGTGTCGCGGTACCGCCCGCCGGTGAGCATTTACGCCGTCACTCCGCACGACACCACCGCGCGGCAGCTTGCGGTGAATTACGGGGTGACCCCGATCCTGGCGCCCGAGGTTAGCAACACCGATGAGATGCTGGGACAGATGGACCGCGTGATGGTGGAAGGCGGTTATCTGCGGGAAGGTCAACTGGTGGTTTTCCTGGCGGGCCAGCCGGTAGGGCGTCCGGGAACTACCAATTTGATGAAGCTGCATCGCGTGGGAGTGGTGTGAGATTGTTACAGTGAATCTGAGGCCTCCGGCCAAGAGTATCGTGGCCGGCAAGCCTGGCGTCCGGCGCCGATCCTGGCACCCGAGGTTTCCAACACCGGCGAAATGCCGGGACAGATGGACCGCGTGACGGCGGAGGGCGGCTATCTGCGGGAAGGTCAACTGGTGGTTTTCCTGGCGGGCCAGCCGTAGGGCGTCCCGGAACTACCGATTTGATGAAGCTGCATCGCGTCCGAGTTGTGTGAGATTGCTACAGTAGACTGTGGCCTATCTGCGGGGCAAGGTGCTGATTGTCACGGGATCGACCGGGATTGCCGCCGCGGCGGTGCGGCTGGCGGCGGAAGACGGCGCGCGCGTGGTAGTGGCGTCGGGCGACCAGGATTCAGCCTGGGAATTGGCGGCGGAGAGCGGAGCCGAATGCTGGGTGGGCGACCTGACGAGTCCGGCGGCGGCCGAATCCGTGCTGGCCCAGTGCCTCTCCCGGTTCGGCCGGGTCGACGCGCTGTTCAACGCCGTGGGGCTGAGCGGGCGGCGCTTCGGCGATGGCCCGGTCCACGAGTGCAGCGACGAGGGCTGGGAACTGACCCTGGCGCACAATCTGAAAATCACCTTTCAAATGTGCCGGGCGGTGATCGGGCGCATGCTCCAGCAAGAGGTGGCGGAAGATGGCATTCGCGGCGCGATCGTAAACACCGGCAGCATTCTGGCCGAAGCTCCCGAGCCGCGCCACTTCGCCACCCACGCCTATGCGGCGGCTAAAGGGGCGGTGGCGGCGCTGAGCCGCTCGATGGCGGCCTACTACGCGCCCCACAAGATCCGGGTGAATGCGATTGCCCCCGGCCTGGTGCGCACGCCCGCCAGCGAGCGCGCCTCGGCCGGAGAGCTGGCCGAGTTTCTGCGCAAGAAGCAGCCGCTAGCCTGGATTTCCACGGACAAGAATTCCCCTAAGATTTAGGACTGCGCGATCCGTTATAGGTAGTCAGCCGCAACTTCAAACCGTTCCACCAAGGGACAGCGACAGGTTTGTCAAACAGTCCGGA
>JBKQPR010000303.1:0-5740 GCA_052144935.1 Bryobacteraceae bacterium
CAGCTCTCCGACGACAAGATCGGGCGCCGCCTCCAGCGGCTTGACCGACGCCTGCTGGACGTCGATCAACAACTCCAGAACATCCCAGCGGGCGAAAAATGAGGAAAAATTGGCCGGTCAATCGGCAAGGCCGCGTAAAATCCCGGTTACCTAGTTCGTGTGGAATAGGTAACGCTCGGATTCGGCGAACCAGGGTTCGGGACCAGCGGTGACCAGCCACGGCATCATCGCGGCAATGACGCGAATCTGCGAAAATGTGCTCGTGCGGCTTGTCCTGGCAGTCCTCTTATTTTCGCGCCTCGCGCACGGCGCGGTGGCCCGGATTCCCCTCAAATCGAACGTGGCACTGAATCCCAGCGAGGCTTACATCCTCACCATGGACGTGGCTGGACCGGTGGAGATTAGCTGGGAGGCCGTCCAGGCGAAGCCATGCAACACCGATTGCGTCCAGGTCACCTATTTGCCCACGAAACTCGTGTTTGCTGCGCGGAGCGGGTCGGGGAAATATACGCCGGTGGACGGGAAGATCTCGGTGGAGTACAAGAACATTTCGAGCGAACCGGTCACCATCGACATCTACCGGGTGCAACGGACCTGCGATGCCGAGGCTTGCCAGTTCCTGGCCAGCGGCCAGAAAGGCCGGCTGCTGGTCTACAAGGTGGATGAATTCAAAACGATCACGACCAGCAAGGATGAATCGTACTCCGTCATTACCGGCACAACGATGCTGGGGCGGCCGTTTCGCGTGCGCGTGGTGTGGTGGACCGATGACAAGATGGCGCGATTCCATTGCGCGCAGTTCATCCAGAGGTATCTATCCAACCACACCCAGAAGGATCAATACCAGCCGTACATCCTTTCCGGGATGGCCATCGGCGAGGGGAACGGCATCGTTTTGAAATCGATCGACACCTGCGTGCCCAAGGCGCCGAACTTCGGGGTGGCGGACGCGAACGTCTTCAAATAGCGGTCCACGAATCAGACTGGACAAGACATCCGTGTGCATCGCGTCCATCCGTGGCCGGGAGGTGGCGGTAAAGCTAGGTGCCAGCTTCCGGATAACCCTCCGGATGGCAAGGCGCCGGGCGAAACCCCAGTGAAGACTGTTATAAAGCCGCGGCAGCATCGACTATAGCCGATGGAGGGATGAGGTATGACGATCGCAAGCAATCACACGAAAACAGCAATGCAGAAAGGAGTCTACGCAATGAAATCGCTGATTGAAGTCTGTGTAGTTGGATCAATCCTGATCGGTGCAGCGGGCGCGCAGGAATCTACGCAGCCCGCACTGCGGAAAGGTGTTTCGGTTGAGATGCCCGTTGCGGATCATGCAGTGGAGATGCGGGCAGCCGACGCGGAACAGGCAATTGTAGTAGCCATCACGGCGGAAGGGAAATTGTTTGCCGGCGCCGAACCCACCGATCCCGCGGCGCTAAGTAAGCTGAGTGCGGAGACCGTGTATGTAAAGGCCGACTCTCGAGTGCCGTTTCAGAAGGTACTCACAGTCTTGGACGCCTTACGTGGTAAGTCGGTGGTGTTGCTTGCTGCACCGCCCAAGAACGCGGAAAGTACGAAGATTGTGCCGCCCTATGGGATGAAGGTGACCGTGTCCCGGTAGGGACCCCTGCTGAACACGGCCGTGGACCTGCCCGATCGGCGTCATCTCCGGTAAAGCGCGACCTCGGCAAGCGGTCAAGTGGCTTCTGGGGGTGCCTCACCTTCCTGAGGATTCATGGCGACTTGAAGCGATGCGGGCAATAAATGAGGTTGGTCCGGACGTACCCCAGTTTGAAGTCAGCACTTTTGACTACAAGGAATCCCTGGCGGCCCTGGAGCAAGCGTACCTGTCATCACAAGATTCAAGTAATGTTTCACTCGCTCCCTTCGGCTCGAAAATGCAGGCTCTAGCAGGTTGCATATTCTGTCATCTTCACCCTGACATACGGGTGATCTTTGCGTCTCCGAAGAGCTACGACGCGTCGCAGTATTCAAAGGGCGTAAAGGCTACATGGGAGATCGACTTTGAAAGCGTCTCGGAATTGATTGGCCAATTGCACCGCGTAGGCCAGACTGGTGATCGATGAGTGAGTTTTGCTTGGGATCGGCGGGCCACGACGGAAATTGGCTTTGGCAGTAAGTCGATGTTCTCTGGGTCTCACGGCCTGACGCGGGCGCCCCTGCAGAGCGTCCGCTTACAGAGGCGTCCTTCCAGCAGAATTTGATCGTTGGCCTGAAGTTCCCTGGAAACGGCCATCTGGGAAGTTGCAACCACACGCGAGCCAGAGGCTCCATCGCGCGCAGCCGAGGTCGTTTTGCCAACGGGCTTATTCTAACGCCTATGCCGGGACCAGAGATCCCCCCTGTGGCATCCCCAAGCGGGACCCCAGTGGGCACCCACCGCGGCACCCCAACAGGGCACCTCGGCAGGCGTCCCGGATGCCCTGCGCCCGGCCGGCCGCTCCGCCAAAGCCCGACTCCCCGATTTTCTCATCAGATTTCAGATAATTTTTAGCGCCACCCGCACTATTTGTCAGGGGCGCGCTCTTCAGGCGCGGGGGGGAATGCCGAAAACGTTAGATCTGCTGCTGGGAATCGCCACAGTGATGCTCTTGCTGAGCCTGGTGGTCACGGCTCTCACGCACTATATGGTGAGCCTGTGCAACCTCCGCGGCCGGCATCTGAGGGCCGGGCTGGTGCCGCTGTTGGCGCGGCTGGATCCGCGGATCGGTTCCCGCAACGCCGTTCCGTTGGCCACCGCCATCCTCAAAGACCCTCTGATTTGCGAATCGGCCGGCAGAATGGCATCGGTCATCCACCGCGCCCAGCTTATCAGGTTCTGCCTCAGCCTGGCGGCGGAAGCGGCGGGGAATACTTCGGCGGGGAGTGGTCGCCAGGACGATCCGCAATCTTACGCCAGCCCGGTGGAGGCCCTCTACTGGACGCTGCACGCGCATGGAATCGCCGATCCGCGCGCCATCCTCGACCGTGTTTCCCGCCATGCCCTGGAGCTGGAACAGGTGCAGCCCGAGCTGACCGAACTGGCGCGCCAGGAGATGGCGGTTGTGGCGGCCGTGGCGGCGCCCTTCGTGGCCAAGATCAATGCGTGCTTCGATCAGACCATGGACCGCGTGTCGGCGCGCTTTACCTCGGCCGTCCGCGCCATCACGGTGGCCGCCGCTCTCGGATTGGCTTCGTTTTTGCAAATCGACTGCCTGGCGCTGGTCAACCACCTCGCCATGGACGAGGGCCTGCGCAACCAGGTGGTCAAGGCGGCGCTGGAAGGCAAGGGAGGAGAGAGCGCCCGGCAACAGCTTGGCGTGGCCTTGCAGTTGGAGCTGATACGCATTCCGGCATCCTGGAGGGAGTGGCGGCGGGAGTGGAGCGAATCGGGCGGCGGGGGGTGCCCTCTGGGCCCGCACGCGGGCGGCATTCTGCTTACCGCCATGCTGCTCAGCCTGGGCGCCCCCTTCTGGTACAACTTGCTCGGCGGCGCCCTCCGGCTGCGGCCGGTGCTGTCGGCCCGGGACGACCATGAGCGCCACGCGCGCCGGGTGGCGAAGTCCGCGCCGGTAATTCCTTTCCCGTCTACTTCTTTGCTGGTTTCTTCAGCTCGGCTTCCAGAATCGGGCGAATGGCTTCCAGCTCGAGAGAGCCGTTGTAGCGCTGGCCGTCGATGAAGAACGTCGGCGTGGCGCCCACGCCCGCCTGTTCGCCCTCGGACTCGTCGCGCTCCACCGCCTTCTTCGTCTCCGGGGCATCCATATCGCGCGTGAAGCGCATCATGTCCATCCCCAGGCGGCCCGCCAAAGTCAGGATATCCTTGCGCGAAAGATGCGTGCGGTTGGCGAACATCAGGTCATGCAACTGCCAGAACTTGCCCTGCCGGTGGGCAGCCAGCGCCGCCTGGGCAGCCAGAGCGGCCTGCGAATGCTGATCGAGCGGAAACTGCTTGAAGATCAGCTTCACCTGCGTGGGGTATGCCTGCATCACGGCGTTCACTTTGTGCACGGCCTGCGCGCAGAACGGGCATTGAAAATCGGAAAACTCGACGATCGTGATGGGGGCGTCGGCGGGTCCCAGCACGGGCGATCCTTCGGTCCGGAGGGACACCGGGTCGTCCAGAATCTTCTCGGTGCGCGGATGCGAAATCGGCGAGGCTTCTATCGCCGCAATCGTGTCGTCCACGCTCTTGCCGGATCCGAGCGAGGTGGTGACGATACCGGCGATGCCTTTGCTGAACGAACAGCCGGGGTCCTTGGTGCGGCATTCCGCCAGCTTCATATCGCAGCCGCAGGGACATCCGCGCGTGCGCAGCAGTTTGAGCGCCGCCGCCTGTTTGGCGGGGGCCATACCGGTCAGATCGACGCCGGGCAGAGTAGCGGCGGTTTTCCAATCCTGCGCCAGCAGCACTGCGGCGCATACCAGGCACATGAGGGCCGCGGCGCCCGCGGCGCGGTGCCCCAGTCGAAAAGCATCCATTGCTCTATTGTATCGGGGAATGGGGCAGGTTGAGGGTCTTCTTCAGCCAGGCGATCATTTCCGGCTTCCAGTGCTGCATTTCGGGCGCCCGCCAGCCGCCCATGCCGTGGCCGCCACCATCGATGGTGATCAGCTCGCAAACCGCGCCCACCCGATGCATGGCGTCGCACATGGCCGGCGATTGGTCGTAGGCCACTTGGTCGTCCTTGCTGCCGTGGATGCACAGAAACGGCGGCATTCCCTGGTGCACGGCGAAGATGGGCGAGGCGGCCCGCAACTTGGCCAGGCCGGCCTCGTCGAGCTGGTCGGCCCCGAAGTAATGGATGCCAGCTCCGTTGGCCGCGTGCTTGTCGATGCTGGTCATATTGAAACGCTCCGGATGATCGCGCCGCGCCAGCGCCAGCTTGCCATAATCCACCGGTCCGTAGAAATCCACCACCGCGGCGACTTTGGTTTCGGGCGTCTCATGCGTGCCGGCGTAGTTCACCAGGAAGCCGCCCGCGGATTCCCCGATGATGGCGATCTTGGCAACGTCCACGCGATACTCGGCGGCGTGCGCCTTGACCCAGCGGATGGCGCTGTTCAAATCGTCGCCGGCACTGGGAAACTTGAAGTCCGGCGCGAGCCGGTAGTCGATGCTGAACCAGGCGAACCCGGCATTCGCCAGCGGGTCGAACAGGGGCCGGACATTGGTGCTCTTGCTGCCTTCGTCGAACCCGCCGCCGTGCACCAGGATGGCGGCCGGAAATGGTCCCGGACCATCCGGAACGTGCAGGTCGAGCAGCAACGCCTTGCCGCCGGGATGGCCGTACTCGACATCCTTCCGATCGAGAGGCGCGGCCGCCAGCGTGAAAGCGCCGGTTAAAGCCAGAGTGCAAAACAGTCTCCACATGGAAACCGATTGTATCAGCGCCACGCCCGGAATTTGAGCCCGTTCCAATCATGCGAGAATCCAGGGGTGGAAACGTACGGGCGGAGGTGCCGGCTCTCCCCGGCTGTTATCCGCAAGGCGAATCCATGGACGAACTGAAGGCCAACCTTCGCGAAGCAATCACGGGCTCCCGGAAGTGATGAAGGAGCAGGGCGCGCGCCCGGAGGCCAACATTCAAATCGTGGACGCCGGCGTGTGAAGCCGAGTAACAATCCTCCGGCAGAGCCGGAGGCTTTTGCGGTTGCTGGCCCCTCAAAGGGGCCTGATCGCAACCGCTCAAAAACCGGTCCCGCGCGCCGCACGCTGCTGATCGGGCCGGTTGCGCCCGAC
>JBKQPR010000304.1:0-5073 GCA_052144935.1 Bryobacteraceae bacterium
CACCAGCCCGTTTCCATGAACCCCCTTTCAAACCGTACGTGCGGTTTTCCCGCATACGGCTTAACGATGATCTTCTTGATGCGGCGTGCGTGCGCCCCCGCCCCACCCACGATGCGGCCTTTCACCGGGGCGTCACGCCGGTTGTCACTACCTTCGCCGAATCCTGTTGGGCGCGGCCGCACTTGGCGCGCACCGATAGCCGGACCTAAGAGTTGGCGCGCTTTTACTGAGGAGTTGTTGGCCGTTTCCGGCATGCCCTCACGCTTACCTCCCAGCCGACGTGACCAAAGCAGGGTTCCTTCCCTCCAGCGCGTTGTAATGCGCGCCTTCCTCGGTAATACGGACCCCCTCGGACTCCCTCCTGGCTCCGCAGGATTTCAGCCGTCCGGCCTTATACCCACGGTCTTTGCCTGACCTGGCTGCCAGGGAGGGCCTCTCCTGTTCTGCGTTGCTCTGTCCCAACGTGCCACCGCCTGAGACCCCGAAGAGGTCCAACACCCGTTCCGGGCTAGGATGCTGTCTGTTGCCTTCGCCGCGACATGATCGGCTCGGCCCTCTCGAACACCTTTCGGCTGATAATTTGACGAGGCTGCAGCGTTCACCTATTGTTGCGGCCCGCTGGTTTGCTCCCCTCTTATAGGGCTTTCGACACTCCGCTCGGCCCACGCGGATTCCTCCGCTTGGCTGGAGTCTGCTACCGGGCGCTGCGGCGCTTACCCGGACAGGACTTCCACCTGCTAGAAACAACGCGTCTTTCAGGACGCACCATGCCTCGATCATAACTCCATTCGAAGGCCGAGGGGAAGAGGATTCTTCACCTAAAGGTGGTGCTTATATCGGGGTGCTACCCTAATTGGCTGAAGATGCGCGTCAAATGGCTGGCGATGCCGGTGGCGGCGGTGGCTTTGGGGGCGGGAGTCGGGGCGCTCACGGTACATTGGCGCGCTCCGGCGGCAGGTCCGCAAAACCGCCCGGCGGCAGCCGCGATCGCCAATCCGGAGGTCACGCTGACGGGCAGGATCCGGCCCCAGCAGGTCGTGCGGGTGGCGCCGGCGGTGAGCGGGCCGGTGGAAGCCCTGCTGGTGGAGGTGGGCCAGGACGTGTATCAGGGAGAAGTGCTGGCGCGGGTGGGAGCGGCGGGGCTGGAGAGCGTCCGCGATGCCGCGTTGCAGGTGGTGGAGCGAGCACAGGACGATGTGTCGAAGTCCGAGGCGCAGATCGTATCGGCGCGCCTGGAGGCATCCCGCGCCGACGCCGGGGCCCAGGGCGCGCAGATCGCTCTGGAGCGCGCGCAGAGAGTTTACGATCGCCAGAAGGTTTTGCACGAGGCGGGCGCCACACCGCGCCTGGTGTATGAGAAGGCCGAGCGGGATTACCAATCCAGCCAGCAGGAATACGGCGCGGCCGAGAGGGCCGTGCGCGCGGCCGCGGACGCGGTGGAGGCCGCCAACGCGGGACTGGCAAGCGCGAGGAAGGTGTTGGCGGACCGGACGGCGGAGTCGGAAACGGCGCAACTGGCGTTCGCCGCGGCCGAAGTGCGCTCGCCCGTGGATGGGTTCCTGGCGGCGTCGAACGCCGAGGTGGGCAAAAGCGTGGAGGAGGGCGGCGCGATGTTCGAAATTGCCACCGGGCCCGGAGGGCACCCCAAAGGCCACCCCGAAGAGTTGGAGGTAGCCGTGGAGGCGCCCCCGGACGTGCTCAAGCGCATCCGGCCCGGGCAGGCTGCCCTGGTGGTGGTCGCGGACGTGGCCGACTCTGGTTTGGCGGGAGTGGTCCGCGAGATCAAGGACAATCAGGCGATTGTGGAGTTCCACAGCACGCTCTCGTCTATCAAACCCGGCATGCAGGCCGGCGTGCGATTGAAGCTAGAATAGAGGTTTCGGATACGTTTATGGAATTTCTGTCCGGTAGTCTGCTGGAGCTGATCACTCAGACCTCCACGAATCTTCCGCCCGACGTGCGCGCTGCCATGTCGCTGGCGGCCGGCGCCGAAACACCGGGGACGCAGTCCTCGCAGGCGCTCGATATCATTCTGTCGAATATCGACATGGCGGTGGACGACGAAGGCCCCATCTGCCAGGACACCGGCATGCCCACGTTTGTAGTGCACACGCCGGTGGGCGCGAACCAGATCCGATTTCGGGGCGCGATTCTGGAAGCGGTGGCGGAGGCCACGCGGCGCGGCAAGCTGCGGCCCAACTCGGTGGATTCGATCACCGGCAAGAACAGCGGCGACAATCTGGGAGAAGAGACTCCGGTGGTGCACTTCGAACAGTGGGAAGAGGACGAGATCGAAGTGAAGCTGATTTTGAAGGGCGGCGGCTGCGAAAACAAGAACATTCAATACTCCGTGCCGTGCAACCTGGACCACCTGGGCCGCGCCGACCGCAACCTGGAAGGCGTGCGCAAGTGCATTCTGCACGCCGTGTGGCAGGCGCAGGGACAGGGCTGCGCGCCGGGCGCGTTGGGGGTCTGCATCGGCAGCGACCGCGCGCACGGCTACGAATTGGCCAAGGCGCAGTTGTTTCGCACGCTGGACGATGTCAATCCGAACCCCAAGCTGGCCGAGCTGGAATCCGAGATTATGGAGGAGGCCAACCGGCTGGGGGTGGGCGCCATGGGGTTCGGCGGGAAGGCTTCGCTGATCGGATGCAAGATTACAGCGGCCAACCGTCTGCCGGCGAGCTTCTTCGTTTCGGTGGCCTATGACTGCTGGGCGTTCCGCAGGCTGGGAGTGCGGCTGGACGCGGCCTCGGGTGCGATCACGCGGTGGCTGTATCGCGACCCGGCGCGGACCGTGGAGCGGATGGCGCGCGGCGAAGGGTTTCCACTGACCGGGCGCGAGGTGGTGCTGACGCCGCCGTTGACCGAACCGCAGATGCGCGCGCTCAAGGTGGGCGACGTGGTGCTGCTCGACGGCGAAATGTTCACCGGACGTGACAATGTGCACGCCTGGCTGATGAAGAATCCGCCGCCGGTGGATTTGCACGGCGCGGTGCTGTACCACTGCGGCCCGGTGATGCTGAAGGAAGGCGAGAGGTGGAGCGTGAAGGCGGCTGGGCCGACCACCAGCATTCGCGAGGAACCGTACCAGGCGGAGGTGATTCGGAAGTACGGGGTGAGGGCGGTGATCGGCAAAGGTGGCATGGGGCCGAAGACGCTCGCCGCTCTGAACGAGTACGGCGCGGTTTATTTGAACGGCATCGGCGGCGCGGCGCAATACTACGCGCGGGCCGTGGAGCAAGTGTTGGGCGTGCATCTGCTGGAGTTCGGCGTGCCGGAGGCGATGTGGCATCTGAGGGTAAAGAACTTCGCGGCGATTGTGACCATGGACGCGCACGGCAATAGCCTGCACGCGGAAGTGGAGCGTGCGTCGGGCGCGGCGCTCGAAGCATTGCAGAAGGCGTAACCGGATTGCTACACTGAAACTTCCCCGGCCAGGTAGCTCAGCTGGTAGAGCGCAGCCCTGAAAAGGCTGGCGTCGGCGGTTCGATTCCGTCCCTGGCCACCACATTCTAAAGCACTTATCAGCAGCCAGAAACATAGTGTTTTAGTCGAGGGAACAATAAGGGAACATTCAAACAATTCCCTGAGTTGGTTCCCGCTTCTCTCCTTCCATTAGCCTCCATATCTCGCGCGCCGTGCTACCCGTCCTCGCAATGTGGCTCTTCGCGAGTTTGGCGTAACGCTCCGTCATTTTGATGTTGGAATGCCCCAGGATTTTAGCGAGTTCGTACAGATCCCCGCCGTTCATCATGTACCAGGAGGCGAACGTGTGCCGTAGGTCGTGGAATCGGAATTCTTCGATGCCGGCCAGTTCCAACACCGTCTCGAAGCTCTTGTCCACTCTCTGCCGTTCACGCTTGGCCCCCGGTTCCGGAGGAAAAATCCGCCCTTCACCCAAGATCGCCGGGTACCGCCGGAATTCGGTGGCGAGCTCCGGCGGCATGGGCGTGTAGCGGATCTTCCCGCCCTTCAACTTCGCGCGGACCGCGATCAACTCCTCCTTGTACAGAAGATCGCTCCACTGCAGGCCGAAGATCTCCGCGATCCGCATGCCGGTTGTCAGCGCAACGAGAACGATCAACCTCAACCGGAAGAACGTTTGGTTGATGGTCTCGCTGCCTTTCCGGTACATCTTCTCATCAAGCGCCTTTTTCAGATTCTGGATCTCCTCTACTCCCAAGTACCGCTCCCGCCTGTCATCCGGCCGCTTCACCTCCACCTCATCGGCCGGGTTCTTGTTGATTCCGGTTTCCTTGGACCAGATCGAAGCCGCCTTCCCCATCATGTGATGCATGACATTGAAGTGCCGCACCGCTGTGCCCTCCGATAGGCCCTTCTCCGCGGTGAGGTCTTGATACCACCGTTGAATGGCGGCGCCCTCAACCTCCCGCACGAATAGGCTACCCAACTGTTGGCGGATGCCCTCCAACACACTCCTCTCCCGATCCTCGGATTTTTTCCTGCTGGCGTATTGTTGCCAGTATTGATCAATCAGCGCAGGCATCGGGAAATTCACCTCCCGCTTGATATCGAGGTGACGGTTTTCGTCACGGGCCGAGAGCCTTTTCCGAAGGATCTTCTTCGCCAACTCGTGGGAACCATGAACATTCAGGCTTTTGTTCCTACCTCCTTCCCGCCACCGGATCTTGAAAACTCCTTCTTCAACTTTATGAATGGACACCCTGCGTACTCCTTTCAGTCGATGGTTTCGATTGTGTGCTGTTCAACAAAGTGCTCCAGCGCCTTCACGTCGAACCGCAACGCACGCCCCACCTTTACGCAAGGAAGCTCCCGGAGCCGGGCCTTCTTGTAGACCGTGTCCACCTCCAGGCCCAGGTACTGGGCGGCCTCCTTAACATTCAGAAGCCGCTTACCGACGCCACCATTAGACAACATTCCAGGCTTGATCGCCATCGTAGAAGTACCTTTCGTACTACAGCCAGCGTCGGCGCTTGGCAAGAGTGGGCCAGTAACGCTCGGATGGATCGACCACTGTTAGGAACAGGATTAGGAACACCGAGAAGAGGAAGAAAGTTCAAGTCATCATCGGTCTGCGTGGACGCGTGC
>JBKQPR010000305.1:0-9553 GCA_052144935.1 Bryobacteraceae bacterium
GGCTCCTGCTACCTGTTTACCAATGCATTCTGGTCTCTTTCAGGATTCCAGCATATGGTCGGACAGGAACTTATTATGATTCCAATCTGCTTGTCGAATGTTGTTTTATTGTTGGGCGGCCGCTAAGGGGAATGTTGTGGTTGATCGTGTGGGGATGTCTGCCTCTTACGGTTTTCGGCCAAAATGCGCCGAAGATCGCGCCCGTTCCGCGCGATCCCCTGGAACTGGCAACCGGCCAGATCGAGGCAGCCAATACGCCCGCAAGCCGGGAGGCGGCGCTTCAGCTTCTTGGCCGTGCGCGAAGTCATTTTGCTTTGCGAAGCGCCCGCCAGGCCTACGATCTCAAGGTAAGTTTCACGGTGGACTCGCAGGGCGAAACGAACTATGACGGCGCCTGGGAGATGGAAGATCTGTTCGCGCCGCGACAAGGACACCGCTGGACGGCTACCGCCGCGTCGGGATATACGACCACCGGGATCGCCGCCGCCGGTGAGATCTACGGAGACGGGACCGCGAGCACCGTTCCCCTCCGGCTGCTGGAAGCGCGCGGAGTCTTGTTCGACCCGCTTCAGTCTCCAGAGTACGCTGATCGTGGGTCGATTCGAACGTCCGCGGCCACCTTTCATGGCGCAACGGTGACTTGCCTCCTGCTGTCGCGTTCCCGATATGCCGCGCTGCCGGCCGGACGGGATTGGGAAGAAGCCGAGGAGTGCATCGAACCGCAATCCGGGTTGCTGCAGGTGCATTCGCAGGTCCCCGGTCTCTACGCCGTTTACGACTACTCGAACGCCCCTCAACTCAGCGGCCACATTCTGCCTCGAAGCGTGACGATCGCGGAAGCGGGCAGAGTCGTGTCGAAGATCTCGGTGAAGAGCCTGGGGGGAGTGATCCCGGCCGATCCGGGTCTGTTTATCCCCACCGATGCGATGAAGGCGAAAGGACCGGCGGTCGCGATGACATCCGCGACGAAAATGTCGCGCGTGCAAGGGCAGGGCCCGGTTGACTCGACCGTGACACTCCGTCCGGTTTGCGTATTTGGGATGGTGACTCCCACTGGACATCTTGCCGAGGCGCACGCATTACAGCCGTCGGACCCGAACAGTCAGGCAGCCGTGGAAGACGCCAAGAAAATCGACTTCTCACCCCTCACGCCTGCTGGAGCGCCGCCGCAGCAGCATTTTGTGTTCGTGATCGAGAAGTTTGTTTCCCAGCAATAGAGCACCGCGGCCATTTCGGCGCCGGGTTGCGCTTCTTAGTGGAACGTGACGTGCGTCGACGCCTCGAAGTGGCGGTGATTCTTGTACTCAACTTCCACGCGGTACCGGGTACCCGAGGAATAGAGAACCAAGAAGTTGGCGCGGACGGGGAGTAAGTGGGAGTTCTCGCCGATTTTCACGTAATCCCAGAACATGTGTTCCTCCCTTCCGGCAAACTCGAAATCCGCCGGGAACCCACCGGCTTCGTCGTCTACCTGAATTACGCTGCCGCCCGGGTCTTCGACGAAGATGTGCCCGGTTCTGGCGGGATTGTATCGTTGATAGGCGAAATAGAGGAATGGGAAGCACCCATCCACCGGCGAACTGAAGCGGTACTCGAGTAGTTGCCGTTCGCCCAATTTGGAACGGCCCTGGTATTCGATCGTAGTGGGGCACTGCGGGTCGAACAGCGGGCTGATTTCGGTTTCGAAGCCTTCGTACCATTTAAAGCCGGGAAGCGCATCGAAGGGCTGGTCCCAGGGCTTCCCGTTCCTTCGGATTTGCTGGCGGATCGCGCGACGCTCCCGGAAAGTGATCTCCGCTTCCACGGTATCGTAAGGGCGCCAACCCGGCGATCGTGTGGTGCTCCTATAGCGCTTCGCAGTTTCGTCGGCCACGAAATTGGGCATATTCGCCGCGTATTCCAAATTGATCTGCCGCGCGTGTTCCAATTCCCGGCTGCCTCGGGCATCCGAGTCGGCGGCCGGGTGGGGCGTGGAAACAGCCGCCTGTGGCCGTTGAAGCAGGTTCTTCCCCTCCCGGGGTCTGGCTTCGAGCAGGTTAGCCACTTCCTCCGGCGAGGGCCGTCGCAGAAACCGGAGCGCAGTGACTTCCAGGGACTGGAACCTCGACGTAGCCGCCTCCCAAACCGGCTGCATTGGCTTGCATCTGATTTCCACCTCGTCGCCCATGCTGTATTGAGCAGCGATCGCCGATGCCCCCAGAGCCGCTGTGTTCGGAAGCATAGCGTCAATGACCGTGCGATCGGCCAGTTTGACGGAGATGGACTCGTCTCCCACTCGCTCCAGGCTTCCAGTAAAGGACATGCCGGCTTCGAATGCGCGCCCCGGCTGGAAGACCAGAAGAGCAGTGAGCACAAACAGCCCCATGCCCGTTCGACACGTTTCCAGCAGGCGCATACGTTCCTATTATCGGCCCGAAATCCAAGGCCGGAGTATGATCTGCATGACACGCGGCATGGGTGCGCTCCGGGCTTGCGCGAGGCGACCAAGACAATTGGCGGCGTCCCACACACGCCGATTCCGGCAAGCTCGTTCGCATCAGTCCGCGGTCAGGCAGGCTTAAATCCCCAGAAACAACCCTGGTTCCCGCGATCCAGGTGAAGGATTGTCGGCGCCTCCTGGGAGGGCTAAGAAAGGGGGAAAATCCCGGCTTATACTGTAACTAAGACCGTGAAACTAGTTCGCGCACGCCATTTCCGGGCCCTATGGTTGGCTGCGGCGGTTCTCTCGGGCGGATGGCCGCGCCCGGCTTGGGCGCTCGACCCGCACAAGAGCCTCACGCAGTATTCGCGAACCGTCTGGACCCAGCAGCACGGGCTGCCCCAGGACACCATCCGCGCCATCGCGCAAACCACCGATGGCTATCTCTGGCTGGGCACCGATGAAGGCCTGGCGCGCTTCGATGGCTACGATTTCGCGGTCTTCGACAAGGCCAACGGCGACCTTCCCGCCAATTCCATCACGGCGCTGGCGGCCACCGCGGATGGGTCCCTGTGGATCGGCACTTCGAACGGCCTCGCCTTGTACCACGACAAGCAGTTTCGCACCTACACCACCCAGCAGGGCTTGCCCGACAACAGCATCCTGGCGCTCTATGAAGACCATCACGACACCCTGTGGGTGGTGGCGGGCGCCTGGCTGAGCCGCTTTCAAAGCGGTAAATTCACCAACTTCGCGCCGGGCTCGGATTTTCCGGTCACCAGCGTCCGCTCCATCCGCGAGGACCGCCGCCACAACCTGTGGATCGGCGGCTTGGGCTCGCTCGGCAGGATGCAGGAGAACCACTTCGTTCCGGTGCTCGATAACAAGGCGCTGAACGGCGGAGTCATCACCACGCTGCTGGCCGACCATAACGGCAACGTCTGGGCGGCCGGCAATAAGGGCATCATCGAACTGTCGCCCACCGGCAAGCTGCGCAAGTACGATACCGCCGACGGGCTGCCCGACAGCCTGGTGCGGGCCCTCTGGGAAGACCGCGACGGCATTATCTGGGCGGGCACCAACGGGGGCCTGGCGCGCCTGGAGGGCGGCCGCTTTGCGGCCGTGCACGGCGAAGGCAGCCAGGAGCTGGTGCGCTGCCTCTTCGAGGATCGCGAGGGCAGCCTGTGGGTGGGATCCAACAGCGGTTTGATCCGCCTGCGCGACGATCTTCTTACGGTGTACGGCAAGAGCGAAGGGCTGCCCGGCGACGAGCCCAATTCGGTCTTTCAAGACCATACCGGGCGAGTCTGGGTGGGATTCCACGATAGCGGGTTGCTGCTGTTTGCGGGCGCCGGCGCGCCGCGCCTGTTCACCCCCCGCGACGGGCTGCCCGCGAGCGAGATCTTCTCCATTCGCGAGGCCCGCGGCGGCGATCTGCTGATCTGCTCGCGCGCCGGGCTGGTGCGCATGCACGACGGCCGGTTTCAAACCTTCGTTCCTCCCGATCCACTGGCGCGGGCCGCCGTGTTCGACGCCCTGGAGGACTCGTCCGGCCGGCTGTGGCTGGCCACCGGCGGCGGCCTGATGATGCTCGAACGCGGCCAGGCGCGTTTCGTGATTGCCAGTCTCCCGCCGCTCGACAACTCCATCGGAGCGCTGTGCGAAGGCCGCGACGGATCCATCTGGGCGGGCACTTTCGGTAAGGGCTTGTGGCGCATTCGGGGCGAGGAGTCCCAGCAGTTCACCACCGTCAACGGGCTTTCCAGCGACCAGATCCGCTCGATTTATCAGGACTCTTCCGGCACCCTGTGGATCGGCACATTCGACGGCGGATTGAACTCCATGAAGGACGGCCGCTTCTCGCACTTCACCGCCCGCGATGGCCTCCTCAGCGACAACGTGGCCGATGTGGAAGACGATGGCGTCTCCTTGTGGCTGAGCACCTCGCGCGGCATTTGCCGCATCGACAGGCAGCAGTTGCAGGAGTTCGCCGGGCGCCGCCGGCGCACGCTCGACCCGGTCAATTACGGCGTGGAGGACGGACTGCGCAGCGCCCAGTGCGCGCCCAGTTATCCGATCGGCGGCGGCGGGCACCGCACCTCCGACGGACGCTTGTGGTTCACCACCAGCCTCGGCCTGGCCGTGTACGATCCGGCGGCTCCGTTGCAGAGGATGCGCGCTCCGGCCGTGCGCCTGGTGGATCTGGCGGCCGACGGGCGGGGCGTGGACCTGACGCATCCGGCCCGCCTGGGGCCCGAAATCGAGGGCATCCAGTTCCGCTATACCGGCCTGTTGTTGAGCGGACCGGAGCGCGTGCGATACTCCTACCGGCTGGAGGGTCTGGATACGGATTGGGTGAACGCGGGAAACCGCAGGGTGCAAAACTATAACAGCCTGCGCCATGGCAACTACCGGTTCACCGTGCGCGCCGGATTGCCGGGCGGTCCGGTCAGCGAGGCCTCCTACGCATTCGTGGTGCTCCCGCATTTCTATGAGACGGCCTGGTTCCGGCTGCTGTTTGCCGCCGGCCTCGCGTGCGCGGCTTGGGCGGTCTACCAACTGCGGCTGCGCCAGATCCGCTATCGCTTCGCCTTGGTTCTGGAGGAGCGCGCCCGGCTGGCCCGCGAGATTCACGACACCCTGGCGCAGGGGTTTGTGGGCATCTCCTCGCAGCTCGATGCGGTGGCCATGTGTATGCCCGACGAAGCCACCCCGGCGCGCAAGTTCCTGGACCTGGCGCGGCGCATGGCCCGCCACTCCCTCACCGAGGCGCGCCGCTCGGTGATGGACCTGAGGGCTTCCGCGCTGGAAGGCCAGGACCTCGCCGCGGCCCTGCAATCCGGCACCCGCATGTGGACAGCCGGCTCCCCCGTGGCGGTGAATGTGGATGTCTCGGGCGCCGGGAAGCCGCTGCCGCAGGAGATGGAGCAGCACCTCCTGCGCATCGCCCAGGAAGCCGTCACCAACGTGTTGAAGCACGCCGGCGCCAGCCAGATTTGGATCAAGCTGCATATGGAGGCGCGCAAGCTCCACCTGCGCATCATCGATAACGGGCAAGGCTTCGACCAGCGGGACGTGTTTGCCTCGCGAGGAGGGCATTTCGGGGTGCTGGGCATGCGCGAGCGCGCCGAGCGCCTGGGCGGCGAGCTGCGGCTGGACAGCCATCCCGGAGAGGGAACCGAAGTGGAAGTCAAGGTGCCATTGCCGTGAGCGAACCGATTCGAATTCTGGTAGCCGAAGATCACCTGGTGGCCCGTGTGGGCGTCTCGACCATCGTCAACATGCAGCCCGATATGACGGTGGTGGCCGAGGCCTCCAACGGCCATCAGGCCGTCGAGTTGTTCCGCCAGCACCGGCCCGATGTGACGCTGCTCGACATGCGCATGCCGGGGATGGGAGGAGTGGAAGCGGCCACCGCCATCCGGGCGGAGTTTCCCACCGCGAGGATGATCGCCCTGACCACTTACAGCGGCGACGAAGACATCCGCCGCGCCCTGACGGCGGGGGTGCTGGCGTACTTGACGAAGGACGTCCTGCACGATGAATTATTGAAGGCCATCCGCGCCGTCAATGAGGGCCACACCTACTTACCGGCCGCGGTGGCGGCATCGCTGGCGGCGCAACTGCCGAGGCCCGATCTCAGCGCCCGCGAGGTCCAGGTATTGGAGCTGATCGTGCGGGGCCTGGCGAACAAGCAGATCGCGTACAAGCTGAACATAGCCGAGCACACGGTCAAAAACCACGTGAAGAACATCCTGAGCAAGCTGGGTGTCCAGGACCGCACGCAGGCCGCGACCGCCGCCATCCAGCGCGGCATCATCCACCTGTAAACCCGGGGACAGTCGCGTGATGAGGCGCGGCTCACCCCGGCCTACGGCCAAGCCGGGCCGTCCGTGGACGATGGCTCGGCGCCGCCGGGTCTCGCCCTGTGAAGCCACTACCCTGCCAGCCGCTCTTTCTCGAGGGCCTGATGCAGGAGCATCTTCATGTAGGTCTGGTACGGCAGACCCTTGCGGTCCGCGAGGCGTTGGGCGGCCTCCAGGTCCCTCACGGGTATCCGAATAGTGACGCTCTTGGACTTCGGAATGCCTCGCAACAAGCGCCCTTCCTTGGCTGCCTTCTCGAATTGCTCCACGATGAAGTCGGGGTGGGCGTCCCACCACGCCGCCTCTTCGGCTTCGCTCTTGAACTTCGGAATTGTGGTCGTTTGAGCCGTCTTCTTGGTCGCCATAGGTTATCGCTTCCTGAAGTAGAACTCCTCCTGCCGGGGTGTCATAGGGTACGTCGTGACCACCCTGATCGCCTGGCCTCGTTCGGTATACACCACCGCCAGCAGCCTGCCCCTGTTCGTTTGCCCCAGGCAGAGCACCCGTTCCTCGGCGGCATGATCCTGGAATTGAACCACCAGGGGGCCGTTCCGGAGCACCGCTGCCGTGGCGGTGCTCGATCGCGTCCGCCTCACCCCGCCAGCTTCAGCCAGGCGTAAATCAGCGGCAGCGAAAACAGCGTGCTGTCCACCCGGTCGAGGAAACCGCCGTGGCCGGGCAAAATCCCGCCGCTGTCCTTCACCCCGGCGCCGCGCTTGATGGCCGATTCCGTCAGGTCGCCAAGCTGTCCCGCGGCGTTGGCGGCCACCGTGAGCGCCACGGCTTGCGCCACCCCTACCCCCGGCACGAAGTGCCACAGGTACGCCCCGGCAACCAGGACCGACGCCGCCACCGACGCCACCGCCCCTTCCCACGATTTGTTCGGGCTGATCCGCGGCGCCATCTTGTGACGGCCCCACCGCCGGCCCACATAATATGCCCCCATATCGCCCACCCAGTTGACCAGCAGCGCATACATCAGCCAATGGGGATTCAGCTCGCGCAGGGGTATGGCGCACTTCCAGCAGCCAAAGATGTAGACGATGCCCGCCAGCAGCAGGGCCGCTCGCGGAAGCGATTTCGCCAGATCATCCCCGCGCATCGCCAGCGCCAGCAGGATGAGCGCCAGGCCGACGATCAGCAGCCAGGTCTCCTCCCGCCAGGCCAGCAGCAACAGGCCGGCGCCATAGCCCAGCGGACCGGGCGCGCCGAAACCGTAAGCCTCCGCCACACCGTTGAATTCGCGGTAGCACAGAACGGCCACCGTCGCCAGCACGGCGAGAAAAGCCCAGAAGTTGGCCCACAAAACTACGTAGACGACAATGGGAATTAGCGTGGCCGCGGTGAGAATCCGCTTCATGACGAGCGGAGTGCTGCGATGAAGGTCTCGTCCGTGGCCTTGGCGTCGCCGTTGACTGGCGCACTGAGCCCGCCATAGCGGCGGTCGCGTTTCTGGTATTCCAGCACGGCCTCGAGCAGGTCCGTGCGCGTGAAATCCGGCCACAACGTTTCGGTGACGTACAGCTCCGAGTAGGCGATCTGCCAGAGCAGGAAGTTGCTGATGCGCATTTCACCGGAAGTGCGGATCAGCAGGTCGGGATCGGGGCAGGAAGCGGTGTAGAGGCTGGTGGCAATCAGGTCCTCATCGAGTTTCAGCGATCCGATGCTGCCGTCGAGCCGGGCCATGTCGAGAATCGCGTTGACGGCGTCGACAATCTCCGCGCGCCCGCCGTAATTGATGGCTAGGTTGACCGCGAGGCCGCGGTTGGCGGCGGTGGCTTCCACGGCGGCGTCCAGTTCTCTCCGGACCTGCGTGGGCAGCGCGTCCAGCCGCCCGATGGCCTGCAAGCGGATATCGTTCTTCTGAAGTTCGGGAAGCTCCTGCTTGAGGTAATAGCGCAGCAGGCGCCACAGAGTTTCGACTTCGGCGCGCGGCCGCTTCCAGTTTTCGACGGAGAAGGCGTATAGCGTCAGAACCTTCACGCCCAGGCGCGCGCAGGTTTCTACGGTCGAGCGGACGGGACCGATACCGGCCTTGTGGCCGGCAACCCGCGGCAATCGCCGCCGGCCGGCCCACCTGCCGTTGCCGTCCATGATGATGGCGATATGCGCGGGCAACCGGGCGGGATCGATCGCCTGGGCGAGATCCCAATCCCTCTCACCGGGCTGGAGCGATTCCAGTAAAGCCTTCATGAAGTAACTATTTATAGTACAACACGGGCATTCGCGTGGTGTGCGCCGCCTCTGCTACGATGAAACTTCCCCGTCATCATGGCGCTACGCTTCTACAACACGTTGTCACAGCGCGTGGAGGAGTTCTTGCCGGCGCGCGACAACACCGTCCGCATGTATACCTGCGGCCCCACGGTCTACGATTACGCCCATATCGGCAACTTCCGGACCTTCACCTTCCTCGACATCCTGCGCAAATGGCTGCGCGCCAGCGGATTCCGCCTCGACCACGTCATGAACCTCACCGACGTGGACGACAAGATCATCCGCAATGCCGTGGCCCAGCACAAGACGCTGGGGGAATACACCGGCATCTATACCAAGGCGTTTCTGGAGGACTGCGCCACTCTGCGGCTGGAGCGCCCCGAGCGCCTGGTCCCCGCCACCGAGCACATCGGCGACATGGTCGGGGCCATCGAGCGCTTGGGCGCCGGGAACCACACCTACACCAGCGACGGTTCGGTGTACTTCCGCATTTCCACCTTTCCCGGATATGGCAAGCTCTCGCACAACGATTTCAGCGGCAACCAGGCGGGCGCGCGCGTCGACGTGGACGAATACGAAAAGGCCGACGCCCGCGACTTCGCGCTGTGGAAGGCGCCCAAGGAAGGCGAGCCGTTCTGGCCTTCCGCCATCGGCCCCGGCCGCCCCGGATGGCACATCGAGTGCTCCGTGATGGCCATCAAGTACCTGGGCGATACGCTGGATATTCACGCCGGCGGCGTCGATCTGATCTTCCCGCACCACGAAAACGAGATTGCGCAATCGGAATCGCTCACCGGCAAACCCTTCGCGCGCTTTTGGCTCCACGCCGAGTTCCTCATGGTGGAGGGCCAGAAGATGTCCAAGTCGCTGGGCAACTACTACACCCTCCGCGACCTGCTCGACCGCGGGTGCCAGCCGGAAGCCATACGCTACCTGCTGGCTTCGGTGCCATACCGCAAGTCGCTCAACTTCACCTTCGAGGGGATTAAATCGTCCGCTCTGGCCATCGACCGCCTGCGCAATTTCAAGCTGCGTCTGGAAACCGATCATT
>JBKQPR010000306.1:0-12538 GCA_052144935.1 Bryobacteraceae bacterium
AGGTCGAAGAAGATTAGCCGGTGGGCATACTTCCGGAATAAGTCCAAGATGTCGCAGTTCGCCATATACAGGTGGACGGTGTCCGGGCACCAGTGGAACTTCTTTGGATCGGTCCAGTTGAGCAGCAGTTCGATTTCATCCTGCGATTCGATGAGCTGGCCCTGAGAGTGATTGTGCAGGCCGGTGCGGATTCCGTACTCCGCGCACACGTCGCCCAGGTGATTGTAAAACTGGCACGCTCTGCGGATGTGCTCCCGCTCCAGTACCTTGTTGACGCGCTGTGGAGAGAACGTCACCAGCTCGGTGGCTCCGAATCTCTTGAGAAACTGGCAGGCCTCCCGCGCCGACTTTTCGATTTCGGCATATTTCGAAGGATCATCGGCGGGACCGTTGAAGGACAGCGTGGCGATGTCAAGGTTCCGCTTTGACAGTTCCTTCTCCAGTTGCGACAGGTCCATCCCGATGCGGCTCAACACCGCCGGCCAGCCGGTCAGCCGGAACCCGTCGAATCCGGTGTCGCGGATCACGTCGAGCATCTCCGTGTAGTGCAAAGTGCCGGTATCCGGCCACTGCGTGGAAGTCCAGAGGAAGCTGCTCACGCACCACCGGATGTTCGGGCGGCTCCGAGCGTACAGTTGTTCGGCGCGCCTGCGCAATCCAGCGAGGAACGCGGCCATCAGAAGTTGTCTTCGTCTCAATCCAGCTCCTCCCGGTGGATATCCGTTTTCCCGTTAGAATTGGACCGGCTCTCTGGACCATTATGCACCCTTAAGCGACCCGGCTGGCCGTTTTCGATCGCTCGTCCCGCGCGCGAGGAGTTGCTTGGAGCTCGAACCTGGCCGCCGATCCCGGCGTACATCAGTTCGGTCTATCGCGAGGGCAACCAGACTGCCCGCCGGCACCAGGAGCACGCCACTGAAGGCGTCGCACCGGCCGGCGCCGCCCCGCGGAAGGACGCTCTCGGCCCGCGGTTCGCAGGGCTGATTTCGGCGGTCCTTAACCTGAGGTTTGCAGGCGCTCAAGCAGAAGCGCGAATGTCTACGATGGGGGAAGTGATGATGACTTGGTGCACGGGGTGCTGAAATTCCAGGTGCATGCCGCGACCCAGGTACCTGGTCATGATCATCGCACCGCCCCACGTTGAGCCGTGGATTTGCACTTCAACCGGATCGGGGCAGAACTCAGGGTGGCCGGAAATCAGTGCCCGGCCCCACCCCTGGTGGACGATGGTGTAGATGTGGTTTCTCGTTTGAACCCAGAGGACGGTGTCCGGCGGTACGTCATTTAAGTGCACACCGCCTTCGATCTCCGATTGCACCACGTTCCGGTTAATCGTGTCACCGAAGTTTGGGTGCGGAAAGGACAAATTGGCGGTGTCCACAAGCGTTCTCATACACCATGATATGCCGTATTGTGGGCGTGTGGTCGGGCATCTGGAGGAAGGCGCTGGCGGCCGCCGCGGCGGCCCGGCGCCGGGCGCCCCAGGCGCCTGACGAGGTGGCCGGAACTGAGAAGTGAATAGCCGAAACCCCTTGCCGAAGGGGGCCGTAAGAAGCCGGGCAAAACGATCCCGGCCGGTATGACTTAAGCTGAGCTTTGAACGAATCGCCCAAGAAACCGCCGGGGCGGGCGCCAGTCTGCCACAATAAACTCCATGTCGATCCGCAATCGCACCGACTTCGAGAAGCTGCGCGCCATCGGACGCATCGTCCGCCGCGCGCTGGACCGCACCGCCGAGGCCGTGCGCCCGGGCATCACCACGGCAGAGCTGGACGCCATTGGGGCGCGCGTGCTGGCGGACCACGGCGCGGAATCGGCGCCGCCCAAAGTCTATGGATTCCCTGGAGCGCTCTGCATCAGCCTCAACGACGAAGCCATCCACGGCATTCCCGGCAGCCGCGTGGTTCAGACGGGCGACCTGGTGAAACTCGACCTGGTGGCGGAGAAAGACGGCTACTACGCCGACGCCGCGGTGACCGTGCTGGTCGGCGAGACCGGCGCTACCGCCCGTGCGCTGGCCCGTTGCGCGGAGAGCGCCTTTCAGCTTGCGGCCAAGGCCGCGCGCGCCGGAAACCGCGTCTACGAGATTGGCCGCGCCGTGGAGCAGGAGACGCACCGCTGCGGCTTCCAGGTGATGCGCGAGCTGTGCGGACACGGCGTAGGCCGCACCATCCACGAACCGCCCAGCGTGCCGAACTACCACGACCCGCGGTTTCGCGCGCGGCTGACCGAGGGGCTGGTCATCACCATCGAGCCGATCCTGGCCGCCGGCAGCGGGCGCGGCGTGCTCGAAAAGGACCGCTGGACCGTCCGCACGGCCGACGGCAGCCTTTCGGCGCACTACGAGCACACCGTCGCGATCACCGCGGGCGCGCCGATCCTGCTGACCGCGGCGTAGGCGGTGGGACAGGCATTCAGCCTGGCATTCAGCCTGTCGTGCGGGCGCCGTCCGGCGGCCAGGCGGCGCCGCGGCAAAAAGATCCGGCCAACCGCTCCCTTACGGAGCGCCCCGGGAGCCGGTCAGCGGCGATTGAACCGGTTATCTCCTGGCAGTCGCTTAGCCCTGTTATGATTCCCCTATGTGGCGCGATGTCTGTTACGGCCTGCGCCAGTTGCGCCGCTACCGGACGACCAGCGCGCTGGCGATTTTGCTGCTGGGAATCGGTATCGGCGCCAACACCCTGGTCTTCAGCCTGGTCAACGTCCTGCTGCTCAAACCGCTGCCCGTGCGCGATCCTGAAAACCTGTTTATGTTGCAGGAGATCGCCCCGCATCAGGTCCGGCCCAATACGTTCAATCCTTACCCAATCTATAGCGATGTGGTGAAGAAGAGTCCGCTGGTGGCGGCGGCGATTGCCGAACAGGGCTGGTATGAGGCGGACGTATTCCCTCTGCGCGCCGGCAACTCGGTGCGGCTGGTGCGGACCCAGATGGTCTCGCCCAATTACTTCACGGACCTGGGCGTGGATGCTTACGCCGGCCGGGTGCTGAATGAGGCTGACGCGGAGGCCACCGGCACGGGCCCGGAGGGCACCCCGGCGGTGCTCAGCTTCCAGTTCTGGCAATCGGAATTCGCGGGCAACCGCGCCGCGATCGGCCGGACGATACGCCTGAAGGACACGCCGTTTCTGGTTGTGGGCGTGCTGCCGCGCGAGTTCCACAGCTCGGATATCGATCGCGCTCCCGACGTGCGCCTGCCCATCTCCGCCGCGCCGCTGCTGCACGGGCAAGCTGTCACCGATCCCGGCCCCGGCGCCCAGAGCTTCCAGATCCTGCTGCGCCTCGGGCCGGGTGTCTCGCCCGCGCGGGCAGCCACGGCGCTTCTGCCCGATCTTCAGCGCGCGAACGAATGGCTGCTCCGCCAGGCGGCCGCCAGGCGGAAAGACCCGGCTCTCGGGCCCCCTCTCGATGAGGAGTTGCGAGAGATCCGCGAAACCCGGCTCGCGCTGGCGCCCATTGGGCATGGAGATTCGCAGCTCCGCGATCAGTTCGCGCGCGCGCTGCGCCTGCTGCTGGGAGGTGTGGCGTTGCTGCTGGCGGCGGTATGCGCGAATGTGGCCGGCCTGCTGCTGGCCAAGGCCAACCAGCGCCGCAAAGAGATGGGCATCCGCCTGGCCGTCGGCGCGAGCCGCCGGCAACTGATCGGGCAGTTGTTGACGGAGCACCTGCTGTTGGCTCTCCCCGCCGCCGCGCTGGGCGCCGCCCTGGCCTACGCGCTGGCGCCAGCATTGTTGGGGCTGTTGCCGACGCCCCGCGATTTAGGGCAGGTGAGCAGTCCGCTGATCCTCGGCATCTCGCCCGACCTGCGCGTGCTGGCGTTCGCCGCCATCCTGACGGGCTCCTGCGTGCTGTTTTTCGGATTGCTGCCCGCCTGGCACGCCACGCGCGTTTCGCTAGCCATGGAGTTGAAGGCCGCCCGCGGGCAGGTTCATGCCACGGGGCGCCCTCTGGGCCCTGCCCTGGCGCCGGTGGTGGTGCAGGTAGCTTTCGGCGTGGTGCTGCTCTCCGCGGCCGCCCTGATGCTGCGCACCTTCTCTAACCTGGAGCATCTGGATCCCGGATTCGACCGCGCCCACATAATCGAATTCACGTCCGAGCCGGACGCCGCGGGTTACACGGCCCAGCAGACCGCGGCCTTCTACCGCGCGCTCAAGGAACGGGTGGTTGCGCTGCCGGGCGTCGCGTCGGTGGCTTTCGCCGGACGCGGTGTAATGCGCGGCGTGGGTATGAAAATGACGCTCGCGCCCGAAGGCGTCACGCTGCCCTCCAATACTTTTCTCAACACCAGCACCAACCAGGTGTCGCCGGGCTACTTCGGCACCATGGGAATCGCGCTCGTGGCGGGCCGCGATCTCACCGAAGAGGACGCCGCCCCGGGTGCCCCACGGGACCTCAAGCCCCGCCCCATCGTGGTGAACCGCGCGTTCGCGGCGGCCTTCTTTCCCGGCGAGAACGCCGTCGGCAAATTTCTGGTCCAGGGAACCGATGGCAAGCACACGCCCAACTTCGCGATCGTCGGAGTGGTAGCCACCGCCAAGTACCGCTCCCTGCGTGAACCCGACCCGCCCACCATGTACACAACCATGGCGGACTCTCAAATCCCCGCAGGCTCGCTGCTCTACGTGCGCACCCACGGCGCGCCCCAGGGAATCGCCGGCGCGGTGCGGCAGACGCTGGCCGCACTCGATCCCGCCGTGCCACTGGTGGAGACGCTAACGCTCGATCGGGAGGTGGAAACTTCCCTCTGGCAGGAGCGCCTGGTGGCGATCCTCTCGGCTTTCTTCGGCGGCGCGGCGGTGTTGCTGGCGGGCATCGGCCTGTATGGATCGCTGGCGTACTCGGTGGAGCAGCGCCGACGCGAGATCGGCATCCGCGTGGCGGTGGGCGCGCGCTCCGGCCACATCGTGCGGGCGGTCTGTTCGCCGATCGCCCTGGCGGTGTCGCTGGGCCTGGCCGCGGGCCTGGCGGCCTCGGCGCTCCTGCTGCGGCTGACCGGGCACCTGCTCTACGGTGTGCGCCCGCTCGATCCGCTTTCGTTGATTCTGGCGATCGTTTTCGTCTGTCTGTGCGCCGCCGCGGTTGCCACGCCGCCGGCCCGGCGCGCCGCGCGCATCGACCCCGCATCGGCTCTTCGGGAGGAATAAGTGTCTCTATCGCGCACGGCCGCTGCTCGGCTTTTCCGCCTTTCTGGCTTTCCCGGCCGCCTTTCCCGCCTTCGCGCAGGACGGCTGGCGACTGGTCTGGAGCGACGAGTTTACGGGACCCGATGGCTCGTTCCGGCCCGGCGCTCCTTGACCTCAATTCCGCTGCAGCTTGAAGCGGCTGCGGGTGGGCAGGCGCGCGCTTTCACTTGGGGCGCGTCTGCCCTCAAAGGCGGATGTTTGGTGGGCTGCCCGCCGGACCCCTGTTCCGGCGGGTTGAATATCCTTCTTTCGCTAGACTGAACCCACCGGGGCCGGCGATGTTGCGCCGCTGAAGCGAAATTAATCGTGCGAGTAATACCCGGTTTTGGCGCGCACCGTCAGGCCGGGCTGCTTCACGCGGATCGAGATCTTGCGGAACGTCTGGTCGCTCACACTGTTGGTCGAGTGGAAGGCCAACTCATAGGAGCCGCGCAACTGCTCGCCGATCTGCCGGAAGTCATCCACCAGGGGGTGCCCTCCGGGCCCGGTGTGGGCGTCGTAATCGGCGCCGCCGGTTTCGCGGGCGATCCGCTCCATCACGCTGATGCCGTATTTATTGCGGGCGTTGAGGCGGCCGCGGGGGGCGTCCGTATAACGCACCGCGAACAGCAGCACGTCGCTGGATTGGGCGGCTTCGATGGCGTCCAGCATATGGTGCGCGCTGGAGTTATCCTCGCCGTCGGAAAACAGGATCAGGGCTCTGCGCCCCCGCTGGGCGCCGGCCAGCCTTTCGCCGATCGAGTAATAGATCGCATCGTAGAAGGCGGTGCCCAGAATCCGCGAATTCGCGCGGTCCCAAATCGGGGTACAGGGCGTACGCTTTTTCGCTCGCTTTGCCCTTCTGCTGGAGCGCCGGGCCGCGGTGGAAATCGGCCAGCGCCTCGGAGAGTTCCGCGGCCGAGGAAGAGTAATCGTGTACCAGCCGGAGGCGGTTGCCGAAACACACCAGAAAGGCGCGATCCTGGCTGCCCAGGGTGGTTTTCAGAAACGTCTCCAGGTCCTTGCGATGCTGCTTGACGAAGGACTCCTGGCTGCCGCTCACGTCGACGATCAGGCCCAGGTTCAGCGGTACATCGGCGGAGGCGGCGAAGAAGGCGATCTTCTGCGGCACGCCATCCTCGAAAACTTCGAAATTCTCCTGGTCGAGCCCGGTCACCAGCTTGCCTTGGGCATCGCGAACCGAGAAGCCCACGTTCACCAGATGCACGTCCACCCGAAACGGGGTTTGGGCGGAGGCGGCCAGGCTCGCAAAAAGCCACACAGATCCCCACGGCCGGAGGAGTTTCATAAGCGATAGAACGCGCCAGGGGCGGCGGGGGATGCAAGAATCGGCGGTCGGCTCTCCGGGCAACGCGCCTGGCAATCTCACCTAGCGCCCCATCCAGCCGCCATCCACCGTCAGGATGGTTCCGCTGACATAGTCGGAGGCCGGGGAGGCCAAATAGACCACCGCTCCGGCGAGATCCGCGGCGTCGCCCCAGCGTCCGGCGGGAATGCGCGCCAGAATCGCGGCATAGCGGGCCGCGTCGGCGCGCAGGGCGGTGGTGTTGTCGGTCGAGATGTAGCCCGGCGCGATCGCGTTCACCTGCACGTTGCGGCCGGCCCACTCATTGGCCAGCGCTTTGGTAAGCTGCGCCACGCCCCCTTTGGCGGCGGCATATCCGGGAACCGTGATGCCGCCCTGAAAGCTCAGCAGAGAAGCCGTGAAGACGATCTTTCCGCCGCCGCGCGCCAGCATCTCGCGGCCGAACTCGCGCGCCAGCACGAACTGCGCGCTGAGATCCACCTCGAGGATCCTGTCCCAATACTCGTCGGGGTGCTCGGCGGCCGGCTTGCGCAGAACCGAGCCGCCATTGTTGACCAGGATATCCACGGGCGGGCACTCGCGCTTCACTTTTTCGATGAAGCCATACAGCGCGGCCCGGTCGGCCAGGTCGCAGGCGTAACCCCAAAAGCGGCGGCCGGGCGCTTCCACGGCTTGTTGCACTTGGCTGCCGGAGTCCTCCAGCGTGGCGCTGGTGCCGATGATATCCGCGCCGGCTTCCGCCAACGCCACGGCCATGGCCATCCCGATGCCCCGGCGGGCGCCGGTGACCAGGGCGGTTTTGCCATCCAGTTTGAAACGGTCGAGAATGGGCAATGCGTTCACCTTGCGAAATGCAAGCTTACCGCGAGGAAGAACAGAGTGCCAATGGCGATTACGGCGCCGTGCGGCAGGCCCACCGATTTAGGGTTCCGGACATCCAGTTCTTCGCGCTGCACATAGGCGGGGCGGCCTTGCTTCATTTCGTTGAGGATGAAGCCCACGTTCCAGAAGGTCTTCCCCAGACGCTTCTTGACGATCGAGAGAATCACGGCCATGATGCCGCCCACGATGGCGGTGACGATGAAGATGCCGAACCAGTCCTCCCATCCGACCATGGCGCCGACCGCGGCCATCAGTTTGACGTCGCCCGCGCCCATGGCGCGCAGCGCGTAGAGGAGCAGGTAAAGGCCAAACCCGAGGCCCAGGCCCTTCAAGGCAAAGATGCACCCGTACCATCGTTGCGGGCTGTCCCAGTAAAGAAACGTGTTCATGGCGATGCCCGCCAGGACGCCTGACAGGGTTAGCCAATTGGGTATACGCCGGTATCGTACATCGTATATGGCCGCGCCGACGACCAAAGTAAGTAAGATCACTTCGATACCGGGCGGCGGGAGCGTCCACTGCATGGACCCATTAGTATAGCGTGTGGGGCGGCGCGGCGCGGCGGAGTGTATGCTGGAAAGGCGCATGCAAACGCGACGATGGCCAAGCGCCGCTTGAGTAGTTTAGAAACCGTAGAAGCCGTGAAGAGATACACGGCAACCTAAAACACACCCAACTCAACGTCTTATTTGTTATAGTCGGGGAATCGCAAGCGAAAGGAGCACTCCCATGCATGTGAATTGGATCGCCACCGCGGCGCTGGCCGCCGGCCTGACAGGCGCGCTTTCCGCCCAGCAGGGCCTCCCGGTCAAGCGGATCGTGCCGGCGGACACGGGCGCCCGCGTGCGCTTCGCCTCCGCCATTTGGGCCGGCGACACGTTGTACCTGGCCGGACAGATGGCCTCCCCAGTCACCCCCGAGGACGCCGCCCGAAGCAAGCCCGCCGTATATGGCGACACCAAGACGCAGACCCTCAACATGCTGACCAAGATTCAGGCGCTCCTCAAGGAGCAGGGCCTCACCATGGGCGACCTGGTACAGATGCACGTCTTCATGACGGCCGACCCGGCCAAAGGCGGCAAGCTCGATTTCGACGGCATGAATGAGGCCTATGATCGGTTCTTCGGCACGCCGGAACAGCCCAACAAACCGGTCCGCGCCACCGTCCAGGTAGCCGCCCTGGTGCAACCCTGGGGACGGGTGGAGATCGAAGTCACCGCGGTGCGTCCACGGCGGTAGCCCCCCGCGCCAGCAAACTGGACGGCGGGAGATCGGGAACGCCTCATGAAATACTTCAAGCTCATCCGTTCCGGTATCGATGTCGCTCCTTTGCTGGAAGAAGTTCGCCTGCGAGAAGAGGCTTGGCTGCTCGATACCGGCCGCCAGAACAAGATTCGAGTCCAGCGGGATACCAACACGATTTTTCTGAGGACCGCCGTTCATCGGCCCGATCTGCCCCTCAACGAGAACCAGGAGAGTCGCCTCACCTCCGTAGCGAAAGATTTTCCAAGAGCTCTGGCCTTCATGACGGAGTTCGCCGGGGAAATGAACTGCCAATTGTCGCGCGCCACGATCGTGCGCCTCAAGCCCAGATCGCAGGTCTTTCGCCATATCGACGAAGGGTCGTATTATTTTCTCCGCGACCGCTTCCACCTCGTGCTGCACAGTTCCACGGGAAGCGTGCTGATGAGCGGCGGGGAACAGGTGCGCATGCAGGAGGGAGAGCTGTGGTGGTTCGACAACAAGCAGTATCACGAGTCCTGCAACGAATCCGGCGACTGGCGCATTCATTACATATTCGACTTACTGCCAGGGGATTACAGCGATCTGGCGGTCAATCCGGTTTTTCTTCCTCCCGATCCCGTGAAGTCTCCCGAATCTGCCGCACCGGAGCTTACGCCGGCGGGCGGACCGGCGGAGTACACGCCCGCTCCCTCCGCCCCGCGAGACATCGTTTCATCGGCCATCCGCGAACGCGCGATTCTGCGCGCAGAAAATCAGCGGCTGATTTCACCGAAGGGCGCGAGCAACCGCTGGCTCATCGATTTCCGGCGGTTATTCATGGATGCCAAGCCGCTGGACGCCGCCGCCGAGCTGTTCTGGCAGGAATGCGCCGGCCGCATGCCCTTTCAGGTTGGCGGGCTGGAGGCCGCCGCGATTCCGCTTCTTACCGCCATCCTCATGAAATCGTTGTCGCGCGGAACTCCCGTAAACGGCTTCATCCTGCGTAAGGAGCGCAAAACTTACGGCACAGGCAGTTCGATCGAGGGAGCGCTGAACGGCGCGCCTATCGTAATTGTCGACGACGTACTGAATTCGGGCGCCAGCATGGAAAAGGCGCGGGTTGTGCTGGAACAGGAAAACAAGATCATCGCGTTCGCCTACGTACTGATCGATTACGAGAGCCCGCAAGGCGAGCTTTGGCGGCAGAGGCATGGCGTATCTGTTTTCGCGCCGTTCCGCCTCGCCGAATTAGGCCTTGCCCTGCAAGACCCGCCACCGCGGCCGATGGCGACGTTCCACAATCGATGGCGCTTCGCCTCGCCGGACCCCAATTTCTTTCATCGCGTTCCGAAGTCCTTTCCGGCCACCGACGGCGAGCGGGTTTTCTTCGGCAGCGATGGCGGCGTTTTCTGGTGTCTCGATGCTCGCGACGGATCGGTGGTGTGGAAGTTCACGGTCAATGCCAAGGGGCACAAGAATCTCTGGTCCAGCCCGGCGCTTCACGACGGCAGAGTTTACTTTGGCAGCTATGACGGAAACGTTTATTGCCTCGATGCTGTAACCGGCCGGGAAGTGTGGCGCTTCACCGAGGCGGACTGGGTAGGCTCGTCGCCCGCGCTCGCGCCCCAACTGGGGTATCTCTTTATCGGGCTGGAATTCGCTGTCGAAGGAAAGCGCGGCAGCATTGCCGCACTGAAACTGGAGAACGGCGAGAAGGTCTGGGAGCATATGACAAAACGCTGCACTCATGCCTCTCCCGCCTACTGGCCCGAAAGGCAACTGGTGGCCTGTGGCAGCAACGACAACGAGATGTTCCTGTTTGACGCGCCAACCGGCGCGATGCGCTGGCGGTTTGAGACCAGGGGCGAGGGCGGCCAGAAAGGCTCGATCCGCCACGCTCCGGCTTTCGACCGGAAGCGGAACCATCTCGTCACCGGTTGCGCGGACGGGTGGATCTATATCATTGATGTTGAGAACGGAAAAGAGGTTTGGTCGGTTAAAACGGATAACACGATCTATACCGTTCCTCTGGTTGCGGAGGATAAGGCCTATATCGGGTCGACCGACAAGCACCTTTACGTCCTCGATCTGGAACGCCGCGCGGTTAGGACAACGATCTTCGCCGCATCCAAGATTTTCGGCCCTCCGCGACTGCTGCAGGGAAAGATCTATTTTGGCGCATGTAACGGGATGGTTTATGAGATTGACCCCGCCACGGATGAAATCACAGGTACGCATCAACTTCCCGATGCCATCACCAATGCGCTCGCGTACAATGCCACGACGGGCGATTTTTATGCCTTAACGTATGTAAACGAGCTTTTCGCCTTCTCGCGGACAGGACCCGACGCCGGCGCCGTTCGGCCCACCCCACCCTCCGCGGCTACTGCGACTAAACTCGAAAAATAGCCCCTACAGGGGATATCGCTTCAGCCCTTGAAGATTTATCCTGAGGCTGGCTATTGGAGGGCCTTCGTAGTGGCGCCAATGCAAGTTGGATTTCCGTTCAGCGAATCGGTTGTCTCGAGAGGTGTTTTGTGAACGCGCCGCGACTTGATCGCCTGGAGGCTAACCTTGCCAAGGCAGGGAAAAGCCGTGTGGCCCGATGGCAGCGGTATGCGGCGGTGACCGGGTCGGCCATGGCTATGGCGACCAATCCTGGACTGCTGGCGGCCCCACGGCCTTTCGCGAGTTCGCAGGACGAGCCGTTGCTCCGGTCTGCCAGGTTGGCGATGGCCGGCCGGAATTCCAGCCTATTCGCCGCGGCTGCGGCTCTGGGAGGTGTTCCAGCGGCTCAGGTGTTGACGCCCGCCATCTCGCCCGGTGGCGTCGTTCCTCTCTACGGTGCCGTAAACATCATCCAGCCGGGCGCTTGGGTATCGATTTATGGGACCAACCTCGCGGCGGGAACGGCGGTCTGGAACGGCGAGTTCCCCATGTCCCTCGGCGGCACCAGCGTCACCATAAATGGGAAACCTGCGTATCTTTCCTATGTCAGTCCCGGGCAGATCAACCTGCAGGCGCCGGATGATACGGCCGCGGGCGTAGTGCCCGTGGTGGTTACGACCGGCGCCGGCACGGCGGCGTCGACCGTTGCACTAAACCCGTATTCGCCGGCCTTCGAACTGCTCGATGCACATCATGTGACTGCCATTATTGTCAGGTCAAACGGTTTGGGAGCTTACGGGAATGGAGCGTACGATATCCTGGGCCCGGACGGGGATTGCTTTGGCTATCGCACGGTCGGAGCACAAGCGGGCGACCTGGTTGAGCTTTTCGGCGTCGGGTTCGGGCCGACGGCTCCCGCAGTCCCGGCCGGAAAAGTGTTTTCAGGCGCTGCGCCGATTACCGAACCGTTCACGCTTTACATCAATAACAAGGTCGTGACGCCGCTCTTCGTGGGGCTGTCAAGCGCCGGTCTTTATCAGGTCAACCTGATCGTTCCAGCCGGCCTTGGCCAAGGAGACGTTCCGATTGAGGCCTGGGTTACCGGTAGTTACTCGACTCAGGGGAATATATTCTTTTCGCTGCAGGGTGGCTCATTCGCGAGCTGCGTCGATACCGGTGACGGCGGTTATAGCGGAGACGGCGGCGGCGATGGCGGCGGTGGAGACGGCGGCAGCGGAGACGGTGGCGGCGATGGCGGCGACGGTGGTGACGGCGGTGGTGGTGGCGATGGTGGCGACGGTGGCGATGGCGGATGAGATTCGATTTCCACAAGGGAATGCCCGCGCCAGCCAAATGGGGGCTCAGGCCGCGAAGGTTCGATTTGTGGCTTACAGATAGAGGTGAACAATGAGTTCCGATCCCGGCCTACTAAGCAGCCGCCCAAAAACTATTTCACATTTGCGGCGAGATGGTGTAGTTCCATTTTGGCAGAACACGTTTCTGACGAATGGAGAGTTGGCTGAGTTCCGCTTTTGAGGGCTTGACGCCAGTCGGG
>JBKQPR010000307.1:0-8832 GCA_052144935.1 Bryobacteraceae bacterium
CCTCCGGGATGTGCGAATCGTAGTGCCCGTGCCGGTTCCAGGTCCAGCCCACGCATGGGTCCAGCGCCTCGCGCTGCCGTCCGATCTTCTCGAACCGCGAGCAGTCGATCCGCCACACGTCGCCGTCATTGGGCGGCAGGGCGCGGCCATCGGCCAGGTCCGCCAGCCCCTTCCACGGGAACGCCAGCTCCACCGTCCAGCCGCGGTCGGTGTTGGTGCGGCGGTTCACCACGCCATCCACGTGCACGGCGCTGCGCATCCCGGGGAAGTCCCAGTCGAGAAAGCCCCACCGCTCGCCGCGCTCATGCACGTGGCCGCCCACGCCGTCCAGCACCATCGTCCGCTGCGCCGTGGGGTCGAACTCCGGCCGCCCGAAGTACACCGATCCCGGCTTGAGAATGTCCTTCCAAATCCAGAACACCTCATACACCGTGTTCAGCGCGTTGATCTCGAATTCGTAGTAGGCGTCCTGTCCCGCAATGAACACCTCCACGTCGTTCTCTTCCCAGATCCTGGAATCGCGCGCCGTGAGGGTGCCCCACACGTCGGTCTCTTCCACCCAGAAGCCGAAGTACAGGTTGCGGTCGTCCCACACCAGCGCCACGCGCGTATCGAACCAGGCCGGCGCGCCCGTCACGATGTCCACGAAGGGCGTCGACTTGGGCGCGTGCCGCCACGACGGCTCATCCAGCTTGCCATCGATCTCGATCGGCCCCGCCGCGCGGTAGCACGTGTAGCGAGCCGGCTCGATGGCGTCCACTTACTCCCCCACTTACTGCCCGCCGCCCCCGCGGCCGCCCGTCCGCGGCGGTGGCGGCGGCGCGCCGGTGGTCTCCAGCGCCTTCAGCCCGGCGTTCTTGATCTGCGCGTTGTAAGCCGGAACGTCCTTGTCCATGACGGTCGTGTACTGCCCCTTGACCACCGCCAACTGGCGCTCCAGATCCAGCACCAGGCCGATGGCGGTTTCCGTCTGCCCCCAATCGCCCGATCCCGCCACATCTCCGGCCCCGGTCCCTATCTCCCCGTTCAGCCAGATGAAATTCTGGTACAGGTTGTACGATTCCTGGAAGTACTTATCGTCACTCAGCGCGTCGGCGCGCGTGATCAGCCGGTACTCGACGTCCTTCAGCCGCGTGTCGATGGTGTCCATCAGCTTGATCAGCTCGGCGCGGCCCGCCACGGTCTTCTGCTGGTCTTCGAGCTGCTTGCGCATCCACTCGATCTGGTTCGTCATATCGGAGACCGCCGTGATGTCGTCGCGCACCTTGAGCTGCAGCCGCGTCGACGATTGCAGCTCCGATTCCGTCCCGTGGCTGTCAGGATTGCGCCGCACTTCAAACGGTTGCGTGTAACTCTGGCCGTCGACCGTCAGCTTCACCGTGTACTTCCCAGGGCCCACGATGGGGCCGATCTCAGCCTGCGCCAGGCCCCAGTGTGTAATCGGACGGCTGTCGGCGTTCTGGAATCGCGGCTCCTCCCAGATGTGCGGGTCCTCGGGCGGAGTGGTCTTGAGCGCCACCAGCCGCGGCGGCTCGTAGTGCATGTCCCAATTGAACCGGTTGAGGCCCACGTGGCCCGTGAGCGGCCCCAGCTTGCGCACCAGCGCCCCGGTGCTATCGTGGATCTCCACCTCCGCCGGACCCTTGGGCGCCTCCTTGGCCATGTAACTCAGCAGCGCCTCCCCGCCGCGGATCATCCGGTAAGCCGGACGCGGCGCAATCAACTGCACCGCCGCGGTCGCCGTAGGCTCCATGACGCCCTGCTCCAGCGGTGTAAGGTCCTCCATGATGTAAAGGCCGCGGCCGTAAGTCGAAACCACCAGATCATGGGCCTGCTTCTGCACCACGATCCACGAAACCGGCGCGTGCGGCATCCCCTGCTGCAGCGGCTTATAAGTGGCGCCGTCATCCATCGAGTAATATAACTCGTTGCCGGTGCCCACGAATAACATGCCCTTCTTATTCGGGTTCTCGGCGATTGCCCGCGCGTAAGCCAGCGGTCCGCGCGGCAGGTTACCGGTGATCTTAGTCCAGGTCTTGCCGAAATCGCCGGTCTTATACACCCACGGATCGCGGTTGTCCATCAAATGGAAATCCACCGAGATATACGCCGTGGCGGCGTCGAAATGCGACGGCTCGATCTTCGACACCACGCCCCATGCCGGCAGGCCCGCGATATTCTTGGTTACGTCGTTCCAGGTCTTTCCCGCGTCGGACGTGTACCACACCTTGCCATCGTTGGTGCCCGCCCAGATGAGGCCTTTCTGCACCTCCGAGGGCGCAATCGAAAACACCACCTCGCCGTAGAACTGGCCCAGGTTGTCGCCCACGATGCCGCCCGAGGAAATGACGCGGTTGGGGTCTTTGGTGGAAAGATCGGGGCTCAGCTCGATCCAACTCACGCCGCCGTTGGTGGTGCGCAGAATCATCTGGCAGCCGTAGTACACCACGTTATGGTCGAACGGATCGATAGCCAGGGGCGCGGTCCAGTGGCAGCGGTACTTGGGCTTATCGGGCGGCGAATCCAGCGTGTGCAGCCACGGGCTCACCGAGCGCGCCACCTTGGTCTTGTCGTCGTAGCGCGTCACCTCGTTGCCGTAACAGGAGGCCCACACGATATTGGTGTCCGTCACATCCGGCAGCGTGAAGCCCGATTCGCAGCCGCCCAGGTTGTGCTCCCACGGTCCCACGCCGCCGAACCCGCCGCGCCCGCCAAAACCGCCGCCGCCGAACCCGCCACGCCCGCCGGTCGCCTGGCCGGGCACATTGGGGCCGGCTTCCTGCGTGGTGCTCAGACCGCGCATGGTGCCATCGTCCTGCATGTTCCCATAGATCTTGTACGGCACGTCGTTATCCACCGCCACGTGGTACATCTGCCCGATCGGCAGCGTCACGCGGAGAGAAGTGGTGCCGTGGTCGTTGGTGACGAACATGCCGCCATCGTGAGTCACGATGATGCGCTTGCCGTCCTTGGGGTCCATCCAGATATCGTGCGTATCGCCGCCCCACTGCGTTGTGCGGAACGATTTACCGCCATCCGTAGAGAGCCAGAAGCTGCTGTTGGCCACCAGCACCTCATCCGGGTTCGAAGGCGATACCGCCAGGTGAATGTAGTACCCCGCGCGGCCGATCAGCGCGCGCTGCCAGCTTCCGTTGGTCCAGTTCACCCCGCCGTCGTCCGACCGCCAGATGGATCCCTGGTCGGCCGTCTGGATCAGCGCATACACGCGCTTGGAATTCCCCGGCGCCACCGCCACGTCCACCTTGCCCACGGGCGGCTTGGGCATGCCGTGGCCTTCGATCTTGCTCCACTGCCCGCCGCCATCGTGCGTCACGTACACGCCGCTGCCCGGTCCGCCGCTCAGCATGGCGTAGGTGTGCATCACCACCTCCCACGTGCCCGCGAACAGCGTGTTAGGGTCGTGCGCGTCCATAGTGAGGCCAGAGCAGCCGGCATTGGGACTCACAAATAGCGAGCGCTGCCACGTCTTGCCGCCATCCGTGGTCTTGAACACGCCGCGCTCCTGCTGCGGCCCGGTGAGACGCCCCGCGGCACACACATAAACGATATCGGGATTGGTGGGATGGATCAGGATGCGCGCGATCCGCCCGGTCTCCTCCAGCCCCATGTGGTTCCAGGTCTGCCCGGCATCGCTGGATTTATAGACCCCGTTTCCCATCATGTCGCTATCGCGGATGGCCCAGGCCTCGCCGGTCCCGGCCCACACCACCTTGGGGTCGGAGGACGCCACCGCCAGCGCGCCGATGGCCTGCACCGGCTGGCTATCGAACACCGGCGCAAAATGCGCCCCGCCGTCCGAGGATTTCCAAACGCCGCCAGAAGCCGCGCCCGCGTAATAAGTGCTGGGGTCGCCGGGTACTCCCGAGGCGGCCGAGATCCGATTTCCCGCCGCCGGCCCCATGAACCGGAACTCCAGATTCTGGGGCGTGGCTGCTCCACCGCCGCCCCGCCGCTGCGCCGAAGCCGGCATCCAAGCCAGCGCGGCTCCCACGCATAGCGCCAGCATCCTGAATACACGATTAGCCACTTGCAATCCTCCTGATGGAATCGCTCGCAGTGTATCCGATTGCAGCCTCGCGGGTCAAATTGGCTGAGTGATTTGGGCTGACTGTTTTTGGGGAGTCCGGAACTGTGTGGCGGGCCACTTATGCCCCCTAAGGCAGCCATAGCCGGCGGCTGGGAGATCGGGGCCTGCAGCAGCGAGTCCGCGGGAACCGGCCATTCGCCTGCTTCGCACCCGGATCAAACTCCGGCACGCGCCAGAAATTGGGTGATGCCGCTATCGGCGTCAGCCCCGATTTCGGATTCCGGCGGAACTTTGCTAATTCCCGCCCTTTTTGCGCGAGCCACCCTTCTTCCTTCCGGCGCCGCGGCCGCCGCCGCCCTTGCCGCCTTTCCTTCCTTGTGCATTCAACATAAGGGGTGTAGCCAGCATCATGCCCATCAGGGCTACGCTCAGGATCTTCTGGAGGAGTCTACGCATAAATGAACCCGTGCCTCGACAAACCCATAATAGATCATCGGGTTGCGAAGCGGAAAGCGAATTCCTGAAAATAAATTTTGGAACTTTCGGCCGTCTGTGCGCGGCTGCTTCCCAAAGGCCGCGCCGCCTGCAAACGCGGGACTACGTCACCCAGCTCCACAATGAACTGGATACTGCCCGTCACCGGCCAGCAAGAAAGTCACTCCAACAGTTTCCTGACAAAGACCGCCGCCGCATCGTGCAGGCCTTGGATGGACTCCGATCCGGGCCCCTTACTCTCCGGACTACGGGTTGATCTCCAACGCCGTCCCATCCGCCACCAGGCCCCAGATCTCCTCCATCTCCGCATCGCTGACGGCGATGCACCCGCGGGTCCAATCCCGCTGCGGATGTCCTCGCTCCGCGGGGTCCACTCCGTTCGGCAGCCCATGGATCATGATGTCTCCTCCGGGGTCCACGCCCAGCTCGCCGGCCCGCAGCCGGTCGGCCTCGTTGGGATACGAAATGCCCAGCGACAGGTGGTAGGCGCTGCGCGGATTGCGCCGGTCGATCGCATAGCGGCCCTCGGGCGTGCGCCCGTCCCCGTCCTGCACCTTGTGCCCCACGGGGTCGGACCCCAGCGCGATGCGGTACGAGCGCAGCACGCTCTCGCCCGACAGCAGCAGCAGTTCCCGCCGGCTCTTGTTCACCACCACGCGGTCCACTCGCGTCACTCCGCAATGTCTCGGCACAACGCCCGCAGTATAACGCCCGCAGTATAACGTGGGTGGCCAGTGACAGGGCGCAACGGTCTCTGGCCGGCGCGGCCCCGGGCCACGGCACAGCCGTGAGCGCGGCGCCCGCACCGCCAAAGCCCTAAGGGGATATCGCACCGGAATCGCGCCCCGGGGCCCGGCTCGGAAGGCAGCCTTTCGTCCCGCAGCATGACCCCGGGCGGGGGGCCTTCCGGCCACCAGGGTTGCACCCGGACCCTGCAGTCTGATATAAAAGCGCTACGCTCTCCAGCCTTGGGTGGCTGAAATGTCTGAGAAAAAGAAAGCTACCGCGGCAAAGACCGCTGAGACACGAATCGGCAAACCACCGGGACCTAAACCGCCCAGGGCCCCCGGACCAACCCGCGTCGCCACTCAGACCGCCGCCGACGGTTCGGCCCAAGCTCAAACCACCCCCTCTCAACTGGGCACCTTCGAATCGGCCATAAAGTTGTTTCACGCCGGCCGCTTTGACCAGGCTCGCGCGTTGTTCACCGCCGCCTCCGAGGGACCCGAGCGGGATGTCGCCCAGCGCGCGCGTTTGCACGTCGCCATGTGCGACCGGCGGTTGCAACAGGCCTCCGTCAGCCTGTCTTCGGCCGAGGAGTATTACAACTACGGCGTGGCCCTCATCAACACGCGCAATCTGCTGGAGGCGCGCGCCAGCCTCGAAAAGGCTTTGGAGATGGCGCCCAATACCGACCACATCCACTATGCCCTGGCGCTGGCCCAGGCGCTCAGCGGCGATTTCACCATGGCCCATCAGAACCTGAAGCGTGCCATCGAACTGGAGCCGCGCAACCGCACCATCGCCCGGCAGGACGCCGATTTCGCGCCGCTGGCCAACCTCCATCCCTTCGATACCCTGCTCTATCCGGAGAAGAAACCCTGGTAACTGGATGCGCCCCCGGCCGGGCAAGCTAGAGCCTGCCCCACCACGGCCGTGACATCGAAATGGAGAATCCCAACCCACTGCGAGTGGTGGCAATCGGCGGCGGCACCGGGCTGTCGGCGCTGCTGTCCGGCCTCAAACACTATACCCGGCCCGGCGATCCTTCGGCCACGCCGGTGGACATTACCGCCATCGTGACGGTCACCGACGATGGCGGCAGCTCCGGCCGCCTGCGCCGCGAATTCGACGTCCTGCCGCCCGGCGATATCCGCAACTGCATGGTGGCCCTCAGCGAGGATTCGGCGCTGCTCGCGCGCCTGTTCCAATATCGCTTCTCCGCCGGCCGCGGCCTCAAGGGCCATAGCTTCGGCAACCTGTTCCTGATGGCCCTGACGCACATCATGGGCGATTTTCCGGACGCCGTGAAGGCCTCCGCCGAGGTGCTCAAAATCGCCGGCCGCATCTATCCCGCCACGGCCGCCAATGTGGCTCTGGAGGCCACCCTGGCGGATGGCAGCCGGGTGGTGGGCGAGACGCGCATCAGCCGCAGCAAGCACCGCATCCAGCGCATCCGCCTGATTCCACGCAAGGCCCGGCCGCTGCCCGCCGCCCTCGCCGCGCTCGCCGAGGCCGACCTGATCACGCTCGGGCCCGGATCGCTCTTCACCAGCGTGGTTCCCAATCTGCTGGTCGAAGGCATTCCGCAAGCCATCCGCCAATCGCGCGCGGTGAAGGCCTATTTCGTCAACTTGATGTGGCAGCCGGGCGAGACCATGGAGTTTCGCGCCTCCGATCACGTGCGCGCCATCCACCAGCATGCCGGCGGGAAGCTCTTGGATTATGCGGTCGTCAACATTCGCCCGATTCCTTCGGCCCTGAAGAAGGCTTACGCGCGGGAGGCCGCCCTGCCGGTCGAAAACGACATCGACGCGCTGGTCAAAATGGGCCTTGAGGTGATGGCCGGCAACCTCGCCCAGCTCAGCGGCAAGGTGCGGCACGATCCGTCGGTTATCGCCGCCCTGGTTGTGAAACTGGCGCAAGAGGGCAGACGCCGCAGGACCGCGCGCACATAATAGTAAGTGATGAATACGCCCCTTACTGTCGTGATCCTGGCCGCCGGGCTGGGAACACGCATGAAATCGCGCCAGGCCAAGGTGCTGCACCGTGCCGGAGGCAAGACCCTCGTGGAACACGTGTTGTCGACCGCGTTGGAGCTGACGCCGTCCGAGCGCATCTTCGTGGTGGTGGGACATCAGGCCGAACAAGTGCGCGATGCCGTGCGCCACACCGTGCAGCACGCCCTGGGCCACGCCGTGCGCCCGTCCGGAGTCGGATTCATCGAGCAGACCGAGCAGAAGGGCACCGGCCACGCCCTGATGGTGGGGCGCGAGACCCTGGCGGGACTGGGCGGATACCTCATGATCCTGTACGGCGATTGCCCGCTGCTGCGCGCCGAAACCTTGCGGCAACTGATTGCCGCGGAGATGGAGAGCGATGCCGCCGGCGTGCTGCTCTCGGCGCACATGGCCGACCCCACGGGCTACGGCCGCGTGATCCGCGATGCGCACGGCCACGTGGAAGCCGTGGTCGAGCAGAAAGCCGGCACGCCCGGCCAACTGGCCATCCGCGAAGCCAACATGGGGATCTATTGCTACCGCGCGGACCTGTTCTGGAAGCACGTGGATGAGATCCAGCCGAATAACCCGGCACGCGAGTATTACCTCACCGACATGGTGGAAATCCTGCATCGCGCCGGGCACCCCGTGGAGGCCATGGTGATCGGCGACGCGCGCGAGGCGCTGGGCATCAACACGCGCATCGAGCTGGCCGAAGTGGATGCCATCCTCCGCGAGCGCAAGCGCCGCGAGCTGATGCTGGCCGGCGTGACCATCGAGAATCCGCCGACCGTCACCATCGACGCCGCGGTCGAGATCGGCATGGACACGGTGATCGAGCCGTTCGCGCGGATTCTCGGCCACACCACGATCGGCGAAAACTGCCGCGTGGGCGCTGGCGCCATCCTCCACGATTCCGAGCTGGCATCCGGCGTGGAGATCATGCCGTTCACCGTGATAACCGGATCGAAGCTGGCGCGCGGCGCGGAAGTCGGGCCGTTCGCGCGGCTGCGCCCGGGGTCGGAAGTGGAGGAACGCGCGCACATCGGAAACTTCGTGGAGCTGAAGAAGACCCGCCTGGGCGCGGGATCCAAGGCCAACCACCTGGCGTACCTGGGCGATACGCAGATCGGCGCCGGCGTGAATATCGGGGCCGGCACCATCACCTGCAATTACGATGGCTACCTGAAGCATCCGACCACCATCGGCGAAGGGGCCTTCGTGGGCAGCAACTCGACCCTGGTGGCGCCGGTCGAGATTGGAGCGGGCGCTTACGTGGCGGCGGGATCGGTGATCACCGACCCCGTGCCCGCGGATGCCCTGGGGGTAGGCCGCGCGCGCCAGGTGGTCAAGGAAGACTGGGCCCGCAAGAAGCGCGCCCTGCGCAAGAACAAGTAGACCGCCTTGCGGGAACTCGGACTGAAGGAGGAGGAGTCGTAGTTCTTAGCGGCCGCCCAACAATAAAACAACATTCGACAAGCAGATTGGAATCATAATAAGTTCCTGTCCGACCATATGCTGGAATCCTGAAAGAGACCAGAATGCATTGGTAAACAGGTAGCAGGAGCC
>JBKQPR010000308.1:0-17315 GCA_052144935.1 Bryobacteraceae bacterium
CCTCCAGCGCGGCTTCGTCGGCCTTGTCCTGCTCCAGCCCGTCCAGGTATTTCAGGAAGAGGAGCCACGAGGTCTGCTCGGTGTAGTCCAGTTCGGTGGTACAGCCGGCCTCTTTCCAGAGGACGTCATCGATGTTCTTGAAGGCTTGTTCAAACATGTGAGGGGTGGCCCGCGTCTATTTTGGACAACCTGCGGGCCGCGCCGAAAGGTAGCCCACATGGCTCCAGGTTTCCGATCTTAGCGTTCGATTTTAGCAGATGATCGGCGATTCCACAGCGCCCCAGAGAGGTTAAAATCCGGCCGGCCGCCGAACGCGCACGACCCCTTCGCCGCCCAGCCGCCGGCGCGTTGGAGTCCGGCCATGGCCCCTGGCGCCGCCGGCAAAGACGGGGAACAAGCCGCGCGACGGCCCACCCCGCCGCTGGGCGCCCTCTTGGCCCGCACCGCCAGGGCCTTCCCCCTCCCCTCCTGGCACTGGGCGTGCAATCTTCTCCGGCGTGCTTCGACGGGCTATCGTTATCCGCTTGCTTCCAGGCTTTTTGGGGCGCGCGGCTCGTGCCAATTTCTCACACCAGTGTGGCCGCCGGGCATCACTCAAACCGGGAACGAGGCCCTCAAGCGCTTGCTATACTTAGGGGTTAGAACCGCATCGGGAACCGGTCTTCAACTGAAATCGCGCATGAAGTGCATTACTGTAATCCTGCTTTTTTCGGCGGTCTCGTTTGCTCAGATCGCTTCGTTTACCACTGGTCAGGCTGCCCGCCTGGTGATCGGGCAGGAAACCTTTACCAGCCAGGACACCAACTCCAGCGACATCATCATCGGTGCGCCCGCCGGCGTGGCCTATTGCGCCAACACGCTGTTGGTGGCGGACTCCAACCAGGTGGGCGCGCTTCCGTCCAACAACCGCGTGCTGGTCTATCAGAACCTCTCTTCCATGCTGCCCGCGCCCACCGCGCAACTCCAGTACAACAGCAAATGCCCCGTCTGCGGGGGCCAAGCCACGGTGGTTCTCGGCCAGCCCAATTTCACCAGCACCGTCCAGCCGCTCACTTCCACCCAGAACAACCTGAACTCTCCCTCAGCCGTCTCGTGCGATGGCGTGCATGTGGCGGTGGCCGACACGAACAACAACCGGGTGCTGATCTGGAATCACATGCCCACGTTCAACGATGAGCCCGCCGACGTGGTGGTGGGCCAGCCCAATTTCACCAGCTACGCGCCCGGCATTCCGGCCACCGCCAAAACCCTGCGCGGGCCGCAGGGCGTCTGGATTCAAAACGGAAAGCTGTACATCGCGGACACCCAGGATAACCGCATCCTGATCTACAACCAGATCCCCACCGCCAACAACGCGGCCGCCGACCTGGTGTTGGGCCAGCCCAATTTCACCAGCGTCATCACCCCCTCGTTTGCCAGCGTGTGTTGTACGACCGAGGGAACGGTCGACTTGCCCGTCGGCGCCAGTGCCACCAGCTTGTTCAACCCGGTGTCGGTAACCACCGACGGCACGCACCTGTTCGTGGCCGATCTCGGCTACAACCGTATCCTTATCTGGAACTCTCTACCCACCGTGAACCAGGCTCCCGCCGATGTGGAAATCGGCCAGGTGGACATGACCGGGGTGACGCCCGATAACGGCTACACGATCCCCGCCGACCTTTCCCTTGGCGTAGCCAATACCGACAGCATCGAGTTCCCCATCCTGTGTACCGTCTCGAACGGTGTGGATACCAACGGCAACCCGACGTTTCCCGCCATTTGCAACGCGACTTTGAATTTCCCCCGGTTCGCGATGGCCGTCGGGAACTCGCTGGTGGTGGCCGATGGCGGTAACGACCGGGTCCTTATCTTCAACCGGATTCCCACCGCCAACGCGGCTTCCGCCGACACCATCGTCGGGGAGATCGGCGGCACCGTGGACCAGACCACCGATGCCGTCGATTCGATGAGCACGCCTTCGCAACTGGCCTGGGATGGGACCAATCTCTACGTGGCCGACATTTATAACCGGCGTGTGACGGTGTATAGTCTGGCCACCACCATTCTGCCCTACCAGGCGGTGCGGAATGCCGCCAACCTGAATGTCACGGCTTTCGCCACGGTCACCATAGGGGGCACCATCGCCTCCGGCAACGTCATCACTATCACCATCAATAACGTAGCGTATAACTACACAGTCAAGGCCACCGACACGCTGGACGACGTGGTCCTCGGTCTGGTGGCTGCCATCGACACCAGCAATGGCGGCACGGGCGATCCCTACGTGATGGTCACCGCCGATATCGCCACTGGGACTACCGACCCCGAGCAGGTGGTCCTCACGTCCCTCCAGGCAGGCCCTCTGGGCAACAGCATCGCCGTTTCGTCCACGATTTCCTCGGGTTCCACCGTCACCGCCAGCGCCAGCGGAGCGAATCTCAGTGGGGGCGGAGACGCCACCAACCTCGCGCCCGGCTCGGTGGCTTCGGTTGTCGCGGGCCCGGGCACGACTCTCACCGACCAGACCGCTTCGGCCAACCCCAGCAATGGTAAGCTACCCACGGAATTGGGTGGCGTGCAGGTCTACTTCAACGGGATTGCCGCGCCTCTCTACATGGTTTCTCCCACCATGATCGACGCCCAGATTCCCTGGGAGATCAACGACACTACCAGCATCAACGCCTATGTACGGGCGGTGCTCGGCAATGGCACGATCGCCACCACCACTCCGGTGGCCGTTACGGTCGTGCCCGCCAACCCCGGCATTTACGCGCAGCCCAACACTAACCCGTCGCTCGGCTTGGTATATCACGCCTCCAGCCACGCCACCGGCCTGGTTTCCGTGGACGGCAGCGTGAACCCTAGCGACATCGCCACCATCACGATTCGCGACCGCACTTACAACTACACCGTGCAGGCGGGCGACACGCTGGACAGCATTCGCGACAACTTTGTGGTGCTGCTGAACCAGGATCCCGAAGTAAGCGCCACGGTGGCCGGGGTTTTCGACCGCATCATCCTGACTGCCCTGGTGGCGGGGCCGGCCGGCGACAACATCCCCATCACCGCCAGCGCCAGCAGCGGGGCCGACGTGGTCATGACCGCCTTCACCGGCTCGACTTGCTGCGCGGCCGTGGCGGGAGCGCTGGTGACTAACGGCAGCCCCGCGGTGCCCGACGAGTTTGTCTATGTGATTGCCACTGGACTGGGCCTGCCCGTGTTGACCGACACGAACTCGCCCTTTATTGTCACCGGCGTGCCGTACCCCGCCAACGGTCCGGTCACCGCGCCCCAGGAATCCGTGAACGCGATTGCCTCGGGATCCACCGCCGACGTGCTTTCGGCAACCCTGATGCCGGGTAGTGTGGGCAACTACATCGTGCTGCTTCACCTGAACGGCAGCATTGCCACCAATCAGACCACCTCCCTGACCATCGCGCAGGATACCTACGTGAGCAACATCGTGTATTTCCCGGTGGTCAGCCAGTAAGCCCGGATGGGGACCCGCTTCTCACCGCGGAGACACGGAGAACACGGAGGCTACGCGGAGAAGAGCCATAGACTCTTTATCCTCTTCTTGTCTTGTTGTTCTCTGCGTAGCCTCCGTGTTCTCCGTGTCTCCGCGGTGAGGTCTATGCCCGCCCCGCGGTGAGATCTACGCCCCCCCATAGACCCGCCGCGCCCGCTCACGGACATTCGGCGGCACGAGCGTCTCCCAATCCTCTCCCGCGGCGATCCGGCGGCGGACCTCGCTGGCGGAAATGCCTTCGTACGCGTCCCCTAGCGGCAGGGCGCGCACGGCTTCCCGCAGTTCCAGCGGCGCTATATACTCCCCGCCGCGGGCCGCCACCAGCAGGCTGAACTCCCGCAACATCCGGTGGATCGCGCCGGGCTCGCCGTAATCCCAGTTTACGGTCCGCTCGGCGGCGTCCCGGCCGCACAGGAAGCTCAGCCGCGGCCCGGCGCCGTAGGCCGCGCGGCACTCCGCGGCGATCTCGCGAAACAGACCGCCCCCGGCCGCGGCGATCGAGAACCGCGGTTCCTCCGCCAGCGCCTCCTCCAACATGGCGATCCGCTCGGCAAACGAAGCTCCCTCGTACGGTTTGTGAGGAAATTGGCGCGGCAGCACGAAGACCACCTCATCCACTACGCCCAGCGCCGTGCGGGCCAGCCCTATGTGAGCCACCGTGATTGGATTGAAAGTTCCCGCCAGGACGCCCAGATGGGAAGGAGGGGCGCCCCCTGGGGTACCCTCTGGGGTACCCTCCGGGGTGCCCTCTGGGGTGCCCTCTGGGGCGCCCTCTGGGCCGCCCCCTGGGCCCCGCGCTCTGCGGAAGAATTCCATCGCCAGCCTCGCGGAAAGGCGCTCCGCCAAAGCGGAGTTTCAGGTCCTGTTGGGTGCAATCACCCAATAAACCCTACAACAGCGCCCTGTGGAGCCGCTGCATTCCGCCCGCTTGCGAGGCAGCCTGGAAACACAAAGGGCGCGAGTTTTGCCCCGCGCCCCTTGCCATTCCCAATGCTCTTAGGCCGCCAGTAGTTCGCTGAGCGTCTCGCTGTTTTCGGTTTCGAATTCGTGCCGGTCGGCGGCTTCCTGGCACCGGATGCAGTACTTGGTCCAGGGCACCGCGTCGAGCCGTTTGGGTTTGATTTCCTCTTCGCAGTGCATGCAGATTCCATAGCTGCTATCCGCCATCCGCGCCAGTGCTCCTCGCACGTTGCGAAGCAAGCTCGATTCCCGATCCAGATTGCGGATCGCTAGTTCCCGCTCACCGGCCAGTTGCACCTCGTCGATTGCATCCGGAGTTTTTTCGATGGCGATGTCTTCCCGGTTACGGAGCCCGGCGGACAGTTCCGCCCGCTTGGCTTCCAGCATCGCTTTATATTTGTTGAGTTCGGTCTGATTCATGGTCCATCTCCCTTCTGAGCCTGTTTTTCTTTTTTTTGTTTTCTTTAGCGTCTTCCTTCCGCAGCAATATAGACGATAAAATATGCCAAAGGTTTCACGCCACTCCATCCCTAGTAAGGGCTATCTTTTCCCGTGCTAGAGCCGACGTCGTTTGCACGAGTCCAAATACTAGCAATTTTGTTGCCAAACTTCCTGCCCGCTGATCGCCACTGCCTGACTACCCGTCATGCATCCCCTCTTATCGGCCGGATGGTAACATTGCTTCTGGTCTTTCCCCAAAAAATCCGTGCGTCCTCGAATTAACCCGCTAGCCTCCGCCGTGTTTCTCCCGGCGGCTTGTATTTTTTTCTTTTTGGCCGGGCACGCCTTCCTGCCTCACCTCGGCATCGAAGACGACGAAACCCTCTTTGTTGACGCGATTCTCCACCCGCGCGCCGAACTGTATTCCCTACGGTTGGGCCACTCCCACGTGCCCATCATGCTGATGACCTACCTGGGAGCTTTAAAAGCCCTCATTTACGGCCCTCTATTCCGCTGGTTCGGGACGGGAGTTCGCGTCCTGCGCGAGCCCATGCTGCTGGCTGGGGTGGCCAGTCTCTACCTCTTCTTCCGCCTCCTGCGCCGCGTGGCCGGCGCCCGCGCCGCCTGCATAGGATGCGCCTTGCTGGCCGTGGATTCAGCCTATTTGCTGACCGTCTGCTTCGACTGGGGGCCGGTGGCGCTGCAACACCTGTTACTGATTGGCGGCGTTCTGCTGGCGATCGGCTTTTTCCAGGATGGGAGCGGGCGTCGTCTGGCCGCCGGCGGCTTTCTGCTGGGCCTTGCCCTGTGGGACAAAGCACTGGCCGTCTGGCTGTTGAGCGGCCTGGGGATCGCCGCGATTTTGACATTCCCGCGGCAAGTTTTTGCCGCCCTCACGCGCCGCAACGTGGCAATATTTGCCGCCGGCTTCCTGCTGGGCGCTCTGCCCCTGCTGATTTACAATGCCGGCCACCACTGGGTGACTTTCACCGGTAATTTCCAGCGGGACACCACCCCCGGTGCGATTTCCGGTAAGTTCCGTATGCTGGTTAATACCGGTCAAGGCGACGGCCTCTTCGGTTGGATGATCGACGAGGATTGGCAAACCCCCGCTCCGCACGCGCCCAAAGGTGCCCTGGCCGTGGTTTCTGCCAGGATTTCGGCACTTGCCGGACATCCGCGGCGGCATCTGCTGGTCTATGCCTTCGGGCTGGCCTTGTTGTTGGCGCCCCTGGCGCGCGGAACGGCCCTGCGCACTATTCTGTTCGCCGTCATCGCCATGGCGGTCGCCTGGATCCAAATGGCCATCAACGCCAATACCGGGGGCAGTGTTCACCACACTGTGCTGCTTTGGCCCCTTCCGCAGGTGGTGATCGCCGTCTCTTTCGCCTCCGCCTCACGCCGCCTGGGCCGTGCCGGAATGCCGGCACTTGCCGCCGTGCTGGCCGTCGCCGTGCTCTCCGGCGCGCTGGTGATCAACGAATACTACGCCGTGATGCTGCGCGACGGCGGTGCGCAGAGTTGGACCGACGCCATCTACCCCCTCTCCGGCTATCTGAAAACCGTACCCGCACCCGCCGTGATCTGCCTGGATTGGGGGATTCTCGATCCCTTGCGCCTGCTCGACCACGGCAGGCTGCCGCTCGAAATGCGCCCCGACTCGCTCGCCCGCCCCGAGATGACCGAGGGCGACCGCGCGTACGTGGCCTTCCGCATCTCCGATCCGGCCAATGTTTTCATCGCCCACACCAAAGACTACGAGTTCTTCCCCGGCGCCGCGCCGAACCTGGCCCGCTTCGCCGCGCAATCCGGCTACACCCGCCAGACCGTGGCGGTGATCCCGGACAGTTACGGACGGCCGGTTTACGAGGTCTACCGCTTCGCGGCTACCGCTCTAAAACTCCCTTAGGGGTGGCTTCGAAAGGAATCGCTGAGGTCGCCGGGTTGACAGACGGGGTGCGCTCTGCGTCTTTGTGGGACAGGCTCTTTCGCCTGTCAACCCTGTCAACCGATTCCTTTACTGTGCGCTCCCCGGCTCCGGCGCGCTTCAGAGCCTTGCCCAGGGGCGCCCGGAAGGGGCTATTTGCGGAAAGCGCGTTAGACTGACTTGACCTGTCTAACACTACAGGGTTGAGACTGAGGAAGAGCGATGCTTTCAGTGACGCAAGTGGCGCGCGCCTGCGGGTTGAGCCGCAGCACGGTGTTGTATTACGAATCCTTGGGGCTGCTGCCCGCTCCGCCGCGCAGCCAAGGCAACTACCGGCAGTATGGCGATAAACACTTGAACTGCCTGCGCCAGATCTGCGCATACCGGAGCAGCGGCCTGAAACTGGCGGACGTTCGAACCCTGCTCGCGGAACCGAAGCGCGCGGAAGCGACCGCGGTTCTCAAGCGCCGCCTGGCGGAGATCGGGGTGGAGATCGAGCGGCTGAAGGAGCACCAGCGCGCCATTCTGCGCCTGCTGGAGCATCGGACTACATTCGCCGGGAGAAAAAACATGAACAAAGAGAAGTGGGTTGCCATCATGAAGGCCGCCGGTTTCGCGGAAGACGACATGCGAAAGTGGCACCGGGAATTCGAGCGGGCGGCGCCGGAGGATCACCAGGAATTTCTGGAGTATCTGAAAATTCCCCAGACGGAGATCCAGCGGATCCGGGCCTGGTCGAGGGAAACAGCTTAGCTCGCCGCAAGCGGTGCGGATGGATGCCTGCCACACCTCCACGCTTCCGAACGCCAGCCCCGGATCGCGCGCATTCTGCGCTGTGCGGAAACTTCCTCTCTCGGGCAGTGGCTCAGTTTGAAAATGAGCCACCACCCTCTTTCGGCCCACCCTCCGTAGCGTGGGGGAAGGCATCGGCGACACCCATACAGGCGAGGGCGGTCGGAAAAGTCCCTTATTTTATTTGCAGTGGGCGCCGTGGCAAAAATGCCTGCCAGGTATGGCTATTGCCGGCGCTGCCGCGGAAGTTTCCTCACTCCGACAACCTCGACGTCAGCCGGTGCGAAGGCTCTGCGGAAGGTGCGGCGTAGGGCAATCCGGCCACCGGTTCGCCGCCCATAGGCTGCACCCGCCAGACCGCAGCGGTGATCCCGGACAGTTACGGCCGCCCGGTTTACGAGGTCTACCGGTTCCAGGTGGCAGCCGGTAACGGGACAGACCGGTAGCCGGCTCAGTCGCTCTTTTTGACCAGTTCCATCCGCTGGATCATGGTGTCGACCCAGTCGGGCTCGCTGCCATAGCCGATCTGTGTCCAGCGCCAGACGCCTTTGGGATCGACGATCCAGTTCTGCGGAATGGCAAAGCCATCGAGCAGGGTGGTCACAAAACTAAACGCCGGCAGGACGGGGAAGGTGTAGCCTTTTTCCCTCATGAATGGCTCGACCAGACCGAGATCCTCATCGATGTTGAAGGTCAGGATCTGGACGCCGGGGCGCTCCTTCACCGTATCGTAGAGCTTCTGGAGGTGCGGCAGTTCGGCGTTGCAGGGTCCGCACCAGGTGGCCCACAGGTTGATGAGGACGGACTTCCCTTCGAGCGTGGCCAGCTTCCAGGTCTTGCCCGAGAGGTCGGCAAGTTCGAAAGTGGGGAGCTGCCTGGTGGGCTTTTCCCAGCGGCCTTCGGCAGCTTCCTGAGGCTTGGAAGCCGGCGGCTTGCTCCAGAGGCTCCAGGCGACTTCGGTGCCACCCAGCTCCTTCCATATGGCGCGGGCTTCGTCGGTTAGCTCATCCGGGACGCGGCCGTGCCAGGGGGCCGGAGCGGAGGTGCGCGTCTGGATGGCTAACTGGTAGTAGGTGAGCGCGTCGGCCTTGCGGTTCTCCAGCGCGGCGAGGCGGGCGCGATTGCGCCAATACCCCGACTCGACCTTGTGGTTCGTGGGAACCCCGGCCTCCACCGCGGTGCGCAGGCCCTCCGCCTCCGTGGCACGGCCGGCCAGGCGGGCGGCTTTCAGGATGAGGCCGGTGACGTTCTGCTGCTGATAGGCCATGTTGAGCTCGCGCATATCCTGCCCGTCGCCGGCCAGATTATCGTTCTGGACGCTCAGCGACCTGGCCAGAATGGGCTGAGCCTTGTGAAGCAGGTCCAGGGCACGCTTGGGCTGCCATTTGTGCGCGATCAGAAAGTTCGCCGCTTGGACATAGGTCGATGAGCGCGGAGGCTCGTAGTCCATGGACCTGAGATAGTGCTCCATCGCGGCGATGCCCTCCTTTTCCGGGATCGACATGTCGTCGTAGATCTCGAAAAACCAGGCTGAGCGGCTCAAATAGGTGTTGTCCGGAAAGTCGCGGATCCAACCCTTAAGAGCTTCCCGGTGGGCCCGATCGTAGGCGGACCACTGGGCGGCGTCCTTCTGATCTTCCGGCTCTTTATGCGCCTTGTCCCAGCGGTCGCCGACCACGTCGTAAGCGGCATCGCTGGACGGGAACTCCTTCAGGACGCGGTCGTCCAAGGCGGTGAGGGCAGCTTCAGGGGCGCCGCTCTGCTTGAATCCGCTCTTGAGGAAGACCAGCCACTCGGCATCGGGCTTGGGATTGGCGGATTCCAGGCGCTGGAGGTCTTCGGCCACCTGCCGGCGCAGTGCCGCGTGTTCCCGCGGCGAGCGCGAGCGAAACTCCAGGCCCCAGAGCGTCTCGTACTGCTTGAGGATTTCGGGATCGGTTTCCTTCGCCAGGCGCTCGCGGAGCGCGGCCGCCACGCGCGCCTGGAGCGCGGTGTTTCCTCCTTTGCCCAGGATCCACTGGGCCCGGTTGTCGGTGGAACTGGTGCAGACGTCGAAGAAGGAGGTGAGCAATGCAACGGTCTTTTGCCGATCGGTGAACTTTCCCGTGGAGTAAATGTTGGCAAGCTGAAGCGCCGGCCAGGGGAACTGGGGCGCTTTTGCCTGGGCGGCTTCGAGCAGGCGGATGGCCTCGGGTGTGTCGGTCCCGGTCAGAACGAATCCGGCCAGATAGAGGGCCAGTGGGTCGCCGGGGTTCTGCGCCGCCTGCGCCCGGTAGCGAGCCTGCCAGGCCGGGACCTGGTCGGTTTCGGAATTGCGCACGAAATTAATCAAGCGCCGGTACGGTTCGAGTTCGCGCGGGTATTTGGCGATCAGCCCTTCCAGCACTTCATGCTGCCGCGCGGCTTGGTCGGCAAACTTCAATTTGTCCAGGGACTTGTCACTGAGTTGTTCCCGAAGCGCCTGCCGCACTTCGGGAAGGGGATCGCAACCGGGCAGTTGAGGCTGCGCGAAGCAAGTTCCACCGATCGCAAAAGTGGTGATCAGAAGCACCGATGCACGCATGGTTTGTACCTCCAGCTTATCGTGTAGTCTAACAGGGCGGCCAAACCGGAAGTGGAGTGCCTGAAAAGTGCGTTACAACTTCCGGGCACCACCGGAGAACGACGACGAAGACGATCGCGAACAGCCTCGTTTCATTAGCCAACCTTGACCTGTACGCTCAGCGCGGACGACGAGACGGGACCCTTCCTCTTTACCGTGAGGCCATCGGCGGTCTTTTCGCATACAAAGTCAGTTTCGAATGTGAACGAGATCTGCTCGTCAGCAAGGGCTGTCCGTGAAGGCTGGACACCTGGGTCGGGCTCATCGATACTTCTGGCGCTCAACTCTAGGTGATCGTAGTCCACCGAAACGCCGGCCTTGAGAGCCATTGCCAACGTGATGGCCGAAAGGCCCTTGGCGTCCCTTAGCAGGCGGCTAATTTGAGGCTCACTGACCTTCAAAATCTTAGATAGGTCCTTATTTTTCAATATCTTATTGCCTGGATTGCCCCCATTTTTGTAGCGTCGAAGACCCTCTACGACGGCTTTCGCGAAAGCCGGGTCTGTGTATCGGGAATCGGACGGTCCTCTCGGCACGAACTTTATGATTATAAATATTTTTCTTGTTGCCGGCCACAAATATTGCATATAATAAATTAATGCAAAGGACAGCCCGAAGGGAATAAGCTGTAAAAGTGGAGTTGCGCAGCAGAAGCGAGGCCGGCATGACGGGCCCCGGCGCTTAGGCGTAGGGCGAACGTGATGCCTACCGGATGCGATGGGCGCGCAGTCCACGCTAGCTAGGCCCTTGAAGCGGACGGACCAATCGGGAGTTTAGTATGGCTTTCACGGCTCTGCAAATGGACCAGCGATCACTCAATGTCGCCGTGTCTGGCAGCTTCCATCGGCACATGGCGGCAATCACGGCGGCCGTCCAAGACTTGCTATCCCGTTGTATCCGGGTTCTTTCCCCCGCCGATCCGCGGGTTGTAGCACACCAAGGGGAGTTCTTGTTCGTGGCAAGCGACCGCGTCAGATCGGTGCGCCTCGTCCAAGACCGACACCTGGAATCAATCCGCGCTGCCGATTTTCTCTGGTTGGTCTGTCCCGATGGGTACGTCGGTCAGTCAGCATCTTTGGAGGTCGGCTTTGCTGCGGCCGTTGGCGTACCGATTTTCTCCACTCATGCACCCAGTGATTTGACGTTGCGACAGTATGTGACCACTGTACCGACGCTTTCGGAGGCGTTAAGTAAGGCCGAGGCCAGTTCTCGATCCAGGCGTCGTGAGGGCATCCTTATCGATCCTCACGCATCGGTGGAGGAAGCCCACAGGCGCCTTGAACAAATCAAGACCGCCCTGACGCGTGGAGGCGGCTTGGTTGAACCAGCGCCTAGCGTTTACGCCGACATGGCGGATCTACAGGGAACGTTGGCACTGCCCACCAGCGTGCAATAGCGCCTCGGACATGTTAAGTTTTGAAGAGTTGACGGAAGCACGGCGTTGGCTCCAAAGCTTTTGCCTGCTGCACGTCCCCAGCCTCCTCAGCGTGCAATCCGGCATCAGCTTCAAGAAACTCATGGTTTCAGAAGAAGGGAACTTAGACGATGGAGAGCTGCACCATCCCACCAACACCGCCACCTGCCTGAGCTCCCTGTTTGACTGTCCTCCGCGATACCGCACCAGCGAATTCAAACGGGCGGAGATTGCGAGATCCGGCTTTTCGCAGGCGGCACTTCGCCGTCAAAATTGGACGTCCGAAGGCTCCGCAGGGGTGTACTGCAGATGCCGCACCCTTCCAGCGGTTATTGCCTTCTCCACAGGTTTTGATAAAAACATCGAAACTCATCTGGTAGAGATTTTTGGTCAGCTTGAGAAGAAGCCAGGACGATTCGGAATAGGCGAGGCGGGCGCAGCATTGCCAGAAGACCAGTGGTACCCCCCTAACGCGTTCCACACTTACTGGACCTTGGAGATCCTGAGTCTGATGAAAGACCCCAGGTACAAGGCGCACTATGAAAGACTTTCAGATCCCAAAGCCCTCGATATCAACCGTAAATGCGATGGAATGGTCTTATGGGCAAGACAACAGCTCGGCACGCAGCTCGGGCTACATTCTGCATCGCCGCAGTCGTCAGTCTTGGATTCAGATCAGCTTGCTTGGTCGCTCGCGATTTTCCTCGCTTTCGATAAGACGCTAACGATGAATTTGGAGAACCGAGATTTCCTGAAGCAAGCGTTCAAGTGCCTGTTTTCAACACAGGCCGACGGCACATGGCGCCATTACAAGCCACTTTTCCACTACAAGAAAGCAGGCAACGCATACTGTTATGTATTCGAGACTTTCGCGGTCTTGCTCCAGTGTGCGCTTCAGGAAAGGGCCGAAGCTGAGATGCTCCGGGAACTACTTAAGCCTTACTGCAATAACTTGATGGACCTCTGGCGGTATGCTGATTCGACGAAAATACCCGTTCCTCGCGCCCCTGGAGGGAAGGAAATTGGGTGGTGCTCCGGGCATCGGACCAACGTCACGGAGCCGGAAAGTTGGGCGACAGCGAGCGTCTTTTCATATTCACAGGCACTGCGCAGACTTTTGGGGATATGGTGTCGTGAAGAGGCCCTCGCTAATCGCAAGGCTCCCAGGACCCGTCGGGACCGCGATGATGCTGCGAAGGACATGCGTGATCGGGGCAACACGTGGCGAGTGGATAAGGCACCGGTATCGGAGCGGCTTTGGACTATGTTTGTCAACCCGGCGCTAATGCACGAGTGCCTTGACAAGCTCGAACCGGATAGTCAGCCCATCGAAAAGAACCATGCCAGATCGGCGATCCTGTTTGGGCCGCCTGGCACTGGCAAAACAACCCTCGTGCGTTCGCTAGCAGATCTCATCGAGTGGGACTACGTGGAAATACACGCAAGCCATTTCGTCGCGGAAGGTCTGCCAGAAGTTCAGAGAACGGCGGACAAGATCTTTAAACAGCTCTCGGAGCTAGATCATGCCGTTGTATTGTTTGATGAAATCGATGAGCTCGTCCGCGAACGTGATATGGAGAAAGACGCGTTCGGCAGATTTCTCACCACCAGCATGTTGCCAAAGCTGGCCGAGCTCTGGGAAGCCAGGAACATCCTTTATTTCGTAGCAACCAACCACATCAACTACTTCGATAGTGCAATTATCCGGAGTCATCGATTCGACGCCCTGATACTCGTGAGTCCTCCATCGTTCGAGGCAAAGGTCGAGGAGATCGTCAGACTCCTTTCAGAAGTGTACCAACTGAAAGTGCAGCTTGATGTTAGCGAGGAGCAAATCCAGGAAGCTCTGAATAAAGTTATTAGTAGTGTCCCCAAATCAGAAGGCTTGGAGCCGTCGCGAGCGGGCGAGGCACAGGTGGATGCTCCCGAGCGCTACCGAGAACAGAAGCTGGATCCCAAGCTTGCCTTGGCTAAGTTCGCATTGCTGCGGTGGGATGAACTCGACGAACTGGCCCTCCGGCTAGCCCACAGACTGCCTGCTCCCTCTTCCGAGGGAGAGATCATTTCGGCCGACATGTTTCGCGATGCGCTGGACGCCGTCGCTGACGCGGAATGGCGCAAAAACAAGAGCTATCTTGACTACTTCCGCGATACCCAGTCAGAGCGGAGAGACTACCAGATGTTGAACTTCTGGCGAGTTAAAGACACATTTGAAGCTTCAGTACCGGACGTGGTTGTCGCTAATGGGTCCAAGTGGCTGGCCAAGACTGCGGACTCACTAAAAGACATCAACATTCCAGGGTTCGAGCTATTTTCTGCGCCATCGGGTGGCGTTGAAATTCGAGTGACGGTCCCCGGGTGACTAAGAGGACTGAACGGCCTAAAGGTCTTGAAACCGTGGCATCAGCGCCTGAGCTGGTGCTTTCGGCCCGCGACTCCGTGTTGGCACGCGTAATCGCGGCTCAGCCGGCTCGATGGCCTTCTAACCCCACCGAAGACCCAATTTGGGGGCTCGTCCGAATCGTGATGGCACAGCAGATTTCCACTAGTGTGGCCTGCCGGCTAGCAGAACGGGTAATGTCTGCATATCCGATGCTGACAACGCCTTTAGCCGAGACGGTGCCGGGTTGGGAGTGTCTTCGCGCGCTGGGTCTCCCCGAGCGCCGATCCAAGTGCTGCGTCAGTATTCTACAGAGATCAGAGGAGATTCGGGCGAGGGTGCGGCGGGGGCAACTATGGGAAGATTCTCTTGCCGGCGTCAAGGGTATCGGACCGTGGACACTTGCAGTGTTTCGCATCATGGTCCTTCGCGATCCCGATGTGCTTCCCATAGGCGACGTCGGGCTTGAAAGGGCCGTCGCGAACATCTACGGAAGCTCACAGCGTGTCGAGTGTCTGGGCGAGACGTGGCGACCATTCCGATCCGTCGCCTGCTGGTACCTGTGGAGGACTTTGGGGAACGAGCAACTCGGTTGACCGCGTAAGACCTCGAGGGCGATCAGGCCGCTAGGGCTCGTGGAAATCAGAACGTCGATTTCGGAGACGATGTTCATGAGGGCCTGCGCGCTTTATGCCTGGCATACTTCCATGCTGAAGCAGGGCGGAATGAAGGGCAAGCGGTAGCTGTTTTGTCAACGCACTCTCCAGCACTGCCACCGGAAGTGGAGCCAGTGGATCTAAAGCTAGGATCTGACGCGCTACCGGCGCCTCCAGCGCAAACCTGGAGCTAAAATGGTTTGAGCGATGAATCTGCCGAATTCGCTGACCATTCTCCGCATTTTCTTCGTGCCGCTGTTGGTGGCGGCGCTGGTCGAGGAGAATGTCGGATTCCAACTCGGCGGAGTCACCCTCACCCACGAGTGGCTGGCGCTGACCATTTTCCTGTCGGCAGCCGCCACCGACCTGCTGGATGGCTACCTGGCGCGGCGCTGGCGGCAGGTAACCACCATCGGCACGCTCCTCGATCCCATCGCCGACAAGCTGCTCGTTTCCGCCGCGCTGATTGCCCTGGTGCAGGTCCGCCTGCTGCCTGGCTGGATGGCCATCCTGGTGATTGGCCGCGAGTTCGCCGTCTCCGGCCTGCGCAGCATTGCCGCCGCCGAAGGCTACACCATCAAGGCCAGCGACCTCGGCAAAACCAAAATGGTCTCGCAGGTCGCCGCCATCTCCTGCCTGCTGCTCAGCGGCCGCCATCCCCAGTTCCGCCTGCCCGGCGCCGTCTTGATGTGGGGCGTGATTCTCTTCGCCATGCTCTCCGCCATCAGCTACTTCCGTAAGTTCTGGCGCAAGGTGGACGTGCGCGTCAAGAAGCGCCGCCGCCGCGAGCTGCTGACGCTGGAGCGCAGGCGCCAAAGAACCCTTCGTCAGCGCAGCGGATCCAGCAAGTCGGGCGGCTTGGGCGGCGCCACGATCTGGAAGCCGCCCGAAGTAAGCTGAATCGTGCGCGGCTGGCCGTTCGGCCCCACCGGCCCGATGGGCTTCCCGTTCAGCGTGATCTCCGCGCCGCCGGCATTACCCAGACGTACCACCACCGTGTCTTGCGCGTCGATGGTTCGGCTTTGGCTGGCTTCCAGCGTACCGGTGAACGCGGTCTTGCCGTCCGCTTTGGCGAAAATCCAGACCAGCGAGGTAGCGGTCACTTGCACGTGTACAGGTCCCGGAGACCTCGCCGGCGCAGGCGCTCCCCCTGCCTCGCCTCCAGCCCCGGCCGCTTGCTCCGTCGAGGGATTGGCGGCCGTTGAGGTAGCCGGCGTCCCGGTCCCCGCCGCCGTGGATACCGGTTGCACCAGCCCATGGTCCGCCGCTGTCGGCGGTGGCGCGGCGCCTCCGGCCGGCGCTTTTGCGGCAGCCGCGGCGGACGGCGCCGCGGACTGGGCCGGCGTGGGCGACGAATCCTGCCCCTGCCCCGTGGCCGGCACGCCCTGGGTTTGCTCGTGCGCCGAAACCGCGTGCCGGTTGCGCTGCCACCAGGCATACACACCCGAGCAGCCCAACATCACTACCACCACCAGCGCCAGCGCCGGCAGCGACGACGACCATGCTCGCCGCTCGCCCACGCTCTCCCACTCCGCCATCCGGTCCACCTGAATCGCGGGCGTCGCCGATCTCTCGCCGGCGGTTTCGGCCAATGTGGGCGGCGGCTCCAGGAGGCGGTGCAGGGCGTCCACCAGATCGTCTTCGTGCAGCCCTAAATAGCGCGCATACTGCCGTGCGAAGCTCTTGGCGAAGACCGCCGCCGGAAGCTTCTCGAATTGCTCTTTCTCAATTGCTTCCAGGAACTTTGCGGGAATCTTCAATTCCCGCGAAATCTGCTGGATATCGAGATTGCGCCGTACTCTCTCGCCGCGCAAGGTCTCGCCGATGGATAACATAAGGTCGCTAACTTGATCATACAACGAAGGGTTCCCCGGAACAGTATGGGGCGGTACCCATGCGTACCCATGGACTGCCGGGCCGGCCTTTTACCGGGACACGCCCGAATTCCACCGGGGCTCCTGGTCCCATGGAGCTTCCCCCGGCATTTTCCAATCGATAGATGATCGGGAAATCGGGTCAGGTACGGCTGGTCCGGCGTTGTCCTGACTGCGGTGGGCACGGCTTGATCGCTGCGCGTACAGGTGTTGCTTGAACACCTCCAGCCGGTTCCCGACACGGAGACCAAAGTCAGCCGGGTGGGGATCGAATCGGTGACCGTGACCAGTCCGGTGGTCGCGCCGCCCGACGCTCCGTTCGACACCGTCACCGTGTATGTGGCGCTCTGCTGCCCCAGGGCGAAGCTGCCGGCGTGCGTGCTGGAGACGGTCAGGAGGCTCGTGGCCGGCGGCTGAAGAAGGCGGATGCGGCTGTTGCCCTGGTCGGCCACGTAAATGTCGCCCCCCGGCTTCCACGGCAACCCCGAAGGGGTAAGCGTTCCTTGGCCGCAGGAGGTTTCAATCCACGCTCCCCGCCCGGGGAGCGACTGCCGGGTCGTTCTTTGGCGCACGTCCAGATTGTGTTTCAATCCACGCTCCCCGCGCGGGGAGCGACAGGCGCAGGGCGGCGACGCCGGCAACCGGGCGCCCGTTTCAATCCACGCTCCCCGCGCGGGGTGCGACCGCGGCGCTGCGGGCGATCGGTGTCGGCGGCCGAGTGTCAATCCACGCTCCCCGCGCGGGGGGCGGGGCCCGGG
>JBKQPR010000309.1:0-16256 GCA_052144935.1 Bryobacteraceae bacterium
TCCCGAACCAGTTTGTCTTCCCGGCCGGCCCGACCATCTGCCTAACGCAAAATGGCGCCGTCCGGTCCCGCCCGGGCGGGTCACTCTTGGTGAGCAAACTAGGGTAATTTCTCGCGCGCGCCGAAGATCGGATACGCCGTGAGCGCCCCGGCGACGCCACCCGTTACGCTGCCGACGTCACCGAACAACTGAATCGCATCACCACACCCGAAAAATGAGGAAAGAATGGCCGGTCAAGTCGCGCACCCGTGCTCGCCGGGCCCGGCACCCACTGGGCCCGGCTCTGATCGGAGCCACGACCGTAAGGGAGCGCCTATGGGCCTGCGGCCCACCAAAGCGCCTGAAGACGCGGGTGGGCGCTCTCGCAGAATCAGTAACTTGGACCCCGTCTTCAGGGGAGTGCCTTATGGGCCGCGGCGGCCCACCAATGCGAATTAAGACGCGGCGGGCACTGACAGGGCAGTTTTGCCGGCTATTCTCCGCGTCTTCAAAAGAGTGGTTGGCTACTTGGCCTTGCGGATCTTGGAGCGCTTGGCCACCTTGGCCGCCTTCGCTCTGCCTGTTTTGGCGCGCTTGGCGATGGCCTTCCGGTTCTGCTTCGAGCGCTTCTTGGCCGCCTTGAAGGCGGGGTTTTGGGCGGCTTCGGCCACCACGCCGACGCCAGTGCTGAGTGCCAGAGCCAAGGCTAAAGTGCGAAGTCGCATACGCCCATTATTGCGCAGATTGGCCCATCCACAAGTACATCTTTAGAAAACAAAGAAACGTAACCAGGATGCAGAGCCAGGAGGCGACCCGCCAGACGCGCTCGACGGGCGATTCCGCGGCCCGCGGCTGGCCTGCCAGAAAGGCCACCAGGAAACCCGCGGTCAGGCCGCCCACATGGGCGGCATTATCGATGCCGGGCAACAGGCCGAACAGCAGGCCATAGATCGCCCAGCGGATGTACAGGCTCTTGACGTGAGCGCCCAGCGCGCCGCGGTGCCGCATTCCAAGGGCGATCATGGCGCCGATCATCCCGAAAAGGGCCGCCGACGCGCCCACCGACGTTACGGGCGACCAGATCGCGCTCAGGTAAAAGCCAAACACGCTGGATACGAAGTAGATCACCAGCATCCGGCTGGCTCCGTAGAGTTCTTCCACTTGGGCACCCAAGTCGAATAAAACCCACGAATTCATGAGGATATGGAGCAGCCCGCCGTGCAGAAAGCCGGCCGTCACCAGCCGCCACCACTGGCCCGCGGCGAGGGCGGGCCCGTATTTGGCGCCGAAATCCACCAGGGTCTGCGAATCCAGGCCCATGGCGTCGCCGCGCCCCGCTTTCATGCTGTAGATGGAAGTGGCGACGTACAGGCCGGCGTTGATCAGCAGAATCATGACCGTGTTGAATCGAGCATGGGGGATGAAGCCGCCGATGAAACCGCCGGATGACTCGTCGCGGGCGACGGCGCGCGGCCCTACCGTCTCGCTACAGTAGGGACAAACACGGTCCCGTGTGGTGATGAAGGCCCGGCAATGCGGGCACATGCGGCGCGAATCCATTTCGACCCATTCTAGAACATGGCGGGCGAATTGCCGTCGCGAAAGCGCGAAATGCTTGCGGGAAAGCGGCTACAGGTGCTCGCTGCGGCGCAGATATTCGCCGATAGCGATCACCAGTTTTTCGATACGCTCGTCGGTTCGCCGGGACTGGGCCGCTGTCTCCCGGAACGCCTCGTCGGTGCGCGCTCGGGACTCGGCGACTACCTTCGCGAGGTCTTCCAGGCGCTTGTCAGCTTTGGCTTGGGACTCGGCAGCTCGGGCTTGCGCCTCGACCAAGTCGGCAACCCGCCCCTCGGTCCTGAGTTGAGCCTCGGCCAGTTCGTCCATGCGCTTATTCATGCGCTCCTCGGACCTGGCCTGCGCCTCGGCGGCCCTGGTTTGAGCCTCGGCGAGTTCGCCCATCTGCTGGGTGCACTTGATTTGGGCATCGGTGAGCACCACCAGAACATCGTCCAGCTTCTCTTCCTTTTCGGCCAATGCTTCGATGGCGCCAAATGCCCGCCCCATGGATTCTTCCAGTCGGGTCACACGGTCGGTGAGTTCTTCCACGAATTCCATTCTATTACTCCGGCTCGGGCAGCGCATACTCCGGCGGGGCACGGCGGAGCGCGGCGCACAGTTGTGCCATTTTGCCACCGTACCGCCGGCGCCGCCGGTCTGAGAAAATGGGGAGATGCGTTACCGCCTTCTGGCTGGCGTACTCGCGGTCTGCCTCGCCGCAATGGGCCAGACTTTATCCGTAAGCGAACTGGCCAAGTTCCTCCAGTCCTCCGTGCAATTGAAGATGACCGACAAGGAAGTGGCCGGGTACCTGGGCAAGGTCAAACTCAAAGAACGGCTGGACGACCGCACCATCGAAGACTTCCAGGGCTACGGCATCGGGCGGAAAACGCTGGAAGCCTTGGAGGCGCTGCGCGACCGCACGCAACAGCTTATGGCCGCGCAGCCGATCGTGCCGGATGCCAAACCCCGCCCCATTCCGCCTCCCAGCTCGGAGGAGCAGGCCGCCATCATCGGCGACGTTCGGGAATACGCGCTGAATTACAGCAAGAACCTGCCGGACTTCATCTGTACACAGGTGACCCGGCGGTACGCGGCGCGCAAGCCGGGTACGCTGCATGGCGGCAGCGCCGATAGCGATCCTTCGTGGCAGTCGCTCGACACGCTGCAGATCCGGCTCAGCTATTTCCAGCAGAAGGAGCAGTACAAGGTCATCCTGGTGAACAACTCGCTGGTCAACAAGGATTACAGCGAGGTGGGCGGCAGCAAGTCGTTCGGCGACTTCGGCAGCATGATGCGGGAGGTTTTCGAGCCGTCCAGCGAAGCCCGCTTCGAGTGGGATCACTGGGGCACTTTGCGCGGCAAACGCGTGATGGCCTTCGCGTACCGCATCGCCCAGGACCGCTCGCAATATCGCATCACCGTGGATGACGGCAAGCTCAGCGTGGTGACCGCCTACCATGGGCTGGTCGAAGTGGACCCCGGCACGCACGTGGTGATGCGCGTGACCAGCGAGGCCGAGAACGTGCCGGAAGGCTTCCCCGTCCGCTCGGTGAAGGACGTTCTGGATTACGACTACACGGACCTTTCGGGGCACACCTTCCTGCTGCCGCTGAAGGCGCGGATCGATGCCGCTTTCAGCGACGTGCTGCAGCGCATCGACGAGGAATTCCGCTTGTACCGCAAGTATTCGGCGGAATCCGAGATCAAGTTCGACACGGAAGTGCCCCCGCCGCTGCCGGACGAGAAGACCAAGGAGACGGCGGCCATCGACTGCAAAGACCCCAAGAACGCGGCCGACCCGCGGTGTAAGAAGTAAGCGGGGCGGAGGGCGCCCCGGAGCTGTTTTGCTCGGTATTCTCACGTTTGCCTGGCCGGCGATCAAGGTGGTGGCTTGGTCTCGCCCTTCGGCGTTCGTGTAAGTGATCGCGGCATGGGCCATTTCGTGACCGGCGTGCTGGAACTGGCCGCCGCATTACGATTGCGCCGCCACATGGCTGGCGAATGGCGGCTGGCTGGCCGGCCCGGCTTCGACGATCTTCGGGATCCTGCTGATCGCCTCTCCGCTGGTGGCGCGGTGGCCTGGTGCTGTGGGGGGCGAACCCTCTTTTGGTTGGTACTACGGCGTTTTGGTACCTTTCAGGAGTGTGGCGCCCGTGATAATATAGCGGTGTGATATTTAAATCACAGCCGCAGGCCGAGGCAATCTGCCCGTGGATCCAATTGCCAGAAACGCGAGGAACTACCTCAATGCTGCGGACAAGAGTCCCTTCCGGGAGTGGCTTACTCGGAGGATCGACGGTGGAGCGCGCGCTCGCATCAACGCCAGAATCAGGCGAATTGAGGAATTTGGGAATTACGGCGACTGTGAGCCGGTCGGTGATGGAGTTTACGAACTGAGGCTGGACATCGGCCCTGGGTATAGGGTGTATTTCGGAATCGATGGAAGCGAGATCATACTGCTTGGGGGAGGAGACAAGAGCACTCAGGTTTCGGATATCACGAAAGCGAAGGACTGTTGGAAGGACTACAATGCCTAAACGGACGACCGACTTTCGCGAAGGTTTTCTTGCTGATTTGGCCGATCCACAAGAAGCTGCAAACTATTTGAATGCGGCCCTGGAGGACTCGGAGCAAATGGCCCTCGTTGCTCTCCGCGGCGTAGCTGAGGCACGCCAGATGGCGCGCGTTGCGGGAGAAGCGGGCGTGGCGAGGGAGGCTTTGTATCGAATGCTACGCGACACAGGCAATCCTACGTACAGCAATTTTGTGAGGATTCTCGGTGCCCTGGGGTTAAGGATTTCATTTTCGCCTACCAGTCGGGCAAACGACTCTGGTGAAAGGCCGGTGGCCTCGCAGGCAGAGTTTACCGGGCCCTTCGGCAGCAGCATTTCGGGGCTCGCCGGAGCGAGTGAGAGTATAGTGCAAATGGCTCCCGTTGGTGCAGGAATCTACGGAGTACTCGGCGAAGTTTCGCGCAAGCCGCCGGACTTAGCGCGATGGGCTCAACTAGGGCTGGCAGCCGCCGGGAACCTGGCCGGCGGAGTAACCATTGGGCATTAGAGCGAAAGTGAAGGTTTTGTACATGCCGAAAGAGCTAGAAACACCTCAGCCAGAGATTGTCGTCGCAGATGCAGCAGACGTTTTTAGGACATACTCAAATCACATTAACATCATGTGGAACTCGTTCGATGTCAGGCTAAATTTCGGGGATTCCACTGTAATGCCCGGGGCAGATGGGAAGGTGCACGTTCAGACCAAAGCAGTGATTACGGTTTCTTGGACCGAGGCGAAGCAGATCGCTGAGATCTTGGCCCAGGTTATCGAGCGATTTGAAAAGGTGAACGGCCCCATCAAGCGAGCCGAGGAGCTTAAAATCAGTTAAGGTCCGCAGCGGAGATTGCGAGGCCGATTGCCACGCAGTCCCATGGCACCAAGCGCATTCCCGCGAAGTAGTCGCGCATGCAGCGCATTACAGTCTCGGAGCGCGCCACGGGCTGCCTCGGGTTTGAATTCGCGCGGCGGCGAATCGAGCAGGCCGGCCGCCCACCCAGGCGCCGCGGACGCCCGGTGGCAGGCCCTGGAAAACGACGACCGCGATTCCGCTATGATTGCGATCATGGCCGGACGCAGTTGGAAATTCTTCGCCGCCGTTGGCATGGCGGCGGCCGTCGCGATGATGGTGTCCCTCGTGGTTCCGGCGGTGTGGCGCCGGCCGGGCGCGGCGGCCGTGAATCGCTCCGCGGCGTTCGACGTTTCGCCGCTCGGATCTTTGTGCGATACGGGGAGCGATACGGGCGCCGCTGCCGAACAGGAAGAAACGGATTGCCAAGAGTCCGGCTCGGGTTGTGGCACTTCGCAGGCCGGGCCGCGCCCGGACCCGCCCCCCGTTCCGCCGCCTCCCGTAGTGCCGGCCGCCGCGGCGGTCGAGCAGAAATCTCAGGGCGAGCGCCCCGCCGCCAAGTTGCTGGTGAGTTTCGACGGACTGGGCGTGGGGTTCGAAGGCCCGCAGGGCGCCGCCACCGGCCGCAATCCTTCGGACAACAGCCTGGCGGTGGGGCCGAACCACATCGTCGAGATCGTCAATTCGCGGCTGGCGGTCTTCGACAAGAAAGGTAAAGTGCTGTACGGCGCAGTGGCCACGAACACGATTTTCAAGGGATTCGGAGGCATCTGCGAGGCGCGCAACAACGGCGACTCGGTGGTGCGCTACGACCAGCTTGCGGGCCGCTGGCTGTACGTGATGCCGATCTTCGGCCGGATCCCCGACCGGCCCGCGGAGCCTTACTCGATGTGCTACGCCGTGAGCGCGGGCGCCGATCCCTTGGGGCCGTACTACCGCTACGAATTCCGGCGCAAGCTGTTTCCGGACTATCCGCGGCCGGCCGTCTGGCCGGACGGCTATTACGTTCCCTCGAGCACCGGCGACGATGTGATTCAGAAACACGCCTGCGTGGCAGACCGCGAAAAAATGCTGCGCGGCGCGGAGGCCACCGAGCAGTGCGTGGTCATCGACGGCGTGAATTTTCTGAACAACGCCGATATCGACGGCCAGGAGCTGCCTCCGGCCGGGGCCCCCAACATCATCATGGCGGCCGGCGGTACGCAGCTTAACAAGGAGTTCGAGGACGATGGCATCTACGCGTACCAGTTTCACGTGGATTTCAAGACGCCCGTGAACACCAAGGTGAGCGGGCCGGTGAAGATCCCGGTGGCGCCCTATCACTACCTTTGCAACGGCCAGTTGACCAGTTGCGTGCCGCAGCCGGACACCACCCGCCGGCTGGACGCGCAGGGCGATAAGCTGATGCAGCGGCTGGTATACCGGCGGCGCGGAGGCGTCGAATCGATCGTGGCGCTCCACTCGGTGAACACCGCGGCGGGCGGCGGCGGCGTCCGCTGGTACGAGTTCCGCCTGGCAGGGGGCGCGCCGGGATCGGAGCGCGCAGTGCGTCTCTACCAGCAGGGCACCTATGCGCCCGACGCCTTCTACCGCTGGATGGGCAGCATCGGGATGGACCGCCAGGGCAACATCGCCATGGGCTACTCGTTCGGCGGCGCGCCCAACTTTGCCGGCCAGCGTTTCGCGGGGCGGCTGGACGGCGACCCTCCGGGCGCGCTGACTCTGCACGAGACCATCCTGGCGGAGGGCGAGGCCTCGCAGACCAACACCCTGCGCTGGGAGGACTATGCCACCACCGCCATGGACCCGGCCGACGATTGCACCTTCTGGTATGTGGGCGATTATCTGAAGAAGGGCGCGGCCAGCTACTCGTCGCGCATCGGCGCGTTCCGCCTGCCCGGCTGCCTGCGCGCCACGGTGAGCGGCGCGAGCTATCTGGACCTGAATCACAACGGCCGCCGCGACCCTGGCGAGCCGGGGTTCGCGGGCCGCGAGGTGGCCTACGCCGGTCCCCAGACGGGCAGGCTGACGACCGGCGCCGACGGCCAATTCTCGATTTCGCTCGCGGCCGATCCGGCTTACGCGGACCCGGTTTACACCTTCACCGCCGCCGGCGCCACGAATACGGTTCGCCTGTCCGCCGGAACCGAAGCCGCCGTTGAATTCGCCAGCGTATGCACGGTGCGCAACACGGGCGCCTATGGTCCGAGTTTCTGGGAGGGCCCGAAGGGCGCCGCGCTGCTCGAGGCGCACGATGCGGAGTGGCGCACGCTGCTCAATTCCACGTTGCAGCTTGTAAATGCCGATGGCTCGCGGCTGGCCATTGCGGGCGCCGGACAGCCGGCTTCCGCCCAGCTTCGCTTGTGGCTGCGCAAGGCGTCCGCGCGCAACGCCGCCTATATGCTGTCGGCACAGCTCGCGGTGGCGGCGCTCAACGTGGCGTTGGGCGGCCAGGGCGGAAACGCCACGGTTGCCGATCCGGTGGCGGGAGACTGGCTGGCGATTCGCGCGCTGATCGCGCGGGTGAGCGCGCGGCTGGCGGGGCCGGCGGATGCGCAGGCCATTGCGGCTTATGAGAAGCTGCTCGATGGATTGAACCGGAACACGGCGATGGTGACGCCGCCGAAGGCGGCGGGGTGCGGGTGGCAGTGAGCGCCAGTGCGACCGCTCCGCGGCGGGTGCGCGGCGGGCCCGGCCGCAGCTCCTTATTTTCGCGAACGGCACTTACCAGGAGGAATCGTCCTGCGCCTCATTTCAGCCATTCGGCGACCGCAGTACCGCTGCCTTCGGTGGTCGCCCACCTGGCACCGGGCGGACGTCTGTGTGATGAGGCCCGGGCAAGAATCCAAGAGCCCGATCTGAAAAGGCCCACAAATAGCCACCAACCCTGTGTGCGCTGCACTGACTCGCCTAACGATCCCTTACCTACGTGCCAGGGTTTGGCTCGTGCGAGTACCCGATGTCGCAGGAAGGAGTCTCCCAGTTCAAGCCGCACCATCGTAATGTCGCGCCGAACCTCCGCAATGGCCTTGGCTCTTCCTTAATGCGCCGTAGCCTCTCGTAACATAACAGATCCACGTGGCGCCCAGCCGCATCGACTCCCCGATTAGCTTCACCGCGAGAGCATACAGAATGGGCAACCCGCGCCTTTCAATGGGCATCGCCAAACTGTAGATCCCGCAAAAGCCGTTCTTCAATAGGACCAACTGCGCGGTTCCAGCCGGTTCGCCGTCGACCGTTGCGAAGTAGAAGCGAATGGCAGGCTCCGAGCGAAACGCCAAAGCCCAGCGCTCCCTGTTAGCTTCCAGTAAGTTGTCCGGAAAACCATAATTCTCGCGGTATAAGTCGGTCCATCGATTAAGCGATCCCTCGTCCGCCGCCTTAAGAGAAACTCGGCGTTCGGCCGGAATAGCCGCTTCCGAAAGCCGCGCTACCACCGTCTCCGTCCGAAAGACGGAACGCCAGTCCGCCGCCGTGGTTTGCCGCCGCGCCTCTGCAAACCGTACCTCCTGCGGCAGGTACAGGACCGCGCCGATCCGTTGCGCCCATTCCGTTGCCGAACGGACATACTCTGGCTCGGCAACATCGTATATTGTGTTGTAGTCACGCAACTGGCTGTTTTCAAGAACCCTGAATGCTCCGAATCGCCGCAACCGGCAGCCCCAGCCTATGAGCCATACGTCATTCACCTCTCTCGCTTTGGCTAGTAATTTGTTCATTAGTACAAGACTCCCTTAGCCACTTCTCCCGCCTGTCCGGGCTGGGAACTGCCGCGCTCCTGAAACGCGTATGATTCACTTACGCAAGCCGCGTAACCGCGCAGGCCATCCATCGAAATGCTGCTTGGCGAGTTCGCCTCGCCCCCATGCTTGCCACCAGGGCGGAAAACCACGTGGTTGCCCCCCCACTTTCTCTTGAACCGTGCATGCCCCTCCGTCAGGCTTGGACCAAGGTTCAGGAAGCACTTCCCCTTTGCCCGTGATGCATCGATCATGCTCGCATGCAAGACATCGCCTACACCGGGAATGGTTCGATCGGAGCACACGAACACAGCCATGTCCATGTCGCAAAAGCTGTCCGTCATCATCGCCAGGCCGGCTAATCGGTTCCCTTGCCAGGCCTCGAACCACTCCCCAGCTCCGTTCGAGGCGAATGCCGTCACCTGCAGGACCAGGTTCAGCAGAAACTCCGTCCTCTCCTTGCCCGAAAAAAACTCATCGAGGAGCCGAAAATGCGCCGCCGTGAATGGAAGTGTGCGAGTGCGCCGGATTTCGAATACTAATCTTCGCTCGGAGCGCAGCCATCTCCGCAACCTTTCTGACGAGACTTCCTTTCGGCAATCGACAACCAACTCGCTGTCAAGAGGCGTGGGCCGGATCGTCCTCACGCAGCGGAATTCTCGCGAGCACAGGCCTGCCAGAGAAAGCAGCTCAGGCCCCACGTACCATAGGATGTCAACCGGCCACTCCGCGAGGCACGAGCGAACCAGGTCCCTAACTCTGGGCTTAACCTTGCTCGCATCGTCTTAGACCGATTCACCCGAGAGGAGGACACGGCGCCCGTCCCAGTACAGTACAAATCCATCTCGTAGAAACGGCTCACCTTCGGTAACTGCCATCAATGTTATCGCGTGTTGAAAGCAGTACCCCCGGGAGCTTACCAGATCGCGCTCGCACAAGCTAAGCATCCGGTGACGCCGACCTGGGTAACCGAATCACATAAACCAACCTTGGCGGATTCTTGAGCTGAAAAGAGTATGTCGTGTTACTGCCGTCCTTCTTCCTTGTCAAGCCGATGCTCCCTGTATCAATACCTGCTCCGCGGGCCTCCACAGAGGGAGATACGGCGCGGTATGGAAGAGTGATCGAGTACCGCATCTCCTTCACTTCATGGGCATAATAGTACAGGTTCACGGCATCGAAACACGTCATGTCAGGCGGCTCGTCCTGCCAATGAAACTCGTAAGTATAGTCGCACTCTTCCCCTTCCCTTAGACGCGTCGGGTGCACAAGGCAAAAGCATTTCTGCCTGCGATGCTCAGGTTCGACCCTCTCGATCTGAATGTCATCCTCTTTGTTAGCGCTTTGCCAAGCTCGCAAACGTAATTCCCTCCAGGTGTGTCCGGGGCTGCCGGTGATCACTTGGCGAAAACCCGCCACATGGCGTGCCTTACAGACACTCTTGAGGCGGCAAGTCGCATGGTAGTCCCAGGCTTCTGTAACTGTAATATTCCACTCGATCAGGTCCAGCGCATGCTGGTCTTCATAACCCGCCGGATTCAGACTGCCTCGCCAGCACGAGGAGCACGCCACCAACGGCGTCGCCGCGGCCAACGCCGCCGCGCGGATGGGCGCTCTCGGCCCGCGGTCGCAGAGCCGCCGCCCACCGCGCCGCGGGCGGCCTACAAGTTGGCGCCGGGCAGCCGATTCGGAGAAGCCGGCTCCGCCGCCCACCGCGTAGCGGGTGGGACGCCGGGCTGTGACGTCATCGGCGAAGACCGGGCGAAAAGCAGCGTGTTGTGAATCTGCGACCGTCACCTTTGAGTGGGTGTCGAATGAAAAGTGAGGATTTCGATGGCCGAGCTGACGACAGCGAAAGAGCAGGCGGACACCGGCCGCGCCGGAAGGTGGCCAAGGAATTGTGCGAGAGTGCGCCTGGGCGGATCTCCCCGTTCGTCCACGAGTGGGACCCGGGCGCGGTGAGAGCTAACGCTCGACGATCGTAAAGTCCTGAGCCGCCGCTGTACTCGCCGCTCCGCCGCCCGACACCGTGGCCGCAGCCATCAACTGGCCCGGCGCGTTGGCGGCGACATTCACGGTCACCGTAATCGGCGGATAGGAAGCTCCGCCGCTCAGGGTGTCCGAGCGCGTGCAAACGGCCCCCGCGCACGTCCATCCATTTCCCGTCATCGAGACCAGACTCAGCGCCGAAGGGAGCAGTTCCGTCACCGTGACCGTCCCGCCGGCAGGCCCGGCAACCGCGGCGTTGTTCACCGTGAGGAAATAGAGGGCCCCGTTCTGGCCGGGTGTGAACGGGCCCGCGTGAGTGCTCTGAATGGTGAGAACAGGCAACCCGTAAATCGGAGTCAGCAGGCGGACGGCGTTGTTATTCTGATCGGTGAGTACGATATTGCCGGCCGCATCCACGAAGATTCCGTAGGGGTCCTGCAGGCTCGCCGCGGTTGCCACGCCGCCATCTCCCGCATATCCGGACGTTCCGTTGCCCGCGATACTGGCGATGGTTCCATCCGCGCCCACCCGGCGCACGCGGTTGTTGCAGTAATCGGTGATGTAGAGGGCGCCCGAGCCGTCCAATGCCACGCCGCTCGGCTCGCAGAGGGTCGCCTTGGTGGCCTGGATGCCATCGCCGTTGTAGCCCAAACTGCCGCTGGCGGCCACGGTATTAATGGTTCCATCGGGAGTAACCATGCGGACGCGGTAATTGTATCGGTCGGCGATATACAGATTGCCGCTCGCATCCACCGCCAGGGCGGACGGTCCGGACAATTTCGCGCTGGTAGCCGGGCCTCCATCTCCGGAATAGCCGGCCGATCCGCTGCCTGCGACCGTGGTGATTGCCCCGGAAGCGGCGACCTTGCTGACCGACTCAAGGCTGGTGTCCGAGACATACACATTGCCGGACGTATCGGCCGCCAATCCCCACGGGGCCAGGAACGTGCTGAAGCCGCCGCCGGCGAAGGTCGCGATCGTCCCCGCGGCGTTCACTTTCCGGACGCGGCCATTGACGGAATCGGCGATGTACAGGTTCCCGGAGCCGTCGAGCGCCAGTCCCTGGGGCGCATTCAACTGGGCGTTGACGGCTGCGCCGCCGTCACCCGAGAAGCCCGCCACACCCGTTCCGGCGAAGGTGGCGATGGCGCCGTCGGGCGAGACTTTCCGGACGCGGTTGTTATTCGAGTCGGCGATATAGGTGTTGCCGGCCGCGTCACGAACTACACCCGAGGGCTGGCTGAGCGTGGCAAGGGGCGCCGGACCGCCATCGTCGATCCCGCCGCCCACAACGGTGGCGATCGAGGCGCTCGCGTTCACCTGGCGGATGCGCGCATCGCCGCTTTCCGCTATGTACAGGTTGCCGCCGGAATCCACTGCAAGGGCCGTCGGCAGATTCAATTCTGCAGTGGCGATGCTTCCATCGCCCGAAAAACCGGCCGATCCGGTGCCCACAAAGGTGCTGATGATGCCGGCGCTGTTTACACGCCGCACGCGATTATTGTAGGTGTCGGCGATATACAGGTTGCCGGCGGCGTCTACGGCCACGCCGCCAGGCTCCTCCATCCGCGCGTTGACGGCCGGACCGTTATCGCCGGAATAACAGCAGGTACCATTGCCCGCGGCGGTGCTGATGGTTCCAGTTCCCGAGGAGACCATGCGGATGCGATTATTGTATCGGTCGTCGATATAGAGATTGCCTGAGGAGTCGAGGGCAACGTTGAAAGGCGCGTTGAGTTTGGCGCTGGTGGCTGGACCGCCATCGCCCGCGTAGCCGCTCGAACCGTTGCCGGCCGCGGTGGAAATGGTTCCGGAGGCCGAGACCTTCCGCACCACGCTGTTGAGGATGTCGGCGATATACAGATTGCCGGCCGAATCGGCCACCAGCCCGTAGGGGAAGCCGATCCGGGCGCTGGTGGCGGCGCCGCCGTCGCCCAACAGCGTGCAGCAGGCGCCGCTGCCTGCGACAGTCGTGATCTTCCCGGAAACATCCACTTTGCGCACGCGATAATTGTTGGTATCCGCGATGTAGACGTTGCCCGCCGGGTCGACCGCCACGCCGTTGGGACTCTGCAACTGGGCGGCGAGGGCCGGTCCATTATCGCCCGAGAAGCCCGCCACGCCGGTTCCCGCGATGCGAGTAACCACGCCGTTAGCGTCGGCCATGAACACCGCGTTCAGGTTGGGGCTGGGGAAATAGATGTTGCCCGAGGAATCCACCGCGACGCCGTAAGAGACCGGGATGGAGAGCGATTGACCCGGGGCTGGCGTGGCAGGCATGGCGCCGCCGGCGAGCGTGGAAATGACGGGATAGATTCCACCCTGCATGACAGTGAACGTCTGGCCCCCGATCGATATGGTTCCCGTGCGTTTCGCGCCGGCATCCGCCGCCACGAGGTATCCTACGCTTCCGTTGCCGCTGCCCGAGGCGCCGGAGGCGATAGCGATCCACGGCGCGTTGCTTACCGCGCTCCAGGAACAGTCGGAGGTCGCGATTACCGGAATCGTTCCCGGTCCGCCGGCAGCGGGCGCGGTGGCGCTGGACGGATTCACGGCCGCCACGCAACTGGTGGCGAAAGACCAGGGCGCAGACACCGTTGTGCCCAGGCTGTTGCGCGCCCCGATGGCCCAGTAGTAAGTGGTCCCGGCATTGAGTGTGCCGGGGGAGTAGTTGAGATCGACGGTGTTGGATGCCAGCGGCGGCGTGGACAGCGGGCCGAAGTAGACGTCGTACGATGTGGCGCCCGTCGCAGCGCTCCACGTCAACACAGGCGCGGGCGGAAGGTTGGTGGCCGCATTGGCGGGCGAGACGAGCGCCGGGGCCGGCGGCGGTCCCGCGGGCGTGGCTGAATCGACGAACGCCTGCAGAAGGTTCCACGCGTTCACCGTGCCGATGCCGGTAGCGAAGTCCCATCCGGACCCGGCGGCGTAAGCGGGCGCGAAGGAGTCGTTCGAAGTGGAAGTAACGCCCAGGCCGCCGCCGCCCATGTAGCAGTTGTAGATGCCGGCGCAGGCCACCACGATATCGCCCTGGGTGACGTCGTTAAAGCTGCATGTAGAGGCCGGCCCGGTGCTGGAATTGCACGCCGCGGCGCCTCCGGCGGCGCTGTACTGGCTCTGCGCAATGGCGTAGTACACCGGGTTGGGATTGCCGGCGTTGTTGGTCCCCATCGCCTGGTTGATGAGCGCCTGAATCCCGGCCATGATGGGAGCGGCGAAGGACGTTCCGCCGGCGCCCGGCCAGGTGGACGGCGTGTTCGAGCAAGTGGCGCCGTCGGTGATGCAAAACAAGTAGTAGTGGCCCCAGAGGCCGCTGGCAGCGAAGAGCGACACATCCGGCAGGTCGCGAACGCCGTCGTTCGGGTTGCCCATGATCGACTGCCAGGAAGGCTTCGGGTAGCCTGCGCAGTTCCCGCCGATCACGCCGCCGATGGCCGGCGATCCGGTGGCGCAACCGCTCGGGCCGCCGCTCCCGCCGACGCTGACGAGGTTGGTGTAGGCGGCATTGCAAAAGCTGGCCGGGCCATATTGCGAGGTGTATCCGCGACTGGCGCCGAGGATCGATCCAGCGCACGATTCGTTCCACGGAATCTCGGGAACATACGATCTGGCTGAATCGAAATAGGGGCCGTTGGCCGGATTCCAGAAAGCGGCGTTCGTGCCGTTGGCGGTATCGCCGAAGTCCGTGCCGCCGACGGCGACATTGTAAGGAGTGGAGGCGAAGCCGTTCACGCTGACTCCGTGAATGGCCACCTCCGACCGATGGTCGGTTTCTGCCGGCCCTTCGTCGCCGGAGGCGACAAACACGGAGACGCCGGCGGCCGCGGCGGTTTGATAGAGGGTATTGATGAAGGCGCTTTCGGTATAGCCATTGTCGGTTTCCGATGCGCCGTAGCTGATGCTGACGACGCTGGGAAGCGGGCCGCCGTTGGTGAGCACGTTTTGGAGAGCGACGAATCCGCCGAACATGGTGGTGTCCGCGCAGGATGCCACCACGATGGCGGCATCGGGCGCCGCTGCGCTGGCCCACTCCACGTCGATGGCGGCTTCGACGTCATCCCCGTTGACTCCCGGGTCGATGCACGTGCTGCCGGTGCTGCCGGGCGCGGGGTGCGCCTGGGTGAGCGACGCGTGGGTGAAGCGATCCAAGCCGAACGTTTGGCGGAAGGTCTGCCAGTCGCCCGTGCTGTAGAGGTTGGTGTCTTCAATCACCATGATGGTCTGGCCCTGGCCGGTATAGCCGCCGGCAAATGCGGGCGACAGGTTGTAGATGGTGGCCAGGTCGCCCGGGACCACGGGGAAGGTACTCTTGCTGACGGTGTATTGAATCCGGGGCACGTACATCGGCTGCGGCGGGATATCGCTCAGCGACACCACTCCCGCGACCGCCGGTGTAAGAGCTTCGGGAATTCGCGGATCCCACATATTGGCGAAGCGGCGCTTGCCCGCTACGTCGAGATAGTGAATCTCGGTGTGGAACGCCTCGCGGACGCGGCGGGCGTCGCCCGAAAAGTCGACCACCATCTTGTGGGCGGGAACTCCATTGATGGTGAATCCATGCGACTGGAGCCACCGCGAGATCACGGCGATGTCTTCGGGCGCGCCGCCGAAGCGCTCGCCGAATTCCGCGGCTCGAATCCAGTGGTGGAAGTTGGGCGATGTGCGGTCGGTAAGGGACTCGACGAAGGCCTTGGCGGCCAACTCCCGCTCGGGCGAGCGCTTCAACTGGAGATACATGTCGAGGTGTAAATTGTCCGGGACCCGGCCGCGATCGTTCTGAGCCGCCGCTTCGCGCCGGGTGTTGCCGGCCAGCGTCGTCAGACGGCTCTCGTCGATCGGTCCGGTAATGAGAGCGGCGGCGGTTCTTTGTGCATGGTTGCTGGTCGGTGAGGATGCCAATAAGACAACTAACGCCAGGAATTGTAACCGGGAATTGATCGGCATTGCATTTCTCCTAACAGTTGACCGGATCGCGATTATATCGGCCTGCGCCTCCAAATGCCAGCCGGGGCGAGTGCTCGCGCGAGGCTGCTCAGTAGCAGTCAAAGGCCCGCGGCCTTGGGTCGGTCTCCATAAACGTGCGGATCACCTCAGCCCGCAGACTGGCCGTTGAAGCGGCCGACAACGGGTTGCTGGCGCCCGAACTGGCTAGCGGCATCACGCGCGTGAAAGGCGTCGCATCCAAAGGCGTCCGCCTCGCAAACTTGGCTCTCCGTGCGGCAGGCACAGACACTACTGAACACGCCGATCCCAGCACGACCAAGGGGATCCGCGACCGCGCGATTCTGGCGGTTTCGGGTAAAGCGATTCGCAGTTCGTGGGCCAGTAGGCGTGGTCGCCGCGGAACTGGTGCATCCTGCGGTGTGAAATGGCCCCGTCGCGCGGATGGCCGCTCCCGGCCCGCTGTCGCCTAGCCGCCGCCCACCGCCCAGCGGGCGGCGGCGGGCGGAAACGGCACGACTGGTTCGGCCTAGCTAGTTTCTGTCGCGAAACCCGTAAGCTACTGATGCGTTGAGGCTTACTTGCTCCTGTGGCATCCGGGTTCAGCAGTTGGCCCGCTCCGAGCTTAGGGGTCTCTGGCTCGG
>JBKQPR010000310.1:0-86053 GCA_052144935.1 Bryobacteraceae bacterium
ATCGTCCGGTGCTCAGACTCCGACCTTCACCGATGATAGAAAGCCTCGCCGAAACGATACTCGCCAGGGCTGCCAGATTGAAGCCCCTTCAGCCGTGAAACCGCGTTTTCACGCCGGATCCAAGTAACACCGGTAAGCACCGATGGCACATCGACCGACGCCCACGACGGAGACGAAGGGGAAGTGATGTTAGACATCGAGATCGTCTCCGGAGTGTGCCCCAAAGGCACGATCGTCGTCTATTTCGCGCAATTCACCGAACAGGGGTGGATTACCATCCTGGATGCAGTGATGCAGGATTCCCAAAACGACCCCGGAGTTATATCCTGCAGTTGGGGTTTGGCCGAAGATATCGATGTCTGGACCGTTCAGGCGATGACGCAGATCAATGAGAGCTTGCAGGAGGCGGCACAGTTGGGTATCACGGTTTGCGTCGCGGCCGGCGACGACGGTTCGAGCGATGCGGTGACCGATGGCAAAGCGCATGTCGACTTTCCGGGATCCAGCCCCTACGTTCTGTCGGTGGGCGGCACCACGATTCCGGTCAAGGGCGGCGCCGGACCCGACATTGTTTGGAAAGAAGGCGATGGCTTGAGGGCCGACAACGGCGGCAGTACGGGCGGCGGCGTGAGTGCGGAATTCCCGCGGCCAACCTGGCAATCGGCTATCACCATTCAGTCCGTCGACCCAGGCGCCATCGTTGGCCGGTCGGTGCCGGATCTGGCCGCGAACGCCGACTGGAATGCATCCCCTTACCTGTTGGTGGTGGATGGAAAGTCTCAGGCCAACGGAGGCACCAGCGCCGCCACTCCTTTGTGCGCGTCGCTGGTCGCGCTGATAAATGCGCAGCGTGGAGCAGGCAAGCGGCTCGGCTATTTGACGCCGCTGCTGTACCAAGCCCAGGGCGGCGGTACGATTGGCAGCGCGGGCTGCACCGACGTAGTCTCCGGCAATAACGTCACCGACAAGATCGGCGGTTATAGCGCCGGCCCCGGTTACGATGCCGTGTCCGGTTGGGGCACACCCAATGGAAAGAATCTCCTGGCTGCCCTGGCCGGCGTGTAATCGAGCGCGCCGGATTGGCCCGCCCACAGGATTGGCCCGCCCACAGGATTGGCCCGCCCACAAGGAGGGCGGAGTGAGCATAAACCACGGGGAGCGGATCGTAACCTTCGGACGCCTCCGGTGTGATAAGCTTGGCGGCCATGGCAAAGAAACCGCCCGCTAAACAACCCGCTAAGCCGCCCGCTAAAGCGCCACCCAAAGTGGCGGCTTCGCTACTCGGCAGCATCGACCATATCGTGGTGGTCATGCTGGAGAATCGCTCGTTCGATCACATGCTCGGGTTTCTCTACGCGCCGGGAAACACGTCACCGCTGGGGCAACCCTTTGACGGGCTTACCGGAAACGAAAGCAACCCGGATGGGAAAGGCGGATCGGTGAAGGTGTACCGCATCCAGGCGTCCGACCCGCACCCGTACTTCATGCCGGGAGCCGATCCGGGCGAGGGTTTCCCGAACACCAACGGCCAGTTATTCGGCACAATCACAGCCCCCGCCAAGGGAACGCCGGCCACCAACAACGGTTTTGTAACCAATTTTGCGGCGACTCTGACGTATCTAGCCAAGCAACCGAACGCGGTCATATCCGGAACCACGGCTTCTCAGATCATGGGTATGTACACGCCCGATTTGCTGCCGGTACTATCCAAGCTGGCGGCTGGTTATGCGGTGTGCGACCAATGGTTCAGCCCGGCGCCCACGGAGACATTTCCCAACCGCGCCTTCGCCAGCATGGCGACCTCGCAGGGCCACCTGGAGGACTCGGCTGCCAACGTATTCACGGCTCCCAGCATTTTTACGGCGCTGGCGAAGAAGGGCGCGAGTTGGAGCGCCTATGGGTACAACACGCTGCCGCTGATGCGGACCTCGGTCGCGGATATCACGCACGCCGCCGAAAGCCAGTTCGGGAAGTTCTCCGACTTTCAGAAGGCAGCCAAGGCAGGCACACTGGCGAATTACGTGTTTCTGGAACCGGAGTGGAGTTCGGCGGGCAACAGCCAGCATCCCGACTACGACGTATCGGCGGGCGAACAGTTCCTGCACGACGTCTACTACGCGTTGTACGGAACGCCGGCCTGGGCGAAGACGCTGCTGATTATCACCTACGACGAGCACGGCGGGTGCTACGACCACGTACCGCCGCCGGAGACGGCGGTGACGCCCGACAACTCGGTGGGCGAGTACGGGTTCGACTTCACGCGTTTTGGGGTGCGGGTCCCCACGGTCCTGGTCTCACCGCTGATCCCCGCGGGAACGGTGTACCGGTCGCCGACCGCGGTTCCGTTCGATCACACCTCGATTCTGGCGACCGCGGAGAAGCGCTTCGGCGTGGCTCCGCTGACGAAGCGAGACGCCGCCGCGGCGGACGTGGGCGGCGTGCTGACGCTCTCCACGCCGCGCACGGACGATCCGCTGGCGGGAGTCACGCCGCCGGCATCGAAGACCAGTCCCCGGATTTCGTCAGCGCCCAACCACCTGGTGACGGCGCTGGCCGAAACGGCTACCAGCCTGCCCGTTCCGGAGGACGGGGGCAAGGCGCATCAGCATGACACGCCGCAGTTCAAGACGGACCGGGAGGCGGTGGCGTATGCCGACAAGCGGTTCCACGATTACGCGAAATCGCGTAAATAACCCTTACTTGGCCCGCTTGGCCACGAACTCTTCGGTGGCCACGTCGCCCACCTTGCGCGTGAACTTGATCTCCTCGCCGGAGACCTTGCCGGTATAGGCGATGCGCAGCGCCTGGCCCTGGAAGTCCAGGTTCTCGACGAAGGAGACCTGGTCGCCTTTCACCGTCCCTTCGGTGATCTCGGTATCGCCGAATTGCGACTTCGCCCGGCCGGTCAGCTTCTCGCCGTCCACCTTGAAGTCGTAGGTGTAGTTCTGTATGCCGATTTGCGTATCGATCGCGGCGGTCCATTGGCCGGTAACGTCGGCCCACGCCGGAACCAGCAGAAGGATCGCCAGCGCGGTCCCCATCAGCAGTCTCGGACCCTTCATCGTCCACCTCCTCTGATGATTTCAGACATACTGTACCGCGCCGCGGGTCCCGCTGGCGAGGGCATGACAGTAATCTCTTTAATCTACGCCGCGCGGATTCCGGACCGGCGGCATGCGGTATCGCAAACATTCCGATCCAAGCCCACGCCCGGCGTTTACAATAGCCCTATGTTCACCCGGCGCGAACTTCTCAAGTCCGCATGGCTGGCCGCGGCGTTGTCCTCGGCCAAGCTTGCGGCGCGGCAACTCCAGGCGATCGGCGCACAGCTCTATACGGTGCGCAGCGTGCTTCCCCAAAAGCCCGCTGAGACGCTCGGCGCCATCGAAGCCATCGGCTACCGCGAGATCGAGGCGACTTATGCCGGCCTCGACCGGCTTTGGCCAGCCATCCAGGCCACTCATTTAAAGCCCGTGAGTGTCCACCTGGACAATACTCTGATGAACGCAGGCAAGGAGGACGACCTGTCCCGCGCGATCGACCAGGCGAAGAAATGGGGCTTCGCCTACGCCGTCTTTCCCTACCTGCCGCCCGCCGAGCGGGGCGGCTTGGACAAGATCCGCGTCCTGACCGACAAGCTGAACCGGGCCGGCGAGAAGTGCCGCGCCGTGGGCCTCGGCTTCTGCTATCACAATCACGCTTTCGAATTCGAGCCGATGGAGGGCACTACCGGGTTCCAGGTGATGATGGACCGCTTGGACAAGAACCTCTGCGGGTTCGAGCTGGACTGTTTCTGGGTGAGCGTAGCCGGCCACGATCCGGCGGAGTTGCTGGGGAAGCTCTCCGGCCGCGTGCCGTTGGCGCACCTGAAGGACAAAGCGCCCGGCACGCCGGTGATGTTCAAGGAATCGGTGGACCGTGGCGCTTTCAAGGAAGTTGGCAAGGGAACGATCGACTGGCCGGCAGTCTTGCGCGCCGCCGCATCGGCCGGCGTCCAGCATTATTTTGTGGAGCAGGACCAGACCCCAGGCGACCCGCTGGAAAGCCTCCGGCAAAGCTTCGGGTACCTGTCAAAGCTGCAGTACTGAGTGAACGCCGGCCGGAACCACCTTGGTGCTGGCCGGGCTTGCCCTTTCCGCCTGCTGGCAGAGGCTTGCTCGCCTGGGCCGGGCCGGCTAAAAGCCGGCTGGGCCCAGAGGGCACCCCAAGATTGCCTGCCCCACAGTGCCTCCCATCGAGTCGCGATTTGCGGAATAATCATGTTGTCGATTTCATCGTCTAAGTGATAACGCATGTGCCGGAACATCAAACCCCTTTTCAACTTCGATCCGCCCGTAACTCCCGAAGAGATTCGAGCGGCTTCACTCCAGTTCGTGAGAAAAATCAGCGGCTTCAGCAAACCGTCGAAGGCCAACGAAGGAGCATTCCTGGCGGCGGTCGATGAAATAGCCGGCATATCGACTCGTTTCCTCCGTTCGCTTGAAACGACGGCGCCGCCGAAGAATCGGGAGGCGGAGACCGCCAAAGCGAAGGCTCGCGCGGCGGAGAGATTCGGAGCTTGAGTGTCCCAAACGCGCGTGAACGATTGGTGTCTCCGATGCGGCGCGTCTAGTTATCCCGTCAGCTTAGTTCTTCGGCTATCGCAGAGATGAGGGAATATCGATGGTCTTTCCCGACATCAATGCGCCTGCGTTGCTCTTTTTGAGCATCTCGTTGATCTCCGGGATCTGCTTCCCGGCGAACCCGTTCACGTCGGCCATGTCTTTCAGAAACTCCGCTTTCAGCTCGTCGTAATACTCCACCTCGTATTTGGTCGGCGCCTGGAGCACGCGATCGATTCCGTTCAGCAGTTGCCCCAGCCGGTCTACCAGCCGCGGAGCCATGCTGTAACCCGGGATATTATTCGGACGCGCCAGTTTCAGCTCCATCGAAGTGACCTGCTGTTTACGCTCGCCGATCAAACCCAGCAGCACCTTCGAAGCCTGAGGATCGAGTGTGCGAACGCTGGTTTCCGCGGTGTCCAGCTCCACCTTCCAGGTGTCGATCGAGCGGAGTGCGTCGTTGACGGCCGAGGTCATGTCCCGCAACTTGGTGTTGATCTCGAGTTGGGTGCGCAGCTCGGATTCATTCGCGCCGATGGTCGGATCGAGACGGACCTCCAGTTCGCGCGTCAGCGTCTGGCTGGCCGCCGTCAGCCGGACCGTGTATTTTCCGGGCAGTACCTGCGGGCCGACGGATGGGAATCGGAATCCGCCGCCCTCATCGTCTCCGCCCGTGGGCCGCCGCAAACGCGGTCCCTGATACCGCAGGTCCCAGTTGACGCGATTCAGCCCGGCGTCCTGCGGGATCGCGCCGAGGTCGCGAACGACCTTGCCGGCCGCGTCGAGGACCTCGATCTTGGCCGGCCCGCGAGCCTTCAAATAGTAAGTGATCGGAGCGCCATAAGGAGGATTGGGCCCCATGAAGGGCTTGTTCCCGTTTTGTCCCACGCTTCCGCCGCCGCGCGCCACCGCGTCAAAGCGCAGGGCCGGCCGCATGCCGAACAGAAACGCGCTCTGGCCGGCCACCTGGGCGTTCATCTGCTGGAGCGGCGAAACATCGTCGAGGATAAAGAGGCTGCGGCCGTGGGTCGCCAGTATCAGGTCGTTCTCGCGCGGCTGAATCACGATATCGCGCACCGCGACCGGCGGCAGATTCTTCAGGCTCATCCGCACCCACTCGTTTCCACCGGTGAAAGAAACGTGCAGCCCCAACTCGCTTCCGACGTACAGAAGCTGCGGATTTTTCGGATCTTCCTTCACCACCCAGATGTAATCGTTGCCGGGAAGGTTCCCGCTGATTTTCGAAAAGGTCTTGCCGAAATCGGTGGTCTTATAGAGATATGGGTGAAAATCGTCGAACCAATGATGTTCGAACGCGACATAGGCCGTGCCCGCGGCGGTTCGCGACGGCTCGATCCAGGCGATTTCGGCGAATTTCGGCACGCCCGGCGCGTTGCCGGTGACGTTCGTCCAGTGGCTGCCGCCATCGCGGGTAACTTGCAAATTGCCGTCGTCGGTCCCCGCCCAGATTACTCCCGCTTCGGCCGGCGATTCGGCGATGCGGATCACCGTGCAGTGATACTCGGCGGTGGTGTTCTCGGTCCAGGTCGTTCCCACGCTCTTCTGCTTCTCAGGGTCGTTGGTGGTCAGATCGGGGCTGATGACGGTCCAGGTCTTGCCGAAGTCGGTGGATTTGAAGACCACATTGCTGCCGAAATACACCGTGTTCCGGTCGTGCGGCGAGCCGACGATCGGCGTGTTCCAGTTGAACCGGTATTTCAGCTCGTTCACCGGACCGCCGTCGTTGCGTTTCGGCTGCGGGCTGACGTCCTGCTGCTCCATCGTGTGCAGGTCGGTGCGAACGATCCCGCCGCCCTGATTTTCCGACAGAAAAACTTCCGGGTCGGTGGTACTGTTGATGACGTGGAAGCCGTCGCCGCCGCTCACGTTGCGCCAATCGCCGTTTACGATTCCGGCGCCGTGCGTGCGGCTGGGGCCGCTCCACGACCCGTTATCCTGCAGCCCGCCCGATAAGTAATAAAAAGGCCCGCGATTATCGGCATAGACCTGATAGAACTGCCCGATCGGGATGTTCAACACGGCCTCCCAGTTCGCCGCGCGATCGTAGGAAACCGCCATGCCGCCATCGTCGCCGATCCATACGCGATTGGGATCCTTGGGATCGACCCAGACGGTGTGAAAATCGCCGTGAATCGTGGTGGCGATGCGTTTCCAGGTCCGGCCCGCGTCGATGGTGGTCATGAGCTGCATGCCGATCGAGTAGACGCGATTCTCATCGGTCGGATCGACGGTCACGTGGCTATAGTAAAGGCCGCGCCCCACCACGGCGGGATTCTTCGACATCACGCGGAAGTGATCGCCGCGATCGTCCGAGCGGAAGAGCGTTCCTTCATTCGATTCGCCGACCACGTAAACGACGTTCGAATTGCTGGCCGCGACGCGCACGCCTATCCGGCCGAAATTCTTCGGCAGTCCGTTGGTCAGTTGCGACCACGTCCGCCCGCCGTCGAGCGACCGGAACACTCCGGTCTTTTCACTGCCCGAGGTAAACATCCAGGGCCGCCGCAGGAACTTCCACATGGTCGCGTAGAGAATGTTCGGATTATGGACATCGATGTCCATGTCCGCGCAGCCGTGCTCGGCATCGATATAGAGCACCTTTTTCCAGGTTTCGCCGCCGTCATTGGTCATGAAGACACCGCGCTCCTCGTTCGCTCCGGTGTTATGGCCGAGGGCGCACACATACGCGGTTTGCGTGTTCAGCGGATCGATCGCGATGCGCGCAATGTGGTGCGTATCGCGCAGGCCTAGGTTGCGCCACGTCCTTCCACCGTCCAACGTTTTATAAACGCCGTCGCCGAAGCTGACGCTGTTGCGCGCGTTGGCCTCGCCCGCGCCGAGCCAGACGACGTCGGAATTGTGCGGATCCACAGCGATGTTGCCGATCGAGATGGTGGAGGCATGATCGAAAATCGGGATCCACGTGGTGCCGCCGTTGGTCGTCTTCCACAATCCGCCGGAAGCGGTGGCGGTGTAGATCAGCCATGGATTCCCGGGAATGCCTTCGATATCGGTGATGCGGCCGCCCATGACGGCGGGTCCGATGCTGCGATATTCCAGGCGTTCGAAAAGCGAAGCGTCCTGCGCGGCCAGCGCCGGCGCGATCAGAGCGAGTGCAAACCATTTCATCTTTCAGTCCTCCGGGAACCGCGATTTCAAGAAAGCTTTGCCGTCGAACCATCGACCTGTTCGGCGGGACGCCTCGTGGTCTTGGGCGGCTGCTCAGAAGCAGCATACCCCCCAAGTCCGGTGCTTTGCAAGACATCGTTCGAGCGGTTCGAGCGGTGGGAGAGCGTACGGAGAATCCGCCAGCGGAAGGAATCTCGCAGGATCGACATTCGGAACTCGCGGGGCTGAAGCGCACCACCCTCATCGGCGGGAATCCGGCCGGCTTTTGTCCGCACGGGAGACGGCCCGCGGAGGCATGGTGTTTAACTTCTGAGCGGCTGGTAAGATCTTGGGGTCGGTTCGAGCGCCACTGCCAACACGGACGAGGCCCTGCTCGACAACCCGCCGGGGGTGCGCGCGCCGTATTCCGCCGGCCAAGCGAGAGGGAAGCCTTTGACAGGGGGGACCGGCGGTCCATGCACTGAGCACAAGGTTTTGTGACAATAGGTTGAGGGACTCCTATGCTATATCAGGTGAAGGACCTGTCGCCCGAGCAGAGGCACGCGGCAGAGATATTGCTTGGCCACCCCATTTCGGAAGACGAAGCCGTAAGCATCAAGAGCCTCGGCCCTACGACAATCATTCTGTCCAAACTCTCGCCCGAAGAGCGCGTAGCGGCGTTGCGCGCGCTGGAGAAGCGTTTTGCCAGCGCCGATCGGCCCGAGGTCGGCGAAGAAGAGGAAGAAGCGGTCATCAACGAGGCGTTGCGCTCAACCCGCCCCGATTATAGGCCGGCCGGTTGAGAATTGTCCTTGATACGACTGTCTTGGTCCGAGCGCATCCGGGCAGTCGCTCTACCGGGCGAAAAGTGCTGACCGCCTTGCTTGAGGGCCGTCACACACTTCTCCTTTCAAACGAAATCATTGTCGAGACCATCAAGGTGCTCCGCTATCCGCGCTTGCAAAAGCTACATGCCTTTGCGGAAGACGAACTCTATGACTACGCGCAGTTCTTGCACGAGGTATGCCAAACGGTCTTAATCCAACATCCGTACCACGCCCCGTTGCGCGATCCCAACGATCTCGACGTGATGCAAACCGCCGAACGCGGGGAAGCGGATGTGCTCTGCAGTAACGATCGCGATTTCCATGCGGCAGCCATTATTACGTTCTGCGCAGGGCGGGGCATCGAGGTGTGTACCGAAGCTGTGCTTCTGGCGAGGTTAAGGTCCGGCGGCTGAATCCCGGCACAACCCGCTCCCCTATTTTTCACGGGGCCAGCGCCAGTCCACGCGGGCGCTCTGCCGGCGTCAGAGAAAATCGGGGCGAGTATTACCGGCAGGATGCTGCGAGTTGGAGCGTTATGCAATCGGGAATTGGGCGCATCGTTAAAGGTGTGATCAATAGCGAGTTCCCCCCCTGAGGATTGATCCGTTCCTCCTGCCCTGCGCCGTGCAGCCCACACCCGGGCCCTGAACATTATTTCGAGAACTCGTGATCGTCCTTACCGGCCGGACGCGGACATATCGAGACGCAACCTCTTTACGATTGCCCCAGCCGCTCGCCCGGGGCCGTGAGGCCTCAGCCGCGCAAAGAACAGGGCATAGTCGTTGGCTTCTCCGAACCACACCTGCTTCCCGCCATCGGCCGCGACAATCTTGACTTGAATGTAGTGGCCCGGCGAAAGGAAGTGCGAGCCCAAGCCTTGGTAGAGGCTCGTCATGACAAAATCCGCGTCCTCGGGACGCGCGACCAACTGCAAGCGTAAGCCCTGTTGTTGAATCTCGGCCGTCACGAACCGGTCGAGATTCCATTCCATCGGTGCCACGTAAAGCTTGGCGCCGGACGGCACGCTCGCGGGCGCCGTCCGCTGGCCACCCACAAGGCTAACGGAAACAACCAGAAGAACGAGTAGCCGTCGCATAGTGAGATACCGTACCAATCCAAGTCTAGCACCAGGAGCCGCCCTCGTCGAGGGGGGTGTGAGGCAAAAAGTTCCAATTTTTTAGCTCAGTTGGGGGATCGAGCCAGCGCATTTGCGGGGAGACCCTGCTCTACCTTAGCCAATCCGGTCCAGGCGGAGTCGGCCCCCGCCGCGAACCGGTCCCCATAGCGATGAAACCGGCCAGGTTGCCGTACTATTTGGCGGCAGCCAGCGAGGCTTCCCGCGCTTTGACGTAGCGCTCCACCTTCGGATTGGCGGCGTCCCACTTCGGAACCTGTGCGCTGTTGGCCATGTCGAGGATAGCCAGCGCGATAGTGCGGTCGACTTTGGCCATGTTCTCGTAGTCGAGCTTCTGCCATTCGTCGCCGGCGCCGTGATAGTCGGGGAAATTGTAGGCTACCGAGAGCGTGGTCGAAGGCACGCCAACATTGGCGAAAGCGGCGTTGTCGCTGCGGCCGAAGTAGGAGTTGCTGTTCTTCTCGTGCTTGACGGCCTTGATGCCGGTCTGGCCACCTGCTTTTACAAACCAGGCGGCGATATCGGTGTAGTCGAAGCCGGTCAGATTGAAGGCGCCCACGCGGGGGCCTTCGGTATCGTCGGTGCGCCCGAGTTGTTCCAGGTTCACGTCGGCGATGGTTTTCGCGAGCGGGAAGATGGGGTGCTCGGAATAGAAGCGCGAGCCCAGTTCACCGGCCTCTTCACCGAACAGCGTCACGAACAGGATGCTGCGCTTGGGACGCGTGGGCAACCGAGCCAGCGCCTTGCCGACTTCGATCACCGAAGACGTGCCGCTGGCATCGTCGTCGGCGCCGTTGTAGATGTGGTCGGGCGTACCGTTATCGCGGATGCCCAAATGATCGTAGTGGCCGGTGACGATGATGTAGGTGCCTTTGAGAACCGGGTCCGACCCGCGCAGCAATCCAGCCACGTTGCGCAATTTCACCTGGGTGACGGTGGGCGCGGCGACATGCAGGGAAACCACGGCATCCACCGGCTTGGCACTCAAAGCCGTGGCCAAACCGGTATCGGCCACGGCCAGGGATGCGATTCCGGAGATCGCCGACGCCTCGCGCAGTTGGGGACCCCGGCCGCCGCGGCCTCCACGGGCTGCCCGTCCCCCGGCCGGCGCGGCGCCACGCACCGTCACCACCGCCGCCGGCTTCAGGCGTTGCAGTATGGGTTGGGGAACGCCGCCGCGGCCGCCCGCATTGCCTGTGCGCCCGCCGCCGGCCTGGGCATCCACGGCAACCAGCAGCAGGACCTTGCCGCCAACCTGATCGGCCGAAAGGCTATCCAAACCGTCCGCGGCGGCGATCACGGCCGGTACGCGATTCAGATCGGCCGCGGCGGCGTTCTGAAGGGTGATCGAAGCCTGGTCGGGTTGGAAGGTTTTGCCGCCGGCCTCCAGGGTGAATGCGAGCCCGTCTGTGTTGGGCGTCACGGAGGCAAAATTGGCGGTCTGAAAATAGCCCTCGTCGCCGACCGGCTCCAGTCCGCCGCGGCGGAATTCGGCGGCGATGTACTCGGCCGCCAGATCGAGCCCTCTGGACGGCGTGCCACGGCCTTCCAGGAGATCGGAAGCCAAAAAAGAGACGTCGGCTTTGAGGCCGTCGGCGGTGATGTGGGTGTCGATCGATTCGAGGACCGATGGCGCCTGCGCGGAGGCCGCGGCGGCTGCCAACAGAAGGACCAATTTCGCTTTCATGATGGCCTTATAATACTGCGGCGGCGCCCCGGGGTGGCAGCCGCGCCGGCCTGCGTGGTAAGACGGGTAGCATGACCTTGCCTCAGATCGGCGCCCTCCAAGCCGCCGCCGCGATCGTGCATCAAGCCATGCCGCCCACGCCGCAGATCCGCTGGCCGCTGGTGTGCGCGCGCGCCGGCGCGGAAGTCTGGATCAAGCATGAGAACCATACCCCGCTGGGAGCTTTCAAGATACGCGGCGGGGTGGTGTACATGGAACACCTCCGGCGCACCGAACCGAATGTCACCGGCGTGATTGCGGCCACCCGCGGCAATCACGGTCAAAGCATCGCTTTTGCCGCGGCGCGTGCGGGGCTGCGGGCCGTCATGGTTGTGCCGCATGGAAACAGCCGCGAGAAGAACGCCGCCATGCGGTCCCTGGGCGCCGAGCTGGTGGAGCATGGCAACGATTTCCAGGAGGCCTACGAGTGTGCCGCCGGGATGGCAGAGGCGCAATCCCTGCACTTCGTGCGGTCCTTCGACAGCGCCCTGATTGCCGGTGTCGCGAGCTATGCCCTGGAACTGTTCGAGGCGGTATCCGATCTCGATGCGCTGTATGTCCCGATCGGCCTGGGCTCGGGTATTTGCGGGGCCATCGCCGCCCGCAACGCCCTCGGACTGAAGACCGAAATCGTCGGCGTGGTGGCCGCCGGAGCGCCGGCGTATGCCCTCTCGTTTGCCGCCGGCCGGCCCATCGCGACCGGCGCCGCGGAGACCATCGCCGATGGCATGGCGTGCCGGGTGCCGGACCCCGAGGCCGTGCGGGCTATTCTCGAAGGCGCCTCCCGGATTGTCACCGTGGACGATGACGAGATTCGGGCGGCCATGCGGCATCTCTTCTCCGACACGCACAATGTGGCGGAGGGCGCAGGGGCGGCCCCTCTCGCGGCCCTGCTTCAGGAACGAACCCAAATCGGAGGGCGCCGCGTGGCGTTGGTCTTGAGCGGCGGCAACGTCGATCGCGAGGTATTCGCGCGGACCCTCGCGGAGAACCCCTGAAACAGGAGGCCGAACCCCGCAGGGCCCCCCGGTTGTTTCACGTGAAACACTTCTGTTTCACGTGAAACACTTTCGTGCGCCGCCGCTGTTCCCCGTTCCACGCCGATGGCCGGGAACGGAGGGTAATATACTGATCGCCGCGCTCCCTTCTCGCGCTTTTGTCGCTCGCCTTGGGCTGCCAGGCGCAGGAACTGCCCCTCACCGGCATCAGCCACGTCAACTTCCGCGTCTCCGACCTGCAGAGAGCGCGGGCGTTCTACACCGGACTGCTGGGCTACCCGCAAGCCTTCACCACCGGCCGCAACGGCGCGGTGGGCACGGCTTACCTGAAGGTCAACGACGAGCAATACATCGAAATCTCGCCCGGCCTGAAGGAAGGCGTGGACCAGCGCCTCACGCACGTCTCCTTCGTGACCACGGACATCGAAAAGCTGCACGCGGCCCTCACGGCGCGCGGCCTGGACCCCACACCGCTGAAGCCGCCGGGGGGCGACGGTACTCGCGGCATCCGGATCGGCGATCCGTTCGGTCTTCCGCTGGAGTTTACCGAGTACCTTCCCGGCTCCGAGCACGCCCAGGCGCGCGGCAAGTTCGAGGACCCCAAGCGCCTCTCGGTTCACCTGCTGCACGCCGGCATTCCTGTGCCGCGCGAAAAATTGGACGCTGCCCTGGCCTACTATCGCGGCAAGCTGAGCTTCACCGAATTCTGGCGCGGCGGCCGCCAGGACGGCGAAATCGACTGGATCAATCTGCGCACTCCCGGCACGCGCGGCGATTACATCGAGCTGACGATCTATGAAGGAACTCCCACACGCAGTGAACTCGGCACCATGCAGCACGTGGCCCTGGAGGTGCCCGACATCCAGCAGGCCTACAAGACCGCGGTAACGCGCGGCGCGCCGGAACAGAAATCGAAGCCGGAAATCGGCCGCAACGGCAAATGGCATCTCAATCTCTACGACCCCGACGGCAGCCGCGCGGAGCTGATGGAGCCGCAGGCGGCCAAGTAGCATGTCATGCACTCGCCCGCCGCATTGACTTCCGATTTCGCTTGGCTCATTCTGAATCTGGACGTTCCGTGGCGAATGATGGAGGATGATTTCCAATATGGCGTTTTGCGAAAGCTGCGGCGCCCCCATCGCGGGCGCTTTCTGTAGCCAGTGCGGCAAGCCGTCAACTGCCGCAAGACTCGTCCCGGACGTCATTCCGGCGCAGTCCGCGGCCGCTCCGCTCAAGCACAAGGTTAGCCCGGTGGTTTGGACCCTGGTGGCCATCGGAGGTCTGCTCCTCTTCTTGATGCTGCTGATTGTCGCTATCGCGCTTCCCAGACTGTCGCGGGCGCGCATGACCGCGCAGGAGTACGCGGCGATCATGGCGATTCAGACCATCAACAAGGCGCAGGTGCAATACTACTCGCAGTTCGGCCGGTTCGCGACTGTGTTGACGGAACTGGGACCGCCGGCGAGCGGGAAGGCCACCGCGGCGTCCGCCGATTTGATCGATGCCACTCTCGGGGCCGGTCTCAAGCAAGGCTATAAGTTCACACTGTCGGGATTGCAGGGCGAATACACTATCGTCGCCATACCGGAAACGTTTGGGACCAGCGGCAGCCGCACCTTCTATTCGGACCAGAACTTGGTCATCCACCAGAATTACGGCCCTGAGCCGGCCACCGCCGCCAGCCCGGAAATCAGATAGCTCGTGCCATCTTTCCGGTCCAACGGGTCCCGCGCGGCCCCGTACGCTGGCATCTAAACCGAGTTCCGCGCTGTTTTCCGATTACCCCTTTGCACCCTTAGACCCGAGTGCATCCCGCACCCAATCTACCGCTCCGATTGTCCGCGAGATGAAGACGTTTGCGGATTCCGAGCGATGTCGATCACCGTTCCGAACCACAACCGTAAAACTGAACGGCATCGGTTCGGAATGCCGATCGGCGTCACTTCGGGAATCGTTAGAGATGCGAGACGCTGTGGACGCATTGTCATGCCGACAGCGAATTTTTCTCGCGTGGTCCTTAGCTTCCTCCACGGATGACGTAATAAGGCTGGCCCGCCAGATCCGGCGGGAAGCCGGGGAACAGCCAGGCGCGATCCGGCGCCGCTTTGAGCTCGAAGTAGTATTGGAGCGGGTAAGGCGAGTCGGTGTATGCGCCAGGGATGGCGGCGGCGTAGGCCGGGCCCTGGCGGTCCATCTCGGCGGACTGCCAACGCTCGGCCTGGTTGACGTGGCGGTAGTGGATGCGCGCCGAGCGAAGCACCGGGCCCGTCAACTCGAGCGCCAGCGGCTGCCTGCGCTGGAAGCGGCCGGGCGCGCGATGGCGCACGGCGGCGGAAGGGCGCTCGGGGCGGCCTGTGGCTTCGGCGATGGCGGCTGCGACTTTCGGATCGCCGGCAGGCTGGGTGCCTGGCTGAGCGCCTTTCTGAGCAAGGCCGAGGCGCTTCTCCAATAGGGCGATGTCGGCATCGATCGCGGGGAGGCGGTCGAGCCAATGGCCGCGCAGCCAGGGGAGTTCGCCGACGGTGATGTCCGGAACGTAGACCCCCTTGGCGCGATCGGCCAATCCCGCCCAGGCGGCGCGCGCCGCTCGGTAGAACTTGAGCGCCTCATCCAGGGCGGCGCGGTCGCCCGAGCGCTCGTGGATCGCATACAGAACACCGGCGCGGAATTTGGCGGCGAAAAACCTGCCCAAGCCGGCCTGAATCGCCACATCGATATCCATGCGCCGGTCGTTTACCGGTTTCGCGGCCCCGGCCAGATCCTCCAGCCATTGGGCCACTTCGATGGGCGAATACTTGCCGCTCCGCTCGCCTTTGAGCAACTCATCGGCGAAGTCGTCGATGCGGGAGAAGAGCTGCGGGTCGAGCGGGCTGGTGTTGCCGAAAGTTTTTGGCGTGGGGGTGTCGGTGTACTCGGTCTGCGCCGGCTCCACCAGCGACTGGTTGGTGTAGATCTCGGGCCAGTAGTTGTTGTTGGCGGCCGATGGCAGGTGCGCGGTCGTGACGATCGGCAGAATGCGGCTGGCGGCGGCCAGCGCGGGATCGACTTCCACCTGAGCGTCCGGGTTGTGGAGCTTCGGGCCCCAGACCCGGTAGGTGCCGAGGTACTTCTCCCAATCCCATCGCGGGACAAGGGAAGCGTCGGCGTAGGCGCAGCGGCCGCCCATTGCGGCCACGCCCGATCCGCGCCGTCCCTTGAAGGTCAGCGGCTCCATGATCTCGACGCCGCTCGATCCGCAGAATTGGAAGGCCCGCGCGTAGCCGGCGGCAAAGACCGGGTCGGCCCACAGCAAGAGGCGCTGGGTGCCCGGCCAGATGCGCCAGAGGACCTCGAAGCGGCGGTCTTCGCGCATCAGGTCGGCGTAGCCGTAGCGGGTAAAGCTGCGCGAGCCGGCGCTCATTGCCATCAGGCCGCTGTCGCGGTGGCCGGCCTTGGGCACTTCCTGGTCGCGGATGTCGGCCTGGTGGTACGGCATTCCCATGTGCTCGGCCCAGAACTTCGGCGACACCTTGACGGGCATGCCAGTAGCCAGGGCGAGGTCGATCATGCCCTGGTCGATGCCCTTGGCGTGCATGTCGATCTCGACCTTGCGGCCGCAGCGCTTCACGCCGTCGAACACGGCGCCCCAAAACGCATAGCTGCCTTCGGCGACGCCGCTCTCGCCGTGGACGCGGAAGGTGACGCCGGTGATGGCGGGGCAGGCGCGCAGCAGAGCGGCCAGCGCGTCGCGGCAATACGGGCCGTGGTTCCCGGCGTTGAGTCCCTCAATGGTGTAGTTGGGATGCGGGCTGTTCTCCCACACGTAGCCGTGCATCCAGATGCCTAACTGGAATTCGAGGCCGTGAGCGGCGGTCTGCTCGCCGATGAAGCGCAGCGTTTCGAGATTGCGGTCGCGTTCGGCGTCCGGCAGGTTTCGGGCGCGGACGTTGTAGCCGGGCACCGCGAGGAAGAAGGGATAGGCGAACAGGAAGTAGGCGTCGGTGACGGCGCGCAGGAAGTCGTATCCGATGCCGAAGCTGAGGTTGAAGCGGTTGAAGCGGTTTTCCGCGAGCATGGCGAGGTAACGCGGCCACATGGCGCGGTCGTAGAACCAGGGCTTGTCCTCGACCTCGCTGGTGAAGAGGCGCTGGATGCTGCGGATGGCGTTGGCCGGCCGCTCCGCGGTAGATTGCGGCAGGGCGGGCGCGCCGGCCAGGGCGCCGGCGGCGATGAGAAAGTTGCGGCGGTTCACAACCGGATTGTACTGCTTACTCGGCGTAAATGCTCCTGACGAAACCGGCCACATTCATATTGGGCCAGTCGGAATACTTGGCTTTGAACTCCGCGGTCAGTTGCTTTCCCGCGTCGTCGGCCGAAATGCCCTGCTGTTTCAGGGCCCGGGCGCGCGTCCTGAGGTCATCGATAAAGGCGCGCTCGTTGGCGACCAGAGACCCATCGCCGGGCGCGCTGTGGTCGGGGAGAACGTGCCGCACCGGGAGAGCCGAAATCTTGTCCAGGACGGCGATCCAGCTCGCGGGCGGCCCTCCATCGCCGAAGATGTTGGGAACAACTTTGTTCTGTACCACATCGCCTGAAACCAGCGTGCCATCGGGCTCCACAAAGGTCAGCTCATCGCCCTTGGTGTGCGCCCCGCCGAACCATAACAGCCGGGCGGTCACGCCTCCCAGGTCGATCCTGGCTTCCGTGTCGAAGACGATGTCGGGAGAACGGAGCTTGACGTCTGCAAGCAGCTCCTTGTTCTGCGCCGACCGGCTGCTGAACATCTCAATCATCTCCCTGCCGTGCTGTTCCATTTCCTGTTGCTGGATCGCGTTGCGGATCAGGATCGTGTTCGGCGGAAACCCCCCTTCGCCGGCCGCGTGCTCGGGATGGAAGTGGGTCGTGGTGAGGAAGAGCTTCTGATTTCCCGACAGCTTGGCTGCGGCGCGCGCGACCGTAGCGCCGTTGCGCGGACCGAGACCGGTGTCCACGACCAGCGTAGCCCGCTCGCCAACCACGATGGCGACATTCGGGAAGCCCATGAGGGCCCATACGTGATCGGAGATCTTGGTAGCGTTCTCGCCTAATACGGGCTGCGACATTTGGGCGGAGGCGTTCAGGCAGGTCAGGCCGGCCAGGACGACCAGCGGGTAGAGGAGCATCTTGATTCGTGAGGGCATAGTGTCACCTTTGTACTACGATATGGCTGCCGAATGCGCTCGGGTGCGCCCGTGGCAGAGGCGCTCTAACGCCCAATATGTGCCGTTTTCGGAAAGCGGCTGCCTTTTGGAATCAGTTACTTACGCGGTAGCGACCCCCTAAAAAACGCACTCTTGTGCCGATTGCAGAGTTCCGCACGGACTGCCAGAGTGGGGCGATTGCTCTCGGGCGGAGGCATCGGCCGCGGAATGGCAGTACATTCGTTCTGTGACCACACGCTATTTTGTCCAGGCCGGCGCCGCCGCCGCCGCAAACGCTTCCGCCCAGTCCGATGCCAGCGCTCCGTGGCATAGAGTCCGGAGTCGCGGCAAGGACCTTTCAGGCAGCCGTGACGAAGACCCGCCCTGGCCGACGAGTCCGTGGCTTATTATGGATGATAATCTCAACATCCTGATTGAGAGAGGTAAGGAACCGCATCAGACGCTCCACCGAGAAGCCCTCCAAGCGATATTTCGACAGAGCCGAGATTTTGGGCTGGTTGATGCCTAGCAGCTCCGCTGCCTTCGCCTGCGCTAACCCGCGCCGCTTCACGACGTCATTGATTGCCATGGCCAGACGAACCTTCGTCTGCCGTTCTCCGGAGTCCGCGAAGCCGAGGTCGGCGAATACGTTCCCCGAACTGCGCACGATCTCCCCGCTACGTTCCGCGCTTGATTTTGCCATATCGCTCCTCATAATCCTGTCTAGCGAGTTTCAGGCGTTGTGAAACGAGATCCACATCCGGTTTCGGTGTCTGAATGCCCTTACGTGACTTTTTCTGAAAGCAGTGCAGCACATACACGGCCCAACGAAAGCGCACGGTATAGACGGCGCGATACGTGTTTCCGTCGTGGTCCTCCACAACTTCCAGTACTCCGGAACCTGCTCCCTTCCACGGCTTCGCAGCGGGGTGTTTCCCGCCAAATTGAGCGACGCTGAGAGCAGTGCCAATGCCGTCTTTGACCGCTTCGGGGAACGTCAGCAAATCCCGTTTCGCAGATCCCACCCAATACAAGGGCTGTTCGCCTTGAGCCGGCTTGCGCATCGAGTCTTCATCCCAGTTCTAGGATAGCATGAGCGAGCGCCCGGGCGGCCACTTTGATGGAACGGCGCGGAGTGGTCACGGGAGGCATATCCCAAGCCGTATCAAAACGTAATCGGAAAGGTCGGGCAGGTGACGCACCCGGGGGTTTGCCACAGTGTTTTCTGAAATGAATCTTCTCCGGAAAAATGTATTACATGCCACCCCTTCGTAGTTCGGGCCGGAATGTTCCTCCGCAACGGGTCCTTCCCGCCATTACCGGCAAAAAGATTCCCAGTAAAATTCCGGTGGCCAGGGACGGAATCGAACCGCCGACGCCAGCCTTTTCAGGGCTGCGATCCTCGATAGATGCCGTGGGGTCCTGTTCGCGTCAATTGGCCGTCTAACGCCCTACCCGCGGAGGGCCGGCGATAGCCCAGGCGCGCTCATTTTAACGTTCATGGGCGGGCCCAGAGGCACCCCGCCTACCAACGTCCCTTTTTCCGGCAGTTCCCCAAAGCGGTTCAGCACTCGCGGCATGGCACGCTCACCCACCGCCCCCGAATGGCAGTATATTCGGTCTGTGACCAGACGCGATTTTGTCCAGGCCAGCGCTGCCGGCACAACCGCCGCCCTAACCGCTTCCGCCCAGAACGATGCGAGCGCTCCGTGGTACCGGCGCGTGCGCCGGTGGGGGCAGACCAATATCACCGAGCGCGATCCGGTGCGCTACGATATCGCGTGGTGGCGCGATTACTGGAAGCGCACCCTCATCCAGGGCGTCATTATCAACGCCGGCGGAATCGTGGCGTATTATCCGAGTCAGTTTCCGTTGCATCACCGGGCGGAGTTCCTCAACGGGCGCGATCTGTATGGCGAGCTGGCCCAGGCGGCGCACGAAGATTCGCTCGCCGTCCTGGCTCGGATGGACTGCAATCAGACGGCCGAGGACTTCTTCCGGGCGCACCCCGATTGGTTTGCCAGGGACGCTTCCGGCCAACCGTACCGCGCGGCCGATAAGTACGTCACGTGCGTCAACAGCCGGTACTACGACGAGTACATTCCGAGTGTTCTGCGGGAGATTATCCGGCGCAGCCACCCGGAGGGTTTTGCCGACAACAGTTGGAGCGGCTTGACGCGCGACAGTATCTGTCACTGCGAAAACTGCGCGCGGAAGTTCCGCGCCGCGGCCGGTAAGCCGCTGCCCAACGGTAAGGACTGGAACGATCCAACCTACCGGCAGTGGATTCAATGGAACTACCGGCGGCGCCTGGAAATCTGGGACCTTTTTAATCGGACCACTAGAGATGCGGGCGGCGAAAGCTGTCTGTACATCGGCATGAACAGCGGCTCCATCACCAGCCAGAGCCGCTCGTTTCGCGACTTCCAGGAAATCTCGAAGCGCGCGGAATTCCTGTTGCTCGACCACCAGGCGCGCGCGGACGAGTCCGGCTTCCAGCAGAATGGCGACACCGGCAAGCTGGTGCATGGACTGCTCGGGTGGGACAAGCTGATGCCGGAGAGCATGGCGCAGTACCAGGCAGGGCGCCCGACCTTCCGCGTGGCCAGCAAACCGGCCCCGGAAGCGCGCCTCTGGATGTTCGAGGGCATCGCCGGGGGAATTCAGCCGTGGTGGCACTTCATCGGCGCCTACCACGAAGACCGGCGCATGTATCAAACCCCCGCACCGGTGTTCCAATGGCACCAGGAGCACGAGCAGTATCTCTTCAACCGCCAGCCGGTGGCGTCGATCGGGGTGGTGTGGTCGCAGCGGAATACCGACTATTACGGGCGCGACGATGCGGCCGAAGCGGTGGATGCGCCGTATCGCGGAGTCACGCAGGCGCTGATCCGGGCGCGGATTCCGTACCTGCCGGTGAACGCGGACCACATCGATCGGGACGGCGGCGGGTTCGCGGCGCTGGTGCTGCCGAACGTCGGGGCGCTCTCGGACGCGCAATGCGCCGCGATAGCGCGTTTCGTAGAGGCGGGCGGCGGCCTGGTGGCGACGGGGGCGAGCAGTCTGTACGACGAATGGGGCGACCCGCGGGCGGATTTCGCGCTCGCCGCGCTCTACGGCGCGCACGCTCCGGGACCGGATTTTGGGCGAAGAGCAACCCGAGCGTCGACTCTGCACACTTACCTGCGGCTCTCGCCGGAGTTACGCGCGCGGGTTCCGGGTCCGAAGGCCGGCGATGAACCGGCTGTTTCGGGCGAGCGGCACGTGGTGCTGGCCGGGTTCGAGGAGACCGATATTATTCCGTTCGGCGGCGCCTTGGAGCGGATGCGTACCGACCCCGGCGTGACGATTCCGCTGACTTATGTTCCGCCGTTTCCGATGTATCCGCCCGAAACCTCGTGGATGCGCGAACCCAAGACCGATATCGCCGGGCTGGTCCTGAATACGACGGGAAAGGCGCGCGTGGCGTACCTGGCCGCGGATCTCGACCGGCGCTATGGGCGCGACAATTTACCGGACCATGGCAACCTGCTGGCCAATCTCTTCCGCTGGGCAGCCGGGAATCGCATTCCGCTGGAGGTGCATGGACCCGGTCTGATCGATTGCCACCTGTACCGGCAGCCCGGCCGCCTGATTCTGCACCTGGTCAACCTGACCAACGAGGGCACCTGGCGGGCGCCGGTCGACGAGCTGATCGCGGTCGGCCCGATCGAGGTTCGGCTGAAACTGCCCGGCGATCTGCGGGGACGCGCCGCGCAGTTCCTGGTATCGAAAGCCAAGCCGGCCGTCGCGGTGCGGGAAGGTTGGGCGACCCTGGAGGTGAAGTCCGTTTTGGACCACGAGGTGGTGGTGATTTCGTGATCTTGCTCCACTCAGCTCACACGCGAATCGCCGGAACCTGGAAAGGGTCGCCCGTGGCGATCCACTCGACGGGAAGCCCGGGGAGCAGCGGCTTCAGCCAATCGGCGCAGGCTTGCATGCCCCACTCTTCCAGACCTTCGTGCGAGATCATCACCACGCCCTTCTTCATTCCCAGGCTCATGGCATCGCGCAGGTATTCGAAGGTATCATGCTGGGGCGTCTCGCCCACCAGGGCCACGTCGCAGGTTCGGAGGGCGGGCAGAACGCTGGAGAGAATGTGGGCGCAATCGCCGATGGTCCTCACCCGCAGATGGCGATCGCCCACCACTACTACGTTTTGCGTGCCCAAGTTTTGCTGGATGTGGCGGGCCACCTCCTCCAGGGACATCTCCGGGATCTCATAGTGCCGCGGCCGCTCTTCGAACTTGTAGTATTCCGCCCACTCCAGTTTACGGGCCAGTCCGACGAAGATGGGGTCCGGCTTGCGCCGGTGCCAGTGGTCGTGGATGCGCCAGACCGCCATGTGGTTCTGTTCGGCGAAGCGCATCTTGGCCTGGCAAATCGGATCCTGCAAAAACGCTTCCACGGGGTCGAAGCCGTCCCAGAAAGTACTCTCGTGGGCGACCACAAAATTCTTCTTGGCCGCCAACGCGCGCTGCAGCACACGGAGGGTCGGCTGGAAGGTAGTGGCGATGCCAATCACCGGAATGTTGGGATCGCCCAGGTGGAAACGGTCGAAGTTCGAGGGACCCCAGACGACGCCTTCGGCCGCCAGCTTGCCTTTGATGCGGTCGACGATTTGGGCGGCCGTGAGCGGATCCTGGGCCGCGGCGGAACCGCCCAGGGCTGTCCCTGCCGCCAGGGCCGAGCTTGCCGCCACGGCCCATTGAGCGAACCCTCGGCGGGAGATGCGGTTGTCCCTATCGATAGTGTCCATATATATTCTCCTCACGACCGGGGAATCCAACTGGGGTCGGGGGTCTCGCAATATTCGACGGGCAGCGCGGGAAACACTTCCCGCAACCAGTTGGCCATCTCGGCGCAGCCCGGCGCCTCCGAAGCCAGGTGGCCGATCGCCAGCATGGCGATCTTGCGGCCGGTCGCCATCACATCCTGGAAATAAGCGATGGCGCCATCCACCTCGTCCACGGTGCCTCCGCCGCCAGCGATCGCGCCATCGATCTTCGGGTCGGCCAAAAGACGGGCCAGAGCGGGCGTGGGGTCGGTCTCGCCGGCCAACACCGCCACGCGGGTGACGCTGCTAGCGGGATCGCCGACCGTGCGCGGAGAGAAGGCCCTCAGGCGGTCGGCAACGGTCTGGGCGAGAGCCGCCAGCGTGGTCCGCGGCACGTCGCAGACCACCCCGCGCGAGCGGTCCGTGGGCGCCGATGCCAGCGGCTTCAACCCCAGCGCCTGCGCCAGAGCCAGCGACTGCGCTTTGGGCTTGAAAAGGTCCCAGGCGGAAGCGTATCGATAGACCATCATTTGGTTCGCGTCGATGATTTCGCGCTTCGCCCGCACCACCGGATCGTCCTTCATGGCGGCTTCGAGACCATCGGTCCCGTAGCTGTAGTACAGGCCACCGTGGAGAAAGTAAGGGTGTTCGCGGCTGATAATCAGGTTCTTCTTCTCCGCGGCGGCGCGGCGCAGGACGTCAAGCGTGGGCGCGTAGCAAACCATCACCCCCAGCACCTGCGTATTCGCGTTGCCGGCGCACAAGCCCTCGTACCGGGCAGTACTCATGGGGTCGCCCAATGCGGCGCACACGATCAAGTCGGCGGTTCGTCCCGTCATTTCGGTTTCCATCACGTCACCTTTCCGAACAAGCAGTAAGCCGCAGCCAAGATTGGCTGCCCTCCACAGCAGCATAACCGCAACCAAGGCGCCGGCGCTTCGCGCCGGTGGCAAGCGACACAAGGCGATCGCCTGCCCCACGGAAAATCGTCGCGGCGCGCGAAGAGTTGAGGCTCTCGTAATACGGAATCAAACACTAAGGCGTGCCTCGCGCAAACCCGCAAACCGGCAAACCGGCAAACCGGTGTTGCGTGCTTTCCATTGCCCTGGTTCTCCTGGTCACTCGAACGCCACAATGTACTCCTGGCGCGCATCGAAACTGGACGCGAACCGTGCCATCGGCCTCCGCCTTCCACGCCACGTCCCGGCCTTGGCAGCGGATGCCGCGGATCCGCTGGCCGCGCGGAGGCCGCAAGCGCTGCTCGCCCCTCACGGTGGAGCGTAGCCGGGCGGAGGTGGCACGCCCGGCGGTCCATTCGGCGTCCACCTCGATAGCGCCGCGCGCCCGCAGTCCCTTGAACCGGCCCTGGGGCCAAGCTGCCGGAAGCGCCGGCAGGATGGCGATTTCACCCGCGTGACTCTGCAGCAGCATCTCGGCGATCCCCGCGGTTCCGCCCAGGTTGCCGTCGATCTGGTACACCCGTCCGCCGTTGAGGAGGCTGGCCGTTGCCGAGCGCGCCAGCAAGTTGCGGATGCCATCGAACGCCTGGTCTCCATCGCCCAGCCGCGCCCATATGTTGGCGTACCACGCCGCTGGCCACCCGCCCCGGCCGCCGCCATGATCGACGCGGCGCTGCAGCGAGACCCGTGCCGCCTGGGCCCATTCCGGCGTCCCGTGCAAAGTGATCTCGTCTCCCGGGTAGACCGCGAACATATGGGAGACGTGGCCCATGCCCGGGTTCGGCTCGTCGTAGTCTTCGCTCCACTCCTGCAACTGGCCGTACTTGCCCTTCTTCAGCTCAGGGATGCGCTTCAGCGTGGCGGCCAGCCGCTCGCGGAACGCGGCGTCCGTCCTCAGGATCTCCGAGGCCTGAATGCACGCGGTGAACAGCATGTGAATGATTTCGTAGTCCATGGTGGCCCCCACGGTCAGGTGGGCCACCGTGCCGTCGGCCATGCGGTAGCTGTTCTCGGGCGAATACGACGGGTTGGTCACCAGGCGACCCTTGCCGTCCTCGACGAGAAAGTCGGCCAGAAACCCGGCGGCCTCCTTCATCACCGAATAGGCCTCGATCAGGAAGCCGGGGTCCAGTCCGAAGCGGTAGTGCTCCCAGAAATGCAAGGCCAGCCAGGCGCCGCCCATGGGCCAGGTGCCGCAGTAGGCGTAATCCACCGGCGCGGTGTCTCCCCAGGCGTCCAGATTGTGATGGAAGCAGAATCCGCCGCAGCCGTACATCTCGCGCGCCGTGCGCCGGCCGCTGGGGAGTGACATCTTCACCAGGGCGAACAGCGGTTCGTGCAATTCCGCCAGGTTGGCGACCTCGGCCGGCCAGTAATTCATTTCCGTATTGATGTTGATGGTGTACTTGCTATCCCATGGCGGCGCCATCTTGTCGTTCCAGATCCCTTGCAGATTCGCGGCCATGGACCCGGGGCGGCTGCTGGCCATCAGCAGGTAACGGCCGAATTGGAAGTACAGCGCGGCAAGCTCGGGATCGGCGCCGCCATTGCGGAAGCGCGCCAAACGCTCGTCGGTGGGCGGCGCGGCGGCGGCATCGGCATCGGGGGTTGCGCTTCCCAGCGCCAGCTCGACACGATGGAACAAGCTCTGGTGATCGGCCACGTGAGCGGCGCGCAGCGCGTCGAACGGCTTCACGGCGCGCGCGAGGAGCAGGTCGCAAGCCCCGGCCGGATCGCCGCCCGCGTAGTTCGTCGCGGCCACCAGGATCAAGGTGGCGGCATTGGCATTCGATAGGGCCAGTTCATTGCCCGCGGCCTCAACGCTTCCGCCATCCAAAACCGCGCGCAGCACTGCCCGGAATTTGACGCCCGTGGGTTCAAGCTGGGCGCGCTCAGCGGCCAGGCGCCCGGCGCTCAAATTGGGTGTGATCCAGGCGTTGGTGTGGGCGATGGCTTCGCCCGTCAGAATCAGACGGTCCGGCTTCACCGCTTCCGTCTGGCTGTCCTGCTCGCGCGTCAATGCGACGCGCAACGAAACGCGCCGGGGCCGATCGCACGAGATGCGCACTACTACGGCCTGGCCCGGCGCCGAGACGAAAACCTCGCGCGTGCAATGGGCATCGCCGATCCGGTACGTCACCCTGGCAATGCCGGTGTCCAGATTCAGTTCCCGCCGGTAATCGGCGGCATTCTCCAGCTCGGGAAAGGTGAGGATCAGATCGCCCAGCGGCTGGTACGGCGGCTGGCGATTGGGAACGCCCAGTGCTGCGCATCAACCTGGATGGCGCGTTTCTATGTTCGCAGGCGGCCCTGCCCTCCATGATGCGCAACCGCTGGGGGCGCATCATCAACATTGCCTCCGTGGTGGGACAGGCGGGCAGCGCCGGGCAGGCCAACTACGCGGCCTCCAAGGCTGGCCTCATCGGACTCACCAAGGCCCTGGCGCAGGAGATGGCCAGTCGCGGCATCACCGTGAACGCGGTCGCCCCCGGCTACATCGCTACCGACATGACGGCCGTGCTGTCCGACGAAGTCCGGCAGAAGATTCTGGCGGCCGTCCCGCTCGGTCGCATGGGCAAGCCCGAGGACATTGCCACGGCGGTGAAATTCCTGGCCAGCGAAGATGCCGCTTACATCACCGGCCAGGTGCTGGCGGTAAACGGCGGAATGTACATGTAGCCGGCCGAGGTCGGCGCCTTCTCCTTGAGGTATGATGATCTGACAGTCTACAAACTGGCGGCATGGTGCTATGAGTGGCGCACCTATACAAGACGATCATCCGTCCGGCGCCTCGACTCAGTCTCTTGGTCCGCCGTCTGGTCCCAGCTTATCCAGCCATAGGTTAAATGCCGGTGACCGCCTGGCAGGGCGGTTCGTCATTGTGCAGTTCCTGGCACATGGCGGCATGGGCGAAGTCTACGAGGCTGCCGACGAGCACCTCCAGGGAAAACACTGTGCTCTGAAAACCCTGCGCGCCGAGAGAGCCGCCGATCCAACCGTACGTCAGCGATTCGAGCGGGAAGTCCTGCTCGCCCGCGAAATCTCGCACGCCAATGTCTGCCCCACTTACGACCTTTTCCGCGAGGATTCGCCGGGCGGCCCGCTCCTGTTTCTAACCATGAAACTTCTTCGCGGCGAGTCCCTCGGCAACCGTCTCGCTCGCGCCGGCCCCTTCACTCCCGAAGCGGCCCTGCCGATCCTCCGGCAGATGGCCGCGGCGCTGGACGCCGCCCACCGGGCCGGCGTGATTCATCGCGATTTCAAGCCCGGCAACGTGATGCTGGAATCCGCCGGGCAGGAAATCCGCGTGTCCGTCACAGACTTCGGACTCTCCCGGCTGTTCGAATCCGATAGCACCCTCGCCCAGACGGGCGCTCTTTCCGGCACGGTCGGGTATATCGCGCCGGAACTCCTTCAGGGCCGTGTGGCCTCTCCCGCTAGCGACGTCTACGCTCTCGGCGTCACTGTTCACGAGATGCTTACCGGCCGCAAGCCACACCATAAGCCTGGGTCGCCCGCATTTGTTTCGCCCAGCGCTTTCGTGAAAGACCTGCCGCGTGCCTGGAACCGGATGATCCTGGGGTGTCTAGAGTACGACCCATCGAAGCGCTTCCAGTCCGCTGGCGAAGCCTTGTCCATCATTGACTCTCCGAGCTCCGCCAGCAGGGCGGCGACCCTTCGCCGCCCTGCATCTCGCCGCGGCTTTGCGCAGGCCGCTGCCGGCGCCGGCGTCCTCCTGGCCGGTTCTCTTTGGCTGAGCTGGCCGAGGCTGGACGCGCTCCTGCATCCGCTCCCCAAGCGCCGCTTCGTGGCCTTGATGGTGTGGCCGCAACCCGCCGCCGGCTCGGTGGACCAGGCGTTGTCGCGCGGCGTTCTGGAGGCTATCGGCAACCGCCTGGCGCGTGCGGAAGGCCGGGTCAAAGACCTTCTGGTGATCTCGCCCGGGGACGTCGTCGGCCAGGCGCCGCCAAAGACTCCCGCGGACGCTGTTGGCGCACTGGGCGCCAACCTGGTGCTTACGGCGTCCCTGGCTTCGGGCAACTCCGGGTTCACCCTCAGCCTCAATCTACTGGACCCGGCCACCGGCAAGGTTCTTCGTCAGGATCACATGTCCTGCCCGCCCGCCAGCGTGAGCCTGCTGCCGGAACGCGCGTCGGCTGCCGCCGCGGCCCTGCTGGAGGTTCCCGTAGTGCAGTCCCGGATGAAGGACCAGGAGGAACTGGCGAGTGTCGCGCCCGCCGCCTATCAGGCATTCATCGGCGCCGAAGATCTGGTGGCCCTGCCCAACGATGCCGGTCTCGATCAAGCCATCGAACGCTACCAGAAAGCGCTCGAATTGGATCCTCGTTTCGCGCTTGGGTACGCGAAACTAGCGATGGCCTTCGTTCGTAAGTTTCATCTGTCGGAGGACAAGGCCGCGCTCACTCTCGCCGGTAAGAATGCTCAACTGGCCCTCCGCTACAACCCCAACTCGGCTACCGGCGTTTTCAGCCAGGCCGTCGTCTACCTGTATTCCGGTGAAATCCAGAGCGCCATCGACACCATCGGCAGGGCGCTCGAACTGGACCCCGGCAATCCGCGGATCCTGCTCTATAAGGCGAGCGCTTTTCGGGATCTGGATCGTGCAGGCGAGGAAGAAGAGGCGTACCGCGAGATCCTGAAAGACCGGCCCAACTATTGGCCGGCCTCGAACGAGCTGGGCCGGGCGCTCTACCGGCATGGCAAATATCGGGAGGCCGCGGAAGCATTCAGCGAAGCCGCCACGGTGGCCCCCAAGGTTGCTTTGCCCCTCACCAACCTGGGCGCCATGTACCTGGTTTTGGGCCGCCGCGGCGAGGCCGCGCAGGCTTTTCAACAAAGCCTGCAACATGCTCCCAACGAGCTTGCCTGGTTGAACCTCGGCAACATCGAGTTCGAGGACGGCCACTATCGGAAAGCGCTCGAGTATTACGGTCAGGCTCGCGATCTGAAGCCCAAAGACGATCTCCCCTGGCGCAACATCGGCGATTGTTATACCATGCTCGGCGAACCCCGGCCGGTGATCGAAAACTACGCCAAAGCAGCTGACGTGCTCTCTGAAAGGCTCAAGACGAATCCGAAACGCGGCTTCGCATGGATGACGCTGGCTTTTTACGACGCTAAACTGGGTCGCCATGAGCAAGCTGAGGCTGACCTCAAAACTGCCGAAGAGCATGGCGCCACTGATGTCGAGTCCCAGTTCACCAAAGCGCAGGCTTTGGCCCTGCTCGGCCGCAAAGAGGAAGCGTTGCGGCTCGTGTTGTCCTGCATCGATCAAGGATTATCCGTCGTGGAAGTGCAACTGGCTCTGGATCTCAAAGACCTTCGGGAAGACCCTCGCTACCTCCGTCACATCGCTCAGCTCAAACCAACACAAACGAGGACGCCGTGAACCGACACACACCGTGGATACTTGCTCTGCTGATCGGCTTTGCCATTGGCTACTACACCGAAATGAAGCTGAAGACAAACGACATCACACTCGTTGTTCGAAACAATGGGGCGTTGCTGGTGCATCCGAATGCCGGCGACACCGTTCATTGGCTCGACGAACAGTTAGGGAACACGATCAGGGTCAAGTTCGACCGCACGCCTCCCTGTTCCGACAAGGTCGATTCCGACAACATGTTGAAAAACTGCACCGTAAACGTATCCGCTGGAGTTTACGGGTATGGCTGCGAAAACGATAAGTGTGTGGACCCCGGCATCGGCGTCGGAGGGGATGTCTTAATCCTGGGCACTGCCGCCCAGGCCGTCAAGTTGACGGCCCACCTGCCGACTCCCGATACCCAGACCGTATTTTGCGATGCTAATAAAGCGGGGGGCCCGGCGGTGACCGCGACCAAGTCCAATATCCTGGAATGGGTGGTTGGAGACGGTTCTCCCGGCAACCAGTGGACCGTCACTCTGCCGAACGGAACGTGTCAACAGGGCGACGCGCCGTTGAAGGCGGGCCAGATTTGCACGGTGATTGCAGGCCCCACTGCCGCTGCCCCCTACCAGATCACCGGCACTTCCTGCAGCGCCGCCGCAAACGGACAAGGGACCCTGACGATTCAGTAAGCCAAGTCAGCGAGGTCCGATTCCCTATGACCCCGCGAGTGCCTTCGCCTTGGCCTCTTCGCCCCACCGCAGCGGATCGGGGCCCGATAGTTGCAGGAACAGCCGGTAATTGGCGCGCGCTTCGTCTGCCTTGCCCTGTTTGGCCGCCTCTTCGCCGCGCAGATAGTAGAAACGCGGAAAGGAGAAGCCGAGGAACGCGTCGGCGCCCGTGAATGCTGGTACGGGGATCGCCTTCAAGAGCGGCGCGGCGTCGGCTGCGCGGCCGGTTTCCAGATAACCCCAGGCCAGCAGCACCTGTGCGGTCTCATCCGGCTGCGGCGGACCAGCTTCAAGCGAATGCTGCAGAATCTCCGAGGCGGGTTGAAATTCTCCCTCCTGCAGCAATGCCGCCGTCATCGCCAAGGTCCGGATTGCGGCCTGCTGCGGATTGGGGAATGCCTGCGCGGCGCGCCCGGACCATTCGCCGGCCGGGGCCGGAGGCAGCAACAGGAACCGGATGATCATGCCCATCCCACCGCCGTTGGAACCGATGGCTTCCGCCGCCTTCTGCGCCGCGGCGCGGTCGCCCAGCATCAGCTCCCACACGGCCAGTTCCGCCCAGACGCGCGGAGCCACGTCATTGAGCGACGCGCGGGCGTAAACCTCCATTTGCCGGCAAGCGTCTTTGCGACGTCCGGTAAGCCACATCCACTCGATTTTGCGGAGGTCTACCAGCGGGTCGTGCGCCGCCGCGCGGGCCTGGTGATAACGATCCGCCAGCGTGCTCGCGCCGGCAATATCGCCCGACCATAGCCGCGCCATGGCCGCCTTAAAGTACTCGCCGTTATTGCGGAAGTTGGGGTCCTTTTGCGCCGCCCGCAGGTAGGCCGCTTCGGCATCGGGAAAGCGGCCGCACATCAGGCTCACATCGCCCAGCGAATCGATGGGATTCAAATCGTTGGGCCGAAGCGCGGCATAGTGGCGGGCCGCGTCGCGCGCGCCATCGCAATCGCCCGCATCGGCGGAGGCATAGGCCAGCGCGTTCCAGGAATTTCAACTTCTCGTCCGCCAGTTCGGTGGCCTCAAGCGGCTTTCCCTCGAACAACAGACGCCGCACTTCCGGCAGGGCCTTGGCCGCCTCCGGGTTGACGCGATCCCGCTTCCGGCCGTTCCAGATGGTGTCCTCGTTGAGCTGGATGCGCTCCCGCTGGATTCCGCCGAACACCATGGCGCCCAGCCTGCCGTTGCCGAGCGGCAGCGCGTCCTCCCATTTTGCGGCCGCCTGCCGGTACCACAACAGGTGGGGAGCGGCAGCCGGCGGCGCCGCGAGGATGGCGGTTGCAAAAGGCAGATGCAGGAGACCGCGTAAAAGCCTGTGTTGGGAGATCATAGACCGGCTCCTCTGGTCCGTCACGTCAGAGTGAACTCAACTTGAACTCAACTATAGATCCTCATCGGGGGAGCGGGCAACGTTAAGGCCGATAGCTACGGGTGCGCGCAACCCGATCCTCGCTCCGCCAAGGTAAGATTGAGAGCAGTGCGGGAAAGGCGAGCGACATGAACCTGCAGTGGACGCCGATGCGGTGGCCGGCGGCCTGGAAGAGCCCGGAGAGCCTCAGCCTCCTGAAAGATACTCCCATCAACTGCTTGCTGATGGAGAGCGGCGCCGACCTGGGGATGGTGGCGGAACAGGCCAAACGGAGCGGGCTCGCGGTGAGCGCGAGCCAGCCCATGGGCGTCAACCTGAGCAAGGGGGAGTGGCCCGGCATCCAAATGGGCGCACGCGGCGGAGGCGTCAGCGCGGGTCCCACCGGCGTGCCGTGGCTCGATTCCAACGGCTGGCGCGTGCGGTTGGAGACCGCGCTGCACCGGGATGACGCCATCTGGATCGACGCGCCGCCGAAGGGTTCGCGGCTCTTCCCCGATTCGTTCGCCATGGCGTTCACCGACTCGGCGGCCTTCGGGGGCCGCTGGATCGTCTCGCTCGACGAGGCCACGGCTGCCGGAATCGCGGGCCAGGAAGCCCGGGCCATGGACGGCTGGAAGAAACTGGTGGCGGCGGCGCGCTTTTTCGATGCCCGCAAGGAGTGGGCGGATTACACGCCCGAGGCGGTGGTGGGGGTGGTCTCCGATTTCACCGGCGGCCACGAGTTTCTAAGCGGCGAGACCTTGAATCTGCTGGCGCGCACCAACCAGCAGTATCGCGTGATCGTCAAGGGCCAGACCTCCGAGGCGTCGTGGAAGGGCTTGCGGGCCGTCTTGTATGTGGATGCCGAGGCGCCCTCGGCCGAGTTGCGCAGGCAGATCGATGCGTTCGTCGCGGGCGGCAAGATCCTGATCGCCAGCCCCCAATGGGGTCCGGTGACAGGCGCGCCCGCCAAGGACCAGGAGCATCCGCGATACGATATCCGGGTGGTGGGTAAAGGCACGGTCGCGATCGCCAAAGTTGAACCGGACGACCCTTATACCCTGGCGAACGATTCGGTGCTGCTGGTGAGCCACCGCTATGAGCTGTTGCGCTTCTTTAATGCTGGGGCTGTGAGCTCCTACCTGACCGCGTCGCCCGATCGCAAGAGCGTCTTGTTGCACATGCTGCTTTACGCCAACCGCGGGCCGGAGGATGCATCGGTTCGCATCGCCGGCCGCTACCGGTCGGCAAATCTCTGGACTGTGGACCGGGCGGAGCCGCGCCGCCTCGAGATCGTGCCCGGGCGCGACGGAATGGAGTTGCGCTTGCCCGCAGTGTCGCAGTATGCGGCCGTGGAACTGGAAGTTTGAGGAGGGGAATATGTACTGTCAGCAGTCACGCAGAAACTGGTTGCGGATGGCCGGCTCGGCTGTGGCCGGGGCCTGGCTCGCGGAAAAACCGCCACTGCACGCCGCCACCGCGCCCGCCTCGCGGGTGACGGTCGCGAAATGCAAAACCTACGACACGAGCGAGCTGGTGGCCACGCTGGACAGGATGTTCGACCAGTTGGGCGGCCTGGGCCGGATCGTCAAGGGCAAGACCGTGGCGATCAAGATCAACCTGACCGGCGCGCCCACTTACCGCCTGGGGTACTTGCCGGCCGAGGAGACTCACTATACCCACCCGCACGTGATCGCGGCGACGGTCCACTTGATGGGGAAGGCCGGGGCGCGGCGCATACGGCTGCTGGAAAGCCCCTGGTCCACGGCGGACCCCATTGAAGAGGTGATCTTGCAATCCAACTGGGAGCCGCACGACATTCTGAGCGCCGCGCCCAACGTGGAGTTCGAAAATACCAACTACCTGGGGAAGGGAAGTAAGTACGTGCGGATGATGGTGCCGCACGGCGGGCTGATGTTCCCCGGCTTCGATCTGAACCACTCCTACCAGGATTGCGATGTGTTCGCGAGCCTGGCCAAGATGAAGGAACACGACACGGCGGGAGTGACGCTCTCCATGAAGAACTGCTTTGGCCTGACGCCGTGTACGATTTACGGAACGGGCGCCGGCGTGGACGAGCCGAGCGACGTCCCCAAGGGCGGGCGCGACATGGTCCACGCCGGCTACCGGCAGCCTTCGAAAATCGCGCTGCCGGAGAAGGATCCGAAATCGCCGCGCGAGGGCGGATACCGCGTGCCGCGAACGGTGGTGGACCTGATTTCGGCGCGGCCCATCGACCTGGCGGTGGTGGAGGGCATCCATACGATGGCCGGCGGGGAAGGCCCGTGGATCCGCGGCTCGAAACCGGTGCAGCCGGGGGTGATGGTGGCCGGCACTAATCCGGTGAACGTGGACGCAGTCTCGATGGCGGTGATGGGATTCGACCCGATGGCGGACCGCGGCACACCGCCGTTTGAAACCTGCGATAGCACCCTGCGGCTGGCGGAGGATGTGGGAGTTGGAACGCGCGATCTGAAGCGCATCGAAGTGGTGGGCGCGCCCATTAGGGAAGCTATGTTCAGTTTCGCCGAGTTGCGGCAGCAGCGGCGGCGGGCGGGGTAGTGTGGCGCAGACTTCAGTCTGCCGCGCCGAGATTCGTCTCGGCGATTGGAGCGCGCGCGAAGAAGAGGGTCGAGACGAATCTCGACCCGGCAGGCACGAGTGCCTGCGCCACGGAGCTGGAGAGCAGCGGAGATGGCAAGGCAGGGCTAGCAGGGCGGGGATGGCAAGGCAGGGCGGGGATGGCAAGGCAGGGCGGAGATGGCAAGGCAGGGCTGACAAGGCAGAGCTAGCAGGGCAGAGCTAGCAGGGCAGAGCTAGCAGGGCAGGGCTAGAAGGGCAGAGCTAGCAAGGCAGGGCTGGCAAGGCAGGGCTAGCAGGGCAGGGCTAGCAGGGCAGGGCTAGCAGGTAGGGCTGGCAAGGTCTGGGCTAGTAGAGTTGGCGAGGTAGGCTACCAGGGTGGACTAAGAGGAGCATTGTGAAGACAACCACGCTGTTGCTGTTGGTGCTTTCGTTGGCGGCCATAGCAGCCGATTATCCGGAAGCGCAGATCTCTAACGGCATCCTGCAGGTCAAGCTCTTGCTGCCGGACGCGCAGAACGGCTACTATCGCGGCACGCGGTTCGACTGGTCGGGTGCGATTTCCAGCCTTCAATTCAAGGGCCACGAATACTTCGGCAAATGGTTCGACCGCTACGATCCGAAAATCCACGACGCCATCCAGGGCCCCGTGGAAGAGTTCCTCACCAACGGCATGGGCCTGGGCTACGAAGAGGTGAAAACGGGCGAGAGCTTCGTGAAGATCGGGGTGGGCGCGGTGCGCAAACCCGAGGAGCGCGCCTTCCGCCAGTTCAATACCTATGACATCACCGACAACGGGAAATGGACCATCAGAAAGGGCGCCGATTACGTGGAGTTCACGCAGGAACTCTCCGACACCAATGGCTACGCCTACGTGTATAAGAAGACCATCCGGCTGGCCGAGGGCAAGCCACAGATGGTGCTGGAGCACAGCCTGAAGAATACCGGCAAGAAGCCTATCTCGACCAGCGTCTACGAGCACAACTTCTACATGCTGGACCACCAGCCGGCGGGTCCCGACTACAGCGTGCGGTTCCCGTTTGAGGTTCACCCGCAGGCCGCCCTGCAGGGAGCGGCGGAAGCGCGCGGCAAGGAGTTTACCTACCTCAAGGAACTGCCGGATCGCCAGTCGGTATACACCGCCATGGACGGCTTTGGCGATACGCCGCGCGATTACGATATCAGGGTGGAGAACCGCAAGGCGGGAATCGGCGTGCGGCAGACGTCCGACCGGCCGCTTGCCAAGCTGGTATTCTGGTCCATCCGCACCACCGTCTGTCCGGAGGCCTACATCGATCTGAAGGCCGAGCCGGGGCAGGAAGCCAAGTGGAGAATCAATTATGAGTTTTACACGCTTCCGCAGTAACTGCATTCTGGGAGTCGCGCTGGCGTGCGCGCTTCCCGCGGGCCTCGCGCAGCAGGCCCCCAAGACCGCCGGCAAGGGCGATTACTATCTCTACGCCGGCACTTACACCAGGCAGAAGAGCAAGGGTATCTACGCCTGGCGCTTCCATGCCGCGGATGGAACCCTGCAATCGCTGGGTCTGGTGGGGGAAACCTCCAACCCATCGTTTCTGGCGGCCGCTCCCAACGGGCGGTTTCTCTATGCCGCCAACGAGGATTCGCGCTACCAGGGCCAGGCTACCGGGACGGTGAGCGCGTTCGCCATCGACGGCGCCACCGGCAAACTGACGGCACTGAACAAGGTGGTCTCGAAGGGCGCCGGGCCATGCCACGTCTCGCTCGACCCCTCCGGAAAATGGCTGTTCGTGGCCAACTACAACTCCGGCAGCATCGCCTCCTTTCCGGTACACGAAGATGGATCGCTGGGCGATGCGGTGGGGTTCGTGCAGGATGCCGGCTCTAGCGTGAACCGGCAGCGGCAGAGCGGGCCGCACGCGCACTCGGTGGTGCCATCGCCGGACGGACGCTTCCTTCTGTCGGCCGACCTGGGGTTGGACGAGGTGCTGGTTTATCGCCTGGGCGCCGGCGGGGAGCTCACGCCCAACGAGCCGCCGTTCGCGAAAGTCGCGCCGGGATCGGGTCCGCGCCACATGGCCTTTTCGCACGACGCCAAGTTCGTCTACGTGGTCTCCGAGATGATTCCGGGAGTCACCGTATTCCGCTATGATGCGCAGCACGGCAGCCTCGAATCCTTGCAGGCGATTTCCTCGCTGCCCGACGATTTCACTGGAACCAAAAGCGGCGCCGAAGTTGCGGTTTCCCCCAGCGGCAAGTTCGTCTATGCCTCCACCCGCGGCGCCGACAGTATCGCGGTGTTTGCAGTAGACCGCGCCAAAGGCACTCTGACCGCCGCGGGCCGTTTTCCCAGCGGCGGCAAGACGCCGCGCAATTTCGGGATCGATCCGACCGGTGCATGGCTCTTCGCGGCGCACCAGGATTCCGATTCGATCGTGAAGTTCCGGATCAATTCCAACACTGGCGCGCTCACGCCAACGGGAGAGACGCTGGAAGCCGGAGCCCCGGTTTGTGTCATCTTCGTGGCGGCTAAATGAATCAGCCCTGGCTGCAAAACTTCAATCCCCTGGGGAACACGCTGCTCTCAACCATGGCGGCGGCGATTCCCGTTTGTACCCTGTTCTTCTTCCTGGCGGTGCGGCGCGTGCACGCCTGGAAAGCGGCGATTTACGCGTTCATCGCCGCGGTTCTGGTCGCTCTGGCGGTGTTCCGCATGCCCGCCATCATGGTGGCGGGCGCGGTCGCCGATGGGCTGGTGTTCGGGTGGTTCCGCATCGCCTGGATCGTGGTCGCGGCGGTTTTCGTTTACGACGTTTCGGTGGAGTCCGGGCAATTCGAGATTCTCAAACGCTCAGTCGGCGATATTTCTCAAGACCGGCGGCTGCAGGTGCTGCTGATCGCCTTCGCCTTCGGAGCGTTGCTGGAGGGCGCGGGCGGTGGCGGCGCGCCGGTGGCGGTGACCGGCGCCATGATGATCGGGCTGGGCTTCCCGCCCTTCCCGACTGCCGTGATGTGCCTCATCGCCAACTCTTCGCCGGTAGCTTATGGCGGCATGGGCAATCCGATCCGCACCCTGGTGGCGGTCACGGGTCTGCCGGAAGCGGATTTCGCCGCTATGCTGGGACGCATTCTGCCGATCACCACCAGCCTGATCCTGCCCTTCTGGATCGTCCGGCAACTCGCGAAGACGCGCGACACGCTGGCGGTGTGGCCGGGCCTGTTGGCCTGCGGCCTCACCTTCGCCAGCGTTGAGTTCTTCTGGTCCAACTTCATCAATGCGTCGCTGGTCGACATCATGGCCGGCATTTGCACGCTGTCCTTGCTGGCGTTTTTCTTCCGCAAAGTGTGGATGCCGGCGCAGATCTGGCGGTACCCAGGCGAAGCCCCGCGGCCGGCCTGTGCGCCGGGCGATGAGCTGACCTTCGGCCGCGTCCTGCTGGCATGGTCGCCGTTTCTGCTGGTGGCGGGCTTCGTGATTTTGTGGGGCGTTCCTTCGGTGGCCAGGGCGCTGGACCTGGTTTCCTGGAAACAGCCCGTGCCGGGCCTCGACCACATGGTTGTGCGCATGCCTCCCGTGGTGCCGAAGCCTTACTCGGAACCGGCGCTCTTCGATGTCTCGTGGCTTTCCACGCCGGGGACGGGAGCCTTCTTCGCGGGCCTGATCGCGGGGCCCATGTTGGGGCTTTCGCTGCGCAAGACCATCCTTGTCTTCCGGCACTCTCTGTGGCGGCTGCGCCTCAGCCTGTTGGCCATTATGGCGATGCTGGGCGTGGGGTACATTACGCGCTATTGCGGGATGGACGCCACCATGGGGATGGCGATGGCGCACACGGGGGTAATGTTTCCATTCTTCGGCACGACGATCGGCTGGCTGGGGGTGGCGCTAAGCGGCACCGATGCCGGCTCCAACGCGCTGTTCGGCAGCCTGCAAGTGATCACCGCCAACAAGCTGGGGCTGAGCCCCATTCTGATGGGCGCCGCCAACAGCGCCGGAGGCGTGATGGGCAAGATGGTCGCCGCGCAATCGCTGGTGATCGCCTGCGCGGTGACCGGGCAGGAAGGCAAGGAAGGCGCGCTGTTCCGTGCGGTGATGAAGCACAGCCTGGGGCTGTTGTTCATCGTGGGATTGATTGTACTGATGTACGCGTATGTATTTCCGGGAGCGATCCCGAGTGGGCATCATTATTGGTGAGCGGGGCACTGCTATTCACCGCGGAGACGCGGAGAACGCAGAGGAAGCGCGGAGAAAACCTGAATGGTTTTTCTCTTTGTTCTACTCTGCGTAGCCTCTGCGTTCTCTGCGTCTCCGCGGTGAAAAGCGGTGCCGAACTGGAGAGAGGAAACTGTGAGCGAAAAAGATACGTTTCAGCCGGATCGCCGCGATCTCGGCAAACTGGCGCTGGGAAGCGCGCTGGGAGCGCTGCTTGCGACCCGGACATCCAGGGCCGCGGTGCATCCGAGTGCGCCCGGCATCAAACTGTGCGCGCAATCGGGCGCCACCCCGACCGGCGACCAGTTGTTGTTTTTGAAACAGATCGGCGCCGAATACGTGAGCGTCGGCGCGCCTCCGGAAATGCGCACGGCCGAGGGCTTCCTGGCCATCAAGAAGCGCTACGCCGATGCCGGCATCACGGTATGGAACATCGGCAACACCAGCGTCCACAACATGCAGGAAGTGACGCTCAACCTGCCGGGGCGCGACCAAAAGATCGAGGAGTACAAGCAGTATCTCCGCAACCTGGGCAAAGCGGGGATCTACTATACGACCTACGCGCACATGGGCAACGGCATCTGGTCGAGCGGGCGCGCCATGGTGCGCGGGGCTTCGGCGCGCGAGTTCGATATGGCCAGCCCCAATAAGCGCGGCGTGTGGGACGACAAATCGTGGACCGAGCCGCTCTCGCACGGGCGCGAGTTCACCAAGGAAGAGATCTGGGACAACTTCACCTACTTCATCAAGCAGGTGGCCCCGGTGGCGGAGGAGAACAGCGTCCGCATGGGCATCCATCCGGACGATCCGCCCGTGCCGGTGCTGGCCGGCGTGCCGCGCTGCATCTTCGGCAACTTCGACGGCTACAAGCGCGCGATGGAAATCGCCAACAGTCCCAACGTGGGGATCTGCCTGTGCTGCGGCACATGGCTGGAAGGCGGCAAGGCTCTCACCGGGAAGGACCCGGAGGAGATGATCCGCTATTTCGGCGCCGGCAAGATCTGGAAGATTCACTTCCGCAACGTGAGCGCGCCGCTGCCGCACTTCATCGAGACCTTCATGGACAACGGCTATTACGACATGTACAAGATCATGAAGGCGCTCGCGGACGTGAAGTTCGACGGCATCGTGATCCTGGACCATACGCCCGGCATGGTGGGCGGCAACTACCCCCAGACTGCCTACGGGTTCGCTTATATGCGGGCGCTGCTGAACCGCGCCAGCGCCAAGGGAGCGTAGCGGTGAGTGGCGGAAGGCGCTCCCTCACGGTCGCGGCTCTGAAAGCGCGACGGAGCCGCGACCGCAAGGGAGCGGTTAGTGTGCTGGCCCTGGCGGTGGCCTCCCTGGCCTTGGCGCAGGGGCCGGTGCGCGCTCTGGTCGTGACGGGCGGCCACGGCTACGAGACTTCGTTTTATACGGTATTCGAAGGTTACGACGACATCCATTGGTCTCACGCCGTCTCGAACCACGAAGCCTTCCGGTCGGACCTGCGCGGCAAATACGACGTGCTGGTGCTGTACGACTACTCGGACAAGATCAGCGATGGTGAGCGCCAGAACCTTCGCGACTTCGTGGAAGGCGGCAAAGGCATGGTGGTTCTGCATCACGCCATCTGCGATTACCAGGACTGGGCCTGGTGGTATCGCGAAGTGGTGGGCGGGAAGTACTTGCTGCAACGCGAGGGGGAAACTCCTCCCAGCACGTATCACGAGAACGTCGAGGTAGTCGCCGAAGTGGTGGCCCCACATCCCGTGACCGCCGGCGTAGGTACTTTGCGTATGGTGGACGAGCTGTACAGAGGCATGTGGATCTCGCCGGATGTGAAGGTGCTGCTGACCACTAACAGCCCTATCGGCGATAAGGCGCTGGCCTGGGTCAGCCCTTATCCGAAATCAAGGGTCGTATACATTCAACCCGGCCACGGCCCTGGAGCGCACCGCAACCCGGAGTACCGCAAACTGGTGCACAACGCCCTTCTGTGGGTGTCCGGGCGCGTCAACTGAGGCGGCACGCGCGGCGTCGATCACCACTCGCTGCGCTCTAAAGTGCGGCGCGCCGCCGTTGAAACGAACTCCTCCGCCGGTAGGCCCAACTCGGCGCAGACCCGATCGATGGCCTCGGTCACATGTTCTGGCGCGCGCCGCGCCACATACTCCCTCAAGGCATCGCTGAACAACTGGCTGCGCGACTTCTTGGTGCGCTGCGCAAGCCGCTCGGCCTCCTCGAACACGTCATCCGGGATGGAAACCCTCGTCCTCATAGCGTCAGTATAACCGCGCTTACTGGGTCTTCGACCGCGTGATGTTGTGCTGCTGCAGTGAACCACTTCGTGGCGCCAATCGGAGCCGCGCGCGTCAGCAAGCGGTTTTCGGAATAGCACCGAGTCTCGCGGTCGGAGACCGAGCGGCCCGGCCCGCCCCCCATGGCGCCCGCCGCGATGTAAACTGTACGTGACATGAAACAGTTTGCTCTGGCAGTACTCCTCGCGACCGCGATTCTCGCTCAGAAATCGGACAATCCCTTCCTCGGACGATGGGATCTCAATGTCACGCCGCCCACCGGCGCGGCTTACCCGGACTGGATCGAGGTCACCCAGACGGGCGGCGCGCTGGCGGCCCGCATTCAGCCGCGGGGTGGCGGCGCCTTTGTGGCCGAGGGCGTCCAAATGGACGGCGCGCGGCTGATCGTCAAGGCACGCCAGGGCACCACCTGGGAACTCAGCATGGACAGCGGAAAGCTGGTAGGCAGCATCAAGCACGGCGCGACCGACCAGGGCAAGATCGCGGGCGTCCGGGCGCCGGCGCTCGACCGGCCGATGCCCAAGGCTTGGACCAATCCCGAGCCGATCTTCAACGGCAAGGACCTCAGCGGTTGGGAGCCGATCGGGACTAACCCGAATCATTGGACCGTGAAGAACGGCGAGCTGATTAACGAAGAACACGGCGCCAACCTCCGTACGACTCGCAAGTTCCAGGATTTCAAGCTGCATATCGAGTACAACTGCCCGGACAAGGGCAACAGCGGCGTATACCTGCGGGGGCGCTACGAGGTCCAGGTGGAGTACGAGCCTGTGGACGCCAACGACCGGCTTCATAGCATGGGGACGATTTACTCGTTCGTGCCGGCGGCGGTGGAACTGCCGCGCAAGCCGGGCACTTGGGAGAGCTTCGACATCACCTTGGTGGGGCGCCACGTGACGATCATTCGCGACGGCGTAAAAACCATCGACAACCAGGAGATTCCCAGCCTCACCGGCGGCGCGCTGGATAGCAACGAAGGAGAGCCGGGGCCGTTCTATCTCCAGGGCGATCACACCGGCGGAATGCTGTACCGCAATATTACGGTGCAGTTGCCGAAGTAGCGCTCGTGATGCGCTTCGAACGCGCGCCGGAGTACGGCATTCCCAGTCCAGTAGGACCGCACCTTCAATCGACACTCGCGCCTGAATGTTGTCTGGCGGGCCGTGTAAAATGAAAGCGGAGCACACAATGCCGGACTGGAAACCAGCCGCTTACAAGGACTATCAGTGGATCGTTGCCGATCCGGATCTACTTGGCGGAAAACTAGCGATTCGCGGTACGCGCCTGGCTGTCTCTTTGATTCTCGAATGCCTTGCCGGCGGCATGTCCCTCGAAGAGATCGATCAATCCTTTGATGGCGCTTTTCCGCCCGACGCTTTGCCTGAGGTTTTGAAGGTCGCCTCCGAGCTCGCCGACTCCTTTCATGTGGCTGCTTGATGCCAACATGGACGTGCACCTCGTGTCCGTTCTTCAGGGTCTGGAAGTTGCCTGCGACACCGCGCGAAACCGTGGCTGGAAGGCATTGTCCAACGGCGATCTGGTGAAGGCAGCGGTGGAAGCCGGCTTCGTCTGCCTTCTCACTCGGGACCATCTCTTTGGCCAATCCGCCTCGCGCGCGCTCAAACTGTTCCCACACTTCGCTGTCGTCGTGGTGAATATCCGCCAGCAGCGTTGGGCTGAGTACCGGGAACAATTCATCGCGCGATGGACAGACCATCCGATTGAGCCCGTGGCCGGCCGCTTGATTGACTGGCCATAGGGATGGAGAGCATTCCTTCCATGGAGTGCCTGTCCATGAAATCGGTTCGACGCCAATTTCAATTTGCTGGTGGGCAAGCTGATGGAGATGGACGGCCGCCTGTCGAAGGTAGAGGCCAAATTAGGGATCGGGTGAACTCTGCCGTGCGCCTCGCACGGCCTCCGCCGATGCCGAGCGCTCAGGTGACGACCTCAGCGGTTGGGAGCCGCTCGGGACCAACCCGAATCAATGGACCGCGAAGAACGGCGAGCTGACCAGCGAAGAGCGGCGGGCACGGTTGAGGGGCGGTCTCTGACGGGACGCCCCCTTTGCACGGCTGGGCTACGATTCGTGCCGACTCGGCGTGGGTTACAGAGCTGCGGCCGTGGGAAAATGTGCAAGTGCCCGGAAAGCCCTCAACGTCTCCAAAGCCAAGGGTGCGCGGCGCCAACCTCTATGAAGCCATTGGCGGCAAAGCGGCATGCCGCAGACTCTCGGTGGCATTCTACGCCCGTGTAGAGCGGGATCCCGTACTCAGGCCACTATTTCCTGGAAAATCGTTCAAATGCGCGATTGAAGAGTTCAGCGCTTTCCTGGCTCAATTCCTCGGGGGACCGGACGAGGATGCCGAGCGCCGCTGGTGGCTGAGCCTTCGCGAATCGCACATGCGCTTCAAAATCGGACCGAGAGAGAGGCAGGCTTGGATAGCGAACATGATTCAGGCCTTCGAAGATGTTCAAATCGAGGAGCCGATGCGGAGTGAACTCCTTGGTTTCTTTGAGCGGTCCTCCGCTCATGTCGTTAACCAGGGAGAGACATCCGCCATCGAACGGGGCCGAAGCGATACGCTTGGCAACCAAACGCACGCAGAGATCTCCCGCCGCTGGGAGGCGCAGACGCGGCTGGACGAGGCGGTGGCCGCCATACGTAGCGGCGACGCGAATCGCGCCATCGTGTTGGCGGAGAGTTCTGCCCTCCAAATTTGCAGCCGGCCGGTACATTCCGGTTTGCTGGCGCTGATGGTCCGGTGCGGGCAAAGCGGCCTGCTCGACTACGTGCGGGCGAAGTTAACCAGCGATCCGGCGCTCGCTCAGGAGCGCTACGCGGGCCGCACCTTGTTGCACGAAGCGGCCGCCGCGGGAAGTTTGGCCACGGTGGAGTTGCTATTGAGTCTTGGCGCGGACCCTAACGTTCAGAACGGCAGCGGGCACACGCCGCTGTACTGCTTGGGCAATGAGTGCGCGGTTGAGGGAGCGGGAAAAGTGGTTCGCGCATTGGTTCAAGCCGGAGCCGATGTGGATGCCAACGACGGCGCCAAACCTGCACCCCGCTTCACATGGCGGCACGGCGGGGCAACCTAGAGGTTGCCGAGGCTCTGCTGGATTGCGGCGCGGACATTGAGGCACGCGACAGTCTTGGCCATACGCCGCTGCGGCGTGCGGTCAATTGTGACAAAGCCGGACTGGCTTCGCTGCTCCTGGCCAAGGGGGCGGATGCTCAGTCGAGAGGAAGGGATGGGACGACCCCCATTCTGGCCGCGAGAACCCCCGCGATGAAACGGCTCCTGCAACGTGCAGTCGACGGAAGAATGCGGCCATAGCACCACACAGGGCCCCGCCGCCCGCCCAGCCTTCGCACTTTCACCCACTTTTGGGTGAGCCAAATTCCGCTTTTCCCCCAATCCTGACCCATTTCGTCTTGATAAATCTTCTTTTTGAATCTGGCACTTAGCGTGCAATGATGCGTAACCGGATAAAAAGAGTCTAAATAGATACTTGAGGTGCGGTGGTCCTCGCTTAATGCAACTGACCAGAGCGGCGGATTATGCGGTGCGGGTGATGATCCACCTGGCGGGATTGCCGCCGGGGTCGCGGACCAGCCGGGACGAACTGGCGGCGGCCGCCGAGTGCCCGGAGCAGTTTTTGTCCAAGGTGCTGCAGAGCCTGACGCGCGCGGGGCTGGTGGTGTCGCACCGAGGCAACACCGGCGGCTTTGAATTGCCCCCCATGCATCGCGAGGCTTCGCTGCTGCAGGTGATCGAGGCCATCGAAGGTCCGCTGCGGTTGAACCTGTGTCTGACCTCAGCTTTCGCCTGTTCGCGGCAGACCTGGTGCCCGGCGCACGCCGTCTGGGCGGAGGCGCAGGCCGCCATGGCCGCAGTGCTGCGCAATGCCACCATCGGCGGGCTGGCGCGGCAAGCCGGCGGCGGCGCGGATGAAGGGCGAGTCGAGGGACCGCAGTGGAACTGACCTGGCTGGCGCTGCTGGCGAGCCTGGCCATCGCCCTGGCGGCGGTCTGCATTTTCATCTATGCGGTGAAGAAGGATTATTTCCGCGACATCGAGGACGCCAAATACCAGGTGTTCTGGAGCGATCTGGAGCCGCTGGTGGATTCTTCCAAGGAGAAACAGGATGGCAGCAGTGACGACTGAGAACGCCAACCTGCCGCGCCGGCGGGTGCTGGCCTGGCTATCGAGCGTGGGGCTGGCGGGATCGGCGGTGCTGGCGGTTCTCTCGGACCTCATCTTTTTCAAGCCGCGAGTCACCTACGGACAGCCGGCGCTGTTTCAGATCGGCAAGCCGGAGGAGTTTCCGCCGGGAACCCGGATTGCGCGCGAAGCGGAGCGTATCTGCATCGTGCGCGAGGGCAATAAGATCGCCGCCATCTCTACCACCTGCACGCACCTGGGCTGCAGCGTGGCGATTTCTGATACGGGCTTCGCCTGCCCCTGCCACGGGTCGCGCTACGACCAGGATGGCGCGGTGACGGGCGGGCCGGCGCCCAGGCCGCTGCCATGGTTCAAGGTCGCACTGGCGCCCAATGGCGAAATCGAAGTGGATAAGAACGCGCAGGTCGATCCCGGGACTTACTTAATCGTATGAGCACCGCCACGAAAGAGCCGGGCGTGTGGAACGCCATCCGCGAGCTGCCCTCCAACGTGTGGAGTTCGGTATTCCGGAATCCTCTGCCATCCACGGATCTGGAGCGCGCGTCGACGAGCTTCACCAATTTCTTCCTGCACATTCACCCGGTGAAAGTGAACCGCAATACGCTCCGGCCGGCATACACACTGGGCCTGGGGCTGATCTCCACGTTCCTGTTCGTGATTCTGGTGGTGACCGGCGTGTTGCTGATGTTTTACTACGTGCCCTCCACCACGCAGGCCTACGACCGCATGTTGGACTTGCGCGGCACGGTGGCCTTCGGCATCTTTCTGCGCAACATGCACCGGTGGGCGGCGCACGGCATGGTGGCGATGGTGTTCCTGCATATGTGCCGCGTGTTTCTCACCGGGGCGTACAAGAAGCCGCGCGAATTCAACTGGGTGATCGGCGTGGGGCTGTTCCTGGTGACGCTGTTCCTGAGCTTCACCGGCTACCTGCTGCCGTGGGACCAACTGGCCTTCTGGGCGATCACCGTGGGGACATCCATTGCGGGATACGCGCCGCTCGTCGGCAAGCAGATTCAGTTCGTTCTGCTGGGCGACACCAGCGTGGGCCAGGAAGCGCTGTTGCGGTTTTACGTGTTGCACGTGGCGGTGCTGCCCGCGGTGCTGATGCTGCTGGTGGGCGTGCACTTCTGGAGGATTCGCAAGGATGGCGGGCTTTCACGTCCGGAGGCCCGGCCCGAGCCGGCCGCGAAGCTGCCCGATGCCGGCACGGTGACCATCAAGAAGGTGTACGGGCTGCAGGGCTTCGTGCGCGGACCATTTACTAAGTTGGGAAACACGCCCGACGATTCGGTGTTTAGCTGGCCCAACCTGTTGATGGCTGAGCTGTTTGTGCTGGTGCTGACGGTGTCGGTGATCCTGGTGCTCTCGCTGGCCTTCAACGCTCCCCTGGAGCAGCCGGTCAACATGATGCATCCGCCCAATCCGGCCAAAGCGCCGTGGTACTTCCTGGGGCTGCAGGAGATGGTGAGTTACTCGGCCTTCTGGGGCGGCGTGGGAGTGCCGGGGATCCTGGTGCTGCTGTTGCTGTTGGCGCCGTATCTCGACCGGCGGCCGGGCGGGGTGGGCCGCTGGTTTGCCAGGGAGCGGCTGTTGGCCAACACTATCTTTCTCACGCTGGTGATTCTCAACCTGATCTTCGTTGTGATCGGCACATTCTTCCGGGGGCCGAACTGGACGTTCGTGTCTCCTTTCTAAGGACCGGCGGATATGCGACTGGCACTGGCAATAGCAAGCTTCGTAGTTCTGATCGTGCACGGCGTGGTGTTCTACGATCAGTTCTTCCATAAGTGGGAGAAGCATCAGACGGCGTACTTCGAGCAGGCGCGGTCGCTCTCGAAGAACGAGCGCGAGCGGGCCGAGTTGGAGACGCGCGCCCCGCGCATCGAGCAGACCATCGTCACCAGTTTCGGCGATACCCACGTGGACCGCTGCACCACCTGCCACGTGGCCGCGGACGACCCGCGCTTCGCCGGCCATGCCGAGCCGTTGAAAAGTCATCCGTATTCGGTGGCGCTAGGCGATGTCCAGCGCAACGGGCGTTGGGAGCGGCGGCACAAGTTCTCGGACTTCGGCTGCACGGTCTGCCACGACGGGCAGGGGCGCGGCCTGGAGAGCTTTTACAGCCACGGGCAGGATGAATTCTGGCCCGATCCGCTGCTGGGTTACGTCACGCAGGCCAACTGGCGCAAGGACTTCGAGCCGCATTTAAAGGGCAAGGAGTACATGGAGGCCGACTGCGCGCAGTGCCACACGGAGCAGGATTTCGCCGGGACACCGCATGTCGCCCGCGGACGTAAGTTGTTCTACGCCATGAACTGTTACGGATGCCACAAGATCGACGGGTTGAGCGAAGGCACGCTCGGGCCGGACCTGACGGAGGCGGGCAAGAAGTATAAGATCGACTACCTGTGGGAATCGATTGTGGAGCCGCGCGCCAACCTGGCAACATCGTTCATGCCGAAGTTCCAACTGAGCGACGCCGATGTGGAGGCGCTGGTGATTTTCCTGAAGAGCCGGCGCGGAGTGAATTTCGCGGAGACCACGCTCGACCGGTATAAGGCGCACATCGAAAACGCCGCGGTGGTGATTCCTCCGGGCACCGAAGGCGAAAAGGCCGGCGAGCAACTTTTGAACGACCGCGCCTGCACGGCCTGCCATAAGCTGCGCGATCGCGACGGCGGGATCGCCCCGGATCTGACTTATGAGGGACTGATCCGCGACGACTCATGGCTGATGGATCACTTCAAGAACCCGCGGGCGCGGATTCCCGATTCGATCATGCCGTCGTTCCGCTTTCCGGACCAGGATTTCCAGCGGATTTCGGTGTACCTGGAAAGCCTGAAGACGCCCCCGGCGGCCATCGGCGCGGAACAAACATATAAGACGCTGTGCGAGCGCTGCCATGGCGATAAGGGCGATGGCAATGGGAAGGTGGCCTGGTACCTGGATCCCTCGCCGCGCGATTTCACCAAGGCCTCGTTCATGAATTCGAAGCCTCGCGAGCGTTTCGTGACTTCGATTGAGGAAGGCGTTCCGGGCACTTCCATGCCTCCGTGGGGCAAGACCCTGAAGGACGACCAGGTGAAGGACGTGCTGACCTATGTCCTGCGGACATTCACCAAAGAGCCACAGAGAGAGCTGAAGCCCCGCAATGTGCCGGACCAGAATCCGGTGGCCATGAGTGCGGATTCCGTGAAGCATGGCGAGTCGATTTTCCTGGAGCGCTGCACCGGTTGCCACGGGCGCAAGGCGGATGGCAAGGGCCCCAACTCGCTGGATATTACACCGCGGCCCAGGAATTTGCGGAATTCCTGGTTTGTGGACAAGGCCAGCGACCGGCGGCTGATGGAATCGATTCTCTATGGCGTGCAAGGGACGGCCATGCCGCCTTGGATGGATTACGGGCTGAGTAAGAACGATGTTGGCGACTTATTGAATTTTATCCGGAGCATCAATCAGAAGGCTCCCGGGCAGCAGGTTGTGGCAAGTGGTAACCGCTCCCTGACGGTCGCGGCTCGGTAAGATCAGTGCAGGTAGTGAGCGGTGACGGTAACGAGCGACGCAGGTAACGAGCGACGCAGGTAACGAGCGACGAAGTTAACCGAGCCGCGACCGTCAGGGAGCGGTTGCCGGCAGGGCAATAAGGGGGATAGGTAATGGCGGAAGACAGCGCGGTTCAAGCGCCAAAACTGGCAAGTTCGGGGGCCGCTCCACTGCACGTGGATACGACGGCCAAGTGGTTTCTGCTGAGTTCGGTCAGCTACTTCTTCATTGTCGGGATCATCGCGCTGACCATCGCGGCCAAATTTGTCTGGCCGGAGTTGCTGGGGACGGTGCCCTACTTCTCTTACGGGCGCTTGCGGCCGCTGCACGTCAACGGCATGCTCTTCGGCTGGCTGCTGGCCTGCGATATGGGGCTGAGCTATTACATCGTGCCGCGGTTGTGCGGCGTCCGATTGTGGAGCGAAAGGCTGGGCGTGGCCACGGCCGCTCTGTGGAACGTCATCATCCTGGGCGCGGTGGTGTCGCTGATGGGCGGGTATAACCACGGCTTTGAATACGCCGAGTTGCCCATGCCGCTGGCCGTCCTGGTGGTGATCGCCTGGGTGATGTACGGCATCAATATCTTTGGCACGGTCGCCACGCGTAAGTACCTGCAGATGTACGTCTCCATCTGGTACATCATGGGCACGGTGTTATGGACGGCCTTCGTGTACCCCGTGGGCAACTTCGCGGTGGAGTTGACCACCGGCACGAACCAGGCCAATTTGAACTATATGTACGTGCATAACGCGGTGGGCCTGATCTTCACGCCGATCGGCCTGGGGATCGCTTATTACTTCATCCCGAAATCGTCCAACACGCCGCTTTTCAGCCACCGGCTCTCCATGGTCGGCTTCTGGTCCCTGGCGTTTGTGTACGTGTGGACAGGGGCGCACCACATGCTCCACGGGCCGATTTCGCAGTGGCTGCAGACCATCGCGATCAGCTTTTCCCTGTTGCTGCTGATCCCCGTGTGGGCGGTGGTCTATAACTTCTTCGCCACCATGAAAGGCCAGTGGCACCAGTTGCGCGAGAATGTGCCGCTGAAGTTTCTGATGTCCGGCGTGGTGTTCTATCTGCTGACGTGCTTCCAGGGTCCCATGCACAGCCTGCGCAGCGTGAACGCCATCGTCTCGAAGACCGACTGGATTCCCGGCCACGCCCACATGGCGCTGCTGGGATGCTTTTCGTTCTTTGCCATCGCGGGCACCTATTACATCGTGCCGCGCATGTGGAACACCAAGTTACATAGCGACACGCTGGCCAACTGGAGTTTCTGGTGCATGATCCTGGGCGGGTTGGGCTTCTTTACCACGCTGTGGCTGGGCGGCTTCTGGCAGGGCTGGCAGTGGAACAATCCGGCGATTCCGTTTATCGACACGGTGAAGGCGCTGAAGCCCGTCTGGCTGGTGCGCTTCTTCTCGGGCACGCTGATTTTCAGCGGCATCGTTCTGTTCGCATATAACGTGATGGCCACAGTAGTGGGGAGGCGCGAGTATGTTCAGTAAAGCCGATAAGAGCGCGGGGTTCGCGGTGGGGGCCGCGCTGGCGCTGTTTCTGATTGGAGGGTTGCTGACCACCGTGGTTCCGCCGCTGGTGGATAAGAGCTGGTCGCGGCCGGCGCCGGGTCTGAAGCCCTATACGGCGCAGCAACTGCACGGGCGCGCCATCTACTTGCGGGAAGGCTGCTGGTATTGCCACACGCAGCAAACCCGCACGCTGGTGGCGGACACCAAGCGCAGCGGCTGGCGCGGAGTGGATTCGCCGATCTCCACGCCCGACGAGTTCGTGTACGACAGCCCGCACATGTTCGGCACCAAGCGCACCGGGCCGGACCTGTCGCGCGTAGGCGGCAAGTACGATACACAGTGGCACCGCACGCACTTCCGCAACCCGCGCGACCTGGTACCAGGCTCTGTGATGCCGCCCTTTCCGTGGATTGTGAACGATGAAAACGAATTCCAATCGCTGGTGGCTTACATCCAGACCCTGGGCCGGGCCAAGGATTGGCGGCCGGATAAGGACTACGAGAAATGAGGCGGGGCGCCGTATTCACCGCAGAGACGCGGAGAGCGCTGAGAAAGCGCGGAGAAGACCCACTTTGTTTTCTCGTTTTTTCTCCGTGCTTCCTCTGTATGCTCCGTGTCTCCGTGGTGAATCACAGTGCCGGAGAGCAAGACTATGAATGACTACACATGGCCGAGTGTTTACTTCGCCTACTTCTTTTTCACGATCTGTCTGGCGCTGGCGGTGTTTTTCTTCGCTCGCTCGTGGAAGAGCGGGTACTGGCAGAAGAGCGGCGAGAACGTGAAGTACCAGGTGTTCGACGAGGAAGGCCTGACAAGGGGTGACCGTGATGGAAGCAGAGAAACCGAAACTCAAGGAATACGCTGACGGATGGATCACGGAACGCGAGGGCACCGAAGTGCCGCGGTTCCTGAAGTTCGCCTACATTGTAATCGCCGGCGGATGCCTGGCGTACTTTCTGGTGTACATGTACGGCGATGTGAACCAACCGGAGCGAGGCCCGCTGGTGCGCGCGCTGAACGCGGCCACCGAGGCCTCGGGCGGCCTGATGTACGCAATCGCGGCGATGATCGTGATCTTCGGGGTAATCGTGGTGGCTTTCTCGTTCGGCAAATCGCATGACTGACGGGTTATACCAGGTTCGAGTGCCGGATGCGGCGGATTACTGGATCGAGATGGTCAAGTGCCGCCATGCCTGCCCGGTGCACACGGACGCCTGCGGGTACGTGACGGCCATCGCCGAAGGGCGGTATGAGGACGCCTACCGGATTGCGCGGGCCACCAACCCTTTCGCCTCGATCTGCGGGCGCGTCTGCGGCGCGCCGTGTGAAGCCAATTGCCGGCGTCGCGACGTGGACGCGGCGGTCACCATCCGCCCGCTGAAGCGCTTCGTGACGGACCAGTTCGGCCCCGAGACGGGGGATTACTCCCTCTACCGCCAGGCCTCCAACGGCCGGATGCTGCCGCAGAATCGCGGGCAGTATGAGAAGGTCGCGGTAGTGGGAGCGGGGGTCTCGGGGCTCACGGTGGCGCACGACCTGGTGAAGATCGGGTACCAGGTGACGGTGTTCGAGGCGAATGCGGAGCCGGGCGGGATGCTCACCGTGGGTGTCCCGGTCTTCCGCCTGCCGCGCGATTTGGTGCGGCACGAGATCCAGGCGATCCTTTCGCTGGGCGTGGATCTGCGTTGCAACCAGCGCCTGGGCCGCGACTTCTCGATCGCCAGCCTGCGCCGGGAAGGCTACCGGGCCATCTTTCTGGGAATCGGCCTGCCCAAGGGGCGCAAGTTGGCGCTGGATGGCGGCGACAGCCAGGGCGTGCTCGACGGCATGGATTTCCTGCGCGCCTTCAATTCCGGCACGCCGCTGCCGCTGGGGAAGCGCGTGGTGGTGATCGGCGGCGGCAACGTGGCCTACGACGTGGCGCGCTCGGCGGTGCGGCCGCACGACGACGCCTACGACGTGGCGCGCTCGGCGCTGCGGTTGAGCGCCGACAAGGAAGTCCACGTGGTGTGCCTCGAGAGCCGGGAGGAGATGCCCGCCGACGAGATCGAAGTGCTGGAAGGCGCCGAGGAAGGCGTGCGCCTGCACAACCAGCGCGGGCCGCGCGCGATCCTCTCGGAAAACGGCGCGGTGACGGCCCTGCGCACGGTGCGCTGCACGGCCGTGTTCGATGCCGCCGGCCGCTTCAATCCGTCGTTCGACGAAAGCCAGGTGGAAGAGATTCCGGCCGACAGCGTGATCTTCGCCATCGGGCAGACATCCGACCTGTCGTTCCTCGACGCGGCGGACGGCGTCGAGAGCGAGCGCGGCCTGATCAAGGTGAACCGCGAGACGTATCAAACCACCGCGCCGGACGTATTCGCCTGCGGCGATATCGCGCACGGCCCGCGGTTGTTCATCGATGCGATCGCGTCGGCGCAGATTGCGGCGCGCTCGATGCACGACTTTCTGCGGAGCACGCGCACGGAGGTGGTGGTGCGCAAGCAGTGGATGCCCGCCGCCTACACCATGGCGGAAGGGTGGAACACCATCCCGCGCGACAATCCGCCGGTGGTGGAGAGCGACCAGCGGGCGGCGTCGCTCGAAATCATCGAGCGATCCTATCCCGAGGCCGAGGCGCGGCGGCAGGCCTCGCGCTGCTTGCGCTGCAACGTGAACACAGTGTTCGATACGGGCATCTGCGTGGCTTGCAATGGCTGTGTGGACATATGTCCGGAAAGCCTGATCCGGCTGGTGAAGGCAACCGAAGTGTTCTCCGACGCGGATGAGACGGCCGGGGTGATGCTGAAGGACGAGACCACCTGCATCCGCTGCGCGTTGTGCGCCTCGCGCTGCCCCACCCACGCGATCACCATGAAGCGGTTCGAGTTCTATACCGAGTGCGTGACCGTGGAAACGCGCAACCCGAAGGTGAAATATGGGTAGCGTTCGTGGCGCAAACACTCGTGTTTGCCGCGTCGAGACTCGTCTCGACGCCTGCGGACCGTCCGCCCGAACCTTGTCTCGGCATGAGTGCCGAGACGGCAGCCTAAGAGGCCGCGCCACATGACTCCCGCCGCCTTTGCCCTCGTCTTCACCCTCGGCCTGGCAAGCGGCCTCCACTGCCTCCAGATGTGCGGGCCCATCGTGCTGTCTTACAGCCTGCCACTCGGCCGCGGTGAAGCATGGCGCGCCCACTTACTCTATAACTGCGGGCGAATTACGACTTATATGTTGTTAGGCGCCGCGGCGGGATTGTTAGGCGGAGGCATCGGCCTGGCGGGGCGCCTGGCGGGCATGGCATCGGGGGCGCGGATGGTTTCCGGCGCTGCCATGATCGTGGCGGGAATCCTCATGGTGGGCGTGGGACCTTCCAACGGACTGGTGGCGATTGGCGCCGGCGGCGCGCGGGCGCGCTTGTCGCGTGCGGTCGGCCGGTTGCTCCTTTCGCGGCGCAAATTCCGGCTCGGCCTGGCGCTGGGGTTGTTGCCGTGTGGGCTGATCTACGCGGCCCTTTTAAAAGCCGTGGATACGGCGGCGGCCGGCGCGGGCGCGCTCACCATGCTGGCGTTCGGCCTGGGCACGGCTGTGGCACTGGTCGCGGTCGGCGCCGGAGCCTCTTTCGCGGGGGCGCACCTGGGGCGCTGGAGTTACCGGCTGGCGCCCGCCGGGGTGGTGGTGGCGGGAGCGGTTCTGCTATGGCGCGGACTCTCCGGAACGCACTGCCATGGTTAAAAGTGACGCCAAAACCGGCCCGCCAATTCCGGCCACGCACACCTGGCATCGCGCGCGCAAAGCTGTCCACCTCGCCTGCTTCCTGGCCTTTCTGGCGCTGCCCTTCTTCAACATCGTGCGTGCCGATATTCCGCGCCAGCGCTTCTACTTCGCCGGTTACGAACTGTGGATTAACGAATTCGGCATCATCTTCTTCGCCCTGATGTTCCTGATGTTTCTGATAGTGGCTTCGTCGGTGTTCTACGGGCGCGTTTACTGCGGGTACCTTTGCCCGCAGATGATTTTCAGCGAGGCCTCCGTAGTCTTAGACCAGTGGCTGCGCCGCTGGGTGATGAAGCGCTTCATCCACTGGACGCCACGGGCTCGCCAGTGGCTGTACCGAGCGGCCCTTTATGGCGTGCTGGCGGCGGCTTCGGTGGTGCTGGCGTTCGTTTTCATTTCTTACTTCGTCGAGCCGCACGATCTGCTCAGGCGCCTGGCGTCGTTCGATGTGCGCACCGCGGGCGGCGTTTCGGGCGCGGTGGTCACGCTGATCACGTTCCTCGATTTCGCGCTGGTGCGCCAGCGCTTTTGCACCACCGTGTGCCCTTACGGATACCTGCAAGGGTTGCTGGGCGATGGCCACACCCTGCTGGTCCATTACCGCGACGAAGGCCACGCCTGCATCGAGTGCAAGAAGTGCGTGCGGGTGTGTCCCATGGGAATCGACATCCGCCAATCGCCGTTTCAGATCGAGTGTATCCACTGCGCCGAATGCATCGATGCGTGCGACGAAATCCTGGGCCGCCTGGGCAAGCCGGGGCTCATTCACTATGTGTGGGGCGAGCAGGGCCCCCTGGCGGCGCGCGCCCGCCAGCCTTGGGACGCTAAGCGCTTGGTGGTGCTGTTGGTGCTTCTGTTCTACGCATCGGGGTTGTCGGTGGCGCTCTCCATGCGCCATGCCGTGCTGGTGGAGATCAATCGCGTGAACACTTCGGGCGAGATTGCCAACCGGTTTCGATTCTCCATCGCCAATCGCGGCCAGAAGCCCACTGCGGTGGTGTTCTCGATCCAGCAACTCGCGGGTGGCCGGCTCGAATTGCAGCCCAACCCGGTCGCCGTGGCGCCTGGCCAATCGGCGCAGGGGGAATTTGAAATCACCGCCCCGCCGGCCACCGGGCGCGAATTGGTAACCCATTTCACTCTCACGACCACCACGGTGCCCGGCCGCGAGAGCGACGCATTTCCACTGACGTTCCTTGCCACGGAGAAGCAATGAAAAAAATGCCGGTGTTGATTCCGTTTCTGGTTTTCGTTTCCGCGCTGTTCATCGGGATCCTGATTTGGGCTTATGTGGAGACCAAGAAGGCCAACCCCCAGATGATTGAGGTAGGGCAGGCGGGCCCAGAGGGCGCCCCCCCGCCAATGCCGGCGAGCGTGGCGGGATTCAGACCGCTTGCTTCCGGGATGCCTTCTGGGCCCGGCTGTGATCGGAGCCACGACCGTCAGGGAGTGGAGCGCTCCCCCGCCCGCGCATGACCTGCACGCTCTGCGGACTCGATTCCGGCTCCTCTCCCTTTTGCTGCGCGGGGTGCGAGAACGTCTACGCCATCCTGATGGAAAGCGGCGTCCTGGCCTCGGGCCAAAACTTCCGCGACACCGCCCTGTTTCAGGAAAGTCTGCGCCTCGGGCTGATCTCGAATCGCCCCCGCGAAGAGTCGCGGCCCATCCCCGCCGATGCCGAGACCCGCGAGCAGGTGTTCCACGTCACCGGCATGTGGTGTACCGCATGCGGATGGCTGATCGAGCACGCGCTGGCGGGTGTGTACGGCGTGCGCACGGCGGAAGTGCTGTTCGCCAGCGACCTGCTCAAGGTGCGCTACTGCCCGCAGTACCTGCCGCCGGGCCGCATTGCCGAGCGCGTCCGAAAGCTGGGATACCGGGCGGAAGAGTACAACGGGCAGAACGCCGCTTCGGACGACGAACGCAAAGATCTGCTGCTGCGCGTGGGAATCGCCGCATTCCTCTGGATGAACGTGATGGCCTTCAGCCTGGTGCTGTATGCGGGTTACTTCCAGCAGGTCACGGCCAGCTTCCGCTACTATGTCCCCTTTGTGCTGCTCGGGCTGGCCACGCCGGCCGTGTTCTACTGCGCCGCGCCAGTGCTGCGCATCGCGTGGCAGGGCGCGCGCATGGGTGCGTTGCGCATGGAGACGCTGCTGGCCATGGGCATCCTGATGGCGTACGGCTACAGCGCGGCGCGGACTTTCGCCGGCAATCCGCACGTGTACTTCGATACCGCCTGCGCCATCGTCGCCTTGGTGCTCGCCGGCAAGGCCATCGAGCGCGGCGCCAAGGAGCGCACCGCGCGCGCCGTAACGCTGCTCTACCGCCTGATGCCCAACAAGGCGCGCCTGGTGGTGGAGGGCCGCGAGCGCTTTGTCTCCGTGGAGGCGCTCGAGGCCGGCACGGTTTTCCGCGTGAAATCGGGCGAGCGCATCCCCGCCGATGGGGTCATCCTGGAGGGACGCTCGCATGCCGATGAATCGGTGCTCACGGGCGAATCGGCGCCGCGCCCGAAAGCCCCCGGCGACGCGGTGGTGTGCGGCAGCATGAACACAGGCGGCGTGCTGGAGATCCGTGCCACGCATGTGGGCGCAGCGAGCACCCTGGCGCAGATGGTGCGCACGGTGGAGCAGGCGGCCGGCAGCCGCACGGGGGTCGAGCGCTCGGTCGATCGCGCGGCGAGGCTGTTCATTCCCGCGGTGCTGGCCGTGGCGGTCGCGACCTTCGCAGCGTGGACGCTGCGCACCGGAGATCCCGCCGAAGCGCTGATGCACGCCATCGCCGTGCTGGTGATCGCCTGCCCATGTGCCTTGGGGATCGCCACGCCGCTGGCCCTGGCGGCGGCCGTCACGGCGGCGGCGCGCCGCGGCATCCTGGTGAGCGACACGCGCGTGCTGGAGACCATCCACAAAGTGGACGTGGTGGTGATGGACAAGACCGGCACCGCCACCAAAGGCGTCTTCACCTGGCTCGAAACCGCCGGCGACGCGAGCCGCATGGCCGAGCTGGCGGCGCTGGAGGCGCGCTCGGAACATCCCATTGGGAAGGCCATCGTGCAGCAGTACTCCGCCGCGCGATTGCCGGAGGTCCGCGATGTCACCGTCCATACCGGGATGGGAATCGACGGCCGCATCGGCGAGACTCGCTATTTCATCGGCAACCGCCGCATGGCGGAACAGATGGCGGGAACCCTGTCAGGCCCACCCGCCGGGTTGACAGGCGAAAGCGCCTGTCCCACTTTGCTGCCTAAGGACTTGCAGGCATGTGGGGCAGGCGCTTTCGCCTGCCAACCGCAATTAGACACCGGGCCGCAGGTCTACTTCGGTTGGGACGGCGTAGTCCGCGGCTGGATGCGTTTCGGCGACCGTGTGCGCCCGGAGGCCGCCGCCCTGTGCGCCGAACTAGGCCGCCGCGGCATCCGCACGGTGCTGCTCTCGGGCGATTCGCGCGCGGCTACCGCGGCCATAGCCGAGGCCATCGGGGCCGGCGAGTGGCACGCCGAGGCCACGCCCAAGGGCAAGATCGAAATCCTGCGGCAGTATCAGCAGGCCGGCGCGGTGGTAGCCATGATCGGCGATGGCGTCAACGATGCGCCCTCGCTGGCCCAGGCGGATTTGGGGATTGCGCTGGCGAGCGGCGCCGATATTGCCATGCACGCGGCCCCGCTGGTGCTCATGAATAACTCCCTGAACGCCGTGTTGGAGACTCTCGACCTGGCGCGGCGGACTTTCCGTATCGTGCGGCAAAACCTGTTCTGGGCATTCATCTATAACCTGGCGGGAATCTCGCTGGCAGTGGCGGGAGTGCTCAGCCCGATTCTGGCCGCCGCGGCCATGGTGCTTTCCAGTCTGTCGGTAATCGGTAACTCGCGCCGTCTGGCCGTCCGGTACTAACGTGGGGCAGGCGGTTTCGCCTGCCAAGTGCTTATCGCTATCCCGCCGCTACGACCACCGCCTGTCGCAGCCGCGTGCGCCCGGCCCGCCACGCCTTCCACCTCAGCCACAACACGGAGAGCGCTACCATCATCGCAGTCACTACCAACGTGGCCAGCACCACCTGCGGAATATCCAGCTTTCTCTTAATCGGCTTGACCCAGCCGCCATAAACCAGCATCACGTGAACCCAGTAGACCATCAGAGAGTTCTTGCCCAGTGTCTCCATCCAACTCCAGGCCTTTCGCGCACCGAACTCCGTCCATAAGTAAGCGCCTGCCATCATCAGCAGGCAGATACCGGTGCGGATCGAAATCAGCGCGGGGCTATCGGCCCAGAAGCTCGACTTAGGATAAATCGAGTAAGGCAGGTTCGAGAAATACTGGGCGATGAAGACCATTCCGAATCCCACGAGCACGCTCCATTGCATCAGACGATCCATGCGTTCGGCCGCCACACGCTTCACGATCACGCCGGCCGCCAATCCAAACGCCAGATAGGCAGCGCACGGGAAGAACGGAAAGCGCCCGCGGCCGAATCCCGGCGCCAGATACTCGCGCAGAAGTTGCGGCACCCCGTCCCACGATAGGTTGGCGATCACCGGGGACGCCATGGCGATGGCCCACCCCGCCGCGGCGGCGAAACGGGCGCGCCCCTGGCCTTCGAAGACCGCCGCCGCCGCCATCGCTGCCATGGCCACGCCCATGCAATTCAGGATGTCGACCTTGGTGATATCGTGGGCGTCGCCATTGGGCCAGGCCCCCAGGTAATTGGTCAGGCGGAAGACAAAAGCGATTCCCAGGATGTAGCCCGCCCGCCGCATCGAGACGACCCACCGGCGCCGCCAGTCGCGTTCCCGGCGCTCCAGGCTATCCATCTGGAACGCCGTGGTCATTCCAGCCATGAAAAGAAACAGCGGGGCCGCCATCCCCCCTACGAACTGCGAAAGGACGTAGGGGCCGCCATCGCGCAGATCCAGGCGCGTCAGGGAATTGATCGTGTGGCACTGGATCATGATGACTACGGCGAGGCCACGCATCCAGTCCAGGAACGGATATCGCTTCAATTGGGACTACCTTAGCACAGGGCCAAGCCCTGGCGTTTCCGCGACTATATCTTCGCGAACAGCTTCCCCAGTATCTTCACCGCCTGGTCCACTTCCTTCTCCGTGGCAATATAAGGCGGCAGGAAACGCAGCACCGTGTCGTGCGTGCAGTTGATCAGCAGCCCCTCGGCCATCGCATCCAGCACGATCTGCTTGCCGGGTATCGCCAGCTCCACGCCCAGCATCAGTCCGAAGCCGCGCACTTCCTTGACGAAGCCGTGCTTGCGCGCCAGTGCGTTGAGCGACACGTGGAAATAGCCGCCCACACGCTGGATCGAGGGCAGCAGCTCGTCCAGAATATCCAGGAACTCCAGCGCCACGCGGCAGGCCAGCGGGCCCCCGCCAAATGTGCTTCCGTGCATGCCCGGCTTGATGGCCGCCGCGGCTTCGTCGTTGGCCACCAGGAACCCCAGGGGCAGGCCGCACGCCACCGGTTTGGCCGCCACCATCACGTCCGGCAGAATCGCCGGCGACGACCGCTGATAGGCGAAATAGGTCCCCGGCCGGCCCACGCCGCACTGCGTTTCGTCGGCGATCAGCAGCGCATGGTAGAGCGAAGCCAGCTCGCGCGCCTTGCGGGCAAACGCGGGAGTAATCGGACAAATGCCGCCCTCGCCCTGGATCATCTCCATCATCACTCCGGCGGTGCGCCCGTCGATGGCCGCCTCCAGGCCCGCCTCGTCGTTGGGCGTCACGAACTTCACGCCCGGCAGCAACGGTTCGAAATCCTGGCGGTACTTGGGCTGGCCGGTCACCGAAAGCGCGCCCAGCGTCCGTCCATGGAAGGAGTTTTCCAGGGCCACAATCTCGTACTTTTCGGGGTTGATGGCGCGCCCGTGAGACTTCGCCATCTTCAAGGCGCCTTCGATCGCCTCCGTGCCGGTATTGGCGAAGAAAGTGCGGCTGAGGCCGCTCATCTCAGCCAGGCGCTTGGCCAGAGGCCCCTGGTATTGGTGATAGTAGAGGTTCGAGCTATGGATCATCAACCCGGCCTGCTCGCGCAGCACCTTCAGAATGCGCGGGTGCGCATGCCCTAGGGCGTTGACACCGATGCCGGTGATGAAATCCAGATACCGGCGGCCCTCCAGGTCATACACATGGCATCCCTTTCCGCGCGCCAGCACCAGCGGATACCGGGCGTAATTTTGGAGAACATACTGCTGCTCCAGACCCATGATGGCCTGGGCGGCGGTGTCGGCGACGGGAGGAAGGGCGCTGGTCATTCACCCATCATAGAGGAGACCGGGCGGCACCCGCAAAGCACCGGCGGAGCGGAGGCGGCGGAGGCGTCCGGCTCACTCAGATCGGCCGTAGCGGATGGTATGCTCAAAGCGAGGCGCTTGCCATGCTCACACTTATTCCCCCGGCAGAAACGGCCAAAAAACCACAGATCGACGCGGCTGTCGAGGAAGTTCTCAAGGAACTGTCCCCTGCCGTGCAGCGTATCCGTTACGAGATCGCGCAGGACTGGAGTGGCGAGTGGGCGCTCTTCTTCAGCGTTCTGCTTTCCGATGAGGTCAGCGACCGAAAGAACCGGCGCGAGATCGTGCCGCGGGTCATCGACAGCATGTCCGACCGGGTCTACCAAGCCGAACTTGGATTGTTTCCGCACTTTCATTTCCGAAGCCAGTCCGAACAGGCGAAACACCCCGATCCGGCTTGGGAATAGCGATGTCTTTTGCCGACGACCTGCTGAAACAGGCCTACCACCTGGCGAGCAAGGAAAGAAAGAATCCGAAGCAAGCCAGCCTTAGACGCGCCGTGTCCACGGCGTACTACGCGCTGTTCCATCTTCTCATTGATGAGGCTGTCGGTAACTGGAGCGTGGCGCGTCAACGCAGCATCCTCGCCAGAACGTTCGACCACGGCCCGATGAGAAAGGTCTGTGACGATCACGTAAAGAACTTCTTTAGCTCCGGGAGTCCTCCGTCGGGGCTGCAACTGAAGAATGTAGCTCGCACATTCGTTTCACTGCAGGTAGCGCGGCACACGGCCGATTATGACGCTGCCTTTTACTGGTCGCCGGGCGATGCAATTGCCGCGTTGGATCTCGCCACTGCTGCGTTCAAAGATTGGCGCGCCGTCCGCTCCCAGGACGCCGCCCAGGATCTTCTGCTGAGCTTGTTTCTGCCAAAACTACCGCGACCGTAAAGCGTCCCCGCGAAGCCGCAGCCCTACCCCTGCGCACTCAGCCGCAGCTCATCCTCGATCTCGTAAACCTTATCCTCCAGGACCCGCGTGGCGCTGCCCGCACTTTTGGCGTCCTCCAATTTCTTTTTCGCCGTGGCCAGCCGCTTCTGCAGTCCCGCCACTTTTGGATTGGTTTTCGCCGGCGCGGCCTCCACTTTAGGCTCCGGTTTGGCCGGTTTCGCTACCTTGCGGCCCTTGCCCTTCCCTCCCGATTTGTAGCGGAACGCCGTCACCGGAGGCTGCGGCTTCAGCGGCGCGCCGAAATCCGCGCGGTACTCGTCGGCGATCTGCGCCGCCTCCGCCAACAGTTCCCGGAACCGCGATTCCATCGCCTGGCGGGCTTGCGTGCGCAACTCCTGGCCCTGCTGCTTCCACTTCTGATACTCGGAAATGATGTCGCTCATCGCTTACCTCGGAACGGAGATCGTGATGTTGCGGTAGCGCATGCCGCCATCGTGATCGCCCTGCAGCATGATGGGTCCCGGCTCGCCTTCGTTACTGTCCAGCGCGCCGCCGGTCACCCCCGGTATCTCCTGGTTGTCGTGAATCTTCACGCCGTTGCGCACCACCGTCACCGTGCGCCCCACCAGCGTGATGTCGAACACCTGCCACTCGCCCGATCCCATCGGCATGGCTACCGCCGGAGCGAAGTAGCCGTACACCGCTCCCATCTCGTGACTGGGGTTCGTGCCGCCTTCGGTCCCCACCTGGATCTCGTAGCGCCCTCGCAGGTAGATGCCGCTATTGCAACGCTCCGGGCAGTTCACTTCGATGTGCAGTTTGAAGTCGTCGAACTTGCGCGTGGTGCGGATATTGGAGCCGCGGTCCTGGTTGAGCATGGTTCCGTTGTCCACCACCCATTTGCTGCGGTCCGGATTGTTCACCGGCTCCCATCCCGCCAGGTCCTTGCCGTCGTAGAGCGGCGCGGGATCGCTCCAGGCCTTGGGCATCGGGCGTTTCAACTCCGGCGCGTGAACGCCGGCGATGGTCGTGTCGGAAACATCGCCGCGCTTTTGTGTTCCGCTGATTTTGGAGCCATCCACGGTCAGGTCCCAGGAGACTTCCGGCCCCCGCCCCGCCGCGCTCACCGTGACCAGCAGGTGCTGCCCCTCGAGTTTAGCGGCCACAATCGGCCGCACAGCTCCTCCTCCGGGCTGGATACGGCCATCCAGCTTGCCGTCCTTTTCCACGATCTCCATCCACTGGATGGCCGTGCCTCGGGGTGAGATGACGGTCAGATCCCAACGTCCCAGGAACGGATTGCCGGAGCTCTGGGAATACGCCGCGCCGGCCAGCGTCAGAATGAGGGCAAGAGTTTTCATCACCGCATAGTGTATCAACCCGAATGATTCTCCGTGAAAAGAACGAAGCACGCGGGCCGGAGCGTCCAAGTCTCGGACCGTTTCATGTTGCGCTGGAGGGGAACCAACCCGATCGGAGCCGAATCTCGCGTTCTGGGAACTACCTGATTACGGGGCCGAGGCGTGTCCTGAGGGAGTGGAGCCGCTGTCGAATGGGGCAAGCCGGACAGTCCGCGGCGCAGCCGTCAGCCGATTTCGAAGCGCAGGCTGTCGAGGATGCGCTTGGGACGGCTGGGTGGCACGACAGCTTCCGGCGCGCCCATACACCGGTAGTAAGCCGCCAGCAGATCGGCTTCGTCATAATCGATGGCGCGAGCATACTGCCGCAGGTAGCTGGTGGTGTAGATGCCGCCAGGCAGCTTCGGGAAATCTCCCCGTTCGATAGCCTCCAGCGACCGGACACTGATCTTGGTCGATTCGGCGATTTGCTCCAGGGAAATTCCACGGTTGCGGCGAATCGTAGCCAATCCCAACGAGATCTCCTCTTCCTTCATCACCAAGCCTTACCTATCCTTTCGAGCAAGCGAATCCTTTTGAGCAAGCGCATTCCGGATAGCGCGGTATTGAAAGTTACACTATAGCATCAGTTTCCGTCTCTGTTAAACTCTTTTTTTGTGGCTATTTGCAGACGAGAATTCGGCGCCGCACTGGCTGCCGGGGCAGCTTTCCGGCTGGCCGCCCTCCCCCAACGGCCTAAGTTATTGGTCCTAGTAGTTTTAGAACAGATGAGGCCGGATTACCTGGACGCCGCGGCCCCGCAGTTCGCTCCCGGCGGGTTGCGCAGGCTTCTGGAGAAGGGTGCGTTTTATCCCGATTGCCGCCACCTGGCAAGCACTTTCGACGCCTCCAGCCTCACCACCCTGGCCACCGGAGCCTGGCCGGCGCAGCACGGAATCGTGGCCGATTCCTGGTATGACCGCGCCGCCCACCGGCCGGTCAAGGCCTCCGAGGAGGCCCTGCTCGCCACCACCCTGGCGGCCCAGATCGAAGCCGAGTCCCGCATGCGGTCCTGGGTGGTGGCCATGGAGGAATCCGATGCCGCTCTTTTCGCGGGCACGGCCCCATCGCGGATCTTCTGGATGGATGAGGAAGGCCTGTTCGCGACGCGTGGCGAGCAGCCCGACTGGCTGTCCGTCTACAACATCCAGAAGAGCCCCGAAGCCGCGCGCAATGCCCGGTGGGTGGCGGCCGGAGCGAAACCCGACGCGCCTCCCCTGCGCGTCCTGAACTATTCGCCGGAACACCCGCGTGAGTTCCTCAACCTCTACAAGGCCTCCCCGTGGGGGCAGGCCGCACAGTTCGATTTCCTGGCGGAGTTGATGGCCCGCGAGCCCATGGGACAGGGCGGCACCACCGATGTGGTCTGCCTGCTGCTCGGTTCCATGGCGCGGCTGGGCCACGAGACGGGGGCCCGCTCGCCGCTGATGCAGCAGATGGTTTTGCAACTGGACCGCCGCCTGGAGGCATTCCTGGCGCAACTGGGCAAGACGCCGGGCGAGAACGCCTTCAACCTGGTGCTGGTAGGGGCCCACGGCGCGCCGCCCGAGCCTTCCGAAGATTCCCGCGCGCGCATGGCCGTCAACGGAGAAAAGGTCGCGCAGGCCGTGGAGCGCAGCCTGGTGGCCGCCGGGAACGGCCGCGTGGAAAAGTATCTCTACCCGTTTCTCTATCTGGATACCAGCGGCTTCCGCGATCCCGAACCGATTCGCCTGGCGGCGGGCCGCGCCGCCCTGCAGTACCCCGCCGTGGCGGGATATCTCACAGCCGGCGGAGCCGCTTCCGCCTTCGATGGGTGGGAGCGCCGCCTCCGCAACAGCTTCCACCCCGTGCGCTCGGGCGACCTGATGCTTTCCTACCGCGCCGAATACGTAGAGGATTTCGGCCTCAATCGGGGCATCTCGTACGGGTCGCTGTACAACTACGATGTCCGCGTGCCGCTGTGCTTCTATGGGCCGCAATTCCGGGCGGGTGTATACGAAAGCCCGGTGGAGTCGGTGGACGTGGTTCCGACTCTGGCGCGAGCGCTGGGCTTGGCCGCGCCCTCCTCGTCGGTGGGGCGCGTGCTGGGGGAGGCGCTCCTGGAATGAGAGCCGCATGAGCCAGCCCACGCTGGAGACTTCGCTCTGCGGGATCCGCCTGCGCAACCCCGTGCTGGCCGCCTCCGGGACCTTCGGCTATGGCCTGGAATTCTCCAAGCTGGTGGATCTGAACGCGCTCGGCGGCCTGGTGGTGAAAGGGCTGTCGCGCGAGCCCATCGAAGGCAACCCTCCGCCGCGAATTTACGAGACCCACGGGGGCATGATCAACTCCATCGGGCTGCAGAACATCGGCGTGCGCGCATTTGCCGCGGACAAGCTGCCGGGCCTGGCCCAACTGTCGACCGCGGTGTTCGCTAACGTCTTCGGCTACCAGGCCGCCGATTACGCCGAGGTGGTGCGCGTGCTCGAAGACCATGCCGGCCTGGCGGGCTATGAGCTGAACGTCTCCTGCCCCAATACCAGTTGTGGAGGCATCTATTTCTCGAGCGACCCATCGCTCCTGGGCGAAGTGGTGGCCGCAGTGAAGCGGGTGGCGCGCCGGCCGCTGATCGTGAAGCTCTCGCCCAACGTCGGCGCCATTGAACCCTTGGCCCAAGCGGCGGAAGCGGCTGGCGCGGACGCCATTTCCCTGGTGAACACCTTCATCGCTCTGGCCATCGACGCCCGCACGCGCCGGCCGCGCATCGGGGCGGGATTCGGGGGCCTCTCGGGACCGGCCATCAAACCGATTGCCCTGCGCCTGGTGTGCCAGGCGGCGCGGGCGGTGAAGATTCCGGTGATCGGACTGGGCGGCATCGCCAACGGAGAGGACGCCGCCGAGTTTCTGATCGCCGGAGCCACCGCCGTGGAAGTAGGGACGGCGACCTTCTGGGACCCCACCTCGCCCGTACGCGTGGCCCGCGAGTTGGCCGCGTTTCTGCGCCGCGAAAAGATCGCCACCGCGCAGGAGCTGGTGGGCACGCTGAAGTTGTAACGGGGCCCCGAACCCGGACGCGGAGGGCGCCCCCCTGACGAGCAACTCTATCTCCACGCCCGGCAGAAACGCAACCCTCCGTTTCGGGCCGGCCCAGCCACGGGTTCGTGTGGAAGACGGTCGCGGGATTTGCGAAATTTTCCAACGAAACCTCTTGACCGAGTCTCAGAAGACTCCGCGTCAAGCGTTCGCTAGGTCTCGCCTTCCACGAAATCTCTCAGCCGCCCTAGGGCGCTCTCCCACTGGTCGGCGATCTGCTCCAGGCAGTGGAGGGCCTGTTGCAATTGGCGCGGCTCCAGCTCCCAGAGTTGCTCCCGGCCCCGGCGGGCGGCGCGCACCAAGCCGGCCTCCCTTAGCACGTGGAGGTGTTTGGTGATGGCCTGCCGCGTCACGCGGGCGCCCGAAGCCAGTTGCGTGATCGATAGCGGTTCGCCCCCGCACAGGCGGGCCACTAATTCCAGGCGCGTGCCGTCGCCCAGCGCTGCGAATACCGGCGCCGAGGCACTCCACCCGGCGCTAAGCGGGTTTTCCTGCATATTCGGCGAGCGCGGCCAGTTGAATCTCCCAGCCCTTTTCGTTTTCCTCGAAAGCCTTGGCGCGGCGATCCAGGGACAGCCGGTCGAAGCCCGACTCTACCACCGTCACGAGCGTGCCGCCTTCGGTATCTTCCAGCCGGAACTCCACCAGCGTGGAGGGCTCGGCTTCATAATCGGCGCCCGGGGGCTGCACTCCGGGATACCAGCGCCAGGAAAATAGGCGCTCCGGCTCCATGGCCTCCACCACTACGAAGAATTTTGCGCCGGGGCCGCAGGGATGCGTGGAAACCATATCCACGCGTGCGCCGCTCTCAAATGCACTGGAGGACGCTTCCACGCGGAACCATCGCGCAAACTCCTCAAAATTGGTGAGGGCGCGCCACACTCTCTGGCGGGGCGCCCGGATCACGATGCGTTTTTCGATTTTGCTCAATTGGGATGGCGTCATTTGCAACTCTCTAGTTGCATATTAGAGCATCCGACACAGAAATGCAACCTGAAAGTTGCGCAATCGCCGCCAGACATCTGCTAGACTGCGGGCTGAGCGAGGTTGCAGCCATGCCGCGTTTTTTACTGTTGGTTCTGGCGGTGGTCACTGCGTTGGCCGCCGACAACCCATGGGATAAGGTACGGGAAATCAAATCGGGCACCGATTTGCGGATTTACAAGAAGGCTTCCACCCAGCCGATTCTCGCCAAGATGGATGAGGCTACGGATGAAAACCTCTTAGTGGTGATCAAGAATCGCCAGACGGCCATCCCGCGCGAGCAGATCGACCGCATCGATTACAGGCCCACCAAGGGCAGCCGGGTGACAAAGGAGACCAAAACCGCAACCACCGAGCCGGACACTACCCCCGGTCCCCCGGGCCACGGTTCGATCACTCCCGGTTCGTCTACCTCTTCTACCGTTTCGGTTGGTTCTTTGCCGGATTTCGAGACCATCTACCGGCGGCCTTCTCCCGCTCCCAAGAAATAGCACCCCCACGTGGTGCCGAAGTGGGCGGTTGGGTCCAATTTACCCGGTGTATTCTACCGTCCAATTTCCGGCGGCGTGTGAATGCATGAGAGCAACAAGCAGAAAACCACCAAAATGCCGATCCCCGCAGCAACTAGCATAAAGTCCTCACCTCTATATATCGGCCAAGCAATTCGTTTGCCGTAGATATGCAGAGGCAATTTTCGGCGGAAACGCAGCGATTTTGATGGCCGCCGGCTGGCGCCAAGTGTACCGTTTTGGACACCCGATGTGTCAAGAAAGACAGCTTGGCCGGCGCTACCGCGGGGGGTTTAGTCCCCCGCCGCCTGCCTCGGGCTTGCATGCCCCGATCTTCACGGCGAAGGCGGCCACGCCGATCCAGCGCTGCCCTTGCCGCCGCTCCAGATGGTAGGACTGCGTGGAGCTGTCCACCCGCAACCGCCAATCCGTCGATGGAACGACGGTCTGCCTCAGCTTGAGTGGCTTGGTGCTCTCTTCCTGTATGGTCCAACTTTCGCCGCCATCCGCCGATTCGAAGCGCTCGTAGCGGTCGCGGGTCTCCGCCGGCCCGCGGTCGATGAGGAGGAAGCCGTCGGCCCGGCTGCTGAAAAAGAACTGCTGGATGGCGCCGGGGTGGTTTTCGCCGGCTATGGGCCGCTGGCGCCAAGTCTTTCCTGCATCCGTGGTAAGCAGCAGAAAAGGGTCCTGAGGGAGCGGATACAGCGTCAGCCCGCTCACCCAAGCTGTTTCGCCATCCAGGAACTGAATATGGTCCAGCCCGGCGCCTCGGATGCGTTCGTGCGCCTCGGTCCAGGTGCGGCCGGCATCCTCGCTGACGAGCACTGCGGTATATAACGTCACCGCCGCCGAATGGATGTTGCCGGCCGTGACAATCTTGCCGCCCTGCGCCGCCATGGACGCCAGTTCCAGGTAGATCGGGCAGGGATCGTCTTCCGAACACGTGAGGCCGGCCCACTGGATGTCGTCATCCGTGCAGTGAAACGGCAGGACCATCGGCTTCCCGTTGTTTTCCAAAACCGGCATGACCGGCAAGGATGGCGGCGCCGGCGGGCCGGCTGGAGCGGCCGGTGTCTGTTCCTGCGCCCAGGCAGGGATGGCCAGCAGCAACGGCAGAAGGACATCCCATGCCGAAAATTTCATCGCCTCTAAATTATAGCTCCGTGCACAGATAGCTCTAAGGAGCTAGCACAGAATGACTCTTTCGTGTAAGGAAAATACGCGCACAATCTGTAACTTCGTATCGGCTGCGCACCGTCTCTTAAACAAATCCCCGTTACGACAGCGGGCGCACTCACCCCTATCACCCAAACAGCGCCCGCTTCAAAAAGTTTTTGGAACCACTCGAACTCAAGCCCTGAATTAACTTACCGCTCTAACTTGCCCAGTGTAAGTCCGAGTCAGTCGTCCGCCAGTCCTTCGAACAGACTCGTGCTGATGTACCGCTCGGCGGCGTCCGGCAACACTACCACGAGGGTCTTTCGCTCGAACTCGGGCCGCCCGGCCAGACGCACGGCCACGGCCACCGCCGCCCCGCTCGAGATGCCTGCCAGGATGCCTTCCTCCCGGGACAGACGCCGCGCCATCTCGATGGATTCCTCGTTGGTCACCAGTTCCACCTGGTCCACCACCGAGAGGTCCAGCGTATCCGGCACGAAGCCCGCTCCGATGCCCTGGATCTTGTGCGGCCCCGGCCTGAGCCGCTGGCCCGCCAGCGTCTGGGTAATCACCGGGCTGCCGGAGGGCTCCACGGCCACCGAAACGATCCTTTTCCGCTTTTCGTTCTTGATAAAGCGCGAGACCCCGGTGATGGTGCCGCCGGTGCCGACCCCCGAGACCAGCACGTCCACTGCCCCGCCCGTATCCTCCCAGATCTCCGGCCCGGTCGTGCGAAAGTGGATCTCCGGGTTGGCCGGATTCTTGAACTGCTGCAGCATGACCAGGCGGCCGGGGTCGGAGGCCACCATCTCCTCCGCCTTGGCGATCGAACCGGCCATGCCCTCGGATCCCTCGGTGAGCACGATGTTGGCGCCTAAAATTTTGAGCACCTTGCGCCGCTCCGTGGACATCGTCTCCGGCATGGTGAGGGTGATCGGATAACCGCGCGCCGCCGCCACAAATGCCAGGGCGATGCCGGTGTTCCCGCTGGTCGGCTCGATCAGCGCCTTGCCGGGACCCAGCACGCCGCGCTTTTCCGCGTCCCACACCATGGAAGCGCCGATGCGGCACTTCACCGAATAAGCCGGGTTGCGTCCTTCTATTTTCGCCAGCACCGTGGATTTCGTGCCCGCGGCAACCCGGTTCAACCGCACCAGCGGGGTGCGCCCGATGCTTAGCGAATTGTCGTCGAAAATGCCCAATTCAGATCTCCCAATTGTGCACGAACTTGTTCTGCTTCTCGGTCCAGCGGCGCAACAGATCGGCGAAGGTGGTCATGTCGATGATCTCCGAAACCGCGCTGTCCACCTGTTGCCACATGTCGGTGAAAGGCGTCTCGGTTTTGCGCCGCGGACGCTCCTTGCCGTGCTGGGCGGCGCCATCGACAAAACGAAGCACCTCGCCCACCGAAATCGCCGAAGCCGGCCGCGCCAGCAGGTAACCGCCCTCGGCGCCGCGCCGCGATTCCGCGAAGCCGCCCTGCTTCAGCCCCGCCAGGATCAGTTCCAGGAACTTCTGGGGAATCTTCTGGCGCCGCGCAATATCCGCGATCTTCACAGGCTCGCCCGGCCGCTGGGAGGCCAGGTCGAAAATCGCCAGCAACGCGTATTCACCTTTTACGGATGTGTTCATGGGCCGCTCGGGACAAACACCTATGGTCCAGTAGAGATTGTAGGACATGCACCGGGATGGCGCAAATGCGTGAGGCACAGCAGAACCCGAATCAATTCTTCAACGATCGGCGGCGATACGGCAATTTCGAGATCGCCGTTGACCGCCATGTGCAGGAGCCGCATAGCGCCGAACTGAAACGCCGGCACGTAAATGTTGGTATCGAGGGTGACCTTAGCGGCCACGATTCTCACGCCGGGATTCCTCGATCAAGCCGGGGACATCGGCGTCAGTGAAGCCAAGAAGGCGCGCCTGCTCACGCCCATACTTGGCGAGTTCTTCCAGCGTCCTGTGGGCGAGGTATCTCCTCAGGGCATCCGCCGCGAGTTCATTCGTGGTTTTCCCGTGCGCACTCGCCGCTTCAGTCACCGCGCTCAACAGCTCGCCCGGGATATGAAGGTTGTCCCGGGTTGCCATGATGCCCTGCGTTTCAGCGTACCGCAGTGGTTCCTTCAGTGGCTCTTATGTTGGGCGGGGGCTGGCACATCGCATGACTCAATAAGCCGGCCGCGGAATCGCACGCAGGTCGGCCGAGGAGGCTTCGCCCGCGCGGACCGTGACTTTGCCGGCCTGGCTTAGAAGGCCTTCATTCAACTCCGGCAAGGGCCCGCTCCCTGCGAGCGCCAACGCGTAATACTCTCCCGGGCGCACCGCCGTAATTTCGTAGCGATCGTTGGAATCGCACTGCGCGGCGCGGAGAAATCCGAGCCACCGCCTGACCGTTTCTTGGGAAACCAACAGCACCGGGCCCGAGGCGCACTTCTCCACCGTGCCACGCACGACGCCACCATTGGTCCTGTACACAACCGCGATCGGGACCGCACCGGAAGAAATCTCCACTTCCGCCGGAGCCACGTCGGTTCCGCCCGCGCGCACCGCGTCCAGGTAGTATGGCGGCGAGGACGGCGGCATCGGAACGATCCGATATCGGCCAGGGTAGACATTCTGCAAAGTGAAATTGCCGTCCGCATCCGGGCGGGCGGAGATGGCTCCGGCGAACGCGAAGCTGTCGGATATTTCCGCGCGCATTTGGTCTACGGCGGCGCCGCCTGGCGCGTTGGCTGGGATCGGCTCCACGAAGTGCATTTCAGGCCGAAGCATCCAATTCGCCATCCATGCCTCCCTGCCGGTGCGGCCGGCGTGGGGGACGAGGGACACCAAGGGCAAGTTTGCCGCCGGCTCGCCTGGGGGCGTTTCCATCACCAGCTTGCCGCGCACGGTGAACGGCGGGGTGAGGCGAAGGCTCACGCCCTCCAGTTCGTGCCCCGCCATTTCGATCCACTCGACGACCCGCAGCTTCACGCCGCCGTTCTCCACTTCGGCCGAAAGGGGCCATTCGCCATCCACCACCGCCGGGAATTCGAAGGCGCCATCGGAGTGCGATTCCGCGCGATGCGCCTGCCCTGCCTCTTCAGTCAAGGTGATCGCCACCTTGGGCGCCGGACTGCCGTCGGGATTGAGAAGCACTCCGCGCACGGCGTGCACGGGGACGGCCACCAGTTTCAGATCGATGTTCGAAACCTCGCCGCCGGGCTGCGCCACGATTTTGGATGCGGCCTCCGGAAGGGCTACTCCGGGATAAAAGGTCCGTGCCCAGACCAGTACGCGGGCGCTGTGCGGTTCCGGGTCCGGCTCCGGGTCCGGATTGGGCGGCTTCAATCCAGGCGGCGGGACCACCGACAGGATGTAGCCGCCGGGGAGCGGGCGAAGCTCGAACTTTCCCGTGGCATCGGTGCTCTCTTCAAGCAGCCTCCCCGCCCCGAGCAACTCCAGCTGCGCATGCGCCACACCCTCGCCCCTGCCATCCACCACACGGCCGGAGATCCTGGGCAGCGGGATCATGCGCACTTGCACCTTCACCGGGTTTCCCCCCGCGGTCACTCGAAACACACTGGGAAACCCGCTCAGCGAATAGCCGGGCGACTTAGCGCCGGCCGCGTAAGTGCCCGGCCGCACACCTTCGACAACGAAGTGGCCCTCCACATCGGTCATGGTGAAATAGGACGTCTCCCCGGAAGCCGGTCTGATTTCCACGCGCATGGCGGGGATGCCATTGCCCGTGAGGGAGTCGATCACGTTGCCCTCCACCGTCTGCGCCGAGGCGGGCCCAAAGGGCACCCTGGCCAACAGCATCAGGAGGCATAGAGGCTTCGGCATAAATCCCAAGACGACTTTGCGTGGGGGCGAGTTACAAGGAGAACGGAGCGCCGCCCACAAACGCGTTGCTGGCTGGCGGACGACGAATGGCCGGGGCGCCCTCTGGTCCCTGCCCACCAGATCGCCGTTCTTGCGAAAATAAGGCGATGACCCGACAAATCGCTCTCCCTACGCTGCTTGCGCTCGCGCTTGCCCTCGCCCTGGCCGGCTGCGGCGCTAAAGAGACCCCCAAGCGCTACCCCATGCAGGGCGACATCAAAGCGCTCGACCCCAGCGCCAAAACCGCTACCATCGCGGCTGGACAGATCGGCGACTGGATGGGCCCCATGACCATGGAATACATCGTCAAACCCGACAGCGAGTTCCGGGAACTCCACGTGGGCGACCGCATCCAGGCCACCGTGGTGGTGGTGAGCGACGCCAATTACTATGTGACCGATATCAAGGTGCTGCCGAAACAGTAGCGCGGCCATCCCGCAGGCCGCGCACAGCCACGTAGCCGCACGCCACCACCACCAGAAACGCCGTCAACACCTCGCTATCCCCCAGGTTCACTTCGAAGAGGCCGCTCACCATGATCCCGATCACCGTGGCGATTCCTCCGTGCAGCAGGAACCGCTCAGTGCTGCGCCCCGCCGCCAGCTTCCGTAACGCGCGCCAGAAGTCGCGCACCACGCGCGCGAGCAGCCAGAGCATCGTCAGCATGGTAGGGATGCCGCGCTCGGCGGCGTACTGCAAATAGAAGTTGTGCAGATGCTGATAATAGCCCGGCGGCAGCGGGTTGGGCGCATCGGGCGGCAGGTAGTCCAGGAAGTGGTACTTGGTTTCGTCGAGGCCGATCCCCAGGAGCGGATGCGCGTGAATCATGCGCAAGCCGGTCGACCGCGCGATGCGGCGGAACTCGTTCGAATCCACGTCCTTTTGCGGATGGAAGATGGAGACCAGGCGCTCATGCACCGGTCCAGGCGCCAGCCACATCGCCAGCAGCACCAGGCCCGGACCGGCCACCGTCATCCAAGGCTTCCACCACCACAGCAGCCACACCCCGCCCACCGCCACTCCCAGCCACACGGTGCGCGTTTCGTTGAGCAGCAGCGCCACGCCCAGCAGCAGCGCGCAGGCGAAGCACGCGGCCCAGGCGCGCTTCCCCGCGACCGGCGCGAACAGAAGAAACGCCAGCAGCATCAGCAGCACCACCATTTCCTGACCCGCGAAGGTCATCCAATGGCTCATCGTGCCGGTGATCCGCTGCGTAACGTAGAAGCTGTAGAACGGAACGTGCCGCGCCTGCGATTGGCGCCAGCGCGCGGCGAATTGCACGAGCGCGAAGCACGCCACCGCCGCGCCAATCCCGTACCAGCACAGAAACAGGCGCCGCGCCGTAGCGGCATCCCGAAACGTGGAGTAGATCGCCACCAGCATCGAGAAGACCAGCAGCTTTCTTATCTGCGGCAGCCCGTGCAGCGGCTCGGGCGAAAACGCCAGCGAGAGCAACGTGCCCGCCACGAACAGCGCCAGAGGGAGCCAGATGCGCGGAATCCGCGGTTTGGCGCGCGCAGCCAGGAGCAGCGCGAGCGAGAACCACAGCGCCCACTGGGAGGCCGTAATCGAAACCAGAATCAGCGCCGCCGAAGCAAAAGCCAGAAAGAACGAGGCGCGCAGGCACTTCTCGGCGAGGGTCCCCATCAACCCTATTCTTTGCCCTTGGCCGGTTCTTTTCCCTCGGCCGCCGGCGCCGCGCCCCGGCCGCGGAGCAGTTTGTCCAGCTCGGCGCGGATATTCGCGTTGGGATCGCGGAAGAAAAGATCTTCGCCGGGATAATCGGCCCGGATGGCGCCGCCGCGGTCGATGAACACCATGTGCGGGACATATAGAGGCCGCTGGTCCAGAATGTTGTACTGCAAGTACGACATCACGGCCGCGCGGGTGTTCCAGCCCACCGGAAAGGACGGATCGAAGCGTTGCTGAAACTCCGGCAGTCCGGCCTTGGCGCCGTCGTTGAAGGCGCACTCCAGCACCACCACGCCGCGGGCCGCGTAATCGCGAACGATGCCCTTGAGCGTTCCGGTGAGATCCTGGCAGTGCGTGCAGGTGGTATCGATGAACGCCAGCGCCACAATCTTGCCGCGATACTGGCTCACTCGAAGGGCCGGCCCGTCCAGCCGCTGGACCTCAAACGGAGGCGACGGCCGGGCCGTTTCCGCCGCAAGCAGACCGTAGGCCACAGCTATCCCGGTGATGGCGCCAAGGAAACCGCGCATAGCCTTATACTTAATACTACAGGTTTCCGCCGCGGGGCGCGGCCCTTTTCAGGCACTGCCGCCGATGCCTCCCTTCATACCGCTTTTCCGCAACCCGCACTTGCAGACCATCCTGGCCTACTACTGGAAGCGCCCGGACAGCGAAGCCCGCTGCCCCACTATCCGGCGGCTGTTCCGGACCGAGCCGGCGGTCGAAGTGCTGGTGGAATCGCAGCGCCCCGCCGGGCCGGCGCGCGGCGAGATGGTGATGGTGCATGGCCTGGAAGGCTCCAGCCAGGCCGTCTACATGCGCAGCCTGGCGGGCGCCGCACTGGCCGCCGGATTCGCCGCCCACCGCTTCAACCTGCGCACCTGCGGAGGCACCGAGCACCTCTGCCGGACCCTCTATCACGCCGGCCTCACCAGCGACCTGCTCTCCGTGCTGCGCCAGCTTCAGGCCGAGGGCGCCGAGCGTCATGCCCCGGCCATCCTGGTGGGCTTCTCGCTGGGCGGCAACGTAGTGCTGAAACTGGCCGGAGAGCTGGGGGAGGCCGCCCCGCCGCTCATTCAGGCAGTCTGCGCCGTCTCCACTCCGCTCGACCTGGCCGCCTGCGCCCGGCGCATGGAGCAACCGGCCAACCAACTCTACGAGGACCGTTTCGTAGCCCGCATGAAAGCCCGCCTCGAAGCCACTGGCCGCTACCGGGCGCAGGACCTCCGGGGCTTGCACTCCGTGATGCAGATCGACGACCGGATCACGGCTTCCTCCTTCGGTTTCGGCAACGCGGAGAACTACTACCGGACGCAATCCGCCCGGCACTACCTGGCCGCTTTGCGCGTGCCCGCGCTGCTGATCCAGGCGAAGGATGACCCGATGGTGCCCTTCGAGAGCTTCGAAGCCCCGGAGGTCCGCGAGAACAGCCGGATATGCCTGCTGGCCCCCGACCACGGCGGCCACCTGGGCTTCCTGGCCCGCCGGCCGGCGCGCTTCTGGGTGGATGCGGCCGTCATGGCCTGGGTTGAGGGTCTGAGCTGAGCGGATCCATGCCGCACCGTCCTCCGGCGGTGAGAGACGATAAGGAACGAGGGCCGAACCGGGCCTCCGATAGCGGGGCCGGGGCGCGCGTGGCGACGGGCAACCTCCGGCAAGCGCGAGCGGCGCCCGATAGGGTTGGAGGATACGAAAACCGAAGGTTGCCCGTCGCTGGACTTGGGACGGTGCGGCATACCTGTAGCGGGCCGGATGCCTGGATTCCGCACTAAGTTAACGCGCTTCGTGCGCCGCGTGGGTGCATCGGAGAACCGCCGGCGGATGACTGTTCGTGCGAGACGCCCTGGCTTTCGCAAACCACGCCGGCGGTTAGCCGGATGTCGCCGGTTCGAGTCCTATCTGGGGAGTCACCCGAAATCGACGTTTCGGCTTTACGCCAACGGCTCACGCCAACAATAGGGGCTGATGGCGTATCCCACCCGGAGCACGACACCGTACTAATGCGCGATGCTGCGTTGAAATCTCTTGGTATTTTCTTACATTCCAACTACATCTTGGACATTTGTTGGCCTTTTATTTGCTGAAAGCGTGATAAACTTTTCTGAGGCCTGGGGACGACAGCGTAAAACTCCCTGCTCTGGAGAGAAATTCATGAAGAAGCAGAGGGAACAATTTTGGGTATGGCCGGTTCTGCTGGCAATATCATTACTGCTCCAAACGTCTTGCGGAAGCAACCCGTCCGAGCCTGCAAAGTCCGCCGAACAATCTAAGCCGCTTGCGGCTCCGAATCCGGCGTGTACTCTGCCAGCCACGATGGCATCGAGCAACGAACAAACCGCCTGGCAGATCTTCGTTGCAGCCAACTGCGCCGCGAATGGCCAGTTGACGTGGGAAACCTGGACCGAACAGACGTGCTGGGTGGACCCTTCGTCACCTGGTTGTCCTTCGGGCGGCGCAACCGGCGCCGCGACCGCAAAGCCGGTCCGCCGTCTTCACGGCAGTCGTTTGGGGTCTACATTGAGACGCGGCACTGCCGGATTCGCGCAATCCAATCTTCCCAGCGAATGCAACCCCATGACTACAAGCGGGCCATTTGCGCCGAAGAATCTCTCGGCAAAGCCGGTGTTTTGCGAAGAAGTTCACGTGGATCCATCGGAATCGACCTTCGTGACGCAACCGGCCGCAGGCCAAAAACTCACGACCGTCGTTGCTCAGGCCGCGTATGCCGCCACCAACAGCGGCGTCATCAATTTCCCCGTTCCCGCCGTCGAAATCAAGGCCGATTGGATTCCCGCCAGTTCTTTGGCCACGCCCTTCGATTGCGCGAATAACAAGCCGGCTGGCGTTTATGTGGAAACAATCGACTCAACTTGCTACGCCTTGGTGGGACTGCATCTGTCGTCGAAGCTACTTCCCAACTGGCTCTGGGCGACTTTCGAACCGCAAAATAAGGATACGAATCCGAATCGTTGCAACCCGAATCTGTACGACTCCTGCAACGATCCGTGGGGTTCGAACCCGGCGACGAGCACTGGGCAAACCACCGACGCCACCGCGGCCTTAGCCGCCCTCATGAAGGCGGCAAATCTTCCCGATGTGTTCAGCAACTATCGCCTGGTAGGCGTGCAAACGGATTTTGTCGACTCCGCAAAAAAGCCGATTCACCTTGGCAACTCGTTCGTCGAGTTCAACGCGGGTGTGCCGCCGCACAAGGCGTCGTGCATGACGTGTCACTCGTCGGCGATGATCTTGGCTGGTCCTCCGCCAACACAGAAAGGATGCTGTCTCGTGGCGATCGGCAATCCGCCCGCCCCGCCCCCGAAGGCAATCTCGCAGGACTTCTCCTGGATGCTCGGGATCATGCCCGCGCAGTGACGTCCATCCCGCGACTGCCGCGCATGATGCAGACAGCGCGGCAACTCGGGCTTCCCGGAACCTGCTCATGCATCGAGGCGAGCTGTCGTGTGGTTATCGACCTGACCTGATGGTAACGGCCGGCCTTCGCCCCGGCGCGGCTGGCTCACGATAAGCTCCGAGAGTGCTCCGGCTTTCTCTATTTCCTTGTGGGGGAAGCCTCTCCGCTTAGAGCGCGTTCGAGTCCGTGCCGAAGGTGGGCGCCCGCCATGGACGGGAGGCGACGGTCCACATCGATCATTCTGAAAACATTGGGCGTTGACAGGTTCGATCACGGCGCCAGTTGGCCCGCAAAAGTTCGAAACGTGTCCAGACTGGGGAGCCAGTTCTATCCTTGCGTTAGCAACACTGGGCTTAGCCGAGGCCAAGCCGTGAAGTCCTTCGTTTTCAGGTTCGAGTCCTCGCTGGGCCTAAAGCGACGCGGAAAAATTTTGTGACCAACATGGACTCACGTGAGCCTCGCGGATGGAGTGTCGTTCCAGTCCGAATGTTCTTGGCGCGGGTGGCCGCACCTACGCAAGACCTCAACCAACGAATGGATCGACGATTCGCACGCCAGCGTTCACGAAATCGGCACGATTTCGCGTAGCGACCGCCAGGCCGTGGACGGCCGCCGTCGCCGCGATGAGACTATCCTTGATCGGCATAGCTTTCCCGGTTGTGCGAAGACGCGCCAGCAGTTCCGCCCATTTCAGTCCCGTGTCCGCGTCCCAGGGAAGACACTGGAGACGCCCGGCCCCCGCGTCGAACCAGCGTTCCAGGGCGGCCCGCTTCCTTCCCTTGGGAAGGATGAGAATCCCGAATCTGAGTTCGCCGAGAATGATGGGATCGACGGCGATATCCGGCTCATGTGCGCGAAGCCACGCCACGACCCGCGGATCGGGTGTTGGTTTCGTCGGCTCCCTCAGAACGTTGGCGTCGACTAAGTACATCACAGCGCATCCGTCGACTCGGAGTCAATGGGGAGAAAGAAGTCCTTCTGCGGACAGGCGAGTAGCCAGTCGATGGCGCCCTCGTTCGGCGGAGCCGCACGCCGGACGAGGCGATAGTGCCCGGAATCGACACGCTCGACGTCGAACTCCTGCCCCGGTTCGACACGGTCCATGCGCCGGAACTCCGCCGGCAGAACGATTTGGCCCTTGGAGGACACGGTGGTCTTCACGCAGGTAAGATACCGTCTTACCTACCGCGGTGTCAACCGCTACTGTTCCTGCGAGACGCCCTGGCTCTGGAAAACGACGCCGGCTGTTAACCGAAGGGTGTCTGGTGATCCCCTACAGGAACGCCTTCAGCAGCCGCGCCTGGGTGTTCTTCAGCGTGGAATGCGCGGTATCCAATTCCGCGATTTTCTGGCGCAGCTCGCGGAGCAATTCCGTTCGCTCCACGCCCTGCCGAATCACCAGCAGGAGCTGCGTGTTATCCCAGGGCTTCTCCAAATACTGGAACAGCCCCACCTCGTTGATCGCCCTAATGGCGCTGGCTTTGTCCGCGTGCCCGGTGAGCAGTACGCGAGTCGCTTCCGGCTGGCGCCGCTTGGCCTCGGCCAGAAGCTGAATGCCGGTCATGCCCGGCATCAGGTAGTCGGACACCGTCACATCCACGGCGTGTTTCTCCAGGTGCTGCACCGCTTCCTGCGGGCTGGTGAAGCATACCACCTCGTAGTTTTCCTCCAGCATCAGCAGCGTGCGGATGCTGGTCAGGATCATCTCTTCGTCGTCGACCAGTACAATGGACGGCTTGCGATTCTCTGCCACTCTACTCCACTCCTTTTTTCTTCGCCCGCAGCGGAATCCTCAGGTGGAAGGTGGTCCCGTGTCCCCATCTGCTCTCGAAGCCGATGGAGCCGCCGTGCTGTTCCGTCACGATCCGCCGCACAATCAACAGGCCGAGACCCGTGCCGGCGCCTACCGGCTTGGTCGTGAATCCCTGCTTCAGCACTTTCGCCTGGTCCTCTTCGCGAATTCCTTGCCCCGTGTCGGCAATCCAGATATGCACCGCATCGCCCTCGAGGCGCGTGCCGGCGGTAATCTTGCCGTTTCCGTCAATCGCCTGGCCCGCATTCGTGGCGAGGTTCAGGATGGCCTGGCTCAGCAGGTGCGGATGGCATTCCACCTCGGGCACCGGCCCGAAATCCGTTTCCACCGCGACGCGCCCGCGGAACCCCGTTTTCGCCAGTTGCAGGGCACTGTCGACGATCTCGTTCACGTTGACACGGCGCCACTCCGGATCGGGTACGCGGCCGGCGGTCTTCAAACTGCGGACCAGCCGGCTGATGAGATCCCCGGCAATCTGGTCGATGCGCGCCAACTCGCGGCATTTCGACACCAGCTCTCCGACCCGCTCGGGCGAAGACTCCGCCACGGCTTGCTCGATGCGCTCGAGGAGGCGCAACTCCACGTCCCGGTTGGAAAGAATGGTGCCGATCGGTGCGCTCAGTTCGTGGGCCACGCCGGCCAGCAGAAGGCCCAGCGCGGCCTGCCGCTCCAGTTCGAGCAATTGCTCTTCCTGAATGTCAACGTTCACTGCCCAAAACCTCGCGGCTCATTGCCCAACCAGCTTGCGGAACCGTTTTACCAGGGTAGTGAACACCACCGTGGTGATCTCCACATTATCGGAAAGCAGCTCGTAGAAGTCGTCGCGGCCGATCCGCAGCAACCGCGTATCTTCGAGGGTAGTGGCGGTCACCGGCATCGGCTCGCTGTCGAACAGGGCCCAGGCGCCCAGAACGTCGTTCTCTCCGGCCGTGTGGATCTCCACGCCGTCCTTTGCCAGCGACACGGCGCCGTCGAGCACCACAAACAGCGCGTCCAGCGGCTTGCCCGGATCGAGCACCACCTTCCCCGGAGCCAGGCGCACCTCCGTGGCAATCGAAGCGATGCGCGCCAGTTGATCGGGCTGCAATCCGTGCAACAGATCCACCCCCTCCAGCGCGATTACCTTCTCGACGATGTTCAGCTCCGCCATAGGTTCCTCCCGTTCAGGCCAGCGCCGCAGCGGCGGCGCGCGCCACCGCAACGGTCTCCTGTCCGGCACGCTCACCCGCCCGGGCGATGTCCCCGGCCAAGCCTCTGAGCTTCAACTCCGCGGCGGCCGCGATGGCGCACACGGCGAGCCAGGAGTCGCCGGAAAGGAGCAGCTCCCGAACCGCGGTTTCGAGGGATTTCGGGTGGATATGGAGCAGATCCCGCGCGTGCGTAGAAAGGCGGTCGGGGGAGTCGAGCAGCGGCATGACCAGGCGTTTGAGCTCGCGTTCCAGCAGGCTGTCGAGATAGTCGTGGGCCGGTGTCACGCGCTCCGGGTTGCCGGATTCGAGGGCCAGGTACGCGTTGTAAATTTCGTCCGGCGAGTACCGCAGACCGAGCAGCCGGAACAGACGTTCCGTGGACTGCCGCACGCGGTACTCCAGCGTCCGCGCCAACAATGCCGAGGCGGTCCCCGGCCGCGCCGCGTCGCGCAACGGCGCAAGCTGTGCGTGCAGGTGGAAGCACTCGGTGACCTCGTGCACGATGTGCTGGTTGATGGGCGGAGCGGGGAACTGGAGGTGCGGAGCGGACCGGCGCAGGCGGTTCAGCGCCTTGAGGACGGCGGTACGGACGGCGGGATCGGGGAGGCCCAGGGAACCGATCAGTACGTCGACACTGCGCTGATCGGGGATCAGGCGGAGCACCCGCGGGATCTGCCGCCGGACGGCCAGCGGCGCATTGCGATCCGCCAGTATGTCGCCGAGCGAGCCGCATACCCTGGTTCCGTACGCCGCCAGCGACTCGATAGCCGCCCCCCGCACCACGTGATCGGCCAGGCGACTCACGATCTGTTCGAAAAAGATGCGGTCTCCGATCTTTCCGGCCGACCGGCATGCCGCGGAGGCCACCAGCGGATCGCGGTCGTCCAGAAGCCGCCGCAGTACCCCGCCGGCATCCCGGGCATCGAGGCCGATGGCATACGCCGCCAGCGCGCGCCTCGAGGCATCTCCATCGGCTGCGGCACGCTCCACCCACGCGGCGGTCACCGGACCGTCGGGCGACACGGCCAGGAGATACGCCAGAGCAGCCTGTTGTTCGCGCGCCGCTCCCGGCGATTCGAGCGCCCGCGAAGCTGGCTCCACCAGCCCGGCGTAACGCGCTGACGTGGCCACTTCGTACGCCTTGGTCCGGCACTCCGCGCTGTCATACCGCACCAGCGATTCGACGCGCGGCCCAATGTCGTAGCCCGGCACATCCGCCAGCAGTCCGAGGGCGTACGCCGCCTGCCGCGGTGTCCCCTCCGCAAGGGTCTTTTCCAACAGTTCGACCGTCTCGGCCCCGGCCACCGTAATGCGCGCGTCCTGGAGATCGAGCCGCCGCGACTCCAGGCGCCGGCGGATGGTGGCCAGGTATTCCTTTCCCGCCCGGACCGAAAGCAGAATCCACAGAATGGAGATGCAGAAGATCATCGCCGAAATACGCCTCAGGTTGGGGTGCTTGGGATCTTTCTCGATCAATGCCGTGTAGGCCAGTAGAACCATGGCGCCCAGGCCCCGTCCGAAACGATCCATGAAGATATCGACGAAGGCCTTGGTACGGTTCTTCAGGTCCGTGGGCAAGGGCAGGTAAAGCAGCTCGGTCCCGGTCTTGTTGAAGGAATAGCGGGTGGCGGCTTCGGAGAGGCGCATGGCCGAGGCCGCCACCAGTTTAGGCACGAACATCACCACGGCCGAGGTGATAGCGATCACCACCGGCATGACCTGCAAGGTCCCGCCCACCCCCATGTACCGGACGATCAGAGAGGTCAGAAAGAACTGCATCATAAAGCTGACCAGGTTCAGGTAAAGGCCGTAGAAGCTGCCGAGGAAAGCGGTGAGTTCTTTGGGGTTGTGGTAAGCCGCCTTGGCCATGGCGCTGAATTGAAACTGCACCATGAGGTCGACGATGTACGTGATGGTAATAATCCCCATGATGACTTGCAGGTGCCGATGCCGGCGAATGCCCGAGACGATGTCCTTGAACGCGAAGTGCTCATCGGCATGGCCGGCGCGGACCGCCGACAGGTTCACGTTCTTCTGGGCGGCCACCACGCGGACGCAGGCATAGGCCAGCAGGACCATGACCGCCGTGGCGAGCAGGAGATCGCGCGGCTCCATCACCTTGGCCAGGCGGGCCGTGAATTCACCGCCAAAGGCCGCGCCGGCTACCAGGCTGAGGCCCAACAGACTATAGAGCCGCTTGGCCTCCCGCGAATCGAAGATGTTAGCCGCTACCAGCCAGGCTTGGGACACTGTCACGATGCTGAACATGCTGACCCAGATATTGAACACGTACAGCATCCAGCCGAAATTGAATTGCAGCATCCACCAGATCGCCAGCAGGCAGACCACGGTAATGGCGGTCGACCAGTTCACCGCGGCCGCCAGCGACGAGCGAACCGCCACCCGGGTGTACGCGTATGCGACCAGCCCGCCCACGATGGCGATGAGCACGTAGAGAGGGGGAACCTGGTCGATATCGAATTTGCTCAGGAAAAGCGCCTGCGAAAGAGGCTTCAAGATGTAGTACGCGAACAGCACACAAGTCATGTGCAGCGCCATAAACAGAGTGCGCACACCTTCACCGGGGCGCACGTCATACACGTTTCGCCAGAACAGCCGGACTCGTCGCATGAAGTCTTTCATGATACAACACACGGCCTGTCCGCGGTATAGTGATTCGTATGCGCTGGGCCCGAGTTCGGGATTGGCTCCTGCCGGGCGGCTTGGAGCGCGACGAGGGTTTCCGCCAGGAGATTTTCTCCGCGAGCTATCGCGGGGCGCGGGTGGTGGCGGGCGCCGAAGCGGTGGTGGCGATCGTCGCCCTTGCCGGCATGACCCCTCGCCAAACCGCCTTCGCGATCCTCCTGTTTGCGGTAATCACCTTCGGAGTGGCCAGCCTGTTAGTGGCCTATCCGTACAACCGCCTGCTGGCGGGTGTCTCCTCGTGCGCCGCCGCGGCCGTCGCCGTCCGCTCCATGCTCGCCGGCGCCAGCGCCGATTTCGCTCTCGGAAGCGCCACCTTTCTGATGCTGGCCGCCGCGACTGCCGTGCCGCTGCTGCCAGTCCAGTGCCTCTTGATGGGCGCCATCGTATTCGCCGCCAGTCTGGGTTGCGGCCATTGGTTGTTCTTCGCCATGCTGGCGCTGGCGGCCGCGTCCATCAGCGCGACTCTCTACGCCCAACGCCGCATGTATTACCGCTTATACCTGGACACGCTCCAGACCTCGGCCGAGCTGCGCGAGTTCCAGTCGCAGGCGATGCGGGCGGAGAGTTCGGGCACCATGATGCGACTGATGGCGGCGTTGGCGCACGAGCTGAGTTCGCCCGCTGGCGCGCTCTCGAGCGGGATCGAGACTCTGCTCTCGGTGTCCGCCCGCCAGGCCCAGGTGTCTCCCGAGGGCCAGCAGCGGTTGCTGGGCGTGCAGGCGGAATTACGCCGCTCGCTCCAGGATTCGCTCGAACGGCTGCGGAAAACCGTCAATCGCATCCAACGCCTGACCAATTTCGACGAAGCCGTTACCCAGCAGGCCAATCTGAACGATCTGGTGAACGAGGCAGTCGAATTGATGAAGCCGCAGAGCCCCCAGGGCACACGCTTCGACCTCGATCTCGGCCCCGTGCCGAACGTCAACTGCCGGCCGCAGCGGCTCATCGCCGTTCTCTGCAACTTGCTCTCCAACTCCATCCAGGCGCTCAATGGCGAAGGCCGGATCGCCGTTTCCACCGTGCTGCGCGATTCCCTGCTGGAGTTGAGGATCGAAGATAACGGATGCGGCATCCCCGCCGGGCAACTGGCCCACATTTTCGATCCTCGTTTCCAGGTGGCCGATGGTCGCGTTTCAACCGGTAACTGGAGCCTGTTTACGTCGCGTCAGTATGTCAAGGAGCACGGCGGCGACATCTGCATTCAGAGTCAGGAGGGAAAAGGAACCACTGTATGTCTCACATTGCCATCTACATCATCGTGAACCGCGCGCGTCTGCGGGCGGCCGCTCTACGAGTTTTGCTTGTGCCTCTGCTGATCCTCTGGCTGCTGGCGGCGCCGGCGCTGGCGGCGCAGGCCGAATGGACCGGGGTCGAACGCGTCGTAGCCGTGGGCGATGTTCACGGCGACTTCGACGGCTTTGTCGAGGTGCTGCGCTCCGCCGGGGTTATCAACGAGAAGGACCGCTGGATCGGTGGCAAGACACACCTGGTGCAGGTCGGCGACGTGCCGGACCGCGGCCCCGCAACCAAAAAGGTGATGGACCTCCTGATGGCGCTGGAGAAAGAGGCAGCCAAAGCGGGAGGACAGGTCCACGCGCTGATCGGCAATCACGAAGCCATGAACATGTACGGCGACCTTCGCTATACCACTCCCGCTGATTTCGCCGCCTTCCGCGCCGGCGACTCCGAGCAGGTTCGTGCCCTTTTCTGGGAGCAGGAAATCAGAGCGATGCCCTCTCCGCCCGACGCTGCCGCCCGCAAGAAGTGGGAAGCCGAGCATCCGCTCGGCTGGGTTGAACAGCGCATCCAGTTCGGACCCAAGGGCACGTACGGCAAATGGATCCGCTCCCATGACACGATCGTCAAGATCAACGATGCGATTTACCTGCACGGCGGAATCAGCCCGCGCTGCGCGACCATGCCGCTGAGCCAGATCAACGAGACCATCGCCGCGGAGCTTGGCGACGTCACCAAGATCAAGGACGGAAGCCTGGTCACGGCTGAGGATGGGCCGCTCTGGTATCGTGGTCTGGCGCAAGACGAGGGCGACGCCATCGAGGCTCACGTCAACAAGGTGCTGGCCAGTTACGGGGTCAAGCGCATCGTCATCGGCCACACCCCGACGGCGGGCGCCGTAATCCCCCGTTTCGATGGCAAAGTCGTTCAAATCGACGTTGGGCTCTCCGCCGTATATGGCGGCCACCGCGCCTGTCTTCTGTGGGAGGACGGCCGGTTCTACGCGGTTCACCGGGGGGAAAAAATCCCTCTCCCCGGTAACGCCGATCTCATGACTTATTTGAAGAAGGCGTTGTCCCTCGAGCCGGCCGGATCTCAGCTCGCCAAGTATGTCGCCGAAGTGGAGGCTGGGCTGGCCCGGCCCAAATGACCCGGCCTCACTGGATGCCGTGGCCAATTGACGGCGGCCGCGAAGACGACCGCCGCGAAGACAACCGCTCCTCATTGCCTGGCGGCCAACCTGGGCCATACGCGATCAGGGCAATTCTCGCCTCCGATCCCGATCCCGTTCGGCCGATTTGGGGAACCGGTGCATGGACGCCCGGCAAAGGAGGAGCGGTCCTACTCTACTGGTTTTCGCGGTAGACGCACGTAGTTGCCTCCAACTGCGTCTTAGCGTTGACCGGGCCGGAGCAGGAGATGTAGTAGCCTTCCTTCACCTGATCCATCGTACCCGGCTTGTTATCGTTGCTGTGCCCATACAGGAACTTGGTATTGCCGCTGTACACCACAATCCGATTGACATTACCCTTGGCGACGGTGATGGCGGACGTGCTCTTGTCGATCATATGGACTCGGCCTTGAATGTTCATGACCTTCGGCGGCTTCGGCGGCTTGCTTTGTGCGCCCAAGTTGAAGGCCAGAACCAAGCCGAAAAGGATCCCTAAACATGGACCCGTCAAACCTGAAAACTTTACTCGCATTCGTAGCTCCTTAGAGTGAAATCGCGTGCTCAATGATTCTATCCCAATCCTCGGCGCTCGGCAAGAATCACCATTTGCGCATTTGCGCTCGGTCAAAGTGACCCACACCAAGAACACGATTTGGCGCAGGGCAAGGGCGGGAAAACGCGAACGTCACGTCCTCTTCTTCCGGTAACCCCTTTCTTTTTCCCTTTACCAGTTTGTTTTCCCTCCGGCCCAAGGCGTTTGTCGCGGCATTTGGTACGGGCCAAATTGCACCATCCCCGGTGCAGCGATGGGTCGATTTTGGCGGGCAAACCTGGGTTTTTTCTCGCGAGCGCCGAAGATCCCAATGACGCAGGCTGGGGGCCGGAGCAGTACGGGCGGCCGGAAAGCAGGTATCCTGTCGAAAAACTCGGCAGTGGCAGGCTGGAGACTTTCTCATACGCGATCTCTATCGTTCACGAGCGATGAACCGGGCGGTTCACCGAGAACGCGCCCCTCTTCCAAAGCCCAACTGGCGGTGCGGCGGCTGGGCCAGTCGAAAATCACGCCACTTCCGGGGACCAGGGCCACAAATCCCTTCCTCTCGCCCGACTGGGGGGCCTTCTTCGGCAGTGGGATATCAAGCAGTGGGATATCAAAAAGATTGCCGTGGAAGGCGGCACTCCAAGTGACGCTCTGCGACGCCTCGATGATTTTGTGGGGCGCCGCCGAGCCGGACGAGGGGTAAGGCGAACCCGGAGTGTACCCGGAGGCCGTCAGCTTCGCTTCGCTGCGCCGCTGTGCACGTGCTGAAACCACGGACTCTCACATCCGGCTGCGATTGAATTGCGGGGGACTCCCGCGCACGTTTATCCCCCCTGGAGAACAATCGTGAATACGGGACCCTCATTCGGTCTGCAATCCGCCTCGGTTTGGCCGGAGTTGCGCTTGCCCGGAAAGCTGTACCAGATCGGATCTCCGGATTTGTGAAAAGCGCCGATAAAGTCAAAATGACGATCGAGATGCCATGCGGACGAATGCCGTTGTCCGCCAGATCATGTACGACGCCAACGCCAAATTCACACCGCAGGGCAAGCCGGGCACGGCCGACGATCTCCAAGGAAGATCTCAGGATCGTCGCACTAGCCTGGATTTCCACGGACAAGAATTCCCCTAAGATTTAGGACTGCGCGATCCGTTATAGGTAGTCAGCCGCAACTTCAAACCGTTCCACCAAGGGACAGCGACAGGTTTGTCAAACAGTCCGGA
>JBKQPR010000311.1:0-21210 GCA_052144935.1 Bryobacteraceae bacterium
GGGAGTATGCCGTTCGTGCGCTGTCGGGCGCAACCGGCCCGATCAGCAGCGTGCGGCGCGCGGGACCGGTTTTTGAGCGGTTGCGATCAGGCCCCTTTGGGGGGCCAGCAACCGAAAAGCCTCCGGCTCTGCCGGAGGATCGTTACTTCTTCACAATGCCGGGACCGGCCGCGTGGCGCAGCCTCTCAGGCCAATGCCACTTACGTTGCGTCCCGCTGTGACCATTCTGCACGAGTCGTGCAGAACGTCATTGCGGGACGCAAAGTAAGCGGCATTGGTTTTTCAGGGTGCCGCGTCCCGACTCGTCGGGACGCCTGCTCGTCGTTGTCAACTCTTGCGAGGGACAGGACACGAGCGCGCCATCCGGGACACCTTTCAGGCGGCCTTGCCTGGCCCCGTGGCGGCCGGCCCATCGGTCAAATCAATCAGCTCTTCGAACGGAGCGGCCACCGGCCGCGCGCCCTGCCGGACGCTGTAATTGAGCAGACCCGAGGCCTTCCAGGCGCAGCGTTGGGCGGCGCCTTGCAGGTCCAGCAGGAGGTCCCGCGCAGGATGGCCCGGCTCCAGCGCCTCGATGGTGCTGCTGACGCTGGTAAGAATCACGGTCAACTCGTTGTTGAGGTCATGGGCAACCGCGGCGGCGGCGGTGCTCAGGCGATCGGCTTTCGTGAGGCGTTCCACATAACAGGGTAACTGGCGAATCGTCGCAGGCCGCCCACCCGTCGCCGGAACCCGCTCATTCTAAACCGATTTTTGTGGGGCCAACTTTGTCACCCGGTTTCCACGCCTCCGCCGATCCCGCGTTGCTCCTGAACGCCGTAAATGAAATCCTGGACGTTCATCGCTTGGTCGGGGGTAGCCGCAAGCGTGAAGTCGAAGGTCCTATCGACACCGGTCTTGTCCACTACCGGGCGGCCGAACCGTGACCAAACCGATCCGCCAACTGAGCCATGGCCACCCTCTTTCCCGTATAGGTGAACATGGTCTGGCCGCCACGAAAGCTGGGAATCGGGCGGGGTTCAAACTCGAAGGTCTCCCGATCGGGGGTGGTGCAAGTTTCAACTTCTCTCCTGGGAGCAGCGCGTACATAAGGACCTCCCTCGTTTCGCGATGGCAGGCCAATCGGAACCAGCCTGCCAGGAGCGCCGCAGGCTGGCCAAAGGCCGTGGGCAACACAAACATGGCGAGCGCCATACCACACTTCGCGGTTTCATGTTGGCGACTTCCCTAGCTTGTTATACACCGCCTGCTGGACCGGAGGGTGGCGCCGGTGCGACCTTGCAGCCGTGGGCAATGGTGCTACGAAATCCGGTAAACGTACGCGTCTTCAATGAAGCGGTCGCCAATCATCTGGCCCCCCAGACGCATCCCCTCGACGCTCTTGGTCTTCCCGAAGATTCGACGCAGCTCCTTAATAAACGGATCGGTCATCGGAAGGATCATAATAGGCGGAGTCTTTACGGCTGTGATTCTCGCAGCGACCAGAGCATCGAAGACTAAGCGATACGCGTCCATCAAACGGCGCGAATTGAACTGGCGCGAGGAAACCATCAGCCGCCACTCATCGTACTCAGATAGATACGCCCAAAGCGCAACCGCGATCTTCAGCTTCGCGCGCTCCAGGACATCGAGAAGCTCCGCTCCCCGATCGATATCCAGGTTCACCAATGCAGCTTTAACCATGAGATCACTCCGTGACGTCTGTCGCTAATTGCCCAGATCAGTTCTTGCGCGGATTCCAGAGGATGCCTTTGGTATCGGCTCCGCTCAGACCAGGGCTGAATAAACTCCCAATTCCTTTTGAAGTCCGGGTCTTTGTCGGCCTGTTCGCGAAGCGCTTCTTCCAGACCAGCAACCCTGATCAGTTCGCGAAAGCTGTGAGTGTAACTGGAATCTGCCTTCTTCTTGTCCGGGAATTCGTACCGCTGGATTCCCTTCGCGATGCAAGCCTTGATTGCGCACTCCACCGCATAGCCGGCCAGGTAATAGGCCCATCGAACAGCCCCAGCTTCAGCAACCCGGTCGCCTCTTTCAGCCTGACCCTCGACAGCGCTTGGAGGTCTCGTCGGTCCACGAACACCCATCATACCGCCCGCTCTACACCCGCACCCGCCGCGCGCGCATCCAGAAGTACGCAGCGCTGAGAATGCCCAGCCACGGCAGCCCCGCGAACAGCGTGACCCGCATGCCTTCCACCCACCAGGTGGTCGCCAGAATCGCGACCATCGACGCCGCGCCCACCACCGACAGCCACGGAAAAGCGCCCGCCCGTCTGCGCCGGAAGAACAGGTGCGTCACGAAAATCGCCAGCCACACGTACAGCCCCCCGAACAGCGAAATGCCGAACAGGTAGACGTAGGCCCCGTTCGGATAGAGCGCCGCCACCAACACGGCCAGGGCCAGCCCGGCGGTCGACGCCATCAGCGCCGCGAGCGGCGTGCCCCGCGCTGAGACGCGCCCGAACAGTGCGGGGGCATATCCGCCGCGCGCCAGCGAGAACAACATGCGGGTCACCAGATAAAGGTTGCAGTTCAGGCTGGACGCAACCGCCGTGATCACCACGAAATTTACCACGTGGGCGGCCGCCGGCACGCCGATCAACTGGAAGACCTTGACGAACGGACTGGCAGTGACATCCGCGCCGGGCTGAATCCGGTTCCACGGCACGATGCCCACCAGCGTCGCGATGGCGCCCAGGTAGAACACGATCAGCCGGATCACCATGCTGCGCATGGCTCGCGGCACGGCCACCTCGGGATTGCACGCTTCCCCCGCGGTGACGGCCACGATCTCGCTTCCCAGGTAGCTAAAGATCACGAACACCATCGCCATCCACACGCCGGCGAATCCGTTCGGCAGGAAGCCGCCGTACGCGGTGTAGTTGCCCAGGCCGATGGCCGGCCGGCCCACGCCCGCAAGCAGCGCCGCGCCGAGCACGATGAACAGCACGATGGCGGAGACCTTGATCATGGAGAACCAGTATTCGAAGCTCCCGAAGTTGCCCACCGAGCGCGCGTTGATGTAAACCAGCGCCACCGAGAAGCCCAGAATCCAGGCCCATCGCGGCGTTTCCGGGAACCACCACTGGCAGTAGATCGCGGCGGCGATGCACTCGCTGCCGTTGGCGATGGATTGCGCCGCCCAGTAGGTGTAGCGCATGGTGAAGCCGGCCCACCGGCTGAGATAGATCTCCGCATGCACGCCGAACGATCCCGCGGTGGGGTGCGCGGCGGCCATTTCCGAGAGCGCCAGCATGAGCAGCAGCGCGATGACGGCGCCGATCGCGTAACTGAAGATCACGCCCGGCCCCGCCGTGCGCACCGCCAGGGAGCTGCCCAGAAACAGCCCCGTGCCGATGGCGCCGCCGATCGCGATCATGCCGAGCTGGCCGGACGAGAGTTCGCGCGAGAGCCGCTCGTTCTTTTCGATATCGCCCGGTATACCGGGCTTTCCCGTGTCGCCCGGTGTGGCGGACATGCCCGCGTCGCCCGCTGTCGCGGCCTTGCCCGCGTCGCCCGGTGTGGGAGCTTCGCCCGTGTCGCCCACTGTCCCGGGCTTGCCCGTGTCGCCCGATGTGGCGGGCTTCACGCGATGTGCGCCCCGCGCGTATTCACATACACCGCGTAGAGCGACTGGCTGGCGGCCATGTACAGCCGGTTGCGTTTCGGCCCGCCGAAGCAGACGTTGGCGCAGATCTCCGGCAGCAGGATCATGCCGATGCGCTCGGCCGCGGGCGTGAACACGTGTACGCCGTCATAGCCCGCGCCCACCCAGCCGGCCCCCACCCACAGGTTGCCGTCGATATCGGCGCGCATGCCGTCGCCCAGGCCCCAGCCTTTGTCGGTCTGCATGGTGGTGAAGCGCTTGCCGTTGCGCAACCGCTTGCCATCCAGGTCGAAAACGTGGATGTCCTTGGCGTCGCCCGTATCGGCGATGTAGATCTTCTTATAGTCCGGTGAAAAGCAGAGGCCGTTGGGCTGGCCGAACTCGGAGGTGACCATCTCGATCGAGCGATCCTTGGGGTCCACGCGATAGACCGCCTGCTTGATCTCCGGCGCGGCCTGAAATCCCTCGTAGTTGCCCAGGATGCCGTAAGTGGGATCGGTGAACCAGATGCCGCCATCGGGATGCACCACGATATCGTTGGGCGAATTGAACGGCTTGCCCTGCCACTTATCGGCGATCACGGTGACCGAGCCATCGTGCTCATAGCGCACCACGCGCCGCGCGGCATGCTGGCAGGAGAGCTGGCGGCCCTCGAAATCGAAGGTGTTGCCGTTGCTGTAGCCGGAGGGTTCCCGGTAGACGCTGACGTGGCCGTCTTCCTCCAGACGCCGGAACTGCCGGTTGTTGGGGATGTCGCTCCACACGAGGAAGTTGCCTTGCGCGTGCCAGGCCGGCCCCTCGGCCCAGCGCGTGCCGGTATAGAGCTTCTCGATGGCGGCGTTGCCGACTTTGTATTTGTCGAAGCGCGGGTCGAGCGACACGATATCGGGATCGGGATAGCGGACCGGCTGGCGTCCGCTCCAGTCGCGCTGGGTCTGCGCGGCAGCCGAAGCGAGTGCGGCCGCCGCCGCGGTGAGTAAGGATCGGCGAGGAAGAGTCACGCGGATATTCTACAGCGAATCGAGGGTCTGCTGGAGGGGCGTTGTGGCACGGCGCCGGTCAGCGGCCTAACGGGCCCCGTGGTACGATATGTATACCAGGAAGTAGACAGATTGTGAAAGCAAGGATCGTGGACCTGAGATACCGCATGAAGTCCGTGCTGGAAGCGCTGGATCGGGGTGAACTGGTGACGATCTCGCATCACGGCCGTGAGAAGGCGCGTCTGGTGCCGGTGCAGTCGACCCAGGAAGCGCGCAAGCCCTCGTCCGATCCGGCCTTCGGCCTTTGGAAGGCCAGGCAGGATCTCGCGGACGTGTCCGGGCGCGTTCGGCGATTGAGGACCTCACGCTTGCATGATCTTTGATTCGGACGTGCTCATTTGGTTTTTCCGCGGGGAACCCGGGGCCGGGCGCCTGATCGATTCGCAACCGGTCCGCAGGCTCTCGATCGTCTCTATGATGGAGCTTTTGCAGGGGGCAAAGTCGAAGAGAGAAATGTCGGAAATACGGCGATTCTTCCGTAACAATTCTTTTGACGTCATCCCCGTCGACGAAGCGATCAGTTACGCGGCCGCCGGCCTGATCGAAGATCATGCACTCAGCGATGGACTGCAGGTTGCGGACGCATTGATCGCCGCGACTGCGTTGCAATTTGGCGATATTCTTGCCACCGCGAACGTCCGGCACTTCCGCCGCGTGCGCGGCCTTCAACTCAAGCAATTTCGTCCTGCGGTCCGATAGAAGGCGAGCGACGCGCGCGCGCCTCACGCGGATATTCTACACCGTGTAGCGTGGCCGGTTAGGTTCAGGCAAGCCAACGCTCCGTCTGGGCCCAAATCGTTCCTGCCAGCCATTCTCTCGCGATATCCGATCTTTGGGACTCGACGCAGGTACGGCAGTAGAATGATAAGAGGCTTCGTTCAGAAGGAGGAGGAGCGTATATGAAAATTGTTCCTATCTTCGTCTCGGTGAGTCTCTCTGTTGCGGCGGCACAGGCGCTACAACCGGCGGCGGCCGTGACAGGCGCCCCCTATTCCGCCGATCAGGTGCAGGAGCACACTGGCACCACCGGCACTTATGCGATCGGCCATTTCTTTCGCGATTCGGAGGGCCGAACCCGGACGGAGAGTGCCCTGAAATCGTCCCCTGCCTGGCGCATCGAGATTCTCGATCCAGTGGCTGGGGTCGCTTATGTCCTGGACGACAAGAACAAGGTCGCACACCGGACACGCACTCAGGCGACGGCGCCCCGCCGGTATGCGCCGCCGCACGCGACTATCGAGAACCTGGGCACCCAAGTGATCGAGGGAGTTCTGGCCGAGGGAACGCGAACGTCGACACCGGCACTCATTATCGAGACCTGGGATTCAGTCGAATTGAAGGTGAATATGCTGACGAAGAGCAGCAACGGGTACACTTCGAAGTTGGTCAACCTCAGGCGGGCGGATCCTGACCCCGCGCTCTTCCGGCCACCGGCTGATTACACCGTCGTCGACCGGTAGCATCTGCCTCGTCTTTGTGGGTGGCGTAATCTGCGAAGTGGATATAGTGCGGCGGCGAGTCCCGCCGCGCGCCGCTTGTAACTCTGCCCGAAACTCTCGAACCCCGATATACCATCGCCCCGATTGAACCTATCGCACGGCGCTCGGAAACAGCGGCTTCCGCGGGCTCCCGGTACGCCAGATAGCGCCGAAACTTCTATGCCAAATAGCTCAGAAACCGACACACAGGCCTACTCGTACTTCAGCGCCGCCATCGGGTCGATGCGCGCGGCCCTTCTCCCCGGCACCAACGCCGCCAGAAACGCCACCGCCAGCAGCACCACAGCCGCCGCCGCGAAGATCGTGGGATCGTCCGCCTGCACGCCGAAGAGCTGCGATTTGAGATACCGGCTCAGCCCCCACGCGCCCCCGAGGCCCATCGCCACCCCCGCCGCCGCCATTCCGCCGGCTTCCATCAGCACCATGCGCAGCACGTCGCCGGGCAGCGCGCCCAGAGCCATGCGGATGCCGATTTCGGGCGTCCGCCGCGCCACCGCGTACGCCACCACGCCATACAGACCGAGGGCCGCCAACAGCGTGGCCAGCACCCCAAACGCCGCCGAGAGCAGCGCGATCAGCCGGTCGGTGTAAATCGAATCGCTCACCACTATGTTGAGCGGCCTGACATTGCGCAGCGGCACATTGGGGTCCATGCCACGCGCAATTTGCCGCACCGTATCGGCCAGCCCGGCCTGGCTGTCCGCGCCGCGCACGTAGAACGTGAGGTTCTCGGGCGTCTCCCATTGCGCGTACGGCATGAAGACCGTCTCCTTGGCCGGCTCGCGCACTTCTTTTCGGAAATCGGCCACCACCCCCACAATCTCGCGGTCGAGCGCCGGGTGATTGCTGCGTCCGAACATCAGGCGGCGGCCCACCGGATCGCGGCCCGCGAAATAACGCTTCACAAACGCCTCATTCACCAGCACCACCTTGGGCGCCGGCCCGCTGTCGCGCTCGCTGAACTCGCGGCCCGCGCGCAGAGGGATGCGCAAGGCCGCACAGAATCCGGGGCTGACCGCCTCGACGCTGGAACCCACATACTCGTCCGGCTTGGGGTGGTAGCCCTCCACCGTCAGATTACCGCCGCGATTGCTGCCGGAAAACGGGCCTCCGGCGTCGGCCGCCACGCCCGCCACGTTGGGAGCGGCGGCCAGGCGTTCCTGGAAATCCTTGTAGAAGGCCACCGCGTCCGCCACACGCGGCCGGCTCAACGTGGCATCTATGGAAAACATCAGCAACCGCTCGGCGCGGAATCCCAAATCGACATGCATCAGGCGCGCCAGGCTGGTGGAGAAGAGGCCCGCGCCCACGACGAGCAGCAGCGAGAGCGCCATCTGCGCGGTGACCACGGCCTTGCGGAAGCGCGCCGGCCCACCCGCCGAAGCCACGCTGGTGGCCTGGTTCTTGAGCGTGTCGGCGACATCCGCCCGCGAGGCCTGCAGAGCGGGGACCAGCGCAAACAGCACGCCGCTGGCCAGCGCCAGGCCCATCGTGAAGGCCAGCAGCCGCCCGTCGATGGCCGCCGTGAGCCATTGGCCCGTGGCATCGCCGGGCAGCAGGCGGACCAGCGCGTCGATGCTCCAGCCGGCCACCATCAGGGCCAGCGCTCCGCCGGCGGCGGCCAGCAGCAGGCCCTCGGTAAGAAGCTGCTTCACCAGCGCCCAACGGCTGGCGCCCATGGCCAGGCGGATGGCGATCTCCTTCTGCCGCCCGGAGGCCCGCGCCAGCATCAGGCTGGCCAGGTTGGCGCAGGCGATCAGCAGCACCAGCCCCACCATGGCCATCAACGCCACCAGCGGCTTCTCCCACCGGCGGCGGAGCGTGTTGATGCCCTGCGCGGCGGGCCGCAATTCGGCGCGGTGGTTGAGAAATTCGTCGCGGTCCCGGTCGCTGTGCATCTGCCCCATTCCCGGCAGCTCCGATTGCAGGATGGCGCGGTACACCGCATCCGTGGCGGCCTGCGCGCGCGCCACGTGGTAGCCGGGCTTGAGCCGCGCGAAGAGGTTGAGCCAGCGCATGCGGCGATCCTCCAGCCCGTCGAAAGTCGGACTGATGGCGTGCTTCATAGCCAGCGGAACGTAGAGATCCGGCGTGGAGCCGGGCATGATCCCATGAAAACCGGCCGCCGTCACTCCGATCACCACCATGGGCTGGCCGTTCAGCGAGACCGCCTGGTTCAGAATGTCGCGGCGGGCCCCCAATCGCGTGAACCAGTACGAGTGGCTGAGCACGACCACCGGGTGGGCGCCGGGCGCGCCATCGTCATCGGGGATGAAGACGCGCCCCATCTCCGCGCCCACGCCCAGCACCTGGAAGAAATTGCCCGAAACGGTCTCGGCGGTGGCCGGTTCGGCATTGCCCCGATACCCGATGGTGACCCGGCCGCCCATACGTGCCACCATGCCCGAGAAGGCCGCGTCGCGATCCCGCAAGTCCCGGTACATGGGGTTGGAAAACACCGACTCGAAGTTGTCGCTAGAGCTGCTGCCGGGTCCGTCGTAGTTGGTGTGCAGCAGCACCAGGCGTTCCGGATCGCGCACCGGCAAGGACCGCAGCAAGACCTGGTCGAGCAGCGAGAAGATCGCCGTGTTGGCGCCGATTCCGAGCGCCAGCGACGCCACCGCGATCGAGGTGAACATGGGGCTGTGGCGCAGCGTGCGGATCGAGAAGCGGAGATCCTTCCACATAAGCCATGAAACGAGTGCACGCCGCGTGCCGCAACGGCCTGACGGACGAAAGCGTCTGTCCCACCAGGACTTGCAGGCACGTGGGGCAGGCGGGCCCAGAGGGCACCCCGCCTGCCAACCCTCCTCAACCTGTGCGCTTTTGGGACGCGCTGTCCGTCCCCGCTAGACTACCGGTACCGTCCCTTGATCCCGTTCCAGCGCACGCGCACGGGGTCGGCCAAAAAGGCCGCGGCGCCGCGCCCGAGGCTCACCGTGGTGCCCGGCACGTCGTTCCAATGCACCGGCACTTCCACCGCGCGGTAGCCTAACCGCCGCGCGATGAACAGCACCTCCACATCGAAGCCGAAGCCATCCAGCCGCTGGCGGCGGAAGATCTCGCGCGCCGCCCGCGATTCGAACAGCTTGAAGCCACACTGCGTGTCGCGAAACGGCAACCCTGTAATGACTCGCATGAGGATGTTGAAACAGCGCCCCGCAGCTTCGCGAAAGAAGGGCTGATGCACGCCGACCAGCGAGCGGTCGAGCGCGCGCGACCCGATGGCCACCTGCGCCCCTTGGCGCGCGGCGGCGGTCCAGAGGCGGTCCAGGTCGCCGATGGGCGCCGAGAGGTCGGCGTCGGTGACCAGCGCCCACTCGCCCTGCGCCTCCAAGACACCGTGCTTGACCGAGTAGCCCTTGCCGCGGTTGCCCGGGTTTTCCAGAACCCGCGCGCCCGCCGCCCGCGCGATTTCGCCCGTGCGGTCGGCCGAGCCGTCGTTCACCACCACGATTTCGAAGAATTCCCAGGTGGTATTCCGCAGATACTCGCGGATCGCCTGCAGGGCGACGGGAAGCCGTTTTTCTTCGTTGTAGGCGGGAATGATGATGGAGATGGATCGTCGCAAAAGAAGCTCTATCATAACGTGCTTGCTCGGCCACGTTGCAGGCGCAGAGGTCCGGCGGGTCCGGCGCAACGACCTGCAACAGCCCCGGCCGCTGTCTGGCGGCTGCCGGCGCGGAGGCCGGCATCATTACTCCCAGAAAGGATCGTGCGCGCCCTCGGATTCCGATGGAATCGCGGCGATCCATTCGTCATCCAGGACTACGGATTTCTCTGGATTTCCAGGTTGATACCGAACTGGGAATTTCCTTCCCTGGACTCTCTGCGCATACGCGGCGCCGGCTCGTTCGCTGGAAACTCCGCGGTCCGAGTAACCGCCGTAATGCAGGCCGCCCACGGCAAACGAATACGCGACACGGACCACCCAGGCGATCACTGGGCGGCGCCCTTCCAGCGACCCTTCCCCCCGCAGATGAGTGTTGACTCCGACGGACAGGATCGAGCTTTCCGTCTCCTTTGGCTTCGCACCATTGACGGATACGGCCACTGCGGCGGACTGGATGGTGGCTTCCGCGGAGGGCCAGGAACGGGCGATTTTGGACCGCCACCGGTTGTGAAGGTACCGATAAGCCATGTAGGCGAACAAGCCTCCCAAGCCTCCCGCCACAATGAGGATTGCCCGCAAGGTGTCTCTGTTCCAATAGCCAATGAAGAGCGCCATGGCAGGGTCTATTATAGTGGCCCGGAGATGGTCACCGCTCCCCGAACCACGGCCCATCCCGAGCCTGCCCCATCGACTGCGCGATAATATCGTTTTCCCCACGAGGAGACCCATTTGTCCCTGGAAGACGAGTTGCTGAAGCAGCGCCTGTCGCGCATCGCCGAAATCGAAGCCCTGGGTCACCGGGCTTACGGGCGCCGGTATGATTTCACCCACACCATCCCCGAGATCCTGGCGGGCTACGGCGCGAAGACCGCCGAAGAGCTGGTCCCCGAGGCGCGCGGCGGCCCGCGCGTGCTCCGTGTGGCCGGACGCCTGATGACCCTGCGCCACATGGGCAAGGCCGGCTTCGCCCACCTGCAGCAGAACGGCGAGCGCCTGCAAATCTACGTCAAGCGGGACGCCGTGGGCGAGAGCGACTTCCGGCTTTTCAAGCTGCTGGATATCGGCGACATCGTGGGCGTGGAGGGCTACCTCTTCCGCACTCGCACCGGCGAACTCAGCATCCACGCCCAAAAGCTGGAGTTTCTTTCCAAGACGCTGCTCTCGATGCCCGAAAAGTGGCACGGCCTCGAAGACGTGGAGACGCGCTACCGCCAGCGCTATCTGGACCTGATCGCCAATCCGGAGGTGCGCAAGGTGTTCGTCACGCGCGCCCGTATCATCAGTTCGCTGCGGCGGCAGCTCGAATCGCACGGCTTCATCGAAGTGGAAACCCCCATGATGCAGCCGCTCTACGGGGGCGCCACGGCGCGGCCCTTCATCACCCACCACAACACGCTCGATATCGATCTGTATCTGCGCATCGCCCCCGAGCTGTATTTGAAGCGCCTGATCGTGGGTGGGCTGGAGCGGGTCTACGAAATCAATCGGAACTTCCGCAACGAGGGCCTCTCCACGCAACACAACCCCGAGTTCACCATGCTGGAGTTCTACCAGGCTTACACCGACTACCAGGGGCTGATCGATTTATCGGCCGAGCTGCTGGCGCAAGTGGCCCTGGAAGCCACCGGCGGCACGGCCGTGGATTACGAAGGGCACAAGCTGGACTTCAGCCATCTGGAGCGCTACAGCATGCGCGAAGCGGTGGTGTACTTCTGGGACGGCCCTGCTTCGAGCGGCGCCCGCCCCTCGCTCGAAAACGTGGCCGACCCTGCGTGGCTGCTGCGCCATTCCCATAAGTCCACTGCCGGCGAAGCGCTCACCGATCTCTTCGAGCGTCACGTGGAAGCCAAGCTCATCCAGCCCACCGTGATTTACGATTACCCGGTGGAAACCTCGCCGCTTTCGAAGAACAAGCCGGACGATCCGGCCTTCGTCGAGCGCTTCGAAATCTACGCCGCCGGCATGGAGATCGGCAACGCCTACACCGAGCTGAACGACCCCCAGGAACAGCGCCGCCGTTTCGAGATGCAGCTCGGCATGCGCGAGCGCGGCAACCAAGAGGCCCATCAAATGGACGAAGACTACGTGCGCGCGCTGGCCTACGCCATGCCGCCCACCGGCGGCGAAGGCATTGGCATCGACCGCCTCACCATGATCCTGACCGGCTCGAGCTCCATCCGCGACGTGATCCTCTTCCCGCTGCTGCGCCCCGAGGGTCCCATCGATCTGGTAACCCGTATGCGCGCGCTGGACGGAAGCCACTAACCCGTGCGATCCAGCTTCGAGATCTTCGTTGCCAGCCGCTACCTGCGGGCCCGCCGCAAGGAGGCGGTGATCTCCATCATCACCGTAATCTCGGTGCTGGGCGTGGCCGCGGGCGTGATGGCGCTGGTGATCGCGCTGGGCGTCAACAACGGATTCCGCCAGACTTTGCAGCGCAACCTGCTGGGCGCCATGGCCCACATCGGCGTGATGCCCAAACAGCCCGGCGACGGCATCGAGCACTGGCGCGAGTTGGCCGCGCGCCTGCGCAAGCTGCCGCACATCACCGCGGTTTCGCCGTCGCTCTATGGCGAGGTGTATCTGACCGGGCCGCTGCAATCCACCGGCGCGCTGCTGAAGGGCATCGATGTGGATTCGGAACTCTCCATCAGCGATGCGCTCCGCCACCTCAAGGCCGGCTCGCTCGACCGCCTGCGCGACCCCGACGCCAGGCCGCCGGGAATCGTCCTGGGCGCGCGGCTGGTGGACGATACCGGCTTTGTGCTGAACTCCAACATCAACGTGGTCAGCCCGCAGGGCGAGCTGGCCGGCCCCCTGGGCGTGCGGCCCGCCATTCGCGTCTTCAAGGTGGTGGGCATTTTCGAATCCGGCTTCTACGAAGTGGACGACAAGTGGGCCTTCACCAATATTCAGCCCGAGCAGCGCATGCTCTCGATCGACGATAGCATCAACCGCATCGAACTCAACGTGGACGACCTCAACCGCGCCCCGCAAATCGCCAAAGAGATAGAGCGCGCGGCCGGGCCGAAATACACCACCACCACCTGGATGGAACAGAACCACCAGTTGATGGCCGCGCTGAACATGGAGCGGGTGGTCACCATCATCACCATCGGGCTGATCGAAATCGTGGCCGCGCTCAACATTTTCATCACCCTGGTGATGATGGTGATGGAGAAGTACCGCGATATCGCGGTGCTCATGTCGATGGGCGCGCGGCGCGGCCAGATCCGCCGCATCTTTATGCTGCAGGGCGTGCTGATCGGGATGGTGGGCAGCGCCATCGGCCTGGCCGCGGGCTACACCTTGTGCTATTTCTGCAACAAGAATCACTGGCCGCCTCTCGACCAGACGGTCTACGCGCTCAGCTACGTACCCTTCCAGCCGCGCTGGGTGGACGGCATCTGGATCGCGGCGCTGGCCGTTGCGGTGAGCTTCCTGGCCACCATTTATCCCGCGCGCAACGCCACCCGGATCGCGCCCGCGGAAGTCTTGCGCTACGAATAACGGCCGCGCGGCATTCACCGCGGGGGGTGCCCCCTGGGCCCGGAGGCCACAGAGTAAGCGCGGAGAAAACTTTATTGGTTTCTCTGCGTAGTCTCCGCGCCCACTGCGTCTCTGCGGTGAGATCCACGCGCCCCTACACGTACTCGAACAACGCCATGAAGCCGAAATCCATGTGCAACTGCTGATGACAGTGGAACAGCGTAAGGCCCGGATTATCCGCCACGAAATCGACCTCCATCTCCTGGTAGCCGCCCACCATGACCACGTCCTTGATCACACCGGAGGTCGCCTGCCCCGCCACCCGCGTCAGCTCGAAACTGTGGCGGTGCAGGTGGATCGGATGGATGTCGTCGCTGGCGTTGCGCATGCGCAGCCGGTACCGTTGGCCCTGTTTCACGTGAAACATCGGATGCATCCGATCTTCCGCAAACGCCACATCGTTGATGGTCCACCGGTTGAATCCGCCCTCGGCTGCATTCTGCTTGGCAAAAGTCATGTCGAAGACCTGATCCGGCGCCGCGGCCGCCGCCCCTGGATTTCCGAACTGCGTGTAGTCCCAGTGGAACGGCTTGGGGGCGACCCACTGCGGCTTGCCCTTCTGGCCGGCATACTCGACCACCGTGCCCATGCCGTGCTGCCGGTCGTCGTTGGCCGTATCGCCCAGGATCCAAATGCCGGGGTGATTCATCTCGACAATCGCGGAGACTCGCTCGGCGGTGCCCAGCCAAAGTCCCGGAACGGTCACGGGCTTGGGGATGGGGTTGCCATCCATCGCCACAACCGTGAAGCTGTGCCCGGGCAAGGCCAGACTGCGGATCTCGGTCGCGCTTCCGTTCAAGACGTGGAAGAGCACGCGTTCGCCTGGTTTTACCCGTACCGGCTCACCGCTGCCCAGCATTCGTCCGTTGATCGTGAAGGAGTCATACCCGACCTCGAATCCATGCGGCATGCCTTTGGCGAGCGAGGCGTTCATGGCGTTTTCGCCGCTCTCTTTCAGATCCTTCACCGTCGTTGCGGGCGACAGAAAGTCCATGGCCATGTCACCGCCGCGGCTGTAAGTCGGGTCGAACTCCTTCAACGTGAGGAACACTTCGCGATCGTAATTGCCGGGGTTATTCTTCGGCTCGATATACACGGGACCAACCTGGCCCGTGTAATGTCCCGCGCTCAGATTCGCCCCCGCCCGGACGTGGGTGTGATAGAAACGATACCCGGAAGGCTTCGGAGTGAAGGTGATGCGGCGGCTTCCGTGAGCCGGAATGAACGGCGTGCCTTCTTCAGCGGCGCCATCCACATCGGTAGAGAGAAACTGCCCATGCCAATGCAGTTGCTCGGGCGTGTCGGTCTGGTTGTGGATGTCGATCGTGACTGGCTGGCCTTCTTTGAAGCGGAGCAGCGGCCCGGGGAACTGGCCGTTGTAGGTGGTGGTGGAGACGATGCGATTGGGGGCCAGCTCTACCGGCTTCACGGCGATCGTCAAAGTGTAATCCGCGGGGCTCTCCGTTGCCGGCGGCGTGGCGGGCTGCTTGCAGCCAAAGGTCTGGCAAAGCAGGGGACCTCCGGCGAGCGTGCCCGCGGCTTTCACGAAGTCCCGGCGCGAGAGGTAAGAGTCTGGCACAAAGTTCACCGCCCCCGCGCCTCCCGGCACGCCGCGCGGATGAACGCTACAATCGACTCCAGCGACGCTCCCGGCTGAAAGACCGCCGCGACTCCATCGCGCTTCAGCGCCGCCGCGTCTTCATCTGGAATGATGCCGCCCACCACTACTTTCACGTCGCCCATGTCTTTCTGGCGCAACAGTTCCATCACCCGCGGCACAATCGCGTTGTGGGCGCCCGACAGGATCGAGAGCCCGATCACCTCGACGTCCTCCTGCAGCGCCGCGTTCACAATCATCTCGGGCGTCTGCCGCAGGCCGGTGTAGATCACTTCCATGCCGGCGTCGCGCAATGCCCGAGCGATGATCTTGGCGCCGCGGTCGTGGCCGTCCAAACCGGGCTTGGCCACCAGCACGCGGATGGGCGGCCGGGCGAGCGGTTGCGCGGTCATAGCCGGGGAGTCTCCTGGTAGCCCCCGAACACGCCGCGCAGGGCATCGCAAATCTCGCCCAGCGTGGCATAGGCGCGCACCGCGTCCACCAGGCGCGGCATGGTATTCTCGGTGCCCTCCGCCGCGCGCTTCAGCGCGTCCAGAGTGCGGGTCACGCACCCGTTATCGCGGCGGCGGCGCAGCGCGGCCAGCTTGCCGGCCTGGTGCGCACCCGCGGTCTCGTCGATCTCCAACAGCTCGATCGGCTGATCCTCGGATTGGTATCGGTTCACCCCCACGATGGTCCGCTCGCCCGACTCCACCTCGCGCTGATAGCGGTAGCTGGCGGCGGCGATCTCGGATTGCGGGAAGCCGGCCTCAATGGCCGGGATCATCCCGCCCATTTCGTCGATCTGGCCGATATACCGGTTGGCCGCCTCTTCGGTTTCGAGCGTCAGCCTTTCCAGGAAATAGCTACCTCCCAGAGGGTCGGCCGTATTCGCCACGCCGCTCTCGTGCGCCAGGATCTGCTGGGTGCGCAGCGCGATGGTGACGGCCTGCTCGCTGGGCAGCGCGTAAGCCTCGTCGAGCGAGTTGGTGTGCAGCGATTGCGCCCCGCCCAGCACCGCCGCCATGGCTTGCAGCGCCGTGCGCACCACGTTGTTGTAAGGCTGCTGCCAGGTCAGCGAGCAGCCCGCCGTCTGCGCGTGGAACCGCAGCTTCCAACTGCGCTCGCTCCGGGCGCCGTAGCGCTCGCGCATGGCGTAGGCCCAGATCTTGCGCGCCGCGCGGTACTTGGCGATCTCTTCGAAGAAATCGTTGTGGGCGTTGAAAAAGAAGCTCAGCCGAGGCGCGAATTGGTCGATCGCCAGGCCGCGCTCGAGCGCCCAATCCACATATTCGAAACCATCCCGCAGAGTGAAGGCCAGCTCCTGCACGGCGGTCGACCCGGCCTCCCGGATGTGGTAGCCGCTGATCGAAACCGGATTGAACCGCGGCGTATGGCGGACCCCGAATTCGATGGTGTCGGTGACCAGCCGCATGGAAGGCCGCGGCGGAAAAATGTATTCCTTCTGCGCGATGTACTCTTTGAGGATGTCGTTCTGCAAGGTTCCCGATACTCGCGTCCAATCCACCCCCTGCTGTTCGGCCACCGCCAGGTACATGGCCCACAGCACGGCGGCCGGCGAGTTGATGGTCATCGAAACCGTCACCTCGCCCAGAGGAATGCCGCGGAAGAGAATCTCCATATCCTCCAGCGAGCTGACCGGGGCCCCGCACTTGCCCACCTCGCCCTCGCTCAGGGCGTGATCCGCGTCGTAGCCCATCAGGGTGGGAAGGTCGAACGCCACGGAAAGGCCGGTCTGCCCCTGCGCAAGCAGATAGTGGTAGCGGCGGTTGGTCTCCTCGGGCGTGGCGAAGCCCGAGAACTGCCGCATGGTCCAGGGCTTCCCGCGATACATGTCGCTGTGTATCCCGCGCGTGTAGGGAAACTCGCCGGGCGCGCCCAGATCGCGCGCGGCGTCAAGGCCGGTGAGATGTTCGGGGAAGTATACCGGCTCGATGGGAACTCCGCTGATGGTGGTAAACCGGCGTTCGGCAGTTTTCATTTCGTCCGCTATCGCTAGTTTACCGCCGAGGGGAGGCGTTGGTCTGGCAACCGAACATGGTAAGCTGTCGCATACAACGTGCCGATTCACAAGAGACGGGCGAAAACGGACGCGCGGCAGATCCGATATCGACTGAGGACGCTTTGGTGCATCCCGATAATACTGCTGTCCAGCGGATGCGGCAAGGTCCAGAATGCCGATCGCATGCTGGCGGATGCCAATGCCGCGAGCGCTACATTGGCCACGTACTACGAAGACCTCACCACGATCACGCTGGATGGCTGGCAGAACCAGGGAGTCTTCAATGCGATCCAGGGTATGCCGGCGCCAGCGCCGGAACAATATCAAGAGCGCGTCCGCGCGTTTCAGGGACGCGCAGATCTGGCGCACAGCCTGAGCCTCGTGTACCAGAGCCTTCAGCAGTTGCACAATCCGGCCAGCGTCGGAAGGGTCACGACCGCGGGACAAAACCTCGGGCATTCTATCCAGAGCCTGACCACTGTACCCGGCGCCGGGAAAATCCCGACGGACCAACTGGGCAGTGCAGCGGCGTTTCTCCTCAACCTCCAGCGCGAACGTGACCTCAAGCGGGCGCTCAGCGAGATGGCGAGCGTTACCGATGGAATCGCGGCCATCTTCGGCAACGAACAGCATGTGTACCTCAGCGTCAGCGCAGAACGTACCGGGCTGGGCCGGACGTTGATCGGGGAACTGGCCAAGCGCAAGCTCGTCAGTCCCAGTGTGCTCCTCCAAGGACTCCACCTTGGACTTCCCATCGCCAACAGTACGGACGCTGAAGCGGCCGCTGCCGGGTTGGTCGTCGCAGAGATCGCTGCCCAACGGACCAACCTCGCGTGGCAATGCGCGACGCAGGATACCCAGAATATGGTCACGATACTCGCGGCGGCCGAACGCGCAATCAAAACGGGACAGCCTGGGCAGTTCGCCAATCTGGAAGAGGAAACTGCGCAAGCCACAACCTGCGTCAAGGAACATGACGATCTGATCAAAGGCCGACAATGACGTCCGACGAGATAACCGACGCGCTGCTGCAACAGAAACAGCTCCTCGAGGAGCATTTCTCGGACCTGCTGGCAGCCTGCCAGAGCGACGCCGAGCGTGCTGCCCTGAGAGGTTCCTACCAACGCGCGACCGACCAATGGAATGCCGCTGTCAATGCCACCCTCCGGACGGACGATCCCCTTCTGCGTGGGCTCATCGGCGACCTGAATGATGTCCAGGAAGATGTAAAGTCCATGGTTGCCGCGGGCGACGATCTGGCAAGAATCCTGAACAAGATTACCGCGGGTATCGGCATTGGCGCCAAGATCGTCGCGCTTCTCAAATGAGCGGCGCCGATTCTCCGCCCACGCGACGCACGGCGTGGCGGCCGGCGTGGGAGAATCGACGACATTGGTAACCTGCGGGGACGGTACGTGCTGGGCTTCCGGCCCGAGGAATTGAGCGGGAAGGTTTGCCACGAGGCGCAAGTGGAAGTCACGCGCCCGGACCTGGACGGTGCGGGCGCGGAAGAGCTATATACCTTCAGGAGCCGCGGTAATGAGAGGCGCGGAACATTCTCGGTTTGGCGGTTGCCTGCCTATTGGCCACCGCCGCCCCCGCCGGCGCCGGGCCCAGGGGGCACCCCGCGACCGCCACGACCGCCCGCGGGCGGGACCGGAGCCGGCAGATCCAGACGCGGGAACTTGTCGGGGCGCGTGGCCGCGTTGTACAGGAAGGCCGCTTCGATGATGGAGATCTGCTCCAGGTCGCCCTGTTGCAGCCGGTCGTATACGTCCATGTTGGAGTGGTGCGTACGAGTGTCGTAATCCATGGGATCCTGGATGAACTGGAATCCCGGCAGCCCCACGGCCGCGAACGAGAGGTGATCGGTGCCGCCGGTGTTGCGGATGGTGATCACGCCCGGCGTCAGGTCCTTGACGGTGGCGAACCAGGATTCGAAGATCGGCCGCGCCATTTCGTTGCCCTGCAGATAGACGCCGCGGACCTTCCCAGTGCCGTTGTCGATGTTCAAATAGACCGACAGGTTCTCGTGTTCGGCGGTCGGTTTCATTACCGCCGGGTCGGCAAAATGCGCCTTCACGTAAGCCTGCGATCCCAGCAGCCCTTCCTCTTCACCGCCCCACAGGCCCATACGGACGGTGCGATCCATCTTCAGGTCGAGGGTTTTGAGCAGGCGCATGGCTTCCATGGCGACCGCGCTGCCCACACCGTTATCGGTGGCCCCGGTGCCCATGTGCCAGGAATCGAAGTGGCCGCCCACCATCACCACTTCCTGCGGCTTGGTGGTTCCGGGGATTTCGGCGACCACGTTGAACGCCGTGGTCTTGGTCATGTCGAACTCGGTCTTGATGTCGAACGAGAGTTTCACCGGAACGTTGTGCTCCAGGAGGCGCACGATGCGGTTGTAGTTCTCGGCGGTGATGGCGATGGCCGGAGTGTTCTTGGTGGGGTCGCCGGTGCGCGCCCCGCCGTTGGAGGCGAACACCGTGCCGCTTTCTCCGCGGGCGCTGGCCGTGATGGTGAGCAGGACGCCCTCATCCTTCCAGAAGTTGCGCTGCCGCTCCGTGAATGCCTGGCGCTCTTCGGGGGTCATGTCGGCCAGCGCAGCGAGCGCGCCGCCACGTCCGCCGCGGCCTCCGCGCCCACCGCCGCCGGTCGGAAAGATCTCCGGGACGAGGTTGGCCAGTTCGGCATCGGTGTAACGATGGGCCAGCGGGGCTGCGTCGGGGAAGGGCAGCTCCAGGAGGGGAACGGTGAGCACGATCTTCCCCTTCAGCTTGCCGTGGTACTTATCCAGATCGGCCGGCGTGGCAATGGAAGCCAGCATGGCTTCGCCCATGACGGGACCGTTGGTGCCGCCGGTCCAGGCCTGCGGATAGCCGATGATCGGCATGTAGGTCGGGTCGACCATGGCGCCGCTGTAGCCCGTGAACTGCCAGCTCGGGATGGGTCCGCCGCGTCCGCCGTCGGTGGCCCAATCTTCCAGGTGTACGTTGCTGAGGCCCCATTCCTTCAGTTGGCCCACGGCCCAGGCGCCCGCGGCGCGGAATTGCGGGGAATTGGTCAGACGGGGACCGTAGCGGTCGGTGAGGTTGTACATGATGTCCATCACCTTGGAACTCGACCCGCCGCCGCCGCGTCCGCCGCCACCACCGCCGCGTCCGCCGCCGCCGAGTTCGGCGGTCTTGATCTTGTGGAGAACATTGAGATCCACGCGTTCCTGCGCCAGAAGCAGCAGCGGAACGAGCAGAAGGAGAACTACCGTTACAGTCGATTTGCGTGCCATATGGTTAGTTGTTTGACTATATCAGACCAAGACGCTGGCGGTGGGGGGTGGGGTTACCGGAGGTGGTGGGTGCGGGCTAGCGGTTGTGGGGAACCAACTCCTCCGGGCGGCGGGCAATGCGGTCCCATTCCCGGAGGGCAGTAGAGGCAGGTGTCCTTGAGGTAGGAAATGGTGCCCGGAGGCGTGCTGGGGCGGAGGCGTTGTTCGACGTCTTGGATGAGCGCGTGGAGACGGAGTTCCAGGTCCGGTATCAGGGGGAAGCAGGATGGGCCGAGTTGGTCGTGGCAGCCGGTCTCCTTCATCCGTTTCAGGGCAGCGCCTGGGCAGCGGAGCACTGGCTGGCGATCACGGCGAAAGCCTGCTGGCGCTCGACCCAGGCGCCCATGCCGACCCAATCGGGCGGTGCTTGCGTAGTTTCTTCCGTAACGAACCCATTCGGGACATAAATGTCCCGATTTCTGGGAGCCTCTGTTGAAAACAGAAGAGTTAACCAAGGGCGCACGGGACATCATGTCCCGAGAACGCTTTCCTCGGGGCAAATTCGCTCTCGCGAAGCCCTCCCGAAGCCCCATTGTATCCGGCGCGCCAGCGGAGGACGGCGGGGAGAAAGCGGTGCAGGCAGGTAAGTGATTGGAATGGCGGGAATTGGAGTAGATAAGAATTGTTGGCGAACTTTGTGAATGCAAAAGGTCGCATCAGTTTCGCGGCCATGCGGTATGTCTGGAACAGGCGGGTGTGCAGGCCGCGAAATTGATGCGACCGCGCGGTGAACTAAACCGCAGCTCAGTGCCGGGTTATGGGGATTGAATAGCCGCCAGGCGGTCCGTAGGCGCCCAGGGCTGCACGGTCGCAAGTCGTGTGGGTAGCCTGCCTCCCGCCGTGCGCGGGGATTCGGGGGGTTCTTGGCGTGGCGGAAACGCCGGGCAGGGGATTGCGGAGAACACGGGAGACTCCGTGGGGGCGCGCCGGCGCACCGGTCCGGTGCACTGTCCAG
>JBKQPR010000312.1:0-3009 GCA_052144935.1 Bryobacteraceae bacterium
AAGATCAGGGCGGAAAACAAGAGCAAAAACACAATACGAATATGCCCTTCGCGGGAACTAGGGCTGAAACATCAATGGAATCAAATGATTTGGCCGGTCAAAAAAACTGGTTGCGGAATCGCTCGGCCGGGGCGGCCGGGGTGCCTTAACCGTTTTGGGGATCATGGCCTGACGATGCCGGCATTTGCATGGCGCTCGGCGCGCCCGGCGGCGCCGGCTTTCTCCGATCACTGCCCGGCGCCTTCTGCCGACTGCCAGGGCGAACCCGTCGTGCCGTTTCAGCCGGCGGCCCGCCCGCTACTCGGCGCGCGGCGGCCACGTGACCGGCGGGCCGAGAGCGTCCATTCGTGCGGCGGCAGCCGCAGGCGAAAATGCAAGAATGCTCCGGCGCCACGATGCCCTGCGGCTGGGAATGCGGCAAGGCAATGCGGGCCGGCCGGCGGCGCCGGCTTCCCCGATCGCTGCCGGCGCCACGGCCGGCGGCAACGCCGAACCCGTCGTGCCTTTTCGGCTTGGCGTCCCGCCCGCAGCGCGGTGGGCGGCGGCCCTGCGAGCGCGGGCCGAGAGCGTCCGTCCGCGCGGCAGCGCCGGAATGCGTCGTGCGCGCGGCTGTCCGGCGAGCAGTGGGTTTCAAGAGCGTGCGCCCTCTGCCTCGATTACCAGGCCGCGGCTCAAAGTACGATAACGCCACTTTCACGGCACGATCTATTCCTACAAGATGGTAGTGGTTGACTTGTCGAGAGTTAGCCCTCGCTGGCAGGGCCGATCAATGCTTCCCTATTTACTCGGTTGAGAGTCCGGACCGATACGGCGCAGCTTCCCGCTGGGAGTTGGAACTGGTCATTCTGCTGGTGGACGCCCTGGCCGCGTCCTTTGATGCCGCCAAGTACCGGGACACCTACCGCGAAAACCTGTACGCCCTGGACAAGCCGGACAAACCTGTCAAGTCATTTAACGATGTAACTCAAACCGGGGTAACGACACAGAGAAGCCGCTGGTGTATAATCTCACCTACCTAGATGCTTCAATGGAGATCCTGGACTAAAGTCGATAGCCGGATGGCGAAGGCCGGGAGATCCAGCTTGATGAATAGGGACGGGGAACCAGGCGTCGTTCCGGGATCGGAGTCGCGTCCATTCCCGATTCTGCTCAGGAGATTCAATGTGTTTGAACCAAGAACCGTGAAGCTGAAGGATAACAAGGAGGTGCTCATCCGCGCGATGAAGAGAGAGGATCTTGAAGGATCCTTAGCTTTCTTCCGTGCGCTCCCCGAGGAGAACCGGCTCAGTCTTCGAAGAGACTTGAGCATTCGCGAGGTCGTCGAGGAGCGCATTCGCGAGCTGGAAGATGGCAGCGTGAAGAGGTTGGTGGCGGTTGCGGACGAAACGATCGTAGCCGATGGTGCGCTTGAGTTCTCCCACTTCGGATGGGAACGGCACATAGCTGAGCTGAGATTGTTTGTTGCGGCTCCTTATCAGCGCAAGGGGCTCGGCACGCTGATGGCGGGTGCCCTTTACGATCTTGCGGCGTCCGCTGGCATCGAAGAGATTGTCGTAAAGATGATGGCCTCTCAAACTGCCGCCCTTCGGATCTTCCAAAAGTTGGGATTCGGCCACGAAATTGTGCTTCGTGACTACGTCAAGGACATGAAGGGAACCAGGAAAGACCTTGTCCTGATGCGCTGCCGGCTGGAGGATCTCTGGCAAAAGTATGAAGAGTTTCTCCGTGAGACCGACATGGGCTCCTTCAGAATGGAATGAACCGAAATTCGCTCTTTGATCTCCCGGGGCGCAGTGCATCGCACACGCAAATCTCATGTCGTGGGCAGTCGTGGGCCAAGGCAACCGCAACAGTGAACACCGGACTGGTCTAATATGCGACCGCCGGCCGAGAGCGTCCATCCGCGCGGCGGGACCGTTGCGCGCCGCAGACGCACAGATCTGCGGTTGCGCTACCCGAGGGCTTGGTGCGGCAGCAAGCTGGTGGACGGCTCCTCGGCCTCCTGCGGCTGTCGGCGGGGCGATTCGAAGTGCGCCAGGCGACGCGCATGAGGATGCCGGCGCGGGCGCCCGTGGCGCATCGCTGCCCGGCAGCGGTCGGCGGCGGCCCTGCGACCGTGGGCCGCGAGCGGCAATCCGCGCGACGGTGCCCGGTGCGCTGGTGCGACAGCAACCTTGGTGGACGGCTCCTCGGTCTCCTGCGGCTGCCGGCGAACCGATCCCGACGTGCGGGGGCCCCTTGCGCGGTCGGCGGCGACCGTGCGTGGACGGCTCCGCGGTCTCCTGCGGCTGCTGGCGGCCCGATCCCGACGTGCGCCAAACGGCGCCCACGACGATGGCGGCGCGGGGCCGCATGGCGAATCGCTGCGCGGCGCCACTCCCGGCCGCCAAGCCGAGCCAGTCTTGCCGTTTCCGACCGCCGTCCCGCCTGCCGCACAGTGGGCGGCGGCCGTGCGAGCGCGGGCCGGGAGCGGCCATCCGCGCGGCGGCGCCGCCCGGTGCGCCGCCGTTGGTGGCGTTCTTGATTTGCGAGCGCGCGCCCGCGTCCAGTTCCGCGTTGGTCTCGGCCGGCGGCGACGGCTTCTCCGATCGCTGTCCGGCGCCCCCGCCGGCCGCCAGGCCGAACCAGTCTTGCCGTCTCAGCCCGCTGCGCGGTGGTGCCGAGGGGCCGGGATTCACCGCACGTACCTGGGTGGTATTGAAACGGCGCGCCGGAATCCGTCGCTGCGCAACATCATCAGGATTGCGGTCGCGCTTGGGGTGCCGGTGAAGGAATTGTTTCAGGATTAGCATGCCTCGAAGAACTTGGCATCGGCCGCATACGCACTTCCCGGCCGAGACTGCGGCTCGCGCCTTGCCCGCAAGAGTCCCGCTCGCTGCGCACTAGCTAGCTAGTTTCTGTCGCGAAACCCGTAAGCTACTGATGCGTTGAGGCTTACTTGCTCCTGTGGCATCCGGGTTCAGCAGTTGGCCCGCTCCGAGCTTAGGGGTCTCTGGCTCGGATCGTCCA
>JBKQPR010000313.1:0-9579 GCA_052144935.1 Bryobacteraceae bacterium
CATCGACAGGTAAACCAAACAGAGCTGGTTCCAACCTGCCACGAGACCACTGCCGTTGTCCAGTCCCCGCCTGCGATGACGCATGGCGGTGGTTCATGGCGAAGCGGTTCTGCGGCAACGGGTTTGCGCGGCTATCGTCATGCCATAGATGAATTCGTGGACTGGTACTGCTCGGAGCCGCGATTGTCGTTCAGCAAGACGGTTGTCGTCCGTTACCGGATGCACCTGGAATCACGCCATCTTGCCCCAGGGACGATCAACCTCCGGCTCGGGGCCGTCCGCCGGCTGGCATACGAGGCGTCAGATTGCGGTCTCCTAAGCGCCGACTTGGCTGCGGGGATACGGCGCGTCAAGGGCGTCAAGAAACTGGGCGTCAGACTCGGCAACTGGTTGACCGCAGAACAGGGGCAAGCACTCTGGCAGGCGCCAGACCGGGAGCGGCTGAAGGGCAAACGTGATCGGGCGCTGCTTGCCGTCCTGCTGTCCTGCGGACTCCGTCGGCATGAACTCGCCGAGCTGACTTTCGGCCACTTGCAGCAGCGCGAAGGGCATTGGGCAATTGTGGACCTGATCGGAAAAGCCGGTCACGTCAGAACCATTCCCGTCCCGGATTGGGTGTGGCCTGGTGGACGAATGGACAAAGTCAGCCGGAATTGAGTCCGGGCGTCTTTTCCGGCGTGTGAGTAGCGCGGGTAGAGCTTGGAGCGAAGGCGTGACGGAGAAGGCCGTGTGGCACGTCGTCGAGGAATTCGCAGGCAAGATTGGCGTTACTAAACTCGCACCGCACGATCTTCGTCGCAGTTGCGCTCGGCTCTGCCGGGCCGCCGGCGGCGAACTGGAGCAGATTCAATTCCTTCTTGGCCAGGTGTCGATCCAGACCACAGAGCGATATCTCGGCTGCACTCAGGGGATTGCATCGGCGGTGAACGATAGGATCGGGATCGAGCCAGCACCGTGAAGCATACCCTTCTAACGGTTGTCGACGATCCAGTCGCAATCGTAAACACTACGGCGTTGATCGTGAGCAACGCCTCGCTTCAGCTCCGGGTGGCGCAGCCCTAGCGTCAGGTACACCTCCTCATTAGCCGGCGGCTCCCGAACAAGCAGGCGCGGCGTCGGCTTCAGCCTCGTCACCATCAGGTCCTGATAGCGCGATAGCGAAGATAGACCATTCCCTTATCGAAACCGCGCTCGTCCAGGAGTTCCAGCGTTACGCGCACGTTGCCGGGCAGGACCGGCTTGCCGCCGCCAATGATGACAGGCGCCACGAACAGATGATACTCGTCGACCAGCCCGGCACGAATCGCGTGGGCGGCGAGGGTGGGACCACCCACCGCAACATCGTGATGCAATTGAGACTTCAGGCCGCGAACCACCTGGGGATCGAATTCCCGTTCGAGACGCGTCTTCCGTGTGGAGACGGTCTCTAGCGATTTGGAATAGACGATCTTGTCAGCCGCTTGCCAGATCCTCGCGAAGTCCAGGATGGCCGGCGTCCGGCCGGGAATGACATCTGGCGTCTCCCAAACCGCCATCGTCTGGTACATTTTGCGTCCATAGAGATACGTGCCGATAGGGCCTACGATATCGTTGATGAAGGCATGTACCTCCTCGTCTGGCGCCGCCCAATCGAAGTCGCCGGTTTCATCCGCGATATAGCCGTTTAGCGACGTAGGCGTAACGTAGATCAGTTTGGCCATCGTGCAGCCTCCGTGAAAATCGATCTCCGGCGAGCTTGCGTGTTCGCGGACGCGCTTCGGAGTCCGGCTAACATCGTATCAGTAGAAGGAGCCAATTCCTGATTGTCTCCATAAGCTCGGAATTCCGTGATTAAGCCGGCGAGCGCCGATGGCGGTCTCGCCCGCCGGCTGTCGACCAACGATAGATAACGACCAGTTGGCTCATGTCCGCCGATTCTGAGTGGAATACGCGCCACTCGGAAATAGCGAGCGGTTGGCCAATTCCTCAATCGCCGCCCTACTTCTCCGCCAGCTTCCTGCCCGCTCCCAAACTATCGAAATTCAAAATGGCGTTGAACACCAGAAAGTAACTGCCCTTGGTCTCGGCACGCCAGAACGGGTTGTTCGAGAAGAGCACCACGTGGCCCTGGCCGTAGGGCGAATCGATCACCGCCGCGTGCTGCGCCAGCTCGCTGCCGTTGTCGAGCAGGCCGGAAACCAGCAGCTCAGGAGCGTTGGCGTAGCGCAGCACCACGCGCGGGCGCTCCGCCGGAGGAATCACGTTCACCGGATTGCGAAGCTGCTCGTCGGTGAGCGGGAGCGCCTCCCAGGCCTCCGCGTGCGGCTCCTCGGGAATCTCGACGGGCGCCCGCCCTTGCGGAAGGTCGGGATCGTCGGCCGTGCCGCGTCCGGTGGGCCGCTCGCGGTCGTCGCCGCCTCCGCGCCGTCCTCCTCCACCACCGCCCGCCATGTTGCTCAGGTTGAAGACCGGGGGATTCGAAGCGAAAATCGCCAGGTTGTCGCTGAAGCCGTACACGATCGGGCTGGCCCCGTCCACCGTTTTCGAGCGCAGCGCCGAGCCGGTCACCTTCAAGCGCTGCGTCGCCGAGATGCTCACCCCCGGCGCGAAGCCGAAGGTGACCGCGAAATTGCTGGTGTCGTTGGCCACAATCAGCAGGCCGCCCTGGCGCACGAATTCGTGCAGGTGATCGAGGCCCGTCCAGCCCAGCCCCGGGCGCATATCGTCGGTTTGATCGGTCTTCGCCATGTTCGGCGTGAGCGGCGTGACCTTCCAGGGCAGCGGATTTCCATACATGGGCATCCCGCTGACGATGGCTTGGGGATTGCCGCGGCCCGCCGGAGGAAATACGATCGCGTCGTAGCGGGAACGCAGGTCGCCGCGCGCCGCGGCCGTCTGGACGTTGATGTAATCGTAGGGCACCTTCAGCCGGTCGAATTCCAGGCGCCACCAGCCCTCGCCTTGCGTGCTGGTCCAGGTGTGCATGAGGGCGATGCGGGCCGCGCGCACGGGATGGGTCTTCACCTGCGGGGCGGCGTCCACGGCATACGCCTTCAAGCCAAGCTCTTCGCCGGCTTTAGCCAGGTCGGCGGACGCCACATCGCGGACGATGAACGAGCCGCGATTGAATTTGCGGCCGGCGGCTTCAAACGGCTCTTCGGCGGCCTCGAATGACGCCTGAGGAAAGCGATAGCGCAGAGTGACCAGGGCATGATCGGCGTTGTGGTTGATCAGGAAAATCGCGCCGGCGTTTTCCACTCCGCCGGGCGCCGCCACGGGTCCCTCAACGCGCGACATCGCGGCATCCAGCACCTTTACATCGGTGACCCGCGCCACCTGCACGTTGCTCAACTCACCGAAGGTCCAACCGGTGTCGTCGTAGATGCTCTTTTGCGGGTCGTTGGGGGCCCAGTATTGATAATCCAGCAGCGTGTCCGCGATGCGGCTGTAGGGTTGATCCATGCGCAGAACGTAAGTGCCCGCCGGGAAAGTGCGCGGCTCGGGTTTGGGTTTTTCCTCGGGTTTGCGAGCCGCCCCATCGGTGTTGCCATCCGTGGCGGTCTCGGTTCCCGCTCCGCCGCGTCCGCCCCGTCCCCCGCGGGCGGGCGCCTTTTTCGCCGGCATGAGCACGGTGAACGGCGCGCTGGCACGGGAGATCTCGCACCCCTGGTCCTGCAACAGGCGCAGCAGGTCGGCCTGCGCGCCCGGCCGCGGATCGTCCGCCGGAAACACGTAAGCGGCCGGCCCCTCCGTGCGCGGCTTCTCGATGGAGCGCCTGGCCTTCAAATAAAAATTGTGCAGGAAGAGCTTCTGGTTGGCGGCGAAAAAGGACAGCGCCGTGAGCAGCCCGGTCTCTTCGTAGTTGTTGTTGTTGCGCTGCGACCACTTGGCTTTGGGCAGCGGCGGATTCTGCTTGAACCAGGTGCGCGCGTATTCGCTGGGCCGCAAGGTGCGCTCTTCGGTGTCCGCGCCGCCATTGCCGAAGGTCTCGTACAGCCGGCTGATCCCGTTGTGCATGGCAGCTATGAACATCAGGTAGCTGGGCGACCAGGTGTCGAAGGTGCCATGCGTGAACACGCCCGGCATGCCGAACTTGGTCATCTCCGAGACGTTGTTCCAGCCCATCATCTCCCATTCATCGGCCAGGATCGGATCGATCCAGGCGTTGTACGGCCCATCGCCCACCGTGTTGTCGTACAGGTAGGGCACCGATTCGTGCAGGTCGTGAATCACCTGCGCCTTCCATCCCACGAAGGTGTTCAGCACGTTGCGCGAGAGCTGCAGCGTGAGGGCCATGGCATCGCGATTGTTGTCGTGCATCACGTAGTGGCCCCAGTAGATCAACTGCGGCCACTGTTTGCCGGGGTTGGCCAGGTGCCAGCGGTAGAGGTCCACCATGCGGTCGCGCCCGTCCACCTCGACGACCGGAGTGATCAGCGTGATTACGTTGTCGCGGATGGACCGGATATAGGCGCTTTCGTCCACCGCCAGCCGGTAGGCCAGCTCCATCAGGGCGGTGGGCGCGCCGGTCTCGGTGGAGTGGATGGTTCCGGTGATGTAATAAATGGGCGCGGAAGCCGCCACCAGTTTCTCGGCCTCGGCGTCGTCCATGTGGATGGTGCGCGGGTCGGCCAGTTTGGCCAGGCGGGCGCGGTTCTCGTCGAGGTGCGCCAGCAAGCGCTCCGAGGCCACCGCCACGGCGATCGTCTCGCGGCCCTCTTCCGATTTGCCGATGCTGAAGACCTTCACGCGCGGGCTGGCCTTTTCCAGCATCCGCATGTAGTTGTAGACCTCGTAGGAATAGGGCAGAATGCCGGGCGCGCCGGCCACATCGCCCAGTACGGCCTTGGGCGTGGGCACGGTTTTCGAGGCCGGCAGATAAGCGGTGAGCGGCGAATTAAAAAACGGCTCGGTTGTGTACTCGCGGATTTTGCGCGTGTACTCTTCGTCGACGGCCTGCGCGGCGTCCCGTCCCGGCTTCAGCGGTGGCGTGGCAGCCGGCTGGGCGAACAGAGGAGCCGCGAGGGCGAAGGCGACGAGGCGCCAAATGATCTTCATGCACCAGAATATACCGCAATGCCAGGGAGCTTATGGTTGGGAGGCGCATTGCGGCGGCGCAGGCCAGCGGAAGATTCGCGTTTGGCCCGGAGGAGCCGCCTGGGGGCGCCTTTTGGTCCCGGCTGCGGGCAGGATGAAAACAGCCAAGACTGGACTGTGCCTGGCTCTTTCCCGACACGGGCGTTGGACGGCCAAGTGGCCAGCGTGACATTCCTCTTGCCGGCCGCGGAGGGCGTGCCCGGAGAATCCTCCCAAGCAGCGTGCCGCCACCGGACAAGAGCCAGCCTCCGATGATGCGTGGTAGGGCGTTATCTGGAGCTACGTAAGGGGACGCACGCCGCACCGAAGTAGATATCCATACACGCCGTCGAAGTCCAATGGCGCGCGAGTCGGATCGTCTGAGGATCCCAGCGGAACGAATGGACTCGCACGAGATTCCCCTTGCACTTCTCGAAAAGCTCCAGGATCTGTTGCCGGTAAGGCTCGCCCTTCTCGGTTCGGTGCAGTTCCGGTAGCGCGGTCGAGTTGGATCGTAGGACTTTGCGTACTGCCACGCGGGAGATTCCCAGCACCCGCGCGATCTCCCGTTTGCTCACTCCCCGTGTGTTCAGTTCCAGAATCGTGGTGCGTTGCGCTTGGCTCAACATGCGGTTTCTTCTCCGGTTGGATTTCTTCGCCGATGCGGCGGAGCTGGCTTTGAATGCGGTCGATCTGGTCAGCCCGCAGGAGGATGGATCAGGGGGATCGCCTCCCGGCGGCCGCGGCGGTACACCCGGAAGCCGGCCAGATCCGTGGTGACCACGGGGTAGCGCGGGTGCAATTCGCTCAGACGAATCAGGCAAAGATCCGCCAGATCCGGCTTGCGATCCGCGTAGCGTGCCGCCAACTCCGCCAACCGCGAAATATGCTCGCTCAACACCAATGCGGACCGCACCAAGCCGTCGTGCACCAGCGCCAGAACCAGAGCGCTGCTACCGAGGTGAAACGCGGTTTCGGCTAGCACTGCCTCGCATGTCAATAGTGGCTCGGTGACCCCTTCGGCAATCCCGACCGCCCACCGATGATGGTAGTCTTTCCGGTTCCCAAACGCGACAAGAAAACCAGTGTCCGCGATCGCCTTCATTTGCGAGAAAAGCCTTTGCGCATCGAGAGGCCGCTTGGTCCGGCAATGGCGCCGGCCCAGCGAAGGAACGGACGTTGGGCGGAGTTTCGGGCTTTCTCAAGTTGCTCTCGAACGATGCGGCCCTTAGGCAAACCCGTTTTGCGTGCGGCAAGCTCCAGCCACTCCGCCAGATCCTCCGGCAGCCGAACAGTAATTGCATTACTCATTCGCCCAAAGTGTAACACAAGCACCGGACCGGCTGTGGTGAACTGGAATGGGTTTCCCCACTCGTTGGATGTCCTCTTCCGCCGTCGGCCGGAATCAACCCCGTGAAACGCCGGTCACGGAATTACAAGGACAGCCGTTCGAGCACATGGCCGTGTCGCCGCCCGTCCGAGGGGATTGCCACGGTTGTTCCGCTTCACACCTTATACTGCAATAGCGTCATAAACCCGTGGTCCATGTGTAACTGCATGTGGCAATGGAACAGGCTCGGGCCGGGATTATCGGCGCGGAATTGCACTTCCACCTGCTTGCGGGGCTGCACCACGACTGTATCCTTCACCACGCCTGAGGTCGGCTTCCCGGCCACCTTCACCAGCTCGAAGGCGTGGCGGTGCAGATGAACCGGGTGGGCATCGTCGCTCTGGTTATCGAAGATCAGACGGTACAGGCCCTGGTTGCGGACTAAGATGGGATCGGTCTTGGGAAACTCTTTTCCGTTGATGGTCCAGTGATCGACCCAGCGGTTGCCGGCCCACCTGGCGCGAAAGACTAGTGGGATGCGTTCGTCCGGTTCGGGCACGCTCGCCGGGCGGCCGAAAGCGGTGTAATCCCAGATCTCGGGCGGCGGCGGCGTCCACTGCGCCGGACCGGGGCGGCCGGCGTATTCCACCACGATTCCCATGCCGGCTTTGCGGTTGCGGTCATCGGTGTCACCGAGAATCCAGACGCCCGGCTGCTTCATATCCACCAGCGCCTGGACGCGCTCGCCCGGCGCCAGCTCCAGAACGGACACCTCCTTGGCAGAGGCGACGGGGAAACCATCCAGCGCGACCACGGTAAACCGGTGGGCGGCCAGCGCGAGGCGATGGATCATGGTGGCGCTGGTGTTGAGGATGTGAAAGAGAGCGCGCTGGCCCTCCTTGACGCGGATCGGCTCGCCGAAGCCCAGCGCGTGGCCATTCACGGTGAACGAACCATAGGCAACCTCTAGCGAGCTGTCGCCGCCGCCCGCGGCCATCGGCGCCAGGTAGGGATCCCAGCCGTGGAGGGCCAGGAAAAACTGCTGGTCGGCAGCGCCCAGGCCGGGACCGCCGGTGATCTCCAGGAAGCCGGATTGGCCGGTGTACGTGGCGCGGTGCAGATCGCGGCCGGCGAAGATATGCGAGTGATACCAGCGCAGGCCGGCGGGACGGGGTACAAACTGGTAGCGGCGGCGGCCGTGCGGCGGCACCATGGGCGTGCCTTCCTCCATGGAGCCATCCACTTCGGGCGGAATGAAGAGGCCGTGCCAATGGGCCAGCTCGGGGACGGCGGTTTCATTGATCACGTCGATGGTGACGGGCCGGCCCTCGGGAAGGCGCAGCAGGGGGCCGGGGAAGGCGCCGTTGTAGGCGGTGGTTTTGATGCGGCGGCGGGGGGCGATCTCCAGCTCGACTTCGCCGATGGTGAGGGTGATGTCGGCGGCGGCGGCATTCTGAGCGGGGGCGCAAGCCGGCGCGGGCCGCGCGCCAAGCGCTACCATGGTGGCGAGAAAGGCGCGGCGGTCGAGTCCCATGGCACACGAAGTAACAGTACGAAGTATAGGCTAGCACGGGGCAAGGTTGGATATGCCCGCAAGACGGGCCCCGAGCGCGCCCGCAGGCGGCTCTTTTCAGCGCCGGGGATCCCTCGCACGCGGCCGTCGCCGGCTGAAAGCCGACGGCAGCCAGAATTGCCTGCCAGGATTGGCTGCCCCACAGGCTGGCCAGTTATCTGCTGGACACTACACTGGAGGCATGATGAGCATGATGGCGCGTGATGGATCCTAATACGGACTGATGGCTTGCGCCGCCGCCGGAATCGTATCGCCATACATGCGGCGCAGCTCCTTGCGCAGAGGATCGACGCTGCGGGCAAAAATCATTTTATACGCCTGGCAGAAGTAATCCAGTTCCTCAAACCGGCCGTGCGGGCCGTGGCGGAATTTCGGGCATCCGCCATGGCAGATGGACTGGTATTCGCAGACCTGGCATTCGGGATGGGCGAGCGTTTTCTTGGATGCGAAACTGTACCGGCGGGCGCGCCGCGCGATCTCGGGCCACGAATCCAGCTCGACATTGCCCAGCTTCCAGGAGCTAGTCACAAAAAAATCGCACGGGTAGACATCCCCGTTGTACTCCACCACGACGTAGCTGTCGCAGGTTTCATGCATCGTGCAAGTGCCCGGCTTCTGGCCCGCCAGGGCTTCGGCGATGTTATCGAAGCAGCGAATGCGCATGCGGCGGCGCTCCGGCCACCAGAGATCGAACGTCTCGGTGAGGAACCGCCCGTACTGCTCGGGAGTGATCGTGAAAGGCAGCGGATGGCCGTCGCCATCGAACTCCGCCAGCGGAATGTACTGCACGTGGTCGATTCCCAGGCCGCGGTAGAACCGGTACAGTTCCCTGGCGCTCCCCACATTGGCCTGGCTCAGCACACAGAGGATATTGAATTCGACCTTGTTCTTCTGCAGCAGCTCGATACTCTGCATGACGCGCTTCCATGTGCCGCGGCCCTCCTTGTTGTAGCGGTAGAGATCGTTCACCTCCTCGGGGCCGTCCAGAGAGACGCCGAGCAGCCAGTTGCAGGAGCGAAACAGATCGCACCAACTCTGGTCCAGCAGGACGCCGTTGGTCTGCAGCGCGTTGCTGACCGACTGCCCGTTGCGTCCGTGCTGCTGCTGGAACCCGACGAGCTTTTCGAAGAACGCTAGTCCGGCGAGAGTCGGCTCGCCGCCTTGAAACGCGAAGATGCTGCTGGGATAAGAGTAGAAGAGGTACGAATCCACCAGGTGCTCCAGCGTTTCGAGCGTCATGCGCCGCGCCGGCAGGCTCTTGTACGGGTCGGCCTCGCGGTCGAGGTAAAAGCAGTAGGAGCAATCCAGGTTGCACACGGCCGAGGCCGGTTTGATCAGCAGCGAAGTGATCCGGGGAGTGGGTCCTGCGGCGAGCGCTTCGGTCTCCACGCCTCGATAGATCGGGAAAGGGGACCCGGTCGGCACGTTCAAAGTTTAGCACTGGCGCTGAGGTTGGCCGGCGGGGTGCCCCCGAGCCGGCGTGATTTCTCCCATAACGAACCCATTCCGGACATGCATGTCCGGGAAATTCGGAGGGCTTCATTGAAACCAAAAGAGTTAACCAGGGGTGAACCGGACAGGTGTGTCCGGAAGCCCTTTTCTCGGGGCGAAATCGCTTTCG
>JBKQPR010000314.1:0-9700 GCA_052144935.1 Bryobacteraceae bacterium
TGGACGATCCGAGCCAGAGACCCCTAAGCTCGGAGCGGGCCAACTGCTGAACCCGGATGCCACAGGAGCAAGTAAGCCTCAACGCATCAGTAGCTTACGGGTTTCGCGACAGAAACTAGCTAAGCTAGGCGAGTCCCGCGGCCTGGCCACTCGGAAGCCGGCCCCAGACCCTGGCCTGCGGTTACTCCCTCGCTGGTCGCCCAGTGTTTAGGAATCGGCGCGTCGACGGGCAGTAGAACCTGCCACCCGGCGGTCCAACGCCAAGTACTCGAACCGCCAACGCCATCCAGTCGTCGCGCATCGGGAACCAACACGCTGGCTCCGCCGATTCGGCCTCAGGACCGCTCCCCCAACGCGAATCGACCGCGACGAGCATGCGAAATAAGCCGCGGCCGCTTCGCACCCGCTCTTCCAAAGCCCGTCAAGCCGCGGCGTCTTGCAAACCCCGCAGCGCCCGGAATCGGCCTGCGTCGGCCGAAGTGCCAACTCGGCCCCTCCGCCGGAAGACGTTCACCAAGTTCGCGAATTATCTTTGCCCCTCCAACTCCCGCCACTCCAATCACTTACCATCCTGCCCGCTTTCTCCCCCACTACCCTCCGACTGCCCGCCGGATACAATGTGGCTTCGGGAGGGCTTCGCGAGAGCGATTTCGCCCCGAGGAAAGGGCTTCCGGACACACCTGTCCGGTTCACCCCTGGTTAACTCTTTTGGTTTCAACAAGGCCCTCCGAATTTCCCGGACATGCATGTCCGGAATGGGTTCGTTACGGAAGAAATCACCGAAGAACCCCCGATTGGATCGACATGGCCTTGGTCGGCCGCCGGCAGGCCTTCGCCGTCATCGCCAACAAATGCTCCGCCGCTCAGGCGCTGTCCCTGAAGCAGATGAAGGAGGCGCGCTGGGGGGACTCTGCCATTTTCGTCGTCACGGGTGGCCCGCAAGACCATGCCAGTTTCGCCTGCCCACCGATCCTTTTACAGCCTCTCATGCGCGGCTGCTGGAAGCCATGGGCGATTCGCAGGGAAAGCGCAACGACACGCGGTAGCGATCGCCGGAGGGTCCGGCTTCCATTTCCGCCTCCTCGCCATAGCGCACGCGCAGGCGGCGGCGGACATTTTCAAGGCCCAGCCCGAGGCTGCGGCCGGCGGCGGATTGGGGGTCGAAGGCGTTCTCCAGCAGGATTGCCACACCGGCGCCGCGGCGTTGAGCCTCCAGCCGGATGGCGCCGCCTTCCACCAGCCCGGCGATGCCGTGCTTCACGGCGTTTTCCACCAGCGGCTGGAGCAGCAGCGCGGGCACCCGGCAGTCTTCGCAGCCGGGTTCGATCCGCTCGTGAACCGCCAGCCGCGCGCCGAAGCGCACCTGTTCCACTTCCAGATAGCTGCGCGCCAGCGCCAGCTCTTCCTTCAGCGGAATCGTCTCGCAGTCGCCCAACCGCAGGCTGCTGCGCAGAAAATCCGCCAGCCGGATGCACATTTCGCGGGCGCGCGGGCCATCCACGGTGGCCAGGGCGCTGATGGAATGCAGGCTGTTGAAGAGGAAATGCGGGTTGAGCTGGAAGCGCAGAGCGTGCAGTTCCGCTTCGCGGGCCAGCGTACGCGCCTCGGCCGCGCGGCGCTCGGCCTCGCGCGATTCCCCGGCCGCCAGAACGGCATAGTGGATCCCGGCGGAAAGCAGGTAGAGCAGCGATCCCAGGGCGAACACCAGCGGCAGGCGCAGGATCGGCGCTCCCGGCAGATACTGGGCCAGCCGGGCGGCCGCCGTCAGGATCAGGCCGCCGATGGCCGAGGCCGCGATCCAGGTGGCCACCAGGCCCTCCAGGTTCCCCGGCCGCAACGGCCAGGCGCGGCAGATGGGCCACGGCGAGAGGCAGAAAAAGGCGTAGAGCAAGCATACCGGCGCCAGCAGCGCCACGGCGGCGGGCCATTGCGTGCCGGGCGTCTCGGGCGTGAGCCAGGCCAGCAACACCAGGATGGGCGCCCACACCAGCAGGTAGGCGATCAGCCGCCGATAGGAAGCCAGAAGCGGATGCATCGCCGCTCAGTTCTTGATGTCGATGCCGCCGAAGACCGCCGAGCCGCGCAGGAACAGCCTCTTCACTCCGGGCAGCGTGGAGTCGGGATGGACGGTCCGATCGTCGCAGCCGCCGAAAACCGCGGTCACCTCCAACACGACATCCCAGGACTCGGGCACTTTGATGTCGAAGCCGCCGAAGATGGCGTTCACCACCAGGACTGCGGAATCGCCGGCAATGCCTGCTTTTCGCAAATCGACGTCGAAGCCGCCGAAGACGGCGGAGAGCTCGCCGCCGCGGAAATCGGGCGTGACGATTCTCCGCTTGCCGCCGCTGAAGATGGCACTCTCGTTCAGCGTCCCCGGGGCTGGGCCGGAGCCGGAGCCGGGGCCGGAACCAGGGCTGGCGCTGGAGTTGGAGCCGCCGCCCCACCCGCCCCCCTGAAAGGTCCCCACCCTTTGCAAGAGCAGGAGAGCGCCCAGGCCGATCAGAAACAAGGGCCACAGATCGCCGATCGAAACGTCCCAAAACCCGAGGTTGGGCGCCAGGAAGATGGCCCCCAAAACGAGCAGGATGGCGCCGCCGGTGCGGCCGCTATGGTCCGGAGAGTCCACCAGTTTGACCAGGCCCACGGCAATCAGAATCACCGGCCAGTAGCGCCACACATCGTGAAAGTAAAAGATGTGCATGTTGTTGAGGAAGAAAATCGCGCCAACGGCGATCAGCACAATGGCCGGCACCAGGCCGGCGTGGCGATGCCTGTTGCGGCGATTCCAGCGGCGCTCCCAGCGGCGATCCCAATTGTCGCGATCGAAGCCGCGATTTTCGAAGTTCGGTTCCATGACTTCAGCCTACGCCGCCGGCCTCGCCGCTTCCCGCGCGATTCGGTGAATGCCGCAGGAATACCGGTGAATGGAGCTTTCGTTCCGGCATGTGCCAAACTGAACAAGGGCGAAACAATCGCGGGGTGCCCTCTGGTGCCGGTGCCCTCTGGTGCCGGTGCCCTCTGGTGCCGGTGTCCTCTGGGCGGGTGTCCTCTGGAGCCGGTGCCCTCTGGTGCCGGTGCCCTCGGGTGCCGGTGTCCTCTGGTGCCGGTGCCCTCGGGTGCCGGTGTCCACTGGGCCGGCGCCCTCTGGGCCGGTGTCCTTTGGGCCGGCTCGGAGAGCGCGTCGCGGCTCGGTACGGCGCTGTTTCGGACGCGGGCCGAGAGGGCGCCCCGCGGTTGTTTCGCCGGAGTTGCACCTTTGAAACTTGCACTGATCGGTTACGGCAACGTGGGGCGCGCGCTGGCGCGGCTGATTGGGCGGAAACGCCGCGAATATCCGTTCACGATTACGGGCATCCACACCCTGCGGCATGGCACGGCGGTGGATGCGGGCGGCCTCGAAGAGGAGCCGGTTTTTGGCCCGCGAGCGGCCTCCATCGAAGATTTTCTGGACGCCGCGGGAGCGCGCATCGCGGTCGAACTGACCACCCTCGAGCCTTCAACCGGCGAGCCGGCCATTGCGCACATCCGCGCCGCTTTCGCCCGCGGCATGCACGTGGCCACGGCCAACAAAGGGCCGCTGGCCCACGCCTACGCCGCGTTGCGCGAAGAGGCCGCGCGGGCCGGGGTGGGCTTCCGCTTCGAATCGGCGGTGATGGATGGCGCGCCGGTGTTCAACCTGTGGCATCGCAATTTGCCGGGCGTCAAGGTGCTGGGTTTTGCGGGGGTGTTGAACTCCACTTCGAAGGTGGTGATCGAGACCATGGAGCGCGGAGGGTCGCTCGAAGACGGCTTGGCCAGGGCGCGCGCCATGGGAATCACCGAGGCGGATGGCGCATTCGACGTGGAGGGCTGGGACTCCGCCGCCAAGACCGCCGCGCTGGCCAACGTGCTGCTGGACGCGCGCGTCACGCCGCAGCGGATTTCGACGCGCGGCATCACGCGGCTGACGCCCGAGCGGGTAATGGAGATCGCGCGCCAGGGCAAAACCGTGCGGCTGGTGAGCCGCGGCCGCCGCACGTCCACGGGGGCCAGCCTGCGAGTGCGCGCCGAAGTGCTGGACCGCCGCGACCTGCTGGCGTGTACGCCGGGCACTTCCAACCTGATCCTGTTCGACACCGACTTGATGGGCACATTCGGCACGGTCTCGATTAACCCCGGGGTGGAGCAGACGGCCTATGGGGTGTTCAGCGATCTGGTGAATTTGAAGCGCTTGTAGTTCCGCGGAGGCCACTCGCCGCGCGGCGTGCGGTGAAGCCGGGTACAAATACAGCTAGGAAACGTGCCGGAAACGTGGTATGTTTAAAGTGCCTTTTAAAAGTCCCGTCTGAACTTGGCCGAACTGTGATCGCCTGGTCTAGCCCGCACAATTGAAAGACAGAAGGAATTTTGTAAGTGAAGAATATTTTTGTAGGCAATCTGGATTTTGCGGCTACCGAGTCGTCCATCCGATCACTTTTCGAGCCATACGGCAGTGTGGATCGCGTTAACTTAGTAACCGACCGTGAGACCGGCCGTTCGCGTGGGTTCGCTTTCGTCGAAATGGCCGACGCAGCTCAGGCGGATAAGGCCATCGCGGCCCTGAATGGCTACAACCTGGACGGCCGGGCGTTGAACATCAACGAAGCGCGCCCGAAGACCGAAGGCGGCGGCCGCGGATTTGGCGGCGGCGGTGGTGGGCGGCCCCAAGGTGGTGGCGGTGGTGGACGCCAGCGGCGCGAACCCCGCTGGTAGTTTTTTTCGGCCGCTCCGTTCGGCCCAGAACTTGGAAATAAATGGAAACCTTCAAGAAACGTCAAAAAGAAATGCAACGGCTGGAACGCCAGAGGGATAAGGCCGCCAAGCGGATGGAGCGCAAGCTGCACCGCGGCACCGGGTCCGATTCGCCGGCTGAGACGCCGGTTGACGTTCCAGAGGCGCAGCCCGGGGCGCAGTCCGAAGATAAGCCAGCGATCGAACCAAGGCCCGCCCAGTAGCTCTTAACGTCCAAGCTGTGCTGGTGCGTGGTGGGCCGCTCGAAGGGGGCATTATGGAAGTCAGATACTTGGGGTTCGAGCAGCAACAGAACGCGCGCACATACCGGTTTGAGGTCATCGAAAAGGGCCAGGCGCCCAGACGCTTCGTGGTGATTGCGGATCTGGGGCTGTTTCTCGTTCACCATGTGGGCATCCAGGAAGGTCCCACGCTGTGTGCCAGCAAGCTCACCGCGGACCTGGAAAAGAACTTCGACGGAGCGCACGAACTCACGGGCGACGATCTGCGGTCGCACGCGGATGCCCGTATCCTGGCGGAAGCGCACCGGGCCGAGATGCGCAAGGGCACTCGCCGCCGTCCTGCGCCTTCGGCCGCCGCAGCCGCGGCGGGGGAGGAACGATCTCCCTGGAGAAACTTCGGCCTCTCGAAACCACCGGACGCCGTTTGGAAATCGTAGCGGGCTCCGTCGAACGACTTGGATCTCCATCCGAGCGATTTCCCATCAATGAAAGTTATGCGATTCTGCCGCCGCGCCGGCTGGTAGCCCTTCCACGCGGCCGGCCTTGACCGCCACCACTCCCTCGACATTTTGCGGCACCCCATCGATCGGCAGGAACGGCTCCGATAGCACCTGGAGTTTGTAGCGGTCGAAGGTGGCCGGCGTGACGATGGCGTTGAGCACGCCGGTTTCATCCTCCATGCTCAGGAAGACGAAGCCGTTGGCGGTGCCAGGGCGCTGGCGAACGATCACCGAGCCGGCCATCCGCACCAGGCGGCCGTTGGGCATGCGCCTTCGCGCTGACCGCGTTGTTGGGCGATGAACCGGATCAGGCAAGATTTTCCCACTCCTCGGGATCGATAGATCGATATGGGATTGGCTGGGAAGGGGTCCGCCGCAAATTCGATCGGTTCAGGCTGGCCGAAGATGTCCGTTTTGTCCGTTCCGTTTGTCTCGACGTTGCATAGGTGATGCGCATTGAGGCACACTGATTCCATATGCCTCATCCGGAAGCAAACACGCCGAGTGGCGGCCGGAAAGCCGGTCCGCGCAGATCCAAACCGAACCGCCGGAGCAAGCCTGGACCGCGCTATAGCGTCGGCCTTCCGTCCGCGGTCGCCACCGAGGTGAAACGGTACGCCGAGACGATTGACGTCAGCGTGAGCAAGGCGATTGCCGCGCTCGTACGCCTTGGCCTGGAAAACCAGGCGAACCGAAAGCGCGAGTTTTTCAAAAGGCTGAAAGAGAACCTTGCCAAGGACGATCCGAAGGAACAGGACCGACTGGTGGATGAGTTCCGCACTCTGATCATGGGCCGTTGAAGAATGCCGAAAATCCAGTGGGAGCGGCTTCCAAGGGAGAAGTGGGCTCACCTGCGAGACCGCGCGAAGGAACGGCGGGTTTCTGAGGACGACCTGTTCGAACTGGCTGAGTGGAAGGCGCAAGATCCGGACGTGCCGGATGGAGACCGGTACAAGGATTTTGGAGCCTTCAAGCTCTGCGGCACGGGAAAGTTTCCGAGCACCTTTCTGATGGCTGGGCAGTCCGCCAGAGGCAAGCGGCTTGGAGGTCCCCCGCGCGCCGCGGCTCGAGGAAACAGGCCCATCCTCTCTCGTCTTCACCGGAAATTATGCACCTCCGCCGCCGCGCCGGCCGGCAGCCCTTCCACGCGGCCGGCTTTTACCGCCACCACTCCCTCGACATTTTGCAGCACCCCATCGATCAGCAGGAACGGCTCCGAGAGCACCTGGAATTTGTAGCGCTCGAAGGTGGCTGGCGTGACGATGGCGTTGAGCACGCCGGTTTCGTCCTCCATGCTCAGGAAGACGAAGCCGTTGGCGGTGCCGGGGCGCTGGCGCACGATCACCGAGCCGGCAATCCGCACCAGGCGGCCGTTGGGCACGCGGGCCAAGTCGATGGCGCGGGTCACCCCCAGCGCGTTCATCTCGGCGCGGCGGTAGGCCATGGGATGGCGGCCCACGGTGAGGCCGGTGCCGCTGTAATCGGCCCACAGGCGCTCTTCGGTGGTCATCGGCGCGAGTGGCGAAGGCTGGCCCTTTTCTTCCAACGGCTCGAGCAGCGGTCCCACCGGCAGGATGGCTCTCTGCGCCTGCCAGAGGGCGTCGCGGCGGTGAATTTTGTCGAGCGAGTTCAACGCGCCGATTTCGGCCAGGCGGTTGATTTCGTCCTTGCGCAACTGGGGGACGCGCAGCGCCAGATCGTCGATGCTGCTGAAGGGACGGATGCCGCGGGCGCGAAGGATGGCGCGGGCGGACTCTTCGCGCAGGCCTTTGGCATAGCGCAGGCCGAGGCGGAGGGTGGGGCAGGCGCTTTCGCCTGCCAACCCGTGGTGTGGCTCGCCTGCCCCTGGAAATTGGCCGTTTGTGTGGGGTTGGCAGGCGGAAGCGCCTGCCCCACATTCCCACTCCGAATCACTCACATCCACGGGCAGCACGCGCAACCCGTGCCGCTGGGCGTCTTTGATCAGGATCGCGGGCGAATAAAAGCCCATCGGCTGGTTGTTCAGCATGGCGGCCGTGAAGGCGGCCAGGTAGTGGCACTTCAAATACGCGCTGGCGTAGGCGATCAGCGCGAAGCTGGCGGCGTGCGATTCGGGGAATCCGTAGAGCGCGAACGCGGTGATGGAGTGTACGATGGCCTCTTGCGCCGGGCCGCGGATGCCGTTGCGGTCCATGCCCTCGCGCAGCTTCACTTCGATTTCGGCCATGCGCTTTTCCGAGCGCTTGAAGCCCATGGCGCGGCGCAGCTCCTCGGCCTGGCCGCCGGTAAATCCGGCCGCGATCATGGCCATGCGCAGCAATTGCTCCTGGAACAGCGGCACTCCCAGGGTGCGGCGCAGCACCGGCTCCAGCGATGGGTGGAGGCAGTCGGGCGGCTCTTTGCCCATTCGGCGGTTCAGATACGGGTGCACCATTTTCCCCACGATGGGGCCGGGGCGGATGATGGCCACCTGCACCACGATGTCGTAAAACCGGGCGGGCTTCATGCGCGGCAGGGTGGCCATCTGGGCGCGGCTCTCCACCTGGAACATGCCGATGGTGTCGGCCTTTTGCAAAGCGGCATAAACCGCCGGATCGTCGGGCGGAAGGTGGGCCAGGTCCACCTCTTCGCCATAGATTTCGGGGATCGTGCGGACGCAATCTTCGAGCACCGCCATCATGCCGAGGCCCAGCAGGTCCACCTTGACGATGCCCAGGTCGGCGCAATCTTCCTTATCCCACTGCACCACCACGCGGCCAGGCATCGAGGCGGGCTCCAGCGGCACCACGGAATCGAGCTGGCCTTGGCAGACCACCATGCCGCCCGAGTGCTGCCCGAGGTGGCGCGGCAGGTCCTGCGCCATGCGGTACAGCTCGAAGAATTTGCGCACGCGCGGGTGATGGAGGTCGAAGCCGGCCTCGCGGAACTGGCGCTCGGTGGTGTCCTGGGGGTCCTTCCACTCCCAGGCGCGGGCCAGGCTGGAAAGCTTTTCGAGGCTGGTGATTTCGAAGCCCAGGGCTTTGCCCACCTCGCGCGCGGCGGAGCGGCCGCGGTAGGTGATGACGTTGGCGGTCATGGCCGCGCCGAGCTTTCCGTAGCGCTGGTAGACGTATTGGATGGCGCGCTCGCGCTGATCGCCGCTGGGAAGATCGATATCGATATCGGGCCACTCGCCGCGCTCTTCGGAGAGGAAGCGCTCGAAAAGCAGGTCCATGCCGACCGGGTCGACCGCGGTGATTTCGAGCGAATAGCAGACGGCGCTGTTGGCCGCTGAACCGCGGCCCTGCGCCAGGATGTGGTTCTCCTGGCAGAAGCGCACAATGTCCCAGACCACCAGAAAATATCCGGGGAGATCCAATTTTTCGATGAGCGCCAGCTCGCGCTCAATCTGCCGGCGGGCGTGCTCGTGATATGGCTGGTAACGGCGCCGCGCGCCTTCGTCCACGCGTTTGCGCAGGAATGACATCTGCGTTTCACCGTCCGGCACGGGATAGCGCGGGAAGCGGTAGCCCAGGTCATCGAGGGTGAATTCGAGCCGCTCGGAAATGGCGCGGGTGTTGGCGATAGCTTCCGGCAGGTCGGCAAACAGGCGAGCCATCTCAGCCGGAGTCTTCACGTGGCGTTCGGAGTTGCGCTCGAGCAGGCGCCCGGCATCCATGAGCGTGACGTGGCGGCGGATGCAAGTGAAGACGTCCAGCAACTCGCGCTGCGCCGGCGCGGCGTAGGCCACTCCGTTGGTGGCGGCAATCGGGATACCCAGGCGGCGCGCGCGTGCCACGGTGGCCTGGTTGTGCGCTTCCTCTTCGCGATGGTAGTGGCGCTGCAGTTCGGCGTAGAGATGGCGGGGTCCGAAGATTTCGAGCAGGCGCGCGTCGGGATGGCGCGTGAGACAGATGAGGCCTGGGGAAAATTCCGCAATCTCATCGAGCGAGGCCGCGCCTTAGCCCTTTTTGGCGCGCAGCTTCATGCGCGTGATCAGGCGGCAAAGGTTGCGGTAGCCTTCGCGGGTCTCCACAAGGAATGGATATGTGCGGCCGTTGGTGCAGGTGATTTCCGCGCCGATGTGCGCGCGCACTCCGGCTTGGCGCGCGGCCATGTGAACGCGAGGTGCGCCGTAGAGGCCATTGCGGTCCATGCTGGCCATGGCCGGCATTGCGAATTGGGCGCAGGCGCCGGCCAGGTCCTCGGGGACGGCGGCGCCTTCCAGGACGCTGAAGGCGGAGCGGG
>JBKQPR010000315.1:0-90966 GCA_052144935.1 Bryobacteraceae bacterium
CTGGCCAAAGCGCCAGTGCTGGCCAAAGCGCCAGTGCTGGCCAAAGCGCCAGTGCTGGCCAAAGCGCCAGTGCTGGCCAAAGCGCCAGTGCTGGCCAAAGCGCCAGTGCTGGCCAAAGCGCCAGAGCATGCCCCACCTATGAAATGATGCCCTTCCGCACGGCGTACAGAATCAGCTCCGGAACGCTGTGCAGCCCGAGCTTCTGCAGGATGTGGGTGCGGTGAGTCTCGACGGTGGTGATGCTCACGTTGAGCAGGCTGGCCACTTCCTTGTTGGTTTGGCCCTCGGCGACCAGTTGCAGCACTTCCCGCTCGCGGTCGGTGAGCAGCTCGTAGCTGTCGTCGAGGTTGCGCCGCTCCAGTTGGCGCACGTAATCCTCCTGCATGATGCGGCTCACCTTGCGAGTGAGGAAGGAACGGCCCTGCGAAACCGAACGGATGGCCTCCAGCACGTCGGAGCGGAGAGAATCCTTGAGCAGATAGCCCTTGGCGCCGGCCTTGAGCGAGCGCAGCACGTAGCTCTCGTCCTGGTGCATGCTCAGAATCACCACCGCGCAACGGGGGTTGGCGGCCAGGATGCGGCGGGTCGCCTCAATGCCGTTCATGTTGGGCATGGCGATATCCATCACCACCACGTCGGGAGATTGCTCTTCGGCCAGGCGCACGCTGTCGCGGCCATCGGCGGCTTCGCCCACCACGGCCATATCGGGTTGGCGCTCCAGCAGGGCGCGCAGGCCGTCGCGGACAACCGTATGATCGTCAGCCAGCAGTATACGAATGGGCATCATGTCCGTTCTTCCGGGCCAGCTCCTCGATGGGCAGTTCGGCGGCGATGCGGGTGCCGCGCCCCAGGTGGGAATCGATCTCCAGGTGGCCGCCCAGGCGCCGCACGCGCTCTTCCATGCCGAGCAGTCCGAGTCCCCGCACGAAGCGGGTGTCGAAGCCGGCGCCATCGTCGCGCACTGAGAACAGCACGCGGTTCGCGTCCCGCTTGACCTCCACTTCCACGGTGCGGGCGTTGGCGTGGCGGGCGGAGTTGTTGATGGCCTCCTGCGCCAGGCGGTAGATGCAGGTCTTGTGCTCGTCGGGCAAGTCGTCGGCGTTTTCGTCGGCCGCGAGCACCACGTTCATTCCGGTGCGTTTGCTCATCTCGCGGGCGTACCAGTTAAGCGCCGGCACCAGCCCGAAATCGTCCAGCATGGAAGGGCGCAGCAGCAGCGCCAGGTCGCGCACCTCATTGACGGTCTTCTCGGCCAGCGTCCGGATGGCCCCCAGGTGATCGCGCATTTTGGCGGCGGTGGCGGCCTCCTCGGCGTTCTCGGTCTCCATCAGAATCGCGGAAAGCGACTGGCCCACCTCGTCGTGCAACTCGCGCGCCAGGGTGCGGCGCTCGTTCTCCTGGGCGCGCAGCAGCCTGGCGGAAAGCTCCCGCAGGTCGGCGCGGGCGCGCGCGTTCTCCTCCAGGCGCCGCTCCAGCTCGCGCTCCAGCCGCAAGGTGTGGATGCCGGTGAGGAGCGCCAACAGAAGGCCGCCGGCAAAGGTGATGGCGAAGGTGGCGATCAGGGAGTGGCGCAGGCCGTCGGAGGAAGCCGTGATCTGCTCTTCGGCGCGATTGAGGCCGCGCTCATTGGCCATGGCGATGCGGTCGGCGATTTGCAGCATGGCGTTGCGCCGCGGGATCAGCTCGTCGTAGAAGAAGGAGTCGCGCAGGCGGCTGCGTTCTTCGGGAGTCCAGGCGACCGTCCGGTCGAGGATCTTCCAGTAGGCCTCGATTTCGGAGCGCAAGGCCAGGAACGGGTCGCGCTCTTCGGATTCGAGCGAACGCGCGTAGCCTTCGAGAGCGGCCGAGCTATCACGCTCCAGCGCGGCCAGGCGCGCCACTTCGGCGGCGGCGGCGGAAGGATCGGGAGAGAGCAGGAAGTCGCGCACATAGGTGCCCGAGAGATAGATCCGCGAGCGGATCTGGTCAAGCGCGTCCAGACGCGAGACGAAGGCCTTGCGGATGCGGGTCTCGTCCCGGTGTACGCGGTCCATGACCACCAGACTTCCGGCGGCGGCGCCCAGGATGCAGACCAGCAAACCGCCGAAGCCCAGCCACAAAATCAAGCCCGAAGCTTTGCGCGGAGCGGATTCGAGCAACGATGTTCTCCACTATCAGTGTAGACAAGCGCGAGGCCGGGCAAAATCCTGTCCGAACAGGATGGCCTTATTTGAGGAGAGTCGCTGAAAATCGTATTGGAGGTTGGAAATGAAGAATTTTCGCGAAGCGGCCGTGATCGCAACCGCGGCCTTGTCGATCGTCATAGCCGGATGTTCCAAAAAGGTAGCGGCAACGCCCCCAGCGACGCCAGCGCCCCAGCCCGCCGCGAGCACGCCGAGCACGCCGGCGGCCAGACCGGCGGAGCGCGCTGCCAGCCAGCCGGCGCCTGCTCCGACGGCACGGCCAAGCTATCCGGACGCTGCTACGCGCGCCAGAATCGATCAACTCCTGGCTCGGATCGAGGACGCCTACTTCGACTACGACAAGCACACCCTGCGTCCCGACGCGGTCAAGGCGTTGCAGGGCGATTCCACCGAGTTGCGCGATATCCTGAAGGACTATCCGAACTACAAGCTGACCATCGAAGGCCACTGCGACGAGCGCGGCTCGGCCGAGTACAACCTGGCGCTGGGGGAGAAACGCGCCGAATCGGCCAAGGATTATCTGGTGCAGGTGGGAATTCCCGGGCCCCAGCTTGCAGTGATCAGTTACGGCAAGGAAAAGCCGGTTTGCAACGAGCAGACTGAAGGCTGTTGGCAGAAGAACCGGCGGATTCATATTGTCGCGCTGGCGTCGAACTAGTTTTCCCGGCCGCGAGATTCGATGGGCCGGAGGGCACCCTGCGAAACCGTTGGCCGGCTGTGCCGGGCGCGGAGGCACCCCACGGGAGGAGCACACCATCACGCGGCCGGAGACTTGGCGGGATCCGGAAGTGGGCCGCGCCGGTGCGCCAGTGCCGCCCACCTTCGCGGCAGCTGGCTTGTGGCTCTTTCGGGTCCTCCCGATGCCAGGTGGCCGCCCGGTACAATGAATTACGTGGCGGGCGCTACGATACTCGCGGTGGACGATGATCGGGCGGTTCTGGGGCTGCTGGAGCATGCACTGCGTGGCGCCGGCTATCGCGTGCTGGCCGCGGAGAGCGGCTGGAGGGCCTTGGTGGCCTTCGAGAATAGCGCCGAACCGGTGGATCTGCTGCTGACCGATGTGATTATGCCGGATTTGACGGGTCCGGTGGTGGCCGAACGCCTTTGCTCCAAGCAACCGGGCCTGCAGGTGCTGTTCATTTCCGGCTTCCACGATGCCGATCTGGTGCAGCGCTTCGTCACCCGCAAAGGGTTCACTTTGCTGCCCAAGCCATTCATTGTCGATAGCCTGCTGCGGGTTGTGGAAGAGTCCCTGAGCGCGGTGGAAGGGGTGGAAGGGCGCCACAGTGAGAATCTTGACGGCGCGTAATAATAGGCCGAGGATGGACGCTCTCGCCCCGCAGTCGCATGGTCGCCCCCACCGCGCCGCTGGCCGAACGCCGGGCGGAAACGGCAGGACTGGCTCGGCCTGGCTGCCGACAGCGGCGCCGCCGCGCGGATGGACGCTCCCGGCCCGCGGTCGCTTGGCCACCGCCCACCGCGCCACGGACATCGCGGGCTGGCGGCCGGCAGTGGCGCCGGGCAGCGATCGGGGAAGCGGCGCCGCCGCGCGGATGGACGTTCTCGACCGGCGGTCGCGGGGCCGCCACCGACCGCGGAGCGGGCGGGACGCCGGGATTGAAACGGCAAGACTGGCGTGTGTTTACCCCGCTTGCTTCTTCGCCGAGTTCCGGATGTCGTCGAGTGACTGTGCTCGATGCAGGAGATCCAGAATCAGTTTGCACTTGTCGTGATCAGGCTGTTCGGATTCGTCAATCTGCTCCAGGACTTCCAATTCTGCCAGGGCGATGTTCAGGGAGTCGGCCTGAAACCAGTTGGGCACGAACTGGTCATCGGCCACGTTCATCGCGTTGAGAAGATCCTTCTCGATGACCTTGAGGCCACGGAAGAAGTAGGCTCGGCTCTTCAGCCAAGCTCTCGGATATTCCGCGATTGCCCTTATGATCGTTCGTGCGGCTGCCCATGCCGATACGTGTTCAGAATTCCCCCCGAGCCGGAAGCTGGTCTTGACGAAGCTCACCTTCGGCAGGAAGTTGCCGGATGTGGCCTCACCTTAGTTAGCGAATTCCTTAGCGAATAGAGATAAAGAGCCGGCCAAAACTGCGCTTATCCGGCCACTCCTGATGCCCGCGCACCGCTAACCCAAATCGACTCTATGAATTAGGGGCGCGTGCTCTAAGCAGGTGGTCGCTGGTACGAGTCCGGCCGAGCCTACCAATGAAATCAATTACTTACCGACAATCTTCAAGCGGTGTTTTGGGGTGACTTGCAGGGGAAGCTGCATGGTGCCAGGAGCCCGGCCCGGGAATTGATCAGTCAGCGTTGAAAAGCCACTACCATACGACCGCAGACCTGGCGCCTGCGCCGGGCGCGCGCCAGCCCGTGCAGGCAGCCTGAGAAGCCCTAACGGCCCGCAGCAGAAGTGCTCTGGGCCCACCATGGCCCATCATGGGTCGTTTCGGTTTAAAAGCGATTCCTTTTTGAATCCGTCACTTACGCTTGCGCAGGGCCCACCTTGGGCCGTTGCAGAGTTCCGCCACGGGATCCTAATCCAGCCCGAATACCAGCAGGGCGTGCCCGGCGGCGATCGCGATGTACTGCTTGCCTTCGCTCATGTAGCCGATCGGATTGGCGTCAATCACGCTGCCCGTCTCGAACCGCCACAGCAGGCTCCCCTGCTGCGCGTCCAGCGCGAAGAATGAAGTGAGGTTCGACCCGAACACCAGTCCTCCCGCCGTCGTCATCAGGCCCGAGTGCGAAGGCCTGTGCAGCTTGTACTCCCAACGTAACTGGCCCGTAGCCACTTCCAGCGCGCGCACCGCGCCGTACGGTTCCTCGTCCTTGTAATCGCGCTGGCCCCCGCCGTTGAAAAGCGCGCCTGCCCGGTACTCGGCCTCGCCCTTATGATAGATACCCGCCTCCTCTTTCACGTTGACGTAATACAGACCGGTCTTCGGGTTGTAAGTCGAGCTATACCAATTCGACCCGCCGCCAAGGCTTGGCCAGATCAACTTACCTTCCACGGTTGGCTCCGCGCCAGCCACACGCATGGGCCGGCCGGCTTCGTCCAGACCGGTCGCCCACGTCTGCTTCACGTAGGGCCGGCCGGCGATAAACTTGCCGGTGATGCGGTCCAGCGCGTAGTAAAAGCCGTTGCGGTTGGCCAGCACCACCATCTTCCGGGCCTGTCCCGCAACCATCCCGTCGGCCAAAATCGGCGTCTGGGTCGAGTCCCAATCGTTCATGTCGTGCGGCGTGTATTGGAAGTGCCACTTCTTCGCGCCCGTATCGGGGTCCAGGGCGATCAGGCAGTCCGAGTACAGGTTGTCGCCTTTCCGCACGTCGCCGTTCCAGTCCGGCCCGGGATTCCCGGTGCCCCAGTAAACCGTATTGGTCTCCGGATCGTATACGCCGGTCACCCAGGTGGTGGCCGATCCCGTCTTCCAACTCTCGCCTGCCCACGTGTCGTTCCCAGGCTCGCCTTTAGCCGGGATGGTGTTGAAGCGCCACACACGCTTTCCAGTCTTGGCGTCATACCCGTCGATGAAGCCGCTCACGCCGAACTCGCCGCCCGCCATCCCAGTAATGATTCTGTCCTTCACCGCGAGCGGCGCTCCCGTGCTCGAATACCCCTTCTTGTAATCGGCCATGGTCACGTCCCACCGCAGGTTGCCGGTGCGCGCATCGAGCGCGATCAGGTGCGCGTCCGTGCTGGCGTAATACAGCGTATTACCCAGGATGGCCAGACCGCGATTGACTTTGCCGCAACACAACCTGAGATCGTTGGGCAATTCCTTCCGGTAACGCCACAAGGAGCGGCCGGTAACGGCATCGAGCGCCTCGACGATGTCCGGCGGCTCGGTCACAAACAAGAGGCCATCCACCACGATCGGCGAAGTCTCGAAGGTGTCCGCCTCGTCCGCCTGGCGAATCCAGGCGATGTGCAGTTTGCTCACGTTGCCGGTGTTGACCTGGTCGAGCGGGGAGTAACGCTGGCCGGAGTAATCCCGCGAGTAAGTCAGCCAGTTGCCCGGCTCTTTGCCGGCATCGCGGATGCGCTCGTACGGGACGTTCATCTGCCCCAGCAGCGCAGCGGGCGCCAACAGCCAGACCAAGATTCTCATTTCGCCTCCTTCAACGACGCCAGGTACGCCACCAGGTCCGTCAATTCCACATCCGATAGTTGCCCTTGATAAGACGGCATGGGCGACTTGCCCGGTTGCTTATTCACTTGCGCGAGGTCCTTTTTCCAGAACGAATACGAGCGCCCGGCGCTGTCGCGGATCTGAATGGAGAAGGAATCCTCATTCACCCGCACTCCGGTGACGCTCTGACCGCCGCCCGGAACCACCGTCACCAGCAGGTACTCCTCGGGCACGGCCGCGCCCGGATTGACGAGCGATTCGCGAAGATAGGCCGCGCTGCGCGAATCGCCGATTCCCGATAGATCCGGCCCCGCCACGCCACCCTCGCCGTGGATCGAGTGGCAGCCCGCGCAGTTGCCTTTGCCACGGTAAATCTCCGCGCCCCGCGCTGCGTCCCCCGGCACCGGCTTCAGGGCCACCTTGCCGAGCGAGCGGACGTAAGCGGCGGTCTGCCGCATTTCGCGGTCGGACATCGCCCCAGCCGCGGGCATTTCCGTACCGCGAATGCCATCTTCCAGGATCTTGAGCAGCGCCGCATCGTCGGGCGCCCGCGGCAGCTTCGCCCTCGTCAACATAGGCCCGCGCGCGCCCTCGCCTTTCGGCCCATGGCATAGCGCGCAATGAACTTCAAACAATCTCTCCCCGCGAAGAAGGTCGGCGCGGCTGTTCGGGAGCTTGACCTTGGTTTCCGCCCCGGCCGCCAGAGCCACCCCGCCCGACACCAGCAATAACAATTTCAGTTTCATGCCGCGCCTATCTTATCGTAAACAGCAAGACCGCAGAAATTGAGAGGATGGGAACGCTAACCGAATCAAACTTCGGCGCTCGGTGGAATTGCGGCGGCGCCCGGACGTAGAGCTTTGCGACGTCCCGGCGAAGTCCGCATCGATGGCTGTAAGCTATTGCAAATAAACCATTTGCTTAGGGAGCCGCATCGGTCGTAAACGTCCTTGTGACGGCAACCTTTTCGCGATGCGGCGGAAATACGCCATATCGAACCGCATAAGAAATATCCTGATCCCTCGGGCCGGAGACTAGACCACACCGAGCGCTGGGGCCAGTACGGCTCCCGAACCACCGGTACTGGTACACGCCGGTTGCTTCCGGCATACTGAGGATCGGAGCGAACTTATGTCACACTACTGCGCACTGTTTTCGCTGGTCTTCATGATGACCTTCGTGCTTCTTTTCGATTGCAGGCACGTCGACGGGCTCAATGCCCGCTTCTGCAAACACGGCCTGCTGAGCCCGGAAGATGTCGACCGGCTGCGATGCATTCTGTCGGCCTGCCAGGAATGACCAGGCAGATCCGTCACAATTCTATCCGGTGGACCGCTCCCTGACGGACCGCTCCCCCGACGGCGTGCCCTTGCCCTGGGCGCCCGGCTCTGAGCGCTTTCGAGCCGCGGCTCTGATGCACTTTCAGAGTCGGGCCCAGGGGGCACCCCGTCAGGGAGAGGTTGGCACAGTTGTTTGGAACCAGGCGCCTACGCACCTGCCAACGTCCTCCAAGCATTTTCCCCCGGCTCCGGCGGTATCCTAGGAGGGAAATGCCCACGCGCGACCTCCCTTCCATCTCGCGGCGCAGTCTTTTGGCCGGCGCGGCCCTGCTGGCCCGCGCAGCCGACGAACCGCAGCCCGCCACCAAGGTGGCCATCTTCTCCAAGCACCTGCAATTTCTGCAGGGTGAGGCGCTGGCCCGCGGCGCCGCCGAAATCGGCTACGATGGCATCGATATCACCGTCCGCAAGGGCGGCCACATCGAGCCCGAGAAGGTCCGCCAGGATCTGCCCGCGCTGGTCAAAACCATCCGCGCTCAGTCGCTCGAAGTGCCCATGATCACCACCGATATCGTGGACGCCGATACGCCCTTCGCCGAGGACATGGTAGCCACCGCCGCCGGTCTTGGCATTCTGCATTACCGTTTCGGCGGCTTCAAGTATACCGGCGAGCCTTACCCGCGCCAGCTCGCCGCCTTCCGCCCGCGCCTGGCTAAACTCGCCGCCCTGAATGCCAAGTATCGCTCCTGCGCCATGTACCACACCCACTCCGGCGCCGGCGTGGTGGGGGCTTCCATCTGGGATCTGCACATCGTCATGCAGGACATCGACCCTGCGCAGGTGGGCGTCAATTTCGATGTCGCGCACGCCACCATCGAAGGCGGAGTGGGCGGGTGGATCAACAGTCTCAAGATCACCGGCCCCTATCTGCGCGGCATCGCGGTGAAGGATTTCGTGTGGGCAAAGGATGCCAAAGGGGCCTGGCAGCCGCAGTTCCGGCCATTGGGCGAGGGCATGGTTCACGTCGCCGGGTTCCTGCAAATGGTGAAGGCCGCCGGCTTCCATGGCCCGCTGCAGCAGCACTTCGAATACCCGCTCGGCGGCGCCAACGATGGCAAGGCCAAAATCACCATCCCGCAAGCCGAGGTCTTCGCGGCCATGAAGCGCGACCTCACCACGCTGCGCGGCCAACTGGCGCAGGCCGGACTATGAAGGTGGGCCGCCGCGAGTTTCTGGCCATGCCCATGCTGCTGGCCGCCGCGCGCTCCACCGACGCCCAGATCGACGAGATCCAAATCGGCTTCGAGGATTATCTCTACCGGGCCCCCTACAAATTCGGCGGCAAAGAGGTCGACCGCGTCACCCTGCTCAACGTCCACTGCCGGCTGCACGCCAAGCAGGGCAAGACGGCCGCCGGATTCGCCGCCATGCCGCTGGGCAACGTGTGGTCCTTCCCTGCCCCCGATATCCCCTACGACACCACGCTGGCGGCCATGAAATCGCTAGCCCAAAAGATCGCCCGCATCACTCAGGACTACCGCGCCTACGCCCATCCGCTGGACGTCAACACGGCGCTCGAGCCTGAATATCTCAAAGCCGCCACGGAAACTTCCCGGGAGATGAACTTGCCGCGCCCCATCCCCAAGCTGTGTACCCTGGTGACCGCCAGCCCCGTGGATGCCGCCCTCCACGACGCTTTCGGGCGCCTCCACGGCCGCAACAGCTTTCAAGTGGCCGGCAAGGATTTCGTAGCCTACGATCTTGCCCATTACCTCACTCCCGAATTCCGCGGCGAATACTTGGACCAGTACATCCAGTCCACCGCTACGCCGCGCATCCGCATGTACCACTCGGTGGGCGCCTCCGACCCGCTCACGCCCGCCGAAGTGAAGAAACACATCGGCGACGGCCTGCCCGAATCGCTCGAAGAGTGGATCCCCTACAGCGGCGTCACCGCCATAAAGATCAAGCTCAACGGCGCGGACCTGGCGTGGGACGTGGACCGGGTGGCCTCGATCGACCGCGTCACGGTGGCCGCCCAGGCCCGCCGCGGACTGAAAGAGTGGCTCTATTCGCTGGATTTCAACGAGCGCTGTCCCAACGTCCATTACCTGCTGGATTTCGACCGTCAGTTGCGCGGCAAGGCGCCCACAGCCTTCGAGCGCGTGCAGTATATCGAGCAGCCCACCGCGCGCGATCTGGCCGCCAATCGCCAGAACACCATGTTCGAAGCGGCCAAGTTGCGGCCGGTGGTGATCGACGAATCCCTCACCGGCCTGGACGCGCTTCTGCTGGCGCGCGACATGGGCTATACCGGCGCCGCGCTGAAGGCCTGCAAGGGCCAATCGCAGACTCTGCTTCTAGCCGCCGCCACCCAGAAATACAAAATGTTCCGCTGCGCGCAGGACCTCACCTGTCCCGGCGCCGCGCTGGTGCACTCGGTAGGCATCGCCGCGCACGTGCCCGGCGTTTCCGCGCTGGAAGCCAACGCCCGCGAATACGTGCCCGTGGCCAACCGCGGCTGGGAGAAGAAGTTCCCCGGCATCTTCGATGTCCGCGACGGATTCTTGAAGACCACGGGGCTGGACGGGCCGGGGTTGTGCACGGGGTAGCGGGGCGGGACCGGGGCGGACCCAGCACCGGCGTTGAAGCTACCGGTTTGGGGGATCCATCTCGTCCAGGCGGCGGGCGATGCGGTTCCATTCGCGGATGACTGTATGGGTGGTCTCCTTGAGGTGCGGGTCTCTTTCATCTGCTTCAGGGACAGCCCCTGGGCAGCGGAGCACTGGTTGGCGACCTTGGCGAAGGCTTGTTGGCGGCCAACCCAGGCGGCCGTGCCGACCCGCTCGGCGGTGTTTGCGTAGTTTTCTTCCATAAACGAACCCATTCCGGACATACATGTCCGGGAAATTCGGAGGGCCTTATTGAAACCAAAAGAGTTAACCAGGGGTGAACCGGACGGGTGCGTCCGGAGGCCCTTTCCTCGGGTCGAAATCGCTTTCGCGAAGCCCTCCCGAAGCCACATTGTATCCGGCAGGCAGGCGGAGGGCGGCTGGGGAGAAAGCGGGGAAGGGTGGTAAGTCGTTGGAGTGGAGGGAGTTGGAGAAAAGCAGAAAGTTGGCGAAGTTTGTGAATTGTTTACCGGCCAGTCTAAAGGGCGGGGTTTCCGGGTGCGAGCAAGCCCTGGGTTTTTGACGCGGAGGGCACAGAGGCGGGAAGGAGAACGCGGAGAAGAAGAAGTTGGGCAGGCGTGGCAGGGGCTTGCGTGTTGGCGCGCGGAGGGAGGATGGCGCCGGCGGTCCGCGCCAACGACCGGCGGGCACCGGGCTAACGAAACTTATCCACCAGCATCAGATTCGAGCCCTGCTGCTCGATCTCGGAGTACACCAGCCAACGGCCATCGGGGGAAACCGTGAGTCCGTAATAAGCCTCCTTGCCGAGATCCACGATTTTCTCGATCTTTCCCGTGGAGAAGCGTAGAAACTGGATGGTGGTCCGATTGGCACGGGGAACGAAGTACACACCCTGTTCCGTGACCCAATACGCGGAACCGTGAAAGATTGCCGGCAGCACTTGAACGCCACCGGCTTGCTGACCGGAAGTGTCCGATCCGGAAAAGAGGCGGCCCAGAAGACCCGGCTCGGACTGGACCGGATATTTCCACAACTCCATCGGCTCGTTCCCCTGGGGTAGGTACACGAAGCCTCCGGCGGTTTGATACCAGCCGCGTGGCGGGCTAATTTCCTTTGGATCCGCAGCGACCGGCATTCCTCCGCTCGAAGGAACTTTCATCGTCCGTGTCGGCGTGCCAAAGTAGACCCGCTTGCTATCGGTCGACCAGCCCAGTTCGACCTTCGCCTCCGGACCGCTGGTCAACTGTCGAGCTTCGCCGCCGCTGGACCGGATCGAAAAGACTTCATCCTGTCCATTGATGGGCGCCGTAAACGCAATCGCACTGCCGTCCGGGGACCACAGCGGGGGCGACAACGACGAAACGCCGACCGAGGTCAACTGGGAGACGCCGGAACCGTCGCTATTGGCGACCCAGATTTCAAAACGGCCCGACCGATCCGACAGAAAAGCGATTCTTCCGCCATCCGGCGAGTACGCCGCATAGAAATCCTGCCGGCTGGAGGAAAGGAAGCGGGAGGGAGATCCTACGGAACTGCCGGTCCGGGATAGCTCGATCCGCCACACATCGGTGTCCAGACTGATTTGCTGGTACACCATTCGCGCAGCCTGGCCGGCGGTGGGACGCCATATCGATACCACCAGGCCGCTCCTCTCACCAACGCCGGCCAGGCGGCGCGCCTCGGCCGATCCGGAGACCGCGATCCGCCACAGATTGCGCGTACCGCGAAACGTCCCCGAGGAGAACACGAGTTCCTTACCGTCGGGAGTCCAGGCAGGGCCGTAGTTGTCAGGTTCGGGAGACGGAAGAACCTTGGGCTCGCCCTGCGGACCCAGATTTGACGAGAGGCTGAGCAAGGAAATTCTGGTCAAGCCCCACTGTTCGCGCCGGACAAAAGCCAACGTGCGGCCATCGGGAGAGAAAGCGGCTCCGCTATCGCTGCCTCCGCGCACAGGCGTGGTGAGCCTGCGCTTCTCTCCGGTCGCCACCGAAACCAGGAACAGACCGAAATCCCCATTCGGCGTGTCCTTGTCCGGCACGGCCAGCCACTTGCCATCGGGAGACCAGGCGATCAGAGGTCTGGGAACCGAGTTCAGAAAGGGCTCCGACCAGGTTTCGCCGACCTTTCGCTCGGGGCCTCCCAGGGCGGGGATCAGGAAATAGCCCGCTCGGGCGCCCGGCAGGAAACGCACAAACGCGATCCAACGGCCGTCGGGCGACCAGGCGGGGCTTATATCCCGCGCGGGATCGGTGGTGAGGCGCAGGGGATCGCCGGGACCGATCAGCTTTATGTAGATGTCCGTGTTGTTTTCATTCGGTCCGTTCCAGGAATACGCCACGTGGTTGCCATCGGGGGCGAAACTGGGAGACTCCTCAAAACCGTTGTGGGACGTCAAAGGCACCGCGGTGAGAGCCGTTTCGGCGGGCTGTGGCGAGCGGAGGAACCAGACCGCGCCGATGAACGACAGTCCGAGCAGCGCGGCGGCGCCCCACACCCAGCGCCGGCCCGATGCGGCGCGCGGCTCGGTGGGCCGCGATGCGGTTCCGCTGTGCAGGACTCCAGAATCCGAATCCTCTTTACACTCCTGGAGCGATGTGCGCAGGTCCACCATCGATTGCCAGCGCCTGGCCGGGTCCTTGCGGAGGCAGCGCGCGACGATACGGTCGATCTCGCGCGGCAAGCCGGGAGTCAATTCGCTCACCGGCTTGGGGTCCTCGTGCAAAATCGCAGCGAGCGTCGAGATCGCGGAGCTACCGTGAAACGGGCTCCGGCCGCTCACCATTTCATACAGCATCGCGCCGAAGGAAAAGATGTCCGAGCGCGCGTCCACGGTCTTTCCTTCCGCCTGCTCGGGTGACATGTAGGCAACTGTGCCGAGGATTGCGCCATCCTTGGTAATCGGCGCGCCGGCATTCATGGCATGGGTTTCTATCAGATCGCCGGGAGCGACTGTCCTCCACGAGCTTGGCCAGGCCGAAGTCCAGCAACTTGACCGTACCGTCCTCACCTACCATGACGTTGCCAGGCTTCAGGTCCCGATGAATGATGCCGGCGGCGTGAGCCTTGGCGAGCCCGTCGGCAATGGGAATGGCGCACTCCAGCGCTTCCACCAGCCGCATCCCCTGGCGTGGGATCACCCGATTGAGAGGCTTCCCCGCAATGTACTCCATGACTATGAAGTCGACGTCATCTTCCGATCCGATGTCGTGAACGGTGACAATGTTCGGATGATTCAGGGCCGAGGCGGCCTTGGCTTCCTGCATAAACCGCTGTCTGCGCTCGGGGTCGGACGCCTTGCCGGGAAGCAGAACCTTGATGGCGACCATGCGCCCCAGCCGGGTGTCGCGAGCCTTGTAAACCGCGCCCATTCCGCCCTGTCCCAGTTTCTCCAGGATTTCGTAATGAGACAGCGTACGGCCCAGCATTTGTGCTTATTGTGTCATAACAGCCGCCCGGACTGAAGACACGCCTAGCCTGAGTTTGCCTAAGCACAGGCACGCGAGGACTGAGCAGGCGCAGGCAGAAGGCCTCTGGCCCTGCCTGGAGCGGACTGAAAGACAGCCTTTCCGGAGAAGCGTCGACGGCGCCGGGACCAGAGGACGCCACGTCAGGAGCGTAGAAGAACAATGTTGGCCGCCGATCTGAGTTGTTCTGAAGAATCACGTATCTCGTTCGAAAGACGGATTCTCCCAAAACCGATGGACATCCACAGATGCTCGCTGCGCAGTCATTTTTGATGTTCTACGGGCGGCCGGGGACCGACCATGCGGGGTTCGTCAGCGGCCGGCGGTTGTGGCGATGCCTGCCAGCGGGAGCGGCAGGGCCGAAGCACGCGCCAGGCCGGCCCGGGCTGGCGCGAGACTCTGCGACACGGCAGCTTACTTGAGGCAATCGTGCAGCGCCGGCGCCGCCCCTTTTACGAACAAGTACCCAACCGGCCAGCTTAATTCGCGGCCGGTCTCTCCGCATGATCGATGACGAGAACTTCGACCGGCCCCTTGGCCGGCACGAGTTTCAGCCCGAGCTGTTCCTCTAGTGCGGCGAAGAGGTTGGGGAGGTTGGGATCGGCCGGGGGCCTGGAACCGCCCGGATCGCCCGGCCCTCCGAAGCCCGGGAATCCCCTCAGGGCCTCGTCCGGAGTGAAACTCAGGTCGAGATCGAATTCGCCAGCGAATCCGGTTTTATCCAAGACCGGCCGGTCCAGCACCGATGCAAGCTCCTTGATGAGGTCAGCCACATGGACCTTGCTCCCTTTTATGTGCAGCAGCCCTGCTTCGTACCCGGGGAAGGGGCCCGAGACATAGCCACAGTCGACCTTCCCCGGGACGTAGTGCGGCGGTGTGCCGGGCGGAAAAGAAACGCAGCCTGCGTCCTTCGCCGCCGGCAGCTTGGGGCCACTCCTTACCGCCGTCAAATCGTAGACAGGCAACTCTCGTGTTTCCCGGTGGAGTGCCAGCTTGAACCGGTCGGCCAGGAGCGTTTGCAGCATCAGCCACGTGCGCTTCGGATCGGTATTGCCCTCCGGTTTGGCCTCGATATCGTAGCCCAAGGAATCGATCCAGGCCGGGCCTCCCGTTACCTGAGAAGCCAGCAGGGGGAGCGAGTGAGGGGAGTCGTGGACGGCGTACGCAAATTGAATGAGAAGCATCAAGGAGGAGTTCCGCATGACCAGCCGCCCGCCAGGTTGATAGCCACCGCCCATAGCGTGTTGGAACCGTTCACTCCAGTTAGAAGTATTCTGTTTGATCGACGCCACACCAAACGCCGGATGCGCGTCCGACTGCCCGAACAACCCATATGCCGCGGCCACCAGCAGCATAGCGACCGCGAGGACGCCCGGTCCCAGACCGGTGCGGACGGCTGGCCTTGACTGGCCCAACAACCTGGCGATGCGGGCGGACAGGGATCCGCCGTTGGCGGCAACCGCGGCACTGAGATGGGCACTGAGATGTGCGGCGCGGTACGATTCCAACTGCGCCAGCGCGCGCGTATACGTGAGCACATCGCCCGACACCGATACGGCCACATCGTCGCAGCACATTTCGCGCTCGGCGCGAATGTGCCCCGACACCCACCAGACCGCGGGGTGGTAGAACAGCAGAGCTTCGGCGACGCTTTGCAGAATGTTGACCAGGTAGTCGTGCCGCCGGATGTGCGCCAGCTCATGCAGCAGCAGCGCCTCAAGCTGCCCGGCAGGCAGGCCGCCCAGCGCCCCCACCGGTACCAGCACCACCGGACGCAGCCAGCCGACCACCGTCGGCACCTCGACCAGCGCGGAGACCAGCAACCGCACAGGGCGAGAGAGACCAATCCGCGCGCCGAGTTTCCTCAGGGTCTCCTGCCATTCCGGCGGCGCACGCCGGACCAGCACCGACCGCATGCGTGCGGCAACCACCCAGCCTCCCGCCAGCCGCACCCAAAACACCACCGCACCGGCGAGCCAGACCATCACGACCCAAGGCAGGAATGGTGCCGGCTGCACGCCGGACACCGTGGCCCGGACGGAAGCGGGCAACGTGGTGGTCGTGGCGATGCCAGCGTTGGCAGCGGTGGAAGGTGCTGGGGGAGTACTTCGAATGCGATAGGCGGCGTCCGGACTTGCGTCCGCTGGCCGCATCAGCCCCCAAGTCACCAGCGGAGCGGCCATCATGGCTCCGAGCGCCGCGCAGGCGAGCAGGTACCGCGTGTTTGGGCTCGATGTGCGCGCCATCGCCCGGCGTGCGGCCGCATACAAAACCGCAATCGATAAGCCCTGCCAGAGGAAGTGGACCAGCGTCCAGCCAAGGCGTTCGACCCAGGCCTCGGAGGAGAGTAGGTGCATGGCGTTCATGACGAGTGTCCTTTCTGTTTAGCAAAGGTGTCCAGCATGCCGCGGATTTCGTCCAATTCTTCGCGCGAGGCTGGCTGTGCCGCCAGGGCGCCCATCACCAGGCTTCTTGCCGAGCCGCCGAAAGCCCTTTTCAGCAGGTCGCCCGCGATCTGCCGCTGCGTTTGCTCTTTGGGGACGCTGGCCTCGTAGACGTGCGATCCGAAGCGCTCGCCGCGGATGAGCAGACCCTTTTCCCTCATCAATTGCATCTGCTTCAGCGTGGTGGTGTAGCCGTTGTCCTTGCCGAGCCCGTCGTGGACTTCCCGCACGGTCGCCGTTCCCAGCCTCCAGAGGACGGCGAGGATGTCGAGTTCGGCGGCGGTGGGAAGTGCCATAGGCGGTGGGTTGCGGCGCGGCGAAGTCATCTGAAACAACTATACTACGATAAAAAACGTAAGTCAACGGGAAAAATCGTACAGAATGGCTGCCCGGCGGAAGGCTTAAGCCGGGCGAACCAACATCCGGCCCGCTCAACCCACACTACCCGCGACTGACTCCGCAGCACTTAGGTTTCGTATGCAGCGGTGGGATCGTCCACTCCGAAAGAGTCCACCGTGCCGGCACCAGACGGCGCCGCATCGGGAGCGAAAAGAAGAATATTGGCGGCAGGGCCCAGAGGCTAATCATTCTTTCTCTGAAGTTGCACATCCTTCCTCTGAAGTTGCACATCCGCCCGCCGCCCCTGTATAGTCGCTGGATATATGAAAGCCGTCCTGCGATTGCTCGCGCCGGCGCTCCTGGTCTACGGGGCCTTCGCGCAAGATTCCGCCTTCGAGAAGCGCGACGCCATGATCCCCACCCGCGACGGCGTCAAGCTGCACACCGTCCTCTTTACTCCCCGCGATGCCTCCGGCCCTCTGCCGATCCTGCTGGAGCGCACTCCCTACGGCGCTCTCGACGCCGAGAAGGCGCTGCTCGCCCGCTATCCGCACCTGGTCGCCGATGGCTACATTTTCGCCTTTCAGGACATCCGCGGCCGTTTCAAATCCGAGGGACAATTCGTGATGCAACGGCCTCCGCGCGATCCCTCCGACCCCAAGAGCATCGACGAAGGCACCGACGCCTACGACACCATCGAATGGATGATCCACAACGTAAGCGGCAACAATGGGCGGGTGGGAATCCTGGGGATCTCTTACGGCGGCTGGCTGACTACCATGGCGCTGCTCGAGCCGCACCCCGCCCTCAAGGCCGCGTCCGAGCAGGCCTCGCCCGCCGACATGTTCCTGGGCGACGACTTCCATCACAATGGCGCCTTCCGCCTCAGCTACGGGTTCGAATACGCCGCCATGATGGAAACCGCCAAGGAGGCCAACACCCATTTCGAGTTCGATCGCGCCGATACCTACCAGTGGTATCTCGACCTCGGCGCGCTTTCCAACGTCAACGAGAAATACCTGCACGGAACGCTGCCCACGTGGAACGATTTCGTGAACCATCCCAACTACGACGAGTTCTGGCAGAAGCAGGCCTTCCCGCGCTACATCCATTCGCCCAAGGTTCCCAACCTGAACGTCGGTGGCTGGTGGGACCAGGAGGATTTTTACGGCCCGCTGAAAATCTACGAGCTCTTCGAAAAGGACGATCCGCATCACCTGAACTATCTGGTGGCGGGCCCGTGGAACCATGGCGGCTGGGCGCGCATGGATGGCAGCAAGCTGGGCGAGATCCCTCTCGACAGCAATACCGGCAAGTTCTTCAAGACCGGGATCGAAGCGCCCTGGTTCGCCTACTGGCTGAAGGACCAAGGCGCGCGCGACTTCCCGGAAGCGATGGTCTTCGAGACCGGCGCGAATCGATGGGAGAAGTACGATTCGTGGCCGCCGCGCTCGGCCCAGCCATCGAACCTCTACTTCCACTCGAACGGCCGCCTCTCCTTCGATGCGCCCGCGGACGACGGCTCGGATAGCTATCTCTCCGACCCGGCCCACCCCGTGCCTTACCGCCATCGCCCCATCAGCCCGACCTACCCCGGCGGCGGCTGGCCCGCGTGGCTGGTAGAAGATCAACGCTTCGTCGAGAGCCGGCCCGACGTTCTGACGTGGCAGACCGAGCCGCTGAAGGAAGACGTCCACATTGCCGGCGATATTGTGGCCGAGCTATTCGCTTCAACCACCGGATCGGACAGCGATTGGGTGGTGAAGCTGATCGACGTCTACCCGGAATCAAACCCGGTGAATTCATCGCTGGCCGGATACGAGCTGATGGTGGCCGACGAAATCCTGCGCGGCCGTTTCCGCGAGAGCTTCGAGCATCCCCAGCCGGTCGTGCCCAACCAGGCGACCCCTTACCGGATCGACCTGCACAGCAACGACCATGCTTTCTTGAAGGGCCATCGGATCATGGTGCAGGTACAGAGCACCTGGTTCCCGCTGTACGACCGTAATCCGCAAAAGTACGTGGACAATATCTTCCTGGCGAAGGACTCGGACTACCAGAAGGCGGAGCAAAAGGTGTACCGGTCGAAACAGTATCCGTCTCATGTGGTGCTGCCGGTCGTGCGTTAAGGAACCGCGCAAACATTAACGTCACATTCTGTTGGCTAACGTGGGGCAGCCCTTCGGCGGCGGCTGCGCACTTATTCTTCCGTCAGCCCCAAGTGTGTTGTGCCGTTGGTAGGACAGCCGATTCGGCTGTCCGCGCCGGGCGAAGCCCGCGCCCTCTGCGCGGAGCTTGACCAAGAGGCAGGCGGGGTGCCCACTGGGCCCGCCCGCCCCACCTGCGTGCAGGCGGACGATACTATATTCAGAGAGGGTTTTCCATATGAATCGCCGCAGCTTTGCCATGGGCGCGCTGACCGCCCTCGGCGCCAGCCGCGTGGCCGGCGCCAGCGACCGCATCCGCCTGGGAATGATCGGCACCGGGGGCCGCGGCCGCCAGGACCTGGGCACTTTTCTTAAACAGCCCGACGTCGATCCCGTCGCGGTGTGCGACCTCTACGATCCCTTCCGCGACAAGGCCATCGAGATGGCCGAAGGCCGCCCCAAAGCCTTTCGCGATTTCCGCCAGGTCCTGGAGCAGAAAGACATCGACGCGGTCATCGTGGCCACGCCGGATCACTGGCACGCCCTGATTGCCATCGCCGCCTGCGAGGCCGGCAAGGACGTCTATTGCGAAAAGCCGCTCTCGCTCACCGTGGTGGAGGGCCGCCGCATGGTCGAGGCGGCGCGCAAACACGGGCGCGTCTTCCAGACCGGCAGCCAGCAGCGCTCCGGCGCCCATTATGCACAAGCCGTCAAGCTCATCCGCGACGGAGGCATCGGCGAGGTACACCGCATCCAGGCCGGCATGCAGCGCAACATTTTCCCCGGCCTCAAGCCCACCGAGATGGCTTCCGGCATCCGGCCGGGATTCGATTGGACTATGTGGCTCGGCCCGGCGCCCCAGCGGCCCTTCGATCCCTTCCGCTGCATTTATAACTTCCGCTGGTTCTGGGACTATTCCGGTGGCCAGATGACCAACTGGGGCGCCCATCACCTGGATATCGCCCGCTGGATCGCGGGTGCCGATGCGCCCACCGAGGTAGCCGGCTTCGGCGGCCGATACGCGCTTACCGACGGCGGAGAGACTCCCGACATCCAGCAGGTGACTTATCAGTTTCCCAAGGTAGTGATTAACTGGACGGTAAGTGAGATAGCGGAAGGCAAACCCGTCACTCTGGAGATATACGGCACCAAGGGGATGCTGACTCTGCTGCGCAGCGGTTTTCAGGTAACTCCCGAAAATATCGGCTCAGGAAAAGACAGGAAACCCGCCATGGAGCCGTTGCAAGCCAGGGGAGGCGACCTGGACTCGGCCCACGCCCGCAATTTCCTGGACTGCGTGAAGAGCCGCCAGCGTCCCAACGCCGACGTGGAAGAGGGCCACCGCAGCGCGGTGATGTGCCATCTCGGCAACATCTCCACGCGCCTGGGCCGTTCGCTCCGCTGGGACGCCGCCACCGAGCAGATCGCCGGAGACGCCGAAGCCAACCAGTGGCTCTCGCGCGCTTATCGAGCGCCCTGGAAGCTGGGATAGCAGACCCCCCGAGGGCGGACAAGGCGTCCTGGCCTAGAGAGCCCCGCGGCTAGACGGCGACAAGGCCCTCCAGAAGGCGCAACCGCTAGAGTCGTTCCCGACACGCGGCAGACGGGAGATGGAATCACTCCCGTGACGCTCCGCTCGGCAACACGGATAATTGTGAAGAAGGCAATTGGTATCGCTTGAATCAGACGCTCAACTTCTTGCTTGGCACAAACGACACAACCTTGCGCTCAGAGCGGCGTTGTCGCCTTTTTGCGGCCGCAAGGAGTACCTTGACGTCGAAACCGTACTTGGCGGCTTGGTCCTCGCGAATGCGCCAGATCTCATCGACGATGGGGTCCCTCGGCATGAGCTATTCTCCCATTAGTTCTTCCGGTGTGCAGATGACCGGACACTCACACGCATGCTCCTGGCAAATGAAGGCAAGCGGTTTGGCAATCGCTGCATTCGCAATGTGCGCACAATTCCAGGTTACCAGGAAATCCATTCCGTACACGGCCGCGATTGCGATGTGCACAGCGTCGGTAGCTGCCTTGCGAGGGATTTTACCGGAGGCCAGAATGCTGAACGCTAATTCTGCAAGCCTCGGGCGTGATGTCCAGCAGTGGCAGATCCTGCAGCACCTTTAGCCGTTCACGTGCTGCAACAGGGTCTCCCGCACTTGCTTCGTCAAGGACAAGTTGCGAAATGTAAAGTTGGAAAGTGCCCCTTCGCTTTTCCCACCATTCCCTTGTGATCGCCTGGTGGCCCGCAACGATCGGATCCCGGCTGGGCCGCGAGGTCAGGTAGCTCGGAATGGTGGTCTCTAAATACAGACGGGCCTTCATCCCTCGATCTTAACCAACCTGAGATCAAGATCGGCCGCGCTTCGGCTTCTCGCCGAGACCGCCCCGTGAGGTCCGTGAGGTCCGTGCCGGAGCGGTCCCTGCGCCATGCGGGAGGCAGGAACGCTCAAGTTGAGCGTTCATCGAAAATTAACACGCTTAATATCAGTAGGTTACAGTTGTCGCAACGCTCATATGAGCCGTTTGCCCCCAAGCAGGCGCCACGCGCTTCGCCCCGGCGCGCCGGCCCCGCCCGCCATCGCGCCCACCCCCGCTCACGTTATAATTACCCCATGTTGACGCCCACTGAAAAAATCTGGCATAACGGCCGCTTCATCAAATGGGAGGACGCCACCATCCATGTCCTTTCGCACGTGGTGAGCTATGGCAGCTCCGTATTCGAGGGGATCCGCTGTTACTCCACCCACCTCGGGCCCGCCATCTTCCGGCTGCGGGAACACGTCCGCCGCATGGTCGATTCGGCCAAGATCTACCGCATGGAAAACCTCGGCTTCTCCGCCGATGCGCTGGCCGATGCCATGCTGGAGCTGGTGCGCGTCAACCGCATGGACTCCGCCTACATCCGCCCCATCGCCTTCCGCTCCTACGGCGACATCGGGGTCAACGGGATGAAGAATCCCATCGATGTCTACATCGCCTGCTGGTACTGGGGCAAGTACCTGGGCGAGGAGGCCCTCGCCGAAGGCGTGGATGTGTGCGTCTCAAGCTGGAATCGCCTGGCGCCCAACACCCTGCCCTCGCTGGCCAAAGCGGGGGCCAACTACATGAACTCGCAGCTCATCAAGATGGAAGCCATCACCAACGGCTACGCCGAGGGCATCGCGCTCGATACCGCCGGCTACGTGAGCGAGGGATCGGGCGAAAACATCTTCGTGGTGCGCGATGGCAAGATCCACACGCCGCCCTTGGGCGCGTCGGTACTGCCCGGCATCACGCGCGACGCCATTCTCACCCTGGCGCGCACTCTGGATATTCCGGTGGTCGAGGGTCTCATCCCGCGCGAGATGCTGTATATCGCCGACGAGGTCTTCTTCTCCGGCACCGCGGTTGAAATCACGCCGATCCGGTCGATCGACCGCATCACCATCGGCAAGGGAAAGCGCGGGCCGGTGGCCGAGCGCCTGCAAAAGGAGTTTTTCGGAGTGATCGACGGTTCGCGGCCGGATACCTTCGGGTGGCTTTCACCGGTGCATCTCGCCCAGCCCGCCGGCGTGAAATAAGCGGTTCCAAAAAAGCTGCGCGACGCCAATGGCCACCTCCCCCGAGATTCGCCATGCGCGCCGCGCAGACGCGTAATGGACTCCTCTTTTGTAGCGCGGCGGGCTATCGAAAGCCAGACGATTCTCTTTGCATCGGCGGCTTTTCAACAACTTTATTGCCGCGCCGAAACTTGCACTTACGTGCGGCCGCATGTGACAAACTTGTGAATAAATCATGACCCTACGGAACTGTTGCGGCATCGACGCGCTCACCGGCCGCGCGGTGGACATTTCTTTCGACAGCCGCATCGTCAAAATCGCACCGGCGCTCGAATCGGGCGGCGTTTACGTCGCGCCAGGCTGGATCGATCTGCAGGTAAACGGATTCGCCGGCGTCGATTACAACCATCCCAAGACGCCGCTCGAAGAGATCGCGCGTTCCATCCGCGCGCTGCATGCGACCGGCGTGGTGCGCTTTTATCCCACCGTGATCACCGCGTCTCCCGGCGATATGGAGGGATCGCTGCGCAACCTCGCGCGCGGCGCGGATGAGTTGCCCGAAGGCGAGGCCATCGCCGGCTTTCACGTGGAGGGACCGCACATCAGCTCAGAAGACGGCCCGCGCGGCGCCCATCCCCGCCGCTGGGTGCGTCCGCCCGATTTCGACGAGTTCCGCCGCTGGCAGGACGCGACCGGCCACCGCATCCGCATCGTCACCCTGGCGCCCGAATGGCCCTCCGCGCCGCGCTACATCGAGCGGATCGTTAAAGAGGGCGTGGTGGCCGCCATCGGCCATACCGAGGCCACCACGGCGCAGATCGCCGCTGCAGTTTCCGCCGGCGCCACGCTTTCCACGCACCTCGGTAACGGCGCGCACGCCGTGCTGCGACGCCATCCCAATTACATCTGGGATCAACTCGCCGAAGACCGCCTGATGGCCGATTTCATTGTGGACGGCATTCATTTGGACGCCAGTTTTCTGAAGGTGGCCCTGCGCGCCAAGGGCGTGGAGCGCTCCGTGCTGGTGACCGACGCCGCGCCCCCGGCGGGCGCCGCGCCGGGCCGCTACCGCCTGGGAGAGCAGGAGGTGGATCTCACCGGCGACGGACGCGTAGTGCTGGCGGGGCACCCCCCCGGCCGTCTAGCCGGTAGCGCCCTGCGCATGGACCGCGGCGTCGCCAACCTGATTCGTCTGGCAGGCCTTTCCCTGGCCGACGCCGTACGCATGGCCACCGTGAACGCCGCCCGCGCGGGAAGGGTACCCGGAACCTTCGCCGCCGATGTGGCGCAGGCACTTTTGCCTGCCGCGTCGAGACTCGTCTCGACGCCTCTGCGCGACTGTGGCGCAGCGTCAAAGCTAAGCGCCGGCATGAGTGCCGACGCGGCAGGCATGCGTGGCTGCGCCATAAACCCACCTGGCGCCCGCGCCGACCTTGGGCCTGGCACATCCTCCGACCTTGCACCTGCTGCATCCCCCGGCCTGAGACCGGACCCGTCCTCCCACCCGAAAGCCGGTGTACCCACTGCGCTCGGACCGGGTGGACCCGCCGTCCTGGAACCCGGCACGGCCCCCGGCTTGGCGCCCGGCGCCCGCGCCGACCTGGTGCAGTTTCGCTTCGACCCCGCCGAAGCGCACCTGGAAATAAATTCCACATGGCTGTCGGGCCGGCAAGTTTTCCCGTAAGTTCTTACCGGAACAGGGCTTCCGCCCCACGCTGGATCGCCGCCGCTCCCGCCATCCCGGTCAAGGCGGAGATAAAGGCCGGACCCGCCCCACGGCTCTTCCATTCCTCGTGTACCGCGTGCCAGCCCAGGTAGAATAACCAGCCCGCCGCGAAACCCAGGGGATAGGTGATCCACCGAGTGCCAAGCTGCGGCGCCAACGTCAACCCGGCCGCCCCACCCACCAGCGTGGCTCCTTCCGCCAACAGGCACCAGCCCAGCGCCACGGCGCGGGAACCCACGGACGCCCGCAGAATGCCACCCAGCGCGATGCCCTCGGGGACCTTGTGCAGCGCCACCGCCAGGGGCACCGCGATCCGCAGCCCCAGCGGAAGCGAGAGCTGGGCGGTGGCCACGCTCCATCCGTCCAGGAAACTGTGCAGCGCCGCAGCGGCAATCAGCGGCGCCGCGAAGCCGTGCAACTCCGCCTCGCAGCCGCTGTGGTCGTGATCGTGGGCGCAGGTGGGACACACCGGGTATACATAGCGGCCGATCAGCAGAAGCAGTCCGTACCCGGCCCCTGCCAGCGCCAGCACCCGCGCCCAGCCCAGCTCAGTGGCCAATTCCGGGGCCAAGCCGAACAACGCCACCCCCAGCAGCACTCCGGCGCTGAATGGGACCACTACGCGCGCCCGCCGGCCGATTCCGGTGAGCCAAACCCCTAGCACCGCTCCGGCCCAGCCCGCCAGGGTGGCCAGCACCGGCACCGTCAGGCCGGCTAATGAAAGCCTGTCGGGAGACAAGTTCCTACTCTAGCAGGCGCCGCGCTCCGGACACACTGAAGACACACTTTGGCTTCATTCCCCCCAAGCCTTCCTGTGGGGCCACTGTAGTCAAACGGTCGTGTCGCTGTGGCATTTGTCCACAGCGTACCGCGCTTCCGCGGAAGCCTCCAGAATCCGAAGCACACCGTCGAGCGACGCGCCTAAACGGTCCACATCCGTTTCCATTGAGGGAGCCTCCCGTCGGACCACCCGCGCCACCTTGCCGACCTCTTCCAAATAGAGGTTTAAAGCGACCCGAACGTGTGGTTCCAGGCCCGGTTCCAGCAGTTCCAGCCAGTCCGAGCAGGCTTCCGCCAGCCTCACGTGGCTCACGGCCTCCAATTGGCGGCCGTGGGGCTGACTTGCGGCCAAGCTATCCCTGACAAACCCGTACACCGCCACCGTGTGACGATGATGCTCGACCAAGGACTGGGCCAGTTTGGCATGGGTTCCGGGGGCTTCTTCGAGTTTGATCGTCAGATGCACCGATGTGTACCGTGCACCTCAAATTCCATTTCCCCACCCGGCTAGTACCTGTCTAAGTACCTGTGAGGAAGGACACAGGTGTGCCAACATGGTGGGGATGCGGTTCGCCATCGTGTTTTTGCTCCCGTCGCTGGCCGCGGCGCAAACCTGGAACCTCCGGACCAGCGGGGTCAGCGCGTCTCTGCGCGGCGCCGGCGCGGTGAGCCGCAACGTGGCTTGGGCCAGCGGAACCGGTGGGACCTGGCTCCGCACGGAGGACGGCGGCGCCACCTGGACGGCCGGCAAGGTTTCCGGCGCCGAAACTCTGGATTTCCGCGATCTGCACGCCGTGGACGCCCGCACCGCCTATCTGATGAGCATCGGCCCCGGCGCGCAGTCGCGTATCTATAAAACCGCCGACGCGGGCCTCGATTGGAAGCTCTTGTTCACCAATCCCGATGCCAAGGGCTTCTTCGACGCCCTGGCGTTCTGGGACGCTACCCACGGCATCGTGCTGGGCGATGCGGTCGAAGGCCACATGGCGATCTTCACCACCGAAGACGGCGGCGAGCACTGGACGCGCCGCGGGGATGGCCTCGGGGCCCCACCAGCCCTCGAGGGAGAAGGCGCCTTCGCCGCCAGCGGCACCTGCCTGATCGCGCGCGGTAGCGGCGATGCCTGGTTCGGCACCGGAGGCGAGGGTGCGGCGCGCGTCTTCCACTCCACCGATGGAGGCCGCTCTTGGACCGTCGCCGCCACGCCCATTCGCAACGACTCCGCCAACGCCGGGATCTTCTCGCTGGCCTTCGCCGATGCCCTCCACGGCATCGCGGTAGGGGGCGATTACAGCCAGCCCGAGGCTTCCCTGCACAACATCGCCATCACCTCCGATGGCGGCCGGACCTGGGCGGAACCTTCGGGCACGCCCCCGGCCGGCTTCCGTTCCGCGGTGCTCTATCTGCCGGATGCGCGCCTGTGGATCTCGACCGGCACATCCGGTTCGGACCTCTCCTCCGATGGCGGCCAAACCTGGCGCACTTTCGACAGCGGCGCATTCAATGCCCTGGCGTTCGCCACGCGCGATTCCGGATGGGCGGTGGGGCCGAAGGGGCGCATCGCCGCCATTCGTTGGACGGCCCCTTGAGGGCGCTCGGGGCCAAGGCTGTTGCGACGTTATCAAGCCAAGCCGGGGGTGGCCGTTCAGGCAGAGTTCAGTTTCGACAGGGGGCCCTCACTTTCCGAACGCCCGGCCTGCCGCGCCGGGCGTTCGGCGTCTCTATGCGGTAGGCTGGCGCAATCGTGCGGCACGCGATCGCCGCTTCTCCGCCTACAGATCCAACGTTACTCCCATAGGCCGAGCCCGACGGATTATTTAAAAACTTTCAGAACATACTCTGCCCGCCGCTGGGATCCGCAATCGGCAGACGACGGTCCGCGCGCTCCTGCACTTGCGGGCGGGGAGCCGCACTCAAAGCAAAGGCGTCAGCCTGCCCTCTTTGCGGCGGGAAGCGCCAAACGTCACTCGGCCCAAGAGCGTAACGCGGGGTTTCGCTGTAGGAAAGCTGCCGTAGTTTCCGAGTACGCCGTCGCTCGGCCAGGACAACCAGTGTTTTGCAAGTCGTTTCAATTCTCCGCTTTGTTTTCGGAGCGGTTGATGTGAGAACATAGGACGGCTAACGGAGCGCACCTCATGCCGGTGGATCTCTTGCGTCAAACCGTGATCCGGTGGAACGACCCGGATCCTCAATATGTGCCATTGCTCCGCGAGGGTGGCATCACGGCGGTTCTGACCTCTCCGAACGAGGGCTTCGAGAAGGCCTGCGCGGCGGCGCGTATTCAGGTGGCCCATCAGACCGAGGTGCAGTTTGTGGGCCTCGGGGACGCCGCGAAGGCAGAGTCCGGCGGGGCCGTGGTCTTTCAGGCGGGCATGTGGCCGGGGGTGCATATGCAGGATCCGACGGTGGCCTCCGCTACGCGCGGCGTGTGGATCGATCAGAACTGCTACCTGGTCGAATGCCTGCGGGCGTTGTATCCGAAGGCGCCGCCGGTGCTGGGGTACCTGCCTAACAAGGAAGCCGGCGTGCCCCCGGAGCGGTCGGTGCCGTTCTCCACTCTGGAACTGGCGCTGGCCGAAGCGTGGATGCCCGGCGGCAATTTCGTCATGGCGCTGGAGGCGCGGTTTCGGGAGGGGCTGTTGAAGGGCGCAGCGGATGCCTTGGCGGCATGGCGCAGTATAGGACGTACAGCGGGCTGGCTGCGGGAGAACGCCGCGGTGTTCGGCCAGCCGATGCAGAGCAATATCACAGTGCTGGTGGAGAATACGGACGCCAGCCTGGAGATCGCCAACCTGGCCTACCGGCAGAACGTCTCCCCCGCACTGCGGGCGGCGGCCAACCCGCCGGCGCCCGACCCGGCGCGCTGCCTGGAGCTGGTGGCGGTGGGGATTGGAACACCCGCGGCGGACGTGCGGCGCCGCATCCTGGCAAATGCGGAGGCGGGGACGACGCTGGTGGTGGACGCGCCGGGCGGCCAGGCCTGGTGGCGTACGGCGGGCTTGAAGCATCTGCGCGAAGATCCCGACCGCGAGTACTATTCGCTCGGCAAAGGGCAGGTGGTGGCTTATAAGGATCCGGTGGTGGATCCGTCCGACCTGGCTCTCGACATGATCGATTACGTGACTCAGAGCCGGCGGGCGGCGCGCGTCTTCAACTGCAACGCCGCGGTGGTGATGGCCGGCCCGGCAGTGCTGTACATCGTCAACTACGGGCGGCCCCAGGACCTGCCGGTGCTGGCCCGCATTCAAGGCAGCTTTACGAAGGCCATGCTGCTGCGGCCGGAAGCCGCGCCGCAAGCGGTGAAGGTATCCCGGCGGGGCACCAGTTCCGAGGCTACCCTTCCCCAACTGGAGCGTGCAGCCGCCGTGATTTTCGGGTAAGATCGGCATTAGTGTAAGGAGAGAGTCCATGCTCAACCGGAGAGATTTTCTGCGCTATGGCGCTTTGGCTGCGTGCGGGACGGTTCCCGGGCTGAGACTGGCGCGAGCCGCGCCGGTGAGCCACGCCTATTTCGGACTGCATCCCCTGATCGAGCAGAACCCCAAGGCGGTTTTCATCCGGCGAACCAACGTCGCGAACAAGATGGACGGGCCGGCCAAACTCCGCGAGGGACTCAACCTGTCCCGGCAGATTTTCGTGCCGATGGACAAGCCCGGCATGCCGCTCACTCACAGGATCGTGCTGAAGCCGAACGCCACGGGTGTCTACGACCGCCAGCGCGCGGCGGCTGATAACTGGGGCGTGGGCACAGACCCGCAGTTCTACGAGGGCATGGTCACAGGGTTGCAGGAACTGGGCCTCAAGCGGTTTCATTTCGTCGAGTCGACGGGCTACGACACCTGGGAGATTCGCGGCTTCAACGATGTCAACCAACGGCTGGGCGTAGACATCGGCGAGCCTCTGCGGCGGCCCAAGCACCTGCGCGACGGCTACGGCACCAATTGGGCCAAGGTGCCTGACGGCGTGGTGTTCAAGCGCATTCCGCACTACGCGCCGGTGGGCGAGCCGGACACCTGGATTCTGGACATCGCTAAGTGGAAGGCGCACGCCATGTGCCTCACGCAGTCGGTCAAGAATATGCAGGGCCTGGTGGTGCACCCGTTTACACAATTCTGTGGCGGCTGGCGGAGTATCCAGGCCGACCCGGTGGTGACGGCCGATGTGAACCCGCGCGTCGAGCCCCTGATGAACGACTTTTTCGACCGGCACGTGAAGGCGAATTTCACGCGGTACGACACCATGGATGCCACCCACAACGGCCGGCTGCTGAGCCCCATCGACCAGGAGATCTGGGCCCACAAGACTTGTGACAACCTGAGCACGGTGTGGCCGGGGCTGGCGATGATCGAGGCCATTTTCGGACGCGACGGCGACGGCTTCAACATCGGCGAGGACCATATGGCCAACCTCGTAATGTTCGGCAAACACCCCTTTCTGCTGGATGTCGTCGGGCTGTATCTGGGCGGGCACGAGCCGGGGAATGTGCATCTGTATCGCATCGCCAAGGAGCGCGGCTTGACCACCACCTTCAATCCCTGGGAGATCCAGATCCTCGAGTGGACGGACCAGGGCCCCGTGGAACGGAAGCTGAGCGACTTTCCGCGGACGGAGCTCAAGACCATCTATCTGACGCGCAAGGGCGAATCGGCTCTGCACCTGGTGAATGAGCCGTTCGACTACGACAAACACAAGGTCTGACGGATCCCGGCTGCGCCACACTCGAGGCGTAGGTGTGGCCCTGCATCCATGGGAACGATCGAGCAGGCCGACCACCGGGGAGTGCGTGTTCGTACTTGCGGATCTGCGGCACGACTCGCCCTTATGGTCGCCGGCGCTGCGAGTGGGGGCGACCTTTCAGCGGCCAGCCGCGTCCGGGACCTTCACACTATAGGTGTCAACGCCAAATAGAAATGTCCGGGTCCCTTACACTATGGGTGGCGCCGGTCGATTCCATTGGATAAACTAGCTGCAACCCGGTACCAAGGAGCGGAACTCAATGACCTTTGCGCGATTTTGGCCCGCGTTGCTCTTCGCGGGCATGGCTTGTGCCCAGACCGACTACGACCTGCTGATCAAAGGGGGGCACGTCATCGACGGCAAGAATCGTATCAGCGCCGTTCGCGATGTCGCCATCAAGGATGGCAAGATCGCCGCCGTCGCTGCCGGCATCGCACCCTCGCGGGCGGCCAAGACCGTCGATGCCGCCGGCCTGTACGTCACGCCAGGACTGGTCGACATCCACGTTCACGTGTACCCCGGCCTGACCAAGAACTCCTATGCCGCCGGTTCCTGGGGTCTCCAGCCGGACGGTTTCACCCTGCGGGTCGGCGTGACCACCGTGGCGGATGCCGGGTCGGCCGGATGGCGCACCTTCGAGGACTTCAAGACTCGCATCATCGACACTCAGAAGACCCGGGTTCTATCCTTCATCAACATCGTGGGCGCGGGAATGGGGTCGGGACAGATCGAGCAGAACCTGCAGGACATGGAGGTCCAGCCCACGGCCGACATGGCCCTGAAGTACAAGGGCGTCATTGTGGGAATCAAGAGCGCGCACTTCAACGGCCCGGAGTGGACTCCGTATATCAATGCCGAGGAGGTCGGAAAGATCGCCCACATTCCGGTGATGGTGGACTTCGGCGGCAACGTCCGCGCGGGGCGCACCCTGTACGATTTGCTGAACAAGTACTTCCGTCCGGGCGACATCTATACCCACATGTACGGCGGCCACCGCGGCGAGCAGGATCCCGAGACCAAGGGTCCGAGCAAGGCCATGATCGACGGCCGCCAACGCGGGGTCATCTTCGATGTGGGCCATGGCGGAGCGAGTTTCCTGTGGAGCTGCGCGATTCCGCTGATGAAGGCGGGCTTCATCCCCGATTCGATCTCGACCGATCTGCATTACACCAGCATGAACGCCGGCATGAAGGACATGCTCAACGTCATGGACAAGTTTCTGGCTATGGGCATGTCGCTCGATGAAGTGATTCTCCGCTCGACATGGAACCCGGCGAAGGAGATTCAGCACGAAGAACTGGGGAACTTTTCGGTAGGGTCGCCGGCGGACGTCGCGGTACTCCGGCTGGAGAAGGGTCAATTCGGATTCACGGACCAGACGGGGGGCCGCTTGGACGGCGCCCAGAAACTGCTTTGCGAAATGACCCTGCGCGACGGCAGCGTAGTCTACGACCTGAACGGCATGACGGCCGTCCCATGGGACAAAGTGCCGCCGCGAGCCCCCGGCCGGGGGCAGGCAAACCCGAAATAGAACAGGAGGTTTTTGTGACATCACGTCGACAAGTACTGATGGGGGCCGCTGCCGGCCTCCTGGGCGCCGCTCGAATTCGGGCCGCCAAGACCGGCAGCCGCGCCTTCCCCTATGCGGAGTTCGAAGCCCGCATCGCTCGCCGCGACTTCCGCGATATCACCAAGGATGTGTTGCCCACTCCCTGCATGATCGTCGATCTGGATCTCTTCGAAAAGAACATCAAGACGATGGCCGTACATTGCAACGCGACCGGCATCGAGGTCCGCCCTCACGTCAAGATTCACAAAAGCGTGGACGTCGCGAAGCGCCAGATCGCCGAGGGCGCGATTGGCCTGACGTGCGCCACCATAGCGGAGGCGGAATTGATGTCGGGCTCCGGCATCCAGCACGTGCTTTGGACCAAACAACCTGCCAGCGTCAACAATATCTCGCGCGCCGTGCTCCTGTCCAAACGCGACCCCACCTTCATGTTTGTCGTGGATGACCCGCAGGTGGCCGCCTGGGTCGAGGACGCCGCGGCGGCTCAGAACGCCCGTCTCAAAATCGCCGTCTCGGTTTTTGCCGGCATGACGCGCCAGGGCATCGCCAACGGCCCGCCTGCCGTCGAACTGGCGCAGAAGGTGGCGGCTTCGAAACGCATGTCCTGCGAGGGCTTCATGGCGTACTCCGGCGGTGCGGCCCACACCAAGACCTGGGAAGCACGCCGCAAGAGATCGGCCGACGACCTGGCGGGCGTTCGCGAAACCGTCGAGTTGGCTCGCAAGTCCGGGTTGCCCGTCAACATCGTCAGCGGCGGCTCCACCGGCACTTACAATATTGACAAGGACAACGGTCTCACCGAACTCGAGGCCGGCTCCTACGTGTTCATGGATACCGCGTATTTCGGCATCGGCGGCAAAGACGACGAAACCGTCTACAACGACTTCAAGGGCGCTCTCACCATCCTCACCACGGTCGATAGCAAGCGTCATCCTAACCAGGTGACGATCGACTACGGCAACAAAGCCATGAATCGGCCGACCGACCAGGTGAAGGGGATGCCCTGGCTTCAGGTGGGCAGTCAAGGCGCCGAGTACGGCACGCTGAAATGGACCGACGCCGATCGCGATCTCAAACTCGGCGATCGTGTCGAGATCTATTGCACGACGCTCGACATGAGCACCGCCGTATACGACCGTTACTACGTGGCGCGAGGCGATCAGATTGTCGATGTGTGGCCCATCATGGGGCGTGGCGGCGCGGCGCAACGGTAGCGGTCTGAATCGACAAACCGGTTACGCCGGCAGCGCCGCCGCCCCTGCGGTAAACCAGCGCGCCGGCCCCGCCGAAATCCACGTCCACGCCGCCATTCTCCGGCTGGTTGGCAACGTCATCGAGAACCGGGACGGCCGTCCCGCGAGTCTCCAGCCGGTCCACGTCAAAGGGGATCGCGAACAGCGTTCCCTTGTTGGTATAAAACCAAGTGGCCGCTGGGCAGATAGCGTCCGGAATAGCCCCCGCACCAGCGTCTTCCGTCGCCGATCGGCGGATGAGAAGACCTCGATGCTGTCGGTATTGGCGTCCCGCGTCCGTGGTCCGAAAACAAGACCGCTTTGCCAACCGGCACTTTTGATACATAGCATTTTGCGCTCAGGGCGGGCGAATCGCTTGCAGCGCGTCTGCCGATTGCAGCGCTTCCGCAAGCGCGTCTCGCTGGCCCTGGGGGCGGTTCTCTCTGGCCGGCTCGCTGTGCGAGCAGCAATGCCCCGCCCCGGGCGGGGCGCTGCGTACGCCGCACTCGTCAACCAGTGCCCGCTCGCCATAGAATGGGCGGCGAGCGAGGTAATCGGATACGGTATTTACGACCCGCCGCACAACCGCGGCGCCGTGTGCGCCGGCATCTCTCACGATACGCCGGCCTCGCCGCCCATTCCATCGCCATCGCGATCGCCCACTACCCTACCGGCGCCTCCAGATGGAATCCCCTCGATCATCGCAAGTGGAACTACACCAGTGCACCCAATCTGTAAAGTTAATTTTGAGTCGGCCCTAAGCGCACCCCTGATCCCGCGAGTCCCGCCAGTGGTAGTATTATGTCTCTAAGCGTCTGGTAGTATATGCGCCTCGCCGACCTGAAGGCCCGCCATCCCCACGAGATCTCGCAGGCGATTTCCCTGAGCCGCCGGAACTTCCTCCGCACCGTGACCGGCGCCGCCTCGGCCGCCGCCTTCTTCGGCCCGGCGGCGTTGCGCGGCATGGCTGTCCCGAAGAACCGCAAAGCCGTTGTCGTCACCTTCGGAGGCGGCGCGCGCGACGACGAAACCTTCATGCCGGATGGCCAGGAAAACATCCCGCACCTCCTCAATGAACTGATCCCCCAGGCCACCTTCCTGACCAACGTCGTCAACAAAGGCATCCTCGGCCATTACGTGGCCACTGCCAGCATCGTCACCGGCGTCTACGAAACTTTTAACAACTTCGCCGCCGTCTCCCCCAACAATCCCACCGTCTTCGAGTACTTCCGCAAAGACTTGAAACGCCCCGCTACCGACGCCTGGGTGGTCGCGCCCAGCAATGGATTCGCGCGCATCGGCGAAAGCGCCCACAAGCTCTACGGCGCCGGGCTCGGGGCGGGCGTAATCCTTCCGAAGCGGCTGCTCTCCGCCGCGCTCTCGTCGGCCTCCGACGGCGCCCGCTATCAGCACCTCCTCCGCGACAACTACGAAACACCGCTCTACGCGCCCACGCTCGCCGGCCGCCAGATCGAGCTGGACCAGATGGCCGAAGTGCTGAAGCTCTCCGTCGACGACTTCGCCGCCCACGCCCGCAATCTCGTCAGCCCCGACGAACTCTCCGTGTACATCGCCAAGCAGCTCATGCGCCAGCTCTCCCCCAGCCTTCTATGGGTCACCCTGCACGACATCGACATCGCCCACTCCGGCACTTTCTCCCTCTACCTCGACGGCATCAAACGCTCCGACCGCCTGTGCGCCGAACTCTGGCAGACCATCCAGAAGGATCCCGAATACGCCAACAAGACCACCATGTTCATCCTGCCGGATTTCGGCCGCGATTCCGACATCGATTCCGGCGGCAACGGCTTCCAGCATCACCGCACCGGCGACGCTCTTTCGCGCACCACATGGATGATGGTCCTCGGTCCGGGCGTCAAACAGAACGTGGTCGTCGATCGCCCCGTCGAGTCGACCGACCTCATACCGACCCTGGGCGCGTACTTCGGCTTCGACGCGCGTCTCTCCACGGGCAAGCGCATCGCGGAGGTGGCCTGAGCCATGCTCCCGGATCAATTGACCCCCGGCAGTTTCACCGGATACCCTTCCGAGGCGCGGCAACTGGCGATCCGGCAGATCGCGCTTCTGCGGCGTCTGCCACTGGCATTTCTCCCGTTGCTGCTGCGCGAGCTGATCGTCTACGACTGGAAATTCCCGTCCGAACGGGCCGACCTCGGCCGGCAGTTCACCTATCTCGGGACCCTGGAAGCCGGTCCGTTCGAGACCGCCATGTCCGCCTTCGCGCGGCTCCAGCTCGCGCGCGAACTGGAGCAGACCGATTGGGTGAACTCCCCAGCCATCTTCTCGGAACAGCTCTCCGCGCACCTGTGGGCCACGCATCAGATCGACGCCTTCCGCGCCGCCGCGGTCGATTACGTGCAGAAGGCCACGGCTTCGGCGCCCGATCCGGCGCTGCCCACGCACCGGCTGGGCCTCGCGATCATCGGGCAGGGAGTCGCGAACAACGACTACCGCCTCTTCCGAAAGCTCCGTCCGCAGGGCGTCTACTTCACTCAGGTCAAACACGCCGGCGGCGTCGAGGTCCTGCTGGAGGCCGCGCGGTCGCGTGCCCAAGCGCATCCCGTCCCCTACGGCCATTGGTATATCGATGGCGGCGCCTCGCTCGCCGTCCCCGCAAGCATCACGCGAATCTCCTACGACGCCCTCTCGGCGCCGCGCGCCACGCTGCAGAACCGCATGCAGAAGACCTACGAGGCGGCGGTCTTCGATCCGGAGGCCTTCCGCACCATGCTGGCGCAAATCAAGCCCGAAGAAGCCGGCCTCAATTCGGGCGGAGACCCGGTGCTCAACCGCTTCCAGCTCAGCCTGCTGACGGAAGGTTCGGGAACCCAGGTCTTTTCGACGACCTTCGTGCAGTGGGCCGCGCGGGAAGCGCTCCGCCGCGCCCAACCCCTGACGCTGGTCACTCGCTTCGCCCCGCGCCAGCGCGAGAAACAAATGAACGAACTCCTCGCCGAGCATCAACGCACGCCGGAGCTCGACCCACAGGGTTCCCTGATCGATGCCGATATGGGCGCGTATTATACCTGGCTCAATCAACAGCGTCTTTCCGGGGATGACCAGTCGGCGTTTCTCGCGTGGTTCGAAGATCACGGCGAAGCCGTTGCCATAGCGCCCGCGCTAGAGCGAGCGAAGCGTTCGGACACGCCGATTGACTTAGCCGACCTTATCGCGCGGATTGCCTGAGCGTGGACTAATGTCCGGTTGATTTGCCCAGGGCTGGTACCATGAGGACGAGGGAGACCCCTTATGACTGCGATCGAGCTTCCCGATGAAACGGCGGCGGCGCTGAAAGCGAAAGCCGCGGCGGAGGGCCTCTCCCTTGAGGAGTGGATGCAGCGGCTCGCGGAACAGGCGCGGGCGGATGACCGGCCGCCCCGGCATGTTGCCGATATAATTATCGAGAACATGAAAGACGTTCCGCCTGAAATCATGGCAACCATGCCCGAGGACGGCGCCAGCCAGCACGACCACTACATCTACGGTTGGCCCAAACGAGAGGGCTGATACCATGAAGACGTGGGGGACGTCTTATGACTGTGATCGAGCTTCCCGATGAAACGGCGGCGGCGCTGAAAGCGAAAGCCGCGGCGGAGGGCCTCTCCCTTGAGGAGTGGCTCAGCACCCTGGCCGCTGCGGAACCGGCCGCCGGGGGTCCCCTGCAAACCGCGGCGGACATCGTTCTCGCCCACATGCGCAACGTTCCGCCTGAAATCATGGCGGCCATGCCCGAGGACGGCGCCAGCCAGCACGATCACTACATCTACGGCTGGCCCAAACGAGAGGTATGACCGCTGTTTTCGCCGACACGTTCTACTGGATCGCGTTGGCGGACTTTGCCGACAGCGCCCACAGCCGCGCATTGGCGCTTACATCCGAGCGGGGGTCGTGGCAAATTGTCACTACCGACGAAGTGTTGACCGAGTACCTCGCTTTCTTCGCGGCGGCGCCCGCGCCGTTTCGTCGCGAAGCAGCCGATGTTGTTCTGGGCCTCTTGGCGAGTTCCGTCGTTCACGTGGTCCCGCAGAGCCGGGACTCTTTTCTTGCCGGGCTACAACTCTATCGTGCGCGCCCTGACAAAGGCTACAGCCTGACGGATTGTATCTCCATGCAGACGATGCGCAAAGAAGGGCTGGCTGAAGCTCTCACCAACGACCGCCATTTTGAGCAGGAAGGTTTTCGAGCTTTGTTTCGGTAACCCTCGCGCTGCACGTTCGCCACCGCCCGCCCGCCGCGGGATAATGAAATACGAATGCGGCGCTTCCTCATCGTCGGCTTCCAGCGGGGCCTCCGGCTGAGCCTCCGGGTGGGCCTCTCGTTGGGCCTCCGGGTGGGCCTCCAGTTGAGCCTCCTGCTGGCTCTCTTCCCCGTCCTGCTGCCGGGCGCGGATTCCTGGATCAGGTTCGTCTCGGGCCCCTACGAAGTCTCGACCGACGCCGGCTCGCGCGCCGGGCGCGAAACCCTCGTGCGCTTCGAAGAGTTCCGCCAGGCCGTCGGACAACTAATCGGCGACACCGATCTGAAGACCGCGCAGCCCATTCGCATCCTGGTCTTCAAGAACGCCCAGGGATGGGGCGCGCCCGCCAAACTCATTCAGGGCCGCGACCGCTACGCCATCGTGCTGTCCGAAAAAACGCCCGTCCCGCCCGATCTCTACCGCGAGCTGACGCGCCTCTTCCTGCGCGACAATACCTCGCAAATGCCGCTGCCGTTCGAGCACGGGCTGGTCGAGTTCCTCTCCACCTTTGAATCCACTGGCGTCCACATCACCGTGGGCGCACCGCCGCCGCGGCCCGATCTGGATTGGGCCCGCATTCATCTTCTGGTGGTCGATCCCGAATATTACGGCAAGATCCGCGTCCTGCTATACAACCTGCGCCAGGGCGTGGATGAGGACCCCGCCTACCGCAACTCGGTCGGCAAATCGCCGGCCGAAATCGAGGCCCAGGCGAAAGCGCACTTCGCCGCCGGCAATTTCCAAACCACCACGCTTTCCGGCCGCGCCATGGCCGAGAGCGATTTCCAGGAACGCCTGGTCTCGGACAGCGATGCCCGCCTGGCCCGCGCCGACTTGCTGCAGGGCGCCCAATCGGCCGCCGAATATCGCAAGCTGCTCAACGACGGAGTGAAGATGGCGGAGGCCAATGAAGGCCTCGGTATGCTGGCGCTGGCCGATCGCCACCCCGAGGACGCCCGCGGCTATTTCGCAGCAGCCATCAAGGCGGGCAGCGGCAGCGCGCGCTGCTACATCGAGTACGCCAAGCTGGAACCGGATGCCGCCAAAGCCTCCGACGCCCTGCTGCACGCTGCCGGGATCAATCCCAAGCTGGAGGAACCTTTCGTGCTGCTGGCCCAGCGCGATACCGATCCGGCCAAGCGCACGGCCCACTGGAAGGCCGCCGCCGAGCGCAACCCGCGCAATCCGGCCAATTGGAAGGCGCTGGCCGAATGCTACCTTTCCGACCACAACTATGCCGACGCGGCCAAGGCCTGGCGCGGCGGCGAGCAGGCCGCCACCGACCCGGCGCTGCGTGCGCAAATGCACGAAGCGCGCATGGCGATCGAAGACCAACGCCTGGATTACGAAGCGGCCGAAAAACGCCGCCAGGCCGAAGAGGACCGGCGTGAGATCGAGCGGCTGAAGGCAGAGGCGCGCGCCGAAGTCCACGCCGCAGAGGCCAAAGCCAACGGCGGCGCTCCCAAGACGGATGCCCAAGCCGTTCCGTGGTGGGAGGGTCCCAAGCCCGAGGGCCAGGCGCACGGCATGCTGAAACAGGTGGATTGCCTTGGAAAGCAACTCCGCCTGGTGGTAGAGGGCGAAGACCACAAGACGGTGAAGCTGCTGGTTCCGGATCCCTACAAAATCGCCATCCAGGGCGGAGGCGTTCAGACGCTTGGCTGTGGTGTCCAGAAGCCGCGCCGCGTGGCCATCCAATACTTCCCCAAAACCAATGCGCGCCTGGCGACCGCCGGGGAAGTGGCCATGATCGAGTTCCAGTGATTGAACAGCAGCCCCGCGGGCCCAGCGGGCACCCCGCACGCTTCCGCTGGGTGGTGCTGGCGGTGTTCGTGCTCTCCACCACCATCAATTTCCTGGACCGCACCACGCTGGCGCAACTGGCCGTCCCCATCCGCCAGGAGTTCCATTTGACCAACGCCCAATACGGACTCATCTGGACCGCGTTCTACATCCCCTACGCCCTGATGGCGCCCTTGGCCGGAATGCTCATCGACGGCATCGGCCTGACTTTGGCGGCCAGCCTGGCCATCGGGTTGTGGTCGTCGGCGGGAATTGCCACCGGTTTCTCGCGCGGGCTGGGCGGGCTGGTGGCGTGCCGCGCGGTGCTCGGTTTCGCCGAGGCGGGCGGCATTCCCGCGGCGGGCAAGGCCATCCATGTGTATCTGCGGCCCGCCGAGCGGAGTGTGGGCAACGCCTTCAACCAGATTGCCGTCAGCCTGGGCGTGATCCTGGCGGTTCCGCTGGCCACCGCTCTGGCGGTGTGGCACGGATGGCGGGCGGCCTTCATGGTCACCGGAGCGCTCGGCCTGGCGTGGATTCCCCTGTGGAACTGGGCCGCGGGACGCATGCCGCAGGCTCCCTCCACGCGGCCGGCCGCGGGCGAGCGTGGCAAGCTGCTGCGCGACCGGCGCCTGTGGATCTTCGTGGCCGCCAACGCGCTTAGCATGGTCGGCTATTCTCTGTGGAACGGCTGGACCGCCAATTACCTGATGACCGTGCATGGTCTCACGCTGGTGGAAGCGGCGCGCTACACCTGGATTCCGCCGCTGGCCGCGATGGTCTGCGGGGTAGCGGGAGGATGGTTCTCCATGCGGCTGGTGGATCGCGGCGTGCCGCCGGTGGTGGCGCGTTTCCGCGTCTGCCTGCTGACCGCGCTGCTCTCGCTGGCGACGGCGGCGCTGCCGTGGGCGCCCAGCGCGGGCTGGTCCTGCGCCGGTATCGCCGTCAGCTTCGGGGCAGTGGCGGCGTTCAGCGTCAACATGTACACCATTCCTCTGGATGCTTTCGGCCGCGATCGGGCCGCCTTTGCGATCTCGTTTCTGACGGCTTCGGCGGGCGCCATCGCGGCGGTCATTTCCTATCCCATCGGGCGGGTGGTGGACCTGCACGGCTACGCGCCGGTGACGCTGACAGCCGCGCTGGCGCCGCTGGCCGCGTGCGCGCTGCTGCGGGTGAGCGGGGCCGTGCGATGAAGCAGTGGCTGAAACGCCGGATCTTCGGCAATCGGTTGGCAGGCGGGGTGCCCTCTGGGCCCGCCTGCCCCACAAAGTCACTGCAAGGTGGGACAGGCGCTTTCGCCTGTCAACCTCTACATCTACTCGTCGGCCGGGCAGTGGATCCGGACGCTGACGGCCGCGCTGGCGGCCTGCGCGCTGCCGCGGGTGAGCAGGTCATGAAATGAAGCGGCGGCTCAAGTGTTGGATGCTCGGCGCTCCGCGTCGGGCTGGTCGAGGATCTCGATGGCTACGCGCCGGTGGCGCTGACGGCCGCGCTCGCGCCGCTGGCTGCGCTGCTGCGGGCGAGCAGGCCATGAAATGAAGCAGCGGCTCAAGCGCTGGCTCTTCCGCCTGCTCGGCAAAGATCCGGAGGCCGTGGTGGTGTCGTTCTGCTCGGGCCCGCCCGATCTCTGCCGCCGCATGGTGGACGAAGTGCGCGCGCTGGTGCCCGATCGCCGCCATTTCGTGGCCACTCCGGAGAACTGGCCGGCGCTACGGCGCGAGCTGAAGCGCTACCGCATCGGATTGGCGCCGGTGATGCTGGCGGAGGAGCCCGCGGGCGGCTCCAGCGCGCTGCGCCGTGCCGCGTTCCGCCTCGCGCCGCGCAAGATCCTGGCCTACAACTCGCGCCTCGAGCGCCACCACTTACGCTGTGATTTGGCTTCGTTCCTCTTCTGGCGTGGCGTGCCGCTGGACCGGATTTACCTGCGCCCGCGCTGGTGGCCTTTTCCGAAACGCGAGCGCTCCACCGTGCCCGATTGGTTCCGCGTGGTGGAGGGCCGCGCCTGCGCGGCTGGACGGCGACGCGTAGCGGTGCTGTCGCCTTATTTCCCGTATCCGCTGGCGCACGGCGGCGCGGTGCGCATCTACCATTTGCTGCGCGAGATGGCGCGCGAGTTCGATATCGAGCTGTTCGCTTTCACGGACTCGGGCGACCCGGAGCTTGCGCCTGTGCTGGAATTCTGCGCGCGCGTGGTGCTGGTGGAAAAGCCGCGCTACCGCGAGCCGCGCTGGTCCACGCTGCTGCCGCCCGAAGTGCACGAGTTCCGCTCGCCCGCCATGCGCCGCGCGATGGAGCAGGAGCGCCGCGAGTTCGGCTTCGACATCTTGCAGGTGGAGTACACGCAGCTCGCCGAATATGGCCCCGAACGTGAAGCCGTGCTGGTGGAGCACGATGTCACCTTCGACCTGTTCGGCCAGATCGCGCGCCGCCGGCGCACCCTTTCGGCTGCCTGGGACCTTTACCGCTGGCGCCGCTTCGAAATGCGCCAGGCGCGCCGCTACCACCGGGTGGTGGTGATGTCGAATAAGGATGCGGAGCTGCTGGGCCCCGCCGTGCGCAGCGTGGCGATCGAAAACGGCGTGGACCTGGATCGCTTTCGCCCCGAGCCGGAAAGCGGCGGCGAGCGCCTGCTCTTCATCGGATCGTTCCGCCACTTTCCGAATATCGAGGCCTACCGCTTCTTCACCGAACGTGTCTGGCCGCTCCTGCGCGATCAGTTCACTAACATGACGGTGACTGTGGTGTGCGGCGCGGAGCCGCTGACTTACTGGCGTGCTTTTATCGATTCGCCCGAGCCGGCGCCCGACGGCCGCATCCGCATGCTCGGCTTTGTCGCCGATGTCCGGCCGCTCTATGTGGAGGCTAACATAGTGATTGTGCCGACCACGGTGTCGGCGGGCACCAATGTGAAGGTACTGGAAGCCATGGCCATGCAGAGGGCCGTAGTTTCGACCAGCTCGGGCAGCGCCGGCCTGGGGCTGTTGCACGGCCACAGCGTGTGGGAGGCCGATGCGCCGGAGTCCTTCGCGGCTGGTATAGCCACGCTGATCGCCGATCCGGAGAGGCGGTCGCAGATCGCGCATGCGGCTTACGGGCGCGCGGTCCGTAACTTCTCTTGGACGGCGATCGGCGAAAAGCAGCGGGAGCTATTGCGGACCGAACCCCCTAAGAACGGGCGAAAGAAGGATTGGCCGCTGGGCCCAGAGGGCACCCCCGCGGATGAACGCAGATGAAAAACAAACCCACCACATTCGCAAACCTAACGGCCTGCCGGATCTTGCTCGTGGGCGTTTGCACCGCCTGCGGCTGGGCGCAGACGGGATCGCCGGTCCCGCCTACCTTCTTTGCCATGTCGGCGCTCCCGGTGACCGATTTCCCCAAGGTGTCGATTGGAGCGCTGGCGCACCCCGGGTTCGCCTGGGAAACCATCGAGCAGTCCAGGGGCGTTTTCAACTTCCAAGCCTTTGACACTTACGTGGCCGGCGCTGTGGCGCATGGCTTAGTGGACCCGGCCACCAACACGGTCAATATGTCGATTACACTCGGCCTGACGCCGAGTTGGGCGGTGGCCGACCAGAGCACCTGCAGCTCCCCGAACAACCTGGTCCAGTGCACCGCTCCGCCGGACAACATACAGGACTGGAAGGATTTCCTCACCGCTCTCATCCAGCACTACAACGGCGTGATCAAGCCGCACATCCGTTACTACGAGCTGTGGAACGAGTTCAACGACACCATTTGGTGGAGCGGCACGCATGCCCAAATGGTGGCGCTCGCGCAGGCGGCCTATCCCATCATTCATCAGGACCCCGTTTCCGCGCTGCTGACGCCCTCGGTCGCCGGGCCCGTGGGCACTGTGAAGTCCAATAGCGCGGTCAATTGGATGACCGCCTACTTGCAAGCCGGCGGATCGAAGTACGCCGATGGCGGCGCATTCCACGGGTATCTGGCGCAAAATTCCGCGACCAACGCGGAAGCATTGGTGGTCCCATTTCCCATGCCTGAACAGGATTCCACCTCCGGCTGTACGGCGTTTGTCGAGTGCTTCGGATCGGTGGTGACCAAGGCGACCCAGATGCGCGCGGTTTTCGATCAGAACGGGCTGGCCGGCAAGCCCATGTATCAGACCGAAGGAAGCTGGGGCAACGGCAATATCACCGATCCCGATACGCAAGTGGCATGGCTGGCGCGCTGGAACCTGCTGTGGGCCGGGATGCGCTCCACGGTGAATCTGCCGATGGCGGCGTGGTTCTCCTGGGGACCGTCGGAAACCTGGGGAACCATTGAGACGCCCGCCGGCCAGCCCACCGCGGCCGCGGCGGCCTATACCCAGATTTATAACTGGGTGGTGGGCGCAACCATCGGCCAGCCATGCGCATCGGCTTCGAATGGAACCTGGAGCTGCACGCTCACACGCCCCGGCGGTTACGGCGCCCTGGCGGTGTGGAACACGCAAGGCTCGATATCGTACACGCCGGCCGCCACCTATGTGGAGTACCGCGACCTTGCGGGCAACACCACCGCCATCGCCAAAGGGGCGGCGGTGACCATCGGCGCCGAACCGATTCTGCTCGAAAGCGGACCGCAGACCCTGGTCACCCTGGTGGCCAACGCCGAGGGCGAAGGCGCCACCATCGCTCCCAACACCTGGGTAGAGGTCAAGGGGACGAACCTGGCGCCCGGGGGCGATACCCGCATCTGGCAGGGGTCGGACTTCGTCAACGATCGGATGCCCACGCAACTGGACGGCGTAAGCGTGACGGTCAATGGCAAGAGCGCCTATATCTATTACATCAGCCCGGGGCAGGTAAACATTCTGACGCCGCCCGATGCCATGGAGGGCGCGGTGGAAGCGATCGTATCGAACGGCGCGTCGGCGAGTACGCCGGTGGCGGCTCAGGCACAGACGCTGGCGCCGTCCTGGTTCGTTTTCAACGGCGGGATCTACGTGGCGGCGGTGCACGCGAATGGAGGGCTGATCGGACCAGCCAGTCTCTATCCGGGATCCACGACCCCCGCCAAGCCGGGCGAAACCGTGGCGCTCTATGCCAATGGCTTCGGCCAGACGTCCACGCCGATCGTCAGCGGATCGAGGTGCAGTCGGGAACCTTGTCGCCGCTTCCAGTGGTCAAAATCGGCGGGATCGCTGCCGCGGTCGAGTTCGCCGGGCTGGTTTTCCCGGGTGAATTTCAGTTCAACGTAGTCGTGCCGGCATCGCTGGCGGATGGCGATCAGCCGATCGTCGCAACCTACAACGGCGCAACCACACCGGCGGGCACCCTGATCGCCATACAACAATAGGCGGAGACCACCCCCAGCGTCCGTATGTCCGGCGGCTCAGTTTCCCGCCTTCTCCTTCTCCAGTTTCTCCCGAAACACCTGCTCCGACCGGTCGATGAACGCCCGATACCCTGGCGGATCGATGAAAGGGTTCACCTCTGCGCCGGCCTTCATTCTTTCGTACTTCGCCAACATCCCGTAATAGCCGCCGTGCGCTCCCAGAAACACGTCGCACGGCAGCGCGCGCAGCACCTGGAACGTCCGGGCATAATCGTCCGCGATGCCGGGATAGGTCGGATTTCGGATAAACTCGACACCGGGATTGATGGTGGTCCCGCCGACGATGACCACATCGTAGACCTTGCCGCCGTCCGGGATCCGCATCGTCCACGTTGTGCATCCTATACTATGTCCGGGGGTCATGTGCGCCACCAGTGTCATGCCTCCCAGGGTTACCGCCTCCAGGTCGCGGACTACGTGATCGACCTTCACCGCCGGGTAAGTCTGCTCGCGGCCCCATCGCGGGTCGGCCTTGCCGCCGCTTTCGAGCACCGCGACCTCGCGCGCGCTGGAGTAGATCTTCGCGCCCGTCAGCCGCTGCATAGCCAACTGGCCCGCGACGTGATCGTAATGCGCCTGGCTGTTGAGCAGGATTTTGACATCCGCCGGCTTGAATCCCAGCCTGACGATTCCATCGCGGATGATCGGCGGCGTGTCTTCGTAGCCGCTGTCGATCAGAATGTGGCCCACCGGCGTCGTGATCAGGTAAGAGGCTATGTCGCTCGAGCCGACGTAATAGAGGTTGCCCATGATGCGATAGGCCGGGAAGGGCTGATTGTCGGGCCGCTGGTTGTCGGGCCGCTTGCCGGTCTGCTTGCCGGTCTGCTTGCCGGTCTGCTTATCCTGGGCAATCGACGCGGTGGTGAGCGCGATGAGAAGCGCCGCTTGGAAACGGAACATACGAGTACAGTAGCACCGCCGCCGCGAGGAAGGGGAGCGCCGGCGTGAGACCGGCGAAGAGGCCCACCGCCAGCGCCGACAGAAGCCCCACGAGGGGCACGGCCAACACCGCGGTTTCCGGCCGGCCAAAGCGTCTCAGAGCACAGCCACAGGTGGTGAAGAACATCAGGTCGGACACGCCAATGACGCTGACCAGTTGCCTTTTCCACCGAAAACAGATGGCCAGAAATTGCACCAGCGTCAGACCGCGCGCGTGCTGGGCCTGTTCGGCAATCCAGCGCGTGGGTCCGGCACGGGTGGAGATCGGATCCACGACGGCCGCCGCCGTGAGCATTGCCACCAGGATGCCGGGGGAGCCGATCGGACGGCTCAGAAGCGTTCCCGCAAACAGGGCGGCCGCGAGGATGAAACAATTGGTACCTATAATGTTGCCGGGGAAACCGCCAGCGATAGGGCGCAGAGGGCCATCGAGACGAGGGCTATGCGTTTCTGTTTGGAAGGGGCCAGCCGGGCAAGCCAGCGGCCGCCCTAATACTCGACCAGGCAACTTGCCGCTACGACGAGCGCCAGTAGCGAATAGACGAATACGCGGTGCACAAAACGTTCACCTCGCCCGAACGTAGCGTAATGCGGCCTCCGTGGCAAGGCGGGCCGGTTCATTTGACTCTCCAAATCCGCCGTTGTAAGCTTGCCCAAGACCTGAATCGCTTGAACCGAGTGGTCTCGCAGCAGGAGAAAACCATGAGCTTGACGAATCGAATCCTCGTTCTCCGGGCCGCCGCGGTGGCGCTTCTATGCGCTGCCGCGACCGTGCCGGCGGCGCACGCACAAGGCACGTTGGCCGATTACCAGCGGGGCCAGTCGCTCCGCTCCAAGTCGCAGGGGCTGGTGGTGAACGTTCCGGGCAGAGCAAACTGGATCGCCGGGAGCGACCACTTCTGGTATTCGAAAACGGTCAAAGAAGGAACCGAATTCGTGCTGGTGGACGCCGCGGCAGGAACCAAGAAACCGGCCTTCGACCACGAAAAGCTGGCGGCCGCGATTTCCGGCGCATCGGGCGAGCATTACACTGCGTTCAAGTTGCCTTTCGCGCCCGTGCAGGGAGGCCGCGGCGGTGGCGGCGGCGGACGAGGCGGCTCCGCGCCGGGCGCGTTGACGTTTCTCGATGACGAGAAGGCCATCCAATTCGGCGCGAACGGGTTCCTCTACAAGTGCACGCTGGCGGATTATTCCTGCGCCAAGGGAGCGGCGATTCCGGCAGCCGCACCGGGCGGGCGTGGCGGCCAGGGCGGGCCGGCAGACGATTCGATCGAGTTTCCGTCTGAAGAAGGTGGCGATCCGGTCGACGGACTCGAGTATCAGCCGTTTCCTCAGCAGGCGTTTCCCCAGCAGGGCGGCGGTGGTGGCGGCGCCTTCGGCCGGGAGCAGAGTGGCTGCGTACAGGCTCCTCAAGCACAAGCAACGCAGGGAGGCCGCGGCGGACGCGGTGGCGGACGTGGCGCCGGTGCTGCGGCCACACCCGAAACTCCGGTGTGCCGCTCGTTCGACGGCCAATGGGAAGCGCTGATCGAGAACTATAACGTGTTCCTCCGCCAGGTGGGTTCCAAAGAACCGGCCAGGGCGCTGAGCTACGATGGCTCCGAGGGCAACTACTATACGCTGCGCTCGGTGGCGTGGTCGCCGGATTCGAAGAAACTGGCGGCCTACCACACGCGTCCCGGCTATGACCGCGAGGTTTACTACGTCGAATCGTCGCCGGCCGACCAGGTGCAGCCCAAACACTCGACGATGTCCTACAACAAGCCCGGCGATGCGCTGGCGATCGCCCACCCGGCGCTGTTCGACGTGGCTACGGGCCGGGAGGTCGAGATCGACCACGCCCTCTTCCCGAATGCTTACAACATCACACCGGCCGTGTGGTGGAAGGATAGCCGCGCCTTCACGTTTGAATATAACCAGCGCGGCCACCAGGTCTATCGCGTCATCGAAGTGGACGCCCAAACCGGCCAGGCGCGCACGCTGATCGACGAGCAGAGCAAGACGTTCATCTATTACAACCAGCTCGGTCCGGGTCTTTCCGGGGGCCGGCGCTACCGCCACGACGTGGGTGACGGCAAGGAGATCATCTGGGCCTCGGAGCGCGATGGCTGGGAGCATCTGTATCTCTACGATGGGGGGGCGCCCCCTGGGCCCGGCAAGGTGAAGAATCAGATCACCAAGGGCGACTGGATCGTCCGCAACGTCGTCGACGTCGACGAGGCTAAGCGGCAGATCGTCTTCGAGGCGGGCGGCCTGATTCCCGGTCAGGATCCTTACTTCGTCCAGTATGGCCGCATTAACTTCGACGGCACGGGACTTACTAAGTTGACCACCGAAAACGGCGACCACGCCGCGGTGTTCTCTGCCGATAAAAAATATTACGTGGACACCTGGTCGCGCGTCGATCTGCCTCCGCAGTCGCAGCTTCGGCGCACCGAGGATCAGTCGCTGGTGATGAATCTGGAGAAGGGCGACGCCTCGGCGCTGGTGGCTGCCGGCTTCAAGTTCCCCGAAGTCTTCGTGGCCAAGGGACGCGACGGGGTCACCGATATCTGGGGCCTCATCATACGCCCCCTGAATTTCGATCCGAACAAGAAGTATCCGGTGATCGAGAACATCTATGCCGGTCCGCAAGGATCGTTCGTGCCCAAGACGTTCAGCGCGGTTTCGAGCGACCAGGCTCTGGCCGAGCTGGGATTTATCGTCGTGCATATCGACGGCATGGGCACCAGCAACCGCTCGAAGGCATTTCACGACGTGGCGTGGAAGAATCTGGGCGATGCCGGCTTCCCCGACCGCATCCTGTGGCACAAAGCCGCGGCGGCCAAATACCCGTCCTATGACATCACCCGCGTGGGCATCTTCGGGACTTCGGCGGGCGGCCAGAATTCGCTGGGCGGCGTGCTGTTCCATCCGGATTTTTACAAGGTGGTCGTGACGAACAGCGGCTGCCACGACAACCGCATGGACAAGATCTGGTGGAACGAGCAGTGGATGGGCTGGCCCGTGGGCCCGCAATACGCGGCTTCTTCCAATGTGGACAACGCCTACAGGTTAGAAGGCAAGGCGCTGATCATAGTCGGCGAGATGGATCACAACGTCGACCCGGCTTCGTCGATGCAGGTGGTGAATGCCCTGGTGAAAGCCAAAAAGCACTTCGACATGCTGTATATACCGGGCCAGGACCACGGAGTGAGTGCGCTGTCGGATCAGCATTACTTGCAGGATTACTTCGTGCATAATCTGCTGGGGGTCGAGCCGCCGGATTGGAACAAAGTTTCGCTCCCGCCCGAGCCGTCCACCGCCGGCGGCAACTAAGCGCGGCCTGTGAGTGGGCAAATGGGTGGGCAGTTTCCGATCGGAGCCAAGTCCCGGACTTGCGGGCTTCGGAGAGAGGCGACCGGGCGCGAGCCGCCCCCCGAGCGCGTGAAAGAAGGCGCCGCTAACGATGTAGTCCCGTGCCGGGCGGACAACATCGAGAGGCAGCATCATCCCCTCCACACTTTCTGCGAAGTCAAGGAGCGTCGAGAATTGACTTCTCGGAGTTGCTTCCGGCCGGGAAACGGCCGAGCACTCATTTCTTGCTCATCCTTCCTGGAACGCTGCTCTCAGCACCCAGACGCCCAAGGTCGAAAACGTCGTTACATTGCCCGCACGCCCGAAGAACTCTACCCGGACCGCGAGGATCTCCGCGATATGCGCGAATCGTTACCAGGTGGATGGCTGGTCGCAACCAATCTCAACAACGTGCTCAACAAAACCATCGGTGAGACCAGCCCGCCCGATTGCACCGTCAAGCTCTACAGGCCCAACTTCCCCGCGCTATTCTCCCGAAACAAGCTCCCCTCCCGGATACAGCGCCGTACCATCTGAACCGACCTGTGCCCCGTCTAATTCATGATGGAGCGTTCCGACGTTCCCGCGACTGCCGCCGTGGTAGCGTGCCCGGCCCGTAGGGAGTGCCCGGCGTACTTGGCAGCGTCCAATCCGGCCTCCAATCCGGCCCGCAGTGCCGGCTTCTTTACCACGCGCGCCACGTCGATACCGGACAGCCTGCCAGCTTGAACCCATGCCGATTGATGGACCGGAACAACGGCCCGCCGCTAATGCCCGCCAGTTCCATCCAAGCCTGCATGGTGCGGTCGGGACACGTAGCGGTGTGCCCAACATAATCTTTTCCGAGGCGGTCCCCAGAGTTCTCCCCCAAGTCACCCCGCTAGCTAGGGCTAGCAGACCTCACAATGACGTTCGATAACTTATTGATTTTAATGGTGGGCGCGACAGGACTCGAACCTGTGACCTCCTGCGTGTGAAGCAGGCGCTCTAACCAACTGAGCTACGCGCCCGGGCGGGCGGAAAATTGCGAAAAACTCGCGCGGAAATTCAGTTTATCACAGATCCGGTTCAGCCTCCGAACAGGCCCTTGGCGATCGCGCGCAGGCGACGCCTGAAGCGTTGCGCGAAGGTTTCGCCGGCTGCGGGCGGCGGGGGCGAAGCCTGGGCCGCGGGCGCGCGTCCTCTGCCGGATGTGGTTTCCATCGCCACCAGCGGCGGCGGAGGCGGCTCGCAGGCCTGCTCACCCGCGTAGCGCACCACATTGCCCAGCAAGGCGTATTCGCGGCGCAGTTTCTGGCCCGCGGCGTCTTCCATGCACACCGAAAATCCCGGGTACTTCGCCGTGACCGCCGGGCCTTTGCTCCTGGCGGTGGAGGCGAAATCCACGTCGCGCAGCAGAACCGGGGAGTATCCGCGCAGGTTGCGCTCGATGTACGCGGTTTCGTAACGGTGGTGCCGCAAACTCCAGATAAACACCCGGAAACTGTCGAAATCGTAGGGCTGCGGACCGCTCGCGGAAGTGGTCCAAAGCCAGGCGGGTTTTTTCTCCCCGCCGTCCATCACCGACCCCAGAGGGAAGTACGAAACGATCCGTTTGCCCTCGGCGTACTGCGCCACTTCGTCGGGAATCGCCATGATCATCCCCCGCGTCAGGACCCAGCCGGATTGGCCCGCGGCGGTGCGCACCAGGCTCCAATCGTCGGTCGGTATGGGCGCCGGGGCCTCCGGCACTTCCTCGGTCGGCTCCGGGGCGAGATCGGTTTTCGAAAGATCCAGCCAATCGGGCGGCGGCGCGGGCGGTTTGGGCATCGGAGGCGGCGGATACTTGGGCGCCTTCACCTGGCTCGGCTTGGATGTTTTGGCCTTCTTGGGCGCCGGCGGAATCAGCGGCTTGCGTGGCAGATCCCTGCGCTCGGTGCGCAGGTGGGCCAGCACGTCCACCTTCTCGCTGGGTTGGATCGCGACGAAGCTGGGCGACTGGGCGGCGGGCAGGGTGTGCACGGTCATCTCGCGGAAGCTGAATGCCTGCCCCTGTGCCGGCATGTGCGCGGCGCGATCGGACAGTTCCTTCAGCGCGGCCATATCGGCGGCGGCCAGCAGTTGCCGGGCGTCGGTCCACCCCTCGGCGCCATTGGGCGCCCGCACGCGCAGAAACAAGCGCCGCCGCTGCAGGATCTCCAACCGGTCGCCGTGTTTCACGGTCGCCACGGTGGGGGATTGCATGGGGATGTCGCCGCGGATCTTCAGAGTGGCCGGCCCAACGTAGGCTTCCCCGATGGCCACGGCGCGCCTCGGGCCGCTCCGGCAGCCGGCCACTAGCAGCAGGAGCGCCGTCACCGTAACCTTCGATATGGAACCTGGATTCACACCCGTTTCTCAGTTTAACAGCCCGTTCCATTTACAATGGAAGCGTGGCGCCGTCTGCCAAGCGCGCGTATCTGCGGTGGGGTGGTCTGGCGCTGGTATTCGCGGCGGTAGCGGCGTTGTTGTTGCTGGTGCTTCCCTCACCGCACAGGCCCATTCACTACGTGATCGCCGGCACCTGCGCCACGGGCGCCTTGCTGGCGGTTGCCTTCGCCATCCTGTGGCGGGGCAGGCCCCGGCCCGGATGATCCGGCGCTATGCCTGGCTATGCGGCGGACCGCTCCCTGACGGTCGCGGCTCTGACGCGCCTGCCCGCGCGATTCCAGTAGGATACAGAGCCGCGACCGTCAGGGAGCTTTTGGCCTCATAGCTGGCGGCCGTACTGTTCCAGAAAGTGGGCCACCGTCATTATGCCCAGGTAGTAATTTCGGATCTTATATTTCTCGTTGGGAGAATGCAGGCCGTCGTCCGGCAGGCCGAAGCCCATTAGCACGGTCGGGATGCCCAGACGATTGGCGAAATCGCCGACGATCGGAATCGAGCCGCCGGAGCGGATGAACACGGTCTCTTTTCCAAACACTTCTCCGAACGCCTGCGCGGCCACTCGGATGGCGGGATGCTCGGGGTTGACCACCAGTCCCGGCGAGGCGCTGAGCACGCGCACCTCCGTCTGAATCCCTTTCGGCGTGTTGGCGCGCACCCAATCGCGGAATGCCTCCACCACCCGATCCGGGTCCTGCCGCGGCACCAGCCGGATACTCACCTTGGCGGTGGCCTTGGCCGGGATCACGGTCTTGGCCCCGGCCGCGGTGAAACCGCCGGCGATTCCGTGTACCTCGAAAGTCGGCCTCGACCAGACACGTTCCAGCACCGTACGGTCCGGCTCACCGGTCAGTGCCGTGGCCCCCACTTCCCGGGCCAGAAACTCGCGTTCGTCGAACGGCAGGCCGCGCCAGCTTTCCAGTTCGGCGGGCGCCGGCTCCTCGACGGTGTCGTAGATGCCGGGAATCTGGATCGCACCGTCCGCGTTTTTGGCCTTCGCCAGCAGTTCGATCAGCCCGTAGACCGCGTTGGGCGCCGCGCCGCCATAGAGGCCCGAATGCAGATCGCGCATGGCTCCGGTGGCTTCCACCTCCATGTAGATCAGGCCGCGCAGCCCGATGCACAGCGTCGGCATTCGCTCGGCGTACATGGCGGTATCGGAAACCAGCGCCACATCGGCGCGCAGCTTGGCGGGGTTCTCGGACACATATTTGGCGATGGAAGCGCCGCCCACTTCCTCTTCGCCCTCGATCAGAAACTTGACGTTCAGCGGCAGCCGGCCATTCACCGCGCGCAACGCCTCCACGGCCTTGATGTGCATGTACATCTGGCCCTTGTCGTCCGACGACCCGCGGGCGTAGAGGTTGCCCTCGCGCTCGGCAGGCTCGAAGGGCGGCGTCACCCACAATTCCAGCGGATCGGCCGGCTGCACATCGTAGTGTCCGTAGCACAGCACGGTCGGCTTGCCGGGCGCGTGCAGCCAGTCCGCGTAGACCAGCGGATGCTTCGCGGTAGGGATGATCTCGATGTTTTCCATACCGGCCGCGCGCAGTTGGCCGGCCACAAAGGCGGCCGCGCGCCCGATATCCGGAGTGTGCTCCGGCAGCGTGCTGATGCTGGGAATCCGGATGAACTCCTTCAGTTCGTCCAAGAAGCGATTCTGGTTCTCTTTTACGAATGCGTCAATGGCGGCGGACATGGTTTTTCGGGTTCGAGAAACCATTATACGGCGGCCATGGACGCTTTCCGGACCGGGACACGCGAGCAGGCGTTCGACAGGATGCGGCGAACCTCCGGCCGATAGAACGGCTGCGCCAGCAGATCGTAAGCGCCCAGGTTGAGCGCTTCCGCCCACAACCGGGCATCGGCATGCGGGTCCGTCACAATCACTTCGAGTTCGCGGGAAGTTTCGCGCGCCAAGTGCAGCGCTTCCAACCAGGTACCGTCCGGGAGAGCGGCTTCCGTCAGGACCACTGCATAGTCGTCCCACTGAAGCTTCGTGCGCGCATGCCGCAGAGAACCCACGTGATCCAGAACCACGGGGAGATCCAGCAGCATTCGCGTCAGGTCGCGGGCATCCTCGTGACGCCCGGATATGAACAAAATCCGGGATCTCATATATGCGCGCTCCTTTTTATGAAGACGTCTTAATTTTAGATCCGTTGGTCTGAAAGAACAATGGCTATATGAGGAGGGTTTGTGAGGCTGCGCCCGCTAATGGATGTACCAGCACAAAGAGCGCGTTTCCGCCCGGGGTTCTCAGGCAGTCCCGGCCAGCAGGCGAACATCTTCACTCGCGTCGTGCGCGCATTCCGCCCGCATGGGCGCGGAAAGCGAGTCGAGTTCGATCAGGCGCCGGATCGCGAACTCCCCGGCAGCATGAACACGGCCCATTTTCATAGAGCGAACACAACATGCCAGGCTCACTGGCCGTTTCGGGGTGACGTTTCCAAAAAGGCCGGAGATCCATCCCCATGTGGTGGCGCGCTTGCCGATCCGGCTCGTTCTCAAACCAGCCGAGCACGGTCCCGTGATCGTCGGGCTGCCAATTCCGATCCAGCATCTCTACAGCGAACGATCGGCCGGCGAGGCGGTTCTCAACCAGCCGAAAGGCGGCATCCCGGATGGAGGGATGGGTGATCCGTGCAAGCGCCACACCCGCAACGTACCCCAGATCGCCGTTAGCGGATAACGCTAGTTCCACCAGCAGGCCCGGGTCCAGCGGGTAGGGCCTTCGCCCGAAAATCCTCAGATGCTGGATTTGCCCTGCCGGACCTTGAGCTGCCACCAGGCCCTGTGCGGCATGCTCCAGGTCGCCGGCGCTCGCCTGCTCACCCCATCCTCTGAGCCGGAAGGCGCTCAGACTGAGTAACTTCGGCCTCATCTGTTCATAGCTGAGCCCCTTGATCTCTTCCCATTTGCCAGATTCGCCGCGGCTGTTCGCTTGGCCTGCCATGAGGGCCAACCGGCAAGCCTCCACTCTGGGATCTGTTGCCCCAGCCTGGCACCAGGCGGCGCGGGCCTCCTGCTCACCGCAGATCTCGATAGCCTGCGACCACAACCAACCCAGATTCACCTTTTCCGGCTTGGAAATCAGGGCGCCGATTTTAGCTGCCGCAAAAAGAAGTCCATTCAGTCCGTCCATCCGAACGAAGTCGATGGCGATATCTTCTCCCATCCTCGGCCCGGGCTCGAAGCTCTCGTACATCACCCGCTTCGCCTGTTCGTCTCCGTCGAACGCCATGCATGCAGCGAAGTGAAAGCGCTGAACGGCGTCCCAATCGTCTCCACTGCCCGGCAATGCTTTGAGAACTTGATCGCAGTAAAACTGCCGGTCTGGCAGGAGGTCCACAAGTTCCAGCATGTAGGCCGCTCGTGTGCCTTCGCTCTGCACGTCTAATGAATAACAATGCAGGCAAGCATCCAGGATCGCGTGCCGGAACGGCCGGACATCATGCTCGGAGGCGTAAATAATCGCCCTTCCCAACCCGGACTGCAGCAGTCCTTGAAACGCCTTCTCGTTCATGGAGCGGATCGGTTCAGGACGCGTCGTGCCGCTCAATTAACCCAACCACTCTCATCGTCCTCTTCGTCGTCCTCATCCTCTTCATCGTCCTCGGATGTACGTCCTTCCGCCATCGCGATGGCGTCGACGGCGGTCTCGGCGATGTCCTCGTCGTCGGAGTCGGCCAGGTCTTGCAGGATTTCCCGCGCCTCCCCCGGACGGATGCTGGCCACGGCGCCGATGGCTTCAAACAGCAACGGCTTTGGGGTGCCGGCATCCTTGACGAGTGCGACGATGTGCGGCCAGGCCGCCTCCAGTTCCCAGTTGCCGGCCGCGGAGACAGCCTCGTACTGAATCTCAGGGTCGGGGTTCTTCAAGGACTCCAGTATCTGCTCCTCAAAACCGCGCACATAGCGCATCGAAAACACAGCCGTCAGCATCCACTCTCCGTCTCCGCTGGAATACGCCGCCCGAATCGCGTCCTTGTGCCAGGGCTGCGCTGCGCGCACCGAGGCCTCCAGAATTCGCCGCCGCACTTCCTTGGGGATTTTGTCGTCCAGGTAGAGCCTCTGGAACGAGTCCTGGATATCGCGGAACGTCGTCTCCGTAATGGGCACCATGTCCGGATCTTCGAATTCACCCGTATCGATCAATTCCGTATCGCCCAATTCGAGGACCGGCCCAAGGGAAATGGCCGCCTTGGCGCGCATCTTCGGTGGCTCCTCAGCGCTGCCTGCGACCGCAATTAAGGCGTGGGCCAAATCGTCGTTGACCACGGTAATGTCGCCCGCTAGCTCGGCGGCAACCATCCGGTCGGATCGATTCGCCCGATTATTACGCAGAACGTCCAGAAATCTCTTTCCGGTATCTCTTGGCCAATCCCATGGCGGTGTGTCGAGCAAATATTTCAGGTCCATTCCACCCCTCAGGCTTTCCGTTCCATTAAATAGCTCCCGCTTCAGGCCGGAGCCGGCCTTTGCCAAACATGGTATCGCAGGTGGCGCCGGGTGGGATTCCGAGGCGCCCGAAAGGGATCAGGCTGGGTCCCAGGGATTCACGACAGGGGCCGGCATTCTACGGAAGTCGCTTACGTTGCGGATTACCACAGTTAGATTGTGGTGCAGAGCCGTAGCGGCCAGGATTCCGTCCACGGTGCCGATCGGGGTGCCCTTGCGTTTGGCTTCACCGGCGAGGATGCTCCACCGGTCCGCCACGGCGGCATCCACAAGCAGGATTCTTCCGGCAAAGCGCTCCCTCAACTCGATATCAACCCAGATCTCCAGGTTCGTTCTCCGCTTGCCCGCCGGAAGATTGACAACGCCCTTGCGGATTTCCCCAAGGGTCAGGACGCTAATATGAAGCAGGCGCTCGAAACCGTTCACAAGTCAACGTCCCGCCCGGTGTCCCTATCTCGCTCAAACTCCAACTCCAGGCCAACCAGCGGCGATTCCCGGAAGAACTGGACAAGGCTCTTCTTGGGCGGCGGCTCGGAAGAACGGAGCGCTTGGAGAATGACATCCTCGGCGTCCAGGAAGGCTCCGCTCTCGAGACGCTGCTGAATCAAAGCCTCCACTTCGGGTCTGGTGATCTCTATGGTCATGGGCCTCCCTTACTCATGATAACGTCCTCGTCCGGCTCCCTGTCCGATCTGTCCGATTAGGGCCGCGCGCACGCCTGTTGTATAACTGAAGTTCGCCCATGGAAGACCTCAAGAAACTCATCCGCGAAGTGCCCGGCTTCCTCAAGCCCGGCATCCTCTTCTACGACATAACCACCTTGCTCAAGGACCCGGGCGGCCTGCGGTCGGTCATCGACGGCCTGCACGACCGCTACCGGGAGGCCCAGGTGGATGTCGTTTTGGGCGTCGAGGCGCGCGGCTTCATCTTTGCGCCGGCCCTGGCCTACGCTCTGGGAGCGGGCTTCGTCCCGGTGCGTAAGCCCAAAAAGCTGCCCGCCGAATGCGTGCGCGTGAGCTACGACCTGGAGTACGGCTCCGACTGCCTGGAAATGCACCGCGCCTCGCGCGCATTCACCCTTGCTTTGTAGGGTAAGATGATCTGAATCGTGCCGACTTCCCCGTTCCCGGACTCCGACCCCAGCACCAGTTTCTCCACCGAGACTTCGACTCCCTCAGACGCCGGCTCGGCCCGGCCTGACACCGCCGGTGCGCAGATGGCCCCCTGGATCGGCCGCCGGGTGGGGCCGTATCGGATCCAGAAGCTGTTGGGCCGTGGGGGCATGGGCGCGGTCTTTCTGGCGATCCGCGACGACGACCAGTTCCGCAAGAGTGTAGCCCTCAAACTCCTGCGTTTCGATACCGGCGACCCGGCCGTCCTGGCGCGCTTCCGGAATGAGCGGCAGATTCTGGCGGCCCTGGATCACCCCAACATCGCGGCGCTTTACGATGGCGGCTCCACCGAGGAGGGCTTGCCATACATCGTGATGGAATATGTGGCGGGCGAAACGGTGACCGCATATTGCCAGAAGCGCCGGCTTCCGATCCCCGAGCGCTTGCAGATCTTCTGCCAGATCTGCGATGCCGTGCAATACGCCCACCAGAAATTGATCGTACACCGCGACCTGAAGCCGGGCAATATCCTGGTGACCGGCGAGGGCCTGCCCAAACTGCTGGACTTCGGGATTGCCAAGCTCCTGCTGGCCCCCGAATTGCTAGGAGACGCCGCGCCTCTCACCAAGACCGGTGTCCACGCCATGACGCCGGACTACGCCTCCCCGGAGCAGATTCGCGGCGAAACGGTCTCCACCGCGACCGACGTCTACTCGTTGGGCGCCGTGCTGTACGAAATTTTGACCGGCGAGCGGCCCCATCGCCTGACGCGCTACGACTTGAACGAAATCCGCAGCCGGATCTGCGACAGCGATCCGCGGATCCCTTCCACGGTGGGCGGACCGGCCCTGAAGGGCGATCTGGACACCATCGTGCTCAAGGCCATGCATCGCGATCCGGCGCGCCGCTACCGTTCGGTGGAGCAGTTCGCGGAGGACATCCTGCGCCACCTGCAGCATCGGCCGGTCGCCGCGCGCCCGGACACCGTCGGTTATCGCGTCTCGCGTTTCGCGGCGCGCAATCGGTGGGGTATCGCCGCGGGGGCGGCCATCTTGATCTCGCTGGCGGCCGGCACGGCGGTATCGCTCCAGCAGGCCAGCGTAGCGCGGGAGCGCTTCCAGCAGGTGCGCAAGCTGGCCGGGCGTTTCATCGAGCTGCACGACGACGTGGCGCGCCTGCCGGGATCCACCCAGGTGCGGGAGAAGATGGTGGCCACGGCGCTGGACTACCTGGACAACCTCTCGCGCGGGGCGGGCAAGGACGCCGAGCTGCTGCACGAGATCGGACAGGCCTATGCCAAGGTGGCGGAAGCGCAAGGCGCCCCGGGACAGCCTAACCTGGGCCGCACCGATGATGCGCTGGCGAGTTTTCGCAAGGCCATCGAATTCGACCGGCGGGCCGCCCGTCTCAATCCCGATTATCGCCCCAGCCTGGCAACTGTGCAGTCCCGGTTCGCCTACCTGGCCATGTTGTCCGGTCATCTTCCCGAAGCCCGGCAGAACCTGGAAGCCTCCGCGGGGCTACTGCGGCAGTTGCGCGCCGAGAAGCCGGAAGACCCGGATTTGCTGGCGTTGGCGGCCAGTGTGGCTGTCAGCCAGGGAGATCTGAAAGAGTACGAAGGCCATATTCGCGACCGCCTGCCGTTCTACCGGCAAGCGCGGGAGTTGAGCGCCGAGTACGCCCGGATCAAGCAAGACAACGCCTCCCGCGCCCGCCTCCACCTGTCCACGGGTCTACTGGCCGACTCGCTGACCGACAACGGACACTACGAGGAAGCGCTGGCCGTACTTCATGAGGGCGAGGCTCTGATCGACAGCCTGCTGGCCGCCGAACCGGACAATCCCGTCTACCTGCGGCAGAAGATGTCGGAAACCAACTACTTCGGTCGGGTTTACGACAACGAGACCGGAGACAGCCTGGGCAAGCCGGTGGAGGCGGTGGCGGCCGACCGCCGTTACGTGGCCCTGGCGGAGCGGCTGGCCAATGCCGACCCGAGCAACGCCTCGGCGCGCTTGAGCCTGGCGATTGCCTATTACCGGTTGTCGTATCCTCTGGGGAAAACGGCTCCGGCCGAGGCGCTGGTGGTGGTTCGCAAGTCGCTGCAGATTTTCGACGCCGAGCTGGTGCGCAGACCCAACGACCGTCTGTTGCGGTCGCGCCGCGCCCGCGCGCTGCGCCACCTGGCCTATGCTTTCGAAAGCAACGGCCGGCGCGCCGAAGCCAGGCAGGCCGCGGCGGAGGCGGTGGGCGTGCAGCGGCAGTTGCTTGAGGAGACGCCATCCGATAATAGCGAGCGTGAACAGTTAGAGTCTACGCAAAAGGTGCTGGCGCGTCTGTCCAAGGATTAGGGTGGCTCTTGAAACGACGGCCTTTCCCGACAGCCCCTTAGCTTAGATAGCGTCCCAGTCCGGCGCCCCCTCCGATTGCTCCGATTTGGGCCGCGCGCACGCCTGTTGTATAACTGAAGTTCGCCCATGGAAGACCTCAAGAAGCTCATCCGCGAAGTGCCCGGCTTCCCCAAGCCCGGCATCCTCTTCTACGACATCACCACCTTGCTCAAGGACCCGGGCGGCCTGCGGTCGGTCATCGACGGCCTGCACGACCGCTACCGGGAGGCCCAGGTGGATGTCGTTCTGGGCGTCGAGGCGCGCGGCTTCATCTTTGCGCCGGCCCTGGCCTACGCCCTGGGAGCGGGCTTCGTCCCGGTGCGTAAGCCCAAAAAGCTGCCCGCCGAATGCGTGCGCGTGAGCTACGACCTGGAGTACGGCTCCGACTGCCTGGAAATGCACCGCGACGCCGTGGGCCCGGGCACTCGGGTACTGATCGTGGACGACCTGCTGGCTACCGGGGGCACCGCCGCCGCGGTCGCGCGCATGGTAAGCGAGGTGGGCGGGACGGTGGCGGGCATCGGATTCGTCGTCGAGCTGACCTTCCTCAACGGGCGCCGGAAACTGGCCGGCTACGACGTCTTCTCGCTGCTCCAATACGACCAATGAGCGCCCCGCGCACTCGCCGGGCGCGCGTCGGTGCGCTGGCCAAAATCAATCTCGATCTCCGGGTGCTGGAAAAGCGCGCCGACGGCTACCACGAGCTGCGCACCATCTTCCAGACCATTTCGCTGGCGGACTCACTGGAAATCGCCTTCACGCCCGCCGCCCCTACTGCCATCGAGCTGGACGACGCCCTGGCCATTGCGGACAACCTGGTGGTCCGTGCCGCCAAGCTGGCTCTGGAGGCCATGGGCGCCGCAGGGCGCGTGGAGATGCGCCTCGACAAACGGATCCCCATGGGCGCCGGACTGGGCGGCGGCTCCTCGGATGCGGCCGCCGTGCTCCTCGCCCTGCCGGTGCTGGCCGGCGGCGCGCTCGAATTGCCCGCCCTGGCCGCGCTCGGCCGCGAGCTCGGCAGCGACGTGCCGTTCTTCCTGCTGGGCGGGCGCGCAGCCGGGATCGGCCGCGGCACGGAGCTTTTCCCGCTGCCCGATCAGCCCGCCGCCCGCGGCCTTCTGGTGGCCCCCCAAGTGCATGTTTCCACCGCCGAGGCCTATCGTGCGCTGACCCCTCGTTTGACAACTGAATTACAACAAAATAAAATATTTAGTTTCCAGTCGCAGGCGTGGGATGTAAGTACTGCCGTCCCTGCCGGGAACGATTTCGAGCCCGCGGTTTTCGAGCGGCATCCGGAGTTGGCCGCTCTGAAGGAGCGGTTGCTCCAGGCAGGGGCTTCGCCGGCCCTGATGACCGGCAGCGGGTCGGCCCTGTTCGGACTCTTCCGCGACGCCGGTGGGGTTTCCCGCGCGATCGCGGCACTGGGTGAAAAACCACCCGGCGAAACATCTGCGGGTGAGTCGTTTTCGAGTAAAGCGAGGGTCTTTCGGATTTCGCTGGTCAACCGGGCGCGCTACCGGGCCTTGTGGTGGCGCTGGCTCAAGGAACACTGCCGCGGGAAGGAATGGCCTCCCCGCAGCCTCTACGCATGAAAAGTCGAGAATATCTCCAACTCTTCGCGGGTAACGCCAATCCCGAGCTGGCGCAGGAAATCGCGGTGGCTCTCGGCACCCCCTTGGGCGACCCCGCCATCCGCCAGTTTGCCGACGGCGAGATCCATCTGCAGATCCAGGAAAACGTGCGCGGCGCCGACGTTTTCATCATCCAGCCGACCTGCACGCCGGTGGATCGCCACCTCATGGAACTGCTGCTGATGATCGACGCGTTAAAGCGCGCCTCAGCGGAACGCATCACGGCAGTGTTACCCTATTATGGTTACGCCCGTCAGGACCGCAAGGATAAGCCGCGGGTTCCGATCTCGGCACGCGTGGTGGCGGCGCTGCTGGAAACGGCGGGGGCGGATCGCGTTCTGGCGCTCGATTTGCACGCCGCGCAGATCCAGGGTTTTTTCGATATCCCGGTGGACCACCTGTTCGCCACCCCGGTATTGATCGAGCATTTTAAGGCTCCCAACATTCCGGAGCTGACGGTGGTATCGCCGGATGCCGGGGGCGTGGAGCGCGCCCGGGCCTTCGCCAAGCGGCTGAATTCGCCGCTGGCCATCATCGATAAGCGGCGCGAGGAAACCAACGTCGCCGAGGTGATGAACGTGGTGGGCGATGTCGATGGGCGCAACTGCCTGATTGTGGACGATCTCATCGACACCGGTGGGACGCTGGTGAAAGGGGCCGAGGCGTTGATGGCCAAAGGCGCGGCCAGTGTTTCGGCCTGCGCTACGCACGCCGTGCTGTCGGGTTCGTCCGTCAGCCGGATCGAGGCGTCGTGCTTGAAGGAAGTGATTTTTACGAATTCGATTCCGCTCTCGCAAGAGGCCCGGAAGTCGTGCCGGATCAAGTCGTTGTCGGTCGCCAAGTTGCTGGCGGAAGCCATCCGGTCGATTCACGATGAGACTTCGGTGAGCGTGTTGTTTATTTGAGGGGGCTCCGTATTCACCGCGGAGACGCGGAGAACGCGGAGGCTTCGCAGAGGAGAATTTTCTCTTGGTTTTCTCTGCGAAGCCTCCGCGTTCTCCGCGCCTCCGCGGTGAATACATGGTCGCTAACTAGGTTCGCGGGTACTCGAACCCACGTCAGCCCGTACGGGCGAACCGGACTTCGAACCCCGCTAAAGGGAGAATGTAGTGAGACAGGACATTACCGTCAGCGCCGAGGTGCGCACCTCGCGCGGTAAGAATGAAGCGCGCCGTACACGCCGCGCCGGGCAGATCCCGGCGGTGCTTTACGGCGCATACAAGGACCCCATCAGCGTGGCCGTCGATCCGCGCGAGATTACCAGGATCATCCGCAGCAAGTCGGGTTTCAATACCATTTTCAACCTGGCCGTGAAGGACGGCGAGACCACCCCGGTCATGGTGTTGGATCAGCAGGTGGACCCCGTCAAGGGCTATTTGCTGCACGCCGACCTGAAACGGATCGATCTCACCAAGCGCATTCGGGTCACTGTCCCGGTGCGCACCGTCGGTGAAGCTAAGGGCGTCAAAGTGCAGGGCGGATTGCTCGAAGTCATCACTCGCGCCATCGAAATCGATTGCCTGCCGGACGAGATTCCGCAGGACTTCACGGTGGACGTGACCGAGTTGATGATCGGCCAGAGCAAGCGCGCCAGCGATGTGGGCCTCAGCGGCTCCATGAAGCTGGTGGGAGCGCCCGATACCGTGATCGCTCACGCGGTGGCCCTGCGCGCCGAGGAAGTCGCTGCGGTTGCCGAAACTCCCGCTGCCGCCGCTACGCCCGCCGCCGGAACTGCCGCCGCCGAGCCCGAAGTGATCAAGAAGGGCAAGAAGGAAGAAGAGGCCGCCGCGGACAAGGACAAGGGCAAGGAAAAGGAAAAAGAAAAGGGCAAGAAGAAGTAGTTTGCCATGTTTCTGGTGGCCGGTCTGGGAAACCCTGGGGAGGAGTACGCGCTCACGCCGCATAACCTGGGCTTCCTCACCATCGACTTGCTGGCCGAGCGGCACGGGATTCGCGTCACGCGCAGGGATTCCAGAGCGCTCGTCGGAATGGGCGAGATCGAGGGGCAGCCCGTGATGCTGGCCAAGCCGCAAACGTATATGAACCTGAGCGGCGGTTCGCTGGTAGCGCTCATGGCAAAGCATGAGCTGGATTTGGAGCGGTTTGTAGTGATTTATGACGAGTTGGATCTGCCCTGGCTGTCGCTGAAGATCAAGCCCAAGGGGTCCGCCGCGGGCCACAACGGCATGAAATCGCTGATCGGCAGCTTCGGGACCAACGAATTTGCGCGCGTGCGCATGGGGATTCACCCGGGCCATCCGGTGAAGGATGGCGCGGAATTTGTGCTGGCGCCTTTCAAGCGCTCGCAAATCAAGGAATTGGACGAATTCGTGGGCTACACGGCCGACGCGGTCCGTTCGATAATCGCCGAAGGCGTCGAAAAGGCCATGACGAAATTCAATCGTCGCGCCCCAGGCTTATAAACAGAGGAAGCATGAGGATTTACGAAGAGTTGTTCATCGTGAAGCCCGATGCTCCGGAAGAAGAGGTCGACCAGTTCGTGGAGCAGTTGCGAACCCAGTTGACCGCCGCCGGGGCAACGGTAGACAAAGTCGAAAAATGGGGCAAGCGCAGGCTGGCCTACAGAGTGGGTAAGTATCGCGAAGGCTCCTACGTGCTGCTGCAGTTCACGGCGGGGCCCGAGGCGGTGAAGGAGCTGGAGCGCCGTCTGCGGGTTTCCGACGTGGTGCTGAAATACCTCACCGTGCGCATCGACGAGACCCTGAAGCGGCTGGAGAAGCGCAAGAAGGATCGCGACAAGCGGGCGGCTCACCGCGCCGCGGCCGGTCCGTCGACTCCCTCGCCGGCGCAGCCGTCGCTGGCGCAGCAATTGGAAGGGGGCCCGGGCCCCGGCGCTCCCGCCATGCCCATGCCCGCCATGCCGGCCATGCCCGCCATGCCGGGCCCGCCCAAGGAGAGCTAACCCATGCCGGAATCCAAAGGAAGACCAGGCAGCGCCGCGCAGCGGCCCACCGGCGGCGACAAGGCCGTCGCCACCCAGAAGAAGACGTATTTCCGGCGCAAGAAAGTTTGCCGTTTCTGCGTCGAGAAGATCGACGACATCAACTACAAGGACGTGAAGCTGTTGCACGCCTTCGTGGCGGAACGGGGCAAGATCGTCCCGCGCCGCATTTCGGGCGTGTGCGCGCCGCACCAGCGCCGGCTCACCGACGCCATCAAGAAAGCGCGCAACATCGCGCTGCTGCCCTTCGCGGCGGCCATCTAAGGGCGGGAGGAAACCATGGAAGTCATTCTCAGAGAAGATATCGAAAAGCTGGGCACTCGCGGCCAGGTGGTGAAGGTGGCGCCGGGATACGCCCGCAATTTCCTGCTGCCCAAGAAGCTGGCCGTGGCGGCCACCGGCGGCAATAAGAAGATCGTGGAGCAGGAACGCCAGGCGCACGTGCGCCGCGAAGCCAAGCAGCAGGATGAAGCGCAGGATCTGGCCAAGCAGCTCGTCGGCGTCACCGTTACGATCTCGCAGAAGGCCGGCGAGAACGATCAGTTGTTCGGCTCGGTCACTTCGAAAGACGTGGCCGACGCGCTGGCGGCCAAGGACTTCACCGCCGTCGACCGGCGCAAGATCCAGTTGGACGATCCGATCAAGCAACTGGGCGAGTACAAGGTCGCGGTGAAGCTGCACAAGGATGTTACGGCGGAGATCACCGTCATCGTGGTGAAGGAAGAGTAGGGGTTCGGAGGCAAGTTTTTCGGGGAAGGCAGGGGTCCGGCCGTCGGGCAGTTGCGAGTTGTTGATTCTACAGCCTTAAATTTCGAAGAAGGGCAGGACCCCTGCCTTCACTCCTTCCGAGGGCCGCCCGGGAGGCTTCCGCAAGGCGGTCCCAATCAAGCACGCCGGCGGGATTTTGCGGTAGGGCAGGCGATTCGCCTGCCCCACCAATGCGACCCGCGGGGGCCCTTGTCCGCATGGTCGACTATTAGGAACCGACTGGACACGACGGCACGGCCGGCACGGCCAGCACGGCCAGCGGTGTTGTGCGCCCGGCACGGAGTTGATACAATTCGCTCCTGGAGGACGGATGCCCCAAGAGCCGGTGAAAGGCCAATTACTTATCGTCACATGTGTCGCACTTGTGTTCTTCACTTCAACGGCACCGCGACGGGCGCACGGTATGAATATGAGCTCCGAACAGAATCCGCAGACCGCCGATAACACGACCCGCATGGCGGTCGATCGCTTCAACGAGGCATTCAATCGGCACGACCCGGACGCCCTGGCGTTATTGCTGACCGACGATACGGTGTTCGAGGATACGTCTCCCGCGCCAGACGGCCGGCGCATAGAGGGAAAGGCCGCTGTGGCCGCCTTCTGGCGCGAGTGGTTCCCACGCAATCCCGATGCGCGATTCGAGGCCGAGGAAATCATCGTCAGCGGCGATCGTGCGGTCGTGCGGTGGGTGTATCGCAAAATCCGCAACGGACAGCCGTGGCATCTGCGTGGCGTGGATGTCTTCACGATACGCGACGGGAAAGTGGCCGCCAAGCTCGCGTATGTGAAAGGGTGAAGTTCGAGCCACAGCCGTTCGGGCCGCCGCACATATCATTCGATCGCCGTTCCTCCTGCTCGCACCGGTGCTGCCAGGAGGCCGGGATCCTTTCAAACGGAAAGTCCAAAGAGAATGGGGCAGGCGTGAACCTGCCCCACGGGGTGTTTGATTAGAAGCTGAACCTCGCCGTCACTACGATCACGCGTCCGGTAACGATCGCGCCCTGGCCCGAACCGTAGGGGCTGGTGGGCGGGGCGAGATCGCCGCTGGTGGTGCCGAGCGAACCCGACGTGATGGAAGCGGTCGGGTTGGAGAAGTTCGGATGGTTCAAGACGTTGAAGAACTGGCCTCCGATTTCAAATGCGTACTTCTCCTTGACGAAGAACTTCTTGCTAAGGTTCGTATCGACATCGAAGTAGCCGGGACCGCGGAAGACGCCCGGTCCGGTTTCACCGAAATTGGTCTGTACCGGAGTGTTCACGCCCGAGGTCGAATTATAGGTCTCGAACTGGCTGGTGGTGAAGCACGGCGGCGTGCTGGTGCCGTGGACGGCGGTGCAGACCGGGTTGATGTTGGGGTCGATGACGGTGGCCAGGAATGTCTGGCTGGTTCCACCTCCGGAGTTGATCTGCGCGGAGATCTTGCTGTCGGACGACGCGAAGGGCCGTCCGGTATAGGCATAGATCTTGAGGCCGAAATTCCAGCCGCCCAGCACCGTTCTGAGAATGCCGTTGGAGAATCTGTGCGGTTCGACCCAGACCAGGTCGCTGGTGACGGCATGACGCACGTCGATGCTCTCGTTGCCGTAGCCAAAGTTCAGGTTGTACGGGTTGTAGACCGAGGCGAGGCCCAATCCGTGCGACCACGTCCAGCCAAACTGGCCCTGGAAGCCCCATTTCATGGAGTGGCGGAGCTGCAGCGTCATGGCGTCGTAGTTGGAGTAACCCTCGGTCAGCACCTGGGTGACGGTCAGGAACCGGGGATCCGGCGCCGCCGTCGGCAGGCCGCCGAAGCTCGTGCCGTAATACTTGTTCAAGCCGTTACTGGCCAGCAGCAGGAAGAAGTTGGACGAGGTGTTGGAGATCGCCTGATCGTAACCGTGATTGCCGGTGTAGGTGAGGGCCAGGACATCGTGCGAATCCAGCGAGCGCTCCAGTTCGACGCTCCACTCGGTGGTCTTCGGCGCCACAAAGTTGTTCGGCGGCGAATAGTAGCTGGGCGCTGAGAATGCAATTGGACTCAACGCGGCCTGGATTGCGGTCAGGTTGTCTCCCGCTTTGAACCCGGAGGTGAAGATGTTGTGGGCCGCTGCCGCCGCATAGGCCGAGCTCGCGGGATCGGTCGGCAGTCCCGCCGTACCGAAATGGACACTCGGGCTAAACACGCTGGGGGCATTGCGGAATACGCTGGATGCCACGCTGCCCGCGAACAGGTTGGCAAACGAACCGACGCCGCCGCGAAGCACGGTCTTCGAATCCAGGTTCCACGCGAAACCAAAGCGCGGTTCCGCAACGATCGACTCCAGGCTCTGGTACAAGTTGTGCAAACCGGTGGTGATGGTCTGGTTGTAGGGGATGCTGGCGCCGCCCACGTAACCCGCCGTGCCGAATTGGGTGTTCATGCGGGCGAAGCAGTTGTCCAGACAGGCCGGGTCGCCGCTGTGCTCGAAGCGGAATCCCAGCGTCAGGGTCAGATTGCGCCGCACCTTCCATTCATCCTGCGCATAAGTGCCCAGGGTGCTCATACGAAGGTGGACCTGCAACAAATTGGGGAAGCTCTGGGTGAAGGAATCGCCATTCCCCGTGGCGTTGATCTGGCCAGTGGTAAAATCGGTCAAATCGACGAAGTTGTAAAAGCCGTTGTAAGCGGATTCGGAGTTGGTGAAATCGGTGATCTTATTGTACCGGTAATTGGCGCCAACCTTAAAGCTGTGCTTGCCGTGGATCCAGGTGAGGTCGTCCGCCAACTGAGCCTGGCCCACGTTGCGGCCCTGGGGCATATTGGTGGCCGTGCCCACCTCTGAGCAGCAGCCGTCTGAAGGGTTCATGGTTTCCGGCATCAGCGACAGGGCCTTGGACTCGCTCGCGTAGCCGAAATACGCCGCGTACCAGGAGCCGGAACCGATGAAGTTATTCACCAGGGTAGGCCTAATGACGTATGTGTACGTCAACTGGCCCGCATCGGAGGGTTGGTTGCTCTGCTCATTGAACGCCGCGTTGATAAGGCTCGGGCCGGTGGCCTGAAGGCCCCAATCGTAGTTGAAGCGTGCGCTGATTTTCTGCTTGTCGGTAATGTTGTAGTCCCCGCGAATGGTGATCAGGCTCTCGACGTTTGTCTCGCTGGCGTTGGTGGCGAAGGCGTAGGTGCAAGCCACGTTGGTGGGGACGTTATTGCCGCCGAAGACCCCGCCGCCCGGGGCTTGTATGTTGGCGTTCCAGAAGGTGTAAATGCCGCAACCGAGGTGGTTGTTGCCGTCCTGTAAGGGCCCGTTTCCATTGGTTGTGGGGATGGCGTTTTTGGCGCCGGGTGCGCCGTTCCACAGGTTGAACGCATCCTGATAGAGAGGCACGGAGGCCGCGGGGATGTGCGCCAGGGTATAGGTCTCAAGCTGCGGAGATGGAATGTGAACCACCCCCGAAGTCGGCAGGGCATACTGCATGCTCTCGTAATTGAAGAAGAAAAACAGTTTGTTCCTCTTGATGGGACCGCCGACGGAGCCGCCGAAGTTATGGGAATCGGACCGCGGTTGCTGCAGGCCTTCCTGGTTATTGAAAAAATCGTTGGCGTTGAAGATCCGGTCGTTGTAGTTGTGGAACAGGTTGCCGTGGAATGCGTTGCCGCCGGTCTTCCCGACATAGTTGACCTGCGCGCCGCTCATGCGTCCGAAGTCCGCGCTGTAGGCGTTGAGGATCACGGCGGCCTCGGCGACTTCATTGGACCCGAGGGTGTTGTTGCTGGCGCCCGAGTTATTGATATTCAGATACGGGTCCATGTCGTCGGCGCCGTTGAGGGTGTACAGGGTGGTGGCTCCGGGAATTCCGTTGACGTTGAAGTTGCCGGATGCGCCGCCGCCTGGCAGCACCAGGACGCCTGGAACGGTGAAAGCGAGCGTAGTGATATCGCCGCCCATGACCGGCAGATTGGTGACCTGTGAGGTGTTGAAACCGCTGGCCAGGTTGGCGTTTTCGGTCTGCAGGATGTCGGCCTGGGCGTCTACTTCAATCACTTCCTGCGTGCCTTGCACGTTCAGAATGAGGTTGATGGAGGTTTCCTGGCCCGCCAGGAGGGTGAACTTTTCGGTCTTGGATTTCAGGCCGGTGGCTGCGCCCGTCACCAGGTAATCGCCCGGTTGCAGCAGCGAGAAGCGATACTCGCCGGCGGCATTGGCGGAGGCCGAATGAGTTTCGTTGGTGGCGACGAATATCGCGGTGACCTTGGCCATGGGCACGACAGCCCCGCTGGAGTCGGTCACCGTGCCGACGATATCGCCGGTGGTCATGGTCTGGCCGTACGTGGCGGGCATGGCAGCCAAAAGAAGCAGAATCGCCGAGCCGGATAGCAGCAGGCGCGAACGCTTGAAAGATAGCAAATTCCTCATCTTATGACCCTCCCCAGGTCTGGAGACACACCTCAACCAGGATTTCCGTTCTGAACATCCTGTGGTAATATTCTGCACGTGTCTGTCGCAAAAATCAAGTAAAAAGACTATTAATACCTCTCAATCTCAATTTGCGTGGATATTCTCAACAGACTACGGAATGTCGCGGATCTCGCCGGCCCGGAAAACCTTGCGGGAGGGAAGCGCCGGAGTTTTTACACCTGCGCCAGCCGCCGGTGGTCCTTCAGGATACAACGGTCCATCACCACCGCCAGTCCCGCTTCCCGCGCCCGCCCGGCGGCCTCCTCGTGGACCACGCCTTCCTGCATCCAGATCAACTTGGCCCCTTTGCGGATGGCCGCCTCCACAATCTCCGGAACGAACTCGCTGCGGCGGAAGATATCCACAATGTCGATGGCTTCCTCGACCGCGTCCAGGTCGGGATAACTTCTTTCGCCCAGCACTTCCGTCTCGCGCGGGTTCACCGGGATGATCCGGTAGCCGGAGCGTTTCAGGTACTCGGCCACTCCGTGGCTGGGACGGAAGCGCTTGTGGGAAAGCCCCACCACCGCGATGGTGCGGGCGGAAGCGAGGATCTCGGAAACGCGGCTCATGCGCCCTCCGTGGCGTGGGGTTTTCGCGGGCGTGTCAGCGTCCGCTTCAGCTTCGCCACTTCTTCGACGGTCAGGTAGCGGAAGGCGCCGGGCTTCAGCGGCCCCAGTTCCAGCGGGCCGATGCGCACCCGCTTGAGCTTCTCCACCAGCCGTCCGAAATGCTTGAACATCAGGCGGATCTGGTTGTTGCGGCCCTCTACCAGCTTCACCTCGTACCAAGGGTTCTCGCCCTCGCGCACCAGCTTCAACCCCGCCGGCAGCGTGCGGCGCCCGGAAAGAGGCACGCCCTCGCGGAAGCGCTGCTCCTGGTCGCCGGTGAGTGGGCCGTTCACCTTCACCAGATAGGTCTTGGGCAGATGCGTGGCCGCCGACATGATGGCGTTGGCCATCTCGCCGTCATTGGTCAGCAACAGCAGGCCTTCGCTGTGGTAATCCAAACGGCCCACGGGGTAAACCCGCTCTTTCACTCCCTTGAGCAATTCCATCACCGTGGCCCGCCGCTCCGGATCGGTGACCGTGGTGACGGTATTGTTGGGCTTGTGGAGAGCGATGTAGATGAGGTGTTTGGGCGCGTGGATGAGGCGCCCGTCCACCTTGATGTGGTCGCGTTCCAGGTCGGCCTTGGAGCCGAGTTCCGTGACGATGGCGCCATTCACGGTCACGCGGCCTTCCACCATGAACCGTTCGGCCTGGCGGCGGGAGGCCACTCCAGCCTGCGAAAGAATCTTTTGGAGCCGCTCTTCGGCCATTACGGCTCCTGGTCCGCGGGCGGCCCGGCTGCGGGCGCAGATTCCGTCACTTCCGCCGGCTGCGCTTGGGCGGTCGGCACAGGTTCCGTGCGCGGCCCGGCTGCAGGCGCTGGCGCGGGTTCCGGAGCCTCAGCGGCTGGATCGGGAAGTTGCGCGGCCGCTTCCGCCGACGGTCGCGCCGGACCGGCTGGGGCCGGCCCTGAGGACTGCCGGGCTGCGGGTACTGGCGCGGCCTCCGGCGGCCGCCCGGCCGCCCCCGCCGGTTGCGCGGGAGCGCCTGGGGCCGGGCCTGGGGCCAGCTCCGGGGCCGGCTCGGCTGCTGGCGTAGACCCGGCCTCCGGCGTCTCCACGGCGGGTTGCGAAAACTGTTTCACGTGAAACAGTCCGGGATGCTTCCCGGCCGCGTCCGCCGGCTCCCCTGTCTGCTCCGCGGGCGGCTCCGAAGCCGGCTCGGGCGTTGGAACATCGCCCTCCGAAAGCGCCATGCGCCGGATTTCCTCAAACTCCTTGAGCGAGGGCAGCTCGCTCATATCCTTCAATCCGAACTGGATCAGGAAGTCCTTGGTGGTCCTGTAGAGGATCGGCTTGCCGATCACGTTCTTGCGCCCGGCCACGCCAATCAGCTTGCGGTCCAGCAGCGTCTTCAAAACGCCGGCCCCCTGCACTCCGCGGATCTCCATGATCTCGGGCGCCGTAACCGGCTGCTTATAGGCGATCACGGCCAGGGTCTCCAGCGCCGGCAGCGAGAGCTTGAGCGGCGGCTTGAGGCTCTTGACGAAGCTGCGGACGCCCTCGTGGTGCTCCGGCTTGGTGGCCATCTTGTACCCGCCGGCTACTTCACGGACGGTGATGCCGTGCTCGGGCTTATCGTACTCCGCGGCGAGCTGTTCGAGCAGCGTGCGGATGCGCTCGGCCGGCTCATGGAGCGCGGCCGAAAGCTGCGCCAACGTCAGCGGTTCTTCGGCTACGTAGATGATGGCTTCCAACACGGCCCGAAGCTGGGCATCTTCCACGTGCGGCGCGGGCGGTACCGCTTCAGTCAGAAGCTCCTCCATGGAGACTTGCCCGCCGACCGGCGTGGCGCAGGCACTCATGCCTGCCGTGTCGAGATTCGTCTCGACACCCGTTGTTGGCGGTTGCGACGCGATGTCGAAGGTAAGCGTCGGCACGAGTGCCGGCGGGCCCAAGGGGCGCCCCGGCACGACGGCCTGCGGGACCGCTTCGGCGCTTTCGGCGGCCACTGGCGCTTCCATTGCCTCCCCGGATGGGATGCCGGCTGGCTCCGGGGTGGCGGCGCTTTCCTCAGGGACCTCGGCCAGCGGGGCCGCCTCGGCCTCGGCGCTCTGCGGCGGTGCAGGCTCTGCCTCCGCCATCGTTTCTTCCACACGCGCAGCGGCCTCCGCGGGCGCGCTGCCGGCCGCCTCCAGCGCGCCGGAGCTTTCCTCGGGGACCTCGGGGAGCGGGGGTGTTTCCAGTTCTTCCATGCTCAGATGTAATCGTTTTCGATCGCCGCGATGGGCAGGCCGCTCGCGAATACCGCGTCGAAGTTGGCGTGCCGCTTCAGCGCGATCTCGCCAAACAGGTCTTTCTGCGTCACCATCACGGCCTGCATCCGCACCATTTCCAGCACCGCCAGAAACAGCGCGATCATGGCGCGGCGGGTAGGCTGCTGCTCGAAGATCCGCAGGATGAACACGGGCTGATCCGGGCCGCTCTCTTCGAATTTCTCCCGCACATAGCGGATCATGTCCGCCACCGTCACATCGCCCGATTCCACTTCGTACGTGGGCCGCGTCTTGGCGCGCTCCAGCAGCTCGCCGAAGGCCTTCACCAGGTCGAAGAGCGTAATCGCCAGACCGGGATCTTCGTCCCCGGAGGCGAACGCCTTGATCTGCGGGTTCGACCAGACATTTTCCTCGATCATGCGCTTCTGCTGCAACATCTCGGCCGCGTTCTTGAAGCGCTCATGCTCCAGCAGGCGGTTGACCAATTCCTGGCGCGGATCGTCGTCCCCGTCCTCGGCGGCGCTCAGCGCCGGATCGCGCGGCAGCAACATGCGCGATTTAATGTGAATCAGGGTGGCCGCCATGTACACGAACTCGGCGCCCAGATCGATATCCATCTCCCGCGCCTTCTCCATGTAGTCGAGGTACTGCGCGGTGATGGTGGCGATGGGGATATCCTTGATGTCCACCTGCTGCTTGCGAATCAGGTCCAGCAGCAGATCCAAGGGTCCCTCATAATGTTCCAAATGGATATTGAGAGGAGACGACGACACTGCCTTTCACGATAACACGTCGCAGGGCCGCGCCTGCTCCCGCGTCTTCCCCGGCCTCCCCCGTGCCTCCAGTGCCACCCGTCTAACGTAAACTGGGGTGATGTCTTCCCCCGCGATCCTGGTGCGCGACCTGAAGAAGTTCTACGGCGCGAAGGCGGCTGTGGACGGGGTCGACCTGGAAGTGCCCCGCGGCTCTTTCTTCGGGTTCCTGGGTCCCAATGGGGCCGGCAAAACCACCACCATCCGGATGCTCACCGGCCTGATTCCCGCCGATAGCGGCTCCATCGAAATCCTCGGTTTCCGCCTGCCCCAGGACGAGTTGGAAATCAAGCGCCGCGTCGGCCTGGTGCCCGACGAATCCCTGCTGTTCGATCGCCTGACCGGCGCCGAGTTTCTGGAATTCGTAGGCCGCATGTACGGGCTGGACCGGTCTACCGCCATCGCGCGGGCCGGCCGGCTGCTGGATCTCTTCGAGGTGCAGGCCGGCCGCAAGCTGATCGGCGAATACTCCAAGGGCATGCGGAAGCGGGTTGCCATGGCCGCGTCGCTGATCCATCACCCCGAGTTATTTCTGATGGACGAGCCTTTCGAGGGTGTGGACGCCGTGGGCGCCCGGCTGATGAAGGATATCCTGCTGGACCAGGTGGCCCGCGGCGCCACCATCTTCCTCACCAGCCACGTGCTGGAAGTAGTGGAACGCCTGTGCGACCGCTGCGCCATCATCCAGAACGGCAGGATCGTCGTCAGCGGCACGCTGGCGGAATTGCGCTCGGGCGGTGAATCCCTGGAAGACGCCTTCGTGCGGGTGGTGGGCGCGGAGCGGCAGGGGGAGCTGCTCGACTGGCTATGATCGCGGCCATTCTGCGGGCATACTGGCTCTCGACGCGCATCGGCGCGGGGCGCGGCGCGGTCTTCGGCGCCATCACAGGCGTTCTGTGGTACGGCCTGTGGACCGGCGCGGCGGTTGCGGTAGGCGTGTTTCTCAGCCGCGCCGATGCCGCCACGGTAAGTGCGGCGGTCCCCCTGGGAATGCTGTTGGTGTGTTTCTACTGGCAGATCATCCCGGTGGTCTCCGCCAGCATGGGGGCTGGGCTGGACCTTCGCAAGCTGCTGCTGTACCCGCTGCCGCATCGCCAGCTTTTTCTGATCGAGCTGTTGCTGCGGCTCGCGAGCGGCGCGGAAATGGTGCTGGTGCTTTCGGGCGCCGCGGTGGGCCTGGTGGCCAACCGAAGTTACGGCGGCGCCGCCGCCCTGCCGCGAGTCATATTGCCTTTGCTGCTGTTCGTGCTCTTCAACGTCTTTGTGGCCTCGGGCATGCGCAGCCTGGTGGAACGGATCATGACGCGGCGCAAGGTGCGGGAGATCGCGGCCTTGATTCTGGCGCTGGTGTGGGGCTTGCCGCGTATGCTCTTCCGGACCGGCACGATTTCGAAGTCGTGGGGTGGGCCGGCCTCCGCACTGCAGCAGATCGGGTTGCCCTGGGCAGCGGCCTCGCAAACGGTGTTGGGTGAGTCCTGGTTCGCGATGCTCTGGCTGGCGCTGTGGGCGCTGGCCGCGCTGGCCTTTGCCCGCTGGCAGTTTGAGCGCAGCCTGCGCTATGACGCCCTGGCCATGCAGGCCACCCCTCTGGCCGGCCCGCGGCCTGTCTGGGCATCCCTGGCCGAGCGCCTTTACCGTTTTCCCGGGCTGTTTCTCCGCGATCCGCTGGCTGGGATTGTAGAAAAGGAGTTGCGCTCGCTGGCCCGCACGCCGCGCTTCCGCATGGTGTTCATTATGGGGTTTACCTTCGGTCTGATGGTTTGGTTTCCCAGCATGATCAGCCGCCACGAATCGCAGTCGGCTCCATCCCCTTACTTCCTGCCGACTGTCTGTCTGTACGCCTTGACCCTGCTGGGGCAGGTCACCTATTGGAACTGCTTCGGATTCGATCGCGGGGCCACGGCGCTCTACTTTGTGGCGCCGCAACCTATCCGCCAGACCCTGCTGGGTAAGAACGTCGCCGCTCTCCTGTTTATCTATCTGGAAGTGCTGATCCTGACCCTCGTGACGGCTATCTTACGCGTCATTCCGGCGTGGACCGGAGTTGCCGAGATGCTGGTAGTGGTGGGCATCTGTTCGCTCTACATGCTGGCGTTGGGTAACCTGAGTTCGGTGAACTATCCCAGGGCGTTGACCGCGGAACGAGCTACTCAGGGGGCCCGTGGCGGCGCGCGCTTCCAGGGGTTGATCTTCCTGTTTTACCCCGTTACCCTGCTGCCGGTTTTCTTGGCATATCTGGCGCGTTATGCCTTTGACAGCCAGTTGGCCTTCGTCCTGGTGCTGGCGATTGCCGCGATGATCGGTGGAGTACTGTACGGAATTGCGATGGAGTCGGCCGTGAGCACCGCCCGCCACCGCCGCGAAGCGATTCTCGCGGAACTGTCGCGGACTTGACCCGCGGCGCTCCCGGCGGAATCGCGCGGCGGACCAATTGACAACGGTCCGGGGGCGCCTTGTTGCGGCCAGACCAGCCATGCAGGTGCCGCACGTTGGAATTGGACTTCCGCCGGCCAGTATGGGCAATTCAAGCCATCGCGGAATACTCCCCTGCTTGGAGATTCTCGACCGGGAAGTCCTCTGCCCAAGCCCGCTGATCGTCAAGCCACCCAGCCGGTTATGCTCCGGCCTTGGCAGCCTGAGCTTTGCGATGTGCGGCCCAACGTTTCCTCTGCGCCGCGGCGATGCGCCGCCGCGCGGCCGCGCTAAGTACTCGCTTGGTCCGCGCAGGTTTTTCGCTGGAAGCCGCCGCGGAGGAGGAAGCACGGCCCTTTAGTTGAGCTTGAATCTCGCGGATCTTCTCTTCAATCTTCTTCTGTTCGATTTGATAGCCGACCAGCGCCATCTGCAGTGTGCTTAGGTCGCCTACACTTTTGGATCTTGGCATGGTTTTCACCTTCGCACACTATATCATAAGGAAGTAGCGACACACACAATAATTAAGTTGGAACCATGCGATTAGTTCTACAACGGGTCACAGAGGCCCGCGTGATCGTTCAAGAATGTACTGTAGGCTCTATACAAGCTGGACTGCTGGTTCTGTTGGGGGTGTCCAAGACCGACACACGGGCCGACGCCGACTATCTAATAAAGAAAATGTTGGATGTGCGCATCTTTCCGGATGATGCCGGAAGGATGAACCGGAATGTGCAGGAAATTGGCGGAGCTATCCTGATCGTTTCTCAGTTTACGCTGTTGGCCGACTGCCGCAAAGGGCGGCGTCCCAGTTTCGATCGGGCCGCGCCGCCGGAACAGGCGCTGGACCTTTATAACTACTTTGTGGCCGAGGCCAGGCGCAGCGCCCTCCAGGTAGAAACTGGCATTTTCCAGGCGTCCATGAAGGTGTCTCTGGTCAACGACGGCCCCGTCACCCTGGTGATCGATTCCACGGAAGCAACCGGGACGCATTCAGAGCCGCGACCGTCAGGGAGCGGTGCGTCCCTCTAGGCCCTCGACCCGTATTGATTCGGTGCGATTCCGAAATCGCTCTCTCAGAAGCGGTGAAAAAATCGCTGGGATCGCCAGGTTGACAGACGAAAGCGTCTGTCCCACCTTGCTGCTTAAATACTTGCGGGGCATGTGGGGCAGGCGCTTTCGCCTGCCAACCGATTTTTCCTAGCTTCAAAGTTCGCGGCTCGGAACGGAGCCGGGCCCAGTGGGCACCCCGAGAGAGAGCGGTTCTCGCAGGAGGCACGACACCTCGCGGCCGGAGACCTAGGCCATGGGCCAACCCGTCCACGGAGCTGTACTGTGCAGGCGATTGAGCGGCCTTTACCTGGCTCGCCCTTATTGCCGGCTGTTGTATTTCTCGTACAGGCGGGTCTGCTTGTTGGTCAGGGCCACTTCCCTGCCCTTGATGTACAGGTGCTTGACTTGCGTTTGGATTTCCAGCGGGTCGCCGTCGGTCACCACCAGATCCGCCACTTTGCCCTTTTCCACCGATCCCAGTTTGTCGCCCGCGCCCCAAATCTCCGCCGCGTTGATGGTTACGGCCTTCAGCGCTTCGTCGTAAGGCAATCCAAACCCCACCGCGGTGGCCGCCTGGTAAGGCAGGTTCCGCACAAACTCGTTGTCGAAAGTGCCAAATGCGAACTTCACACCCGCCTTATATGCTTCCAATGGCAGGGTAAAGGCTTCGTCGTAGGGGCTGTCTTCGGTCTCGGGCAGGGCCAGGGTCCGGCCGAAGATCACTGGGATATTCTTGGCCTTCAGCTCGGCCGCGGCTTTACCCAGCTCGCGAGGCTGCAAAATCACGATCCTGATGTTCTGTTTTTCGGCAAACGCGATGGCATCGTGAATCGCCGAAACGCGGCTTGCGGACACCGCCACCGGGACCTTTCTTTCCAGCACCGGCAGCATGGCCTCGAATTTCAGATCGCGCACGAATCCCTGGAGATTGGCCGCGCGCGCCTTCTGGTATTTTCTGGCGTCGTCGAAGAAGTCCGCGAGCTTGGCAATCTGCTGCTCATAGGTGCGCCTGGCTTGCGTGTAACTGCCGCCGGCCGCGCCGGGGATCAATTCCGGCCCGAAATCCGGATTGCCTCCGCCGCCGCGCCCGCCCCGCCCGGCGATGGCCGGGAAAATCAGGTGCATAGCCGCGCTGCGGTTGATTTCCATATCTTCCCAAGTCCACCCATCGGTGTGAATCAAGGCCGCCTGGCCCGAGATCAACTGGCGTTCGCCGCCGCCGAACCGGCCGCCTCCACCGCCTCCGCCGCCGCCCGACGAGGGAAAGGTCATCACGCTGGTAATCCCATTGACCCGCACCACTCCGAAGTGCTCGCTCTCCGGATTCACCGCCACGAGGGCCTTCAGTTGAGGCATGAACTCGCCCAGTTCCCCGGTATCCACCGTCTCGCGCACGGCCGAGATTTCCGACAAGCCCAGCTCGGTTCCCGAATCCAGCATCCCCGGATATACCCGCAGACCCTTGGCCTCCACTACGCGCACTCCCTTGGCCGGTGCGATCTTAGCGCCGATCTCGGCGATCTTGCCATCCTGGATCAAAACCGACACGGCCTTGATCGGCGCGCCGGTCACCGGATATACATCGGCGTTGCGAATCAGGATCGTCTCATTGGATGCCGCGCCCGCGGCCGCCACGCACCCGAATAGGATTGCCGCCAGTTTCATTGTGCCTGTCCCCCTTGCCCGCCACGCCCTCCGGGCCCACGGCCGCCCCGGCCGGGCTGACTCTGCTTCTCTTTGTCGATGAGCCTCTGCTTTTCGGCCTGCTTGGCGGCGCGGCCGCTGACTTCCGTGTCGCGGTCGAAGTACACCGTGCCATCGATCAACACCTTTTGCACCTTGGCATAATCCGACAGCGGGAACTTATCGTAGATCACCAGATCGGCGTCCTTGCCGGGTTCGATCGATCCTACGCGGTTGTCGATCCCCAGTTGCTTGGCGGGATTGATCGTCACCAGCGACAAAGCTTCGGTCTCGGTCAGGCCGCCGTACTTCATGGCCTTGCCGGCTTCGGTGTTGAGGTGCCGCATCAGCTCGGCGTCGTCGCTGTTGACGCTCACCACGATGCCCCTCTTGACCATCATGGCCGTGTTATAAGGGATCGCGTCGAAGGCCTCCACTTTGTAAGACCACCAGTCGCTGAAAGTCGAAGCGCCCGCGCCGTGGGCCGCAATCTCGTCGGCCACCTTGTAACCCTCCAGCACGTGCTGCAACGTCCGGATCTTGAATCCGTAATCGTCCGCCACCCGGAGCAACATCAGGATCTCGTCGGCCCGGTAGCAATGCGCATGCACATAGCGCTTGCCCTCCAGCACCTCTTTCAATGGCTCCAGCTTCAAATCCGTGCGCGGCGGAATCGGCGGATGCTCCCCGCGGGCGACCTTGGCGTTGTACTCGTCCCACTCCGCCTTATACGCCTTGGCCTCGTTGAAGGCTTCGCGAATGGTGTCCTCCACGCCCATGCGGGTGGCGGGATAGCGCGCCTGCACCGTGGTTCCGGCGGCGCCGCGCCCGCCCTGCGGATTACCGGCGCGTTTCGGATTCTCGCCCAGCGCGAACTTGATGCCCGGCACCGCGCCTTCGAAAATCAGCGATTGCGCGTCTTTGCCCCACCGCATCTTGATGGGCAGGGTGCAGCCGCCGATCGCGTTGGCCGACCCGTGCAGGATGTTGGCCGTCGTCACGCCTCCGGCCAGGGCGCGGTAAATGGAGATATCTTCGGGGTTCAGCACATCCCGGATATTCACCATCGACGATACCGATACGCTGCCCTCGTTGACCCCTCCATCCACCGCGATGTGCGAGTGGCAGTCGATGATTCCCGGAATCACGTACTGGTTGGCGGCGTCGATCGTAGTGGCGCCCGCCGGCACCATGACTTTCTCGCCCACCTCCACGATCTTTCCGTCCCGGATGACAATGGCGCCCTTGATGGTGCCCTTGGTGACGGTCATCACCGTGGCATTTTGAATCACGATGGTCTCAGCGCCCGCGGGCGCCAGCGCGGCCAGCGCCGCGAGCAACAGTTTCCTCATCGATTTCCTCCCGGCTCGTCCGTGGCCGTTCCCCGCCCGCCAGTGGCCTCGGCCGCGGGAGTGTACTTCTTGCCATCCACGAAAATCATCTGGATGGTCGTGCGGTCGTCGAAGATTTCGCCCTTGGTCACCAGCAGATTGGCGATCTTACCTTGGTCGATGCTGCCCATGCGGTCCGCCACGCCGTAGATCTCGGCCGGCGAGAGCGTCAGGGAGCGCACCGCATCCTCGCGGCTGAGTCCGGCGTCGATGGCCTTTTTCACGGCCCGCTGTATCTCGCGCGGCTGGTCCAGTCCGTCGGTGTACAGCGCGAACCGCACGCCCGCTTTCTGCAGCAGGGCCGGCGCTCCGGGCGCTTTATCGCGCTGCTCCAGGGTCCGCAGCGAGTCCGTGTCTTCCGGGTTGGCGTCGCGCGGAGCCTCCGGCCAGCGCATGCTGACCAGCACCGGCGCGGCCATCTTCTTCAGCAACTCGACGGCTTCGGGGCGGTAAGCCTCGCGCCCGCCGTAAATCACCACCGGCTGCTTGAGTTCCGCGGCGAACCTCAGCATGCGGTCGATCTCCACCAGCCGGTTGGCCGGGAAAAGAATCCGTTTGGATGCCAGTACGCCTTCCAGTGCGCGATCGTACGCCGGCCGCTCCATGCCGCGCGGATCCTTGGCATAAACGTCTTTCACCAATTGATAGTGCGCGGCGTCCAGATAGATCTGGCGGATGTACGCAATCACGCCCATCAGCGCACCGGGAAAGCCGCCTCCGCCTCCGCCGCCTCCGAACCCGCCGCCCCGCGAGAGCGAGATGTACTGGCCCAGCGCCGGGACTACCACCATGTCGCCCGCCTTCTCACCGCCGATTAAGTCGATCAGCGAACCCTGGCCGGCGAAGATGCCGCGGGTGGGGAATGTGGCGGTGGTGGTGAAGCCCGCGCTGCGCACCGTCTCGATGCGGCGGTCGGTGGCTTGCAATTCGTCGGCGGCTAACAGCCAACTGGTGGTGGCGGGCCGGTCCTCCGGGCCCCGGGCGCGCTCCGCGGGGGCCGCTGGGGTGGTTGCGGGAGTGGCCGGCGTCGTGGTGACCGCCGCGCCCCGGCCTCCGCGCCCACCCGTGGCGGCGGGGGTGGTGGCCGCGCCCGCGATCCCCACGCTGCTCAAAGGATCGATCAGCCCGGGGTAGACCGTGAGACCTTCCCCCGCCACGATCCACGCGCCGGCGGGTGGTTGCACATTCTCCCCGACCGCTTCAATCAATCCGTTGCGGACCACTACCGTGCCCTTGGCGATGGTGGGCCCGCTGACCCTCACGATCTTCGCGTTGACGATCGCCACGATTGTGGGAGACCCCGCCCAAGCGGAGGCGCAAACGAGAAGCAGCCCTGTTACAAGTTTTCTGGTCATATGGCAGACGGCTATTATATACCCCGCGGCGCGGCAGGGTGGTCCTATATGGCGCGCTAGAGCGCAGTCAGGTTACAAATGGCAACTGCCGTTCCTCCCTTATACTGAAATTTGCCTTTTCCGCCCAAGCAGGTCCGCTACCGGGACGCGGGAGTCGATATCGACGAAGCCGACCGCGCCGTGTCCGCCATTAAGAAATTCGCGCGCCGGACTTTCACTGCCTCCGTGTTGACGGATATCGGGTCGTTCGGCGCGGCTTATGCTCTTTCCGGATTTCGCAAGCCGGTCCTGGTCAGTTCCGCCGATGGCGTCGGCACAAAACTGAAGGTCGCCTTTCTCACCGGCAGGCATGGCACGGTGGGCGAGGACCTGGTCAACCATTGCGTGAACGACATCGCCGTACAGGGCGCCGTACCGCTGTTCTTTCTGGACTACTTCGCGGTGGGACGGCTGGATGCCAAGGTAGCGGCGGCGGTGGTCTCCGGCATGGCCCGCGGTTGCCTGCGGAATGGCTGCGCTCTGATCGGCGGCGAAACCGCCGAGATGCCCGGCATGTATCAGGCCGGCGAGTACGATCTGGCGGGTTTCATCGTGGGCGCCGCGGAGCGTGACAATCTGCTTACCGGCCAGGCTGTCCGCGAAGGCGACGCGCTGCTGGCCTTGCCTTCGACGGGCCTGCACACCAATGGTTACTCCCTGGCTCGCAAACTGATCTTCGAGACCGCCGGCTACACCACGGAGTCGCTCCTGCCGGAAGTGGGGACGACCGTAGCCGATGCGCTGCTGGCGGTGCATCGTAGCTATCTGAAGCCCATCCGCACGCTGATTCAAGCCAGACTATTGCGCGGCGCGGCGCATATCACCGGAGGCGGCATCACCGGCAACACTCCGCGCATGTTGCCCAAAGGGCTGGCGGCGGCCATCGACACGTCCGCGTGGCCGATTCCGCCGCTCTTCGAATTGTTGCGCCGGCTGGGCAATCTTCCCCAGGACGATTACCGCCGCACCTTCAACCTGGGAGTGGGCATGATCTTCGCCATCCCCGGCGGCTCGGCGGCAAAGGCCGAAGCCGCCCTCCGCGGGATTGGCGAAGCGCCCTTCCGGATCGGCGCCGTGATCGCGCACAAACGCGGCCTCCCGCTCGTGGAGTACCGGTGAAACGGCTCGCCATCCTGATTTCCGGGCGCGGCTCGAATTTCGAGGCCATCGCCGCCAATATCGCTCGCGGAACCATACCCGCCGAAATCGCCGTGGTCCTCTCCAATCGCCCGGAGGCGCCCGGACTGGAGACTGCCCGCAGGCTGGGCATCCACTCGGTCGCGATCCCATCCAAAGGCCTCGATCGTGAAATTTACGACTGTTTACTAATCGACGAACTGGATCGCCACCAGGTGGACCTGGTCTGTCTGGCCGGATTCATGCGCCTGCTCAGCGCCCGGTTCGTCCGTCACTTTCCTCAGCGTATTCTGAACATTCATCCCTCTCTTCTGCCAGCCTTCCAGGGACTGGACGCCCAATCCCAGGCGATCGAACACGGGGTCAAGATCAGCGGCTGCACGGTCCATTTCGTGGATGAACACCTGGATGCCGGCCCGATCGTTCTGCAGGCCGCCGTTCCGGTGTTGGACACCGACACCGTGGAAACCCTGGCGGGCCGTATCCTGGCGGAGGAGCATCGCATTTATTCGGAGGCCATCCGCATTGTGCTGGCCGGAAACTACGGTATTGTCGGCCGCCGCGTCATTTTGAGCTGAAGATACTCGGAGAGCTTCATGGGCGGTCCCGGCCCGGTCTCCAACTGGCGTTCCACGGCCTTCTGATAGGCTCGCAGCGTTTCCAGCCGCCGCCGGGGATCCACCGCACATGTCTGGAAATCCAGCAGAAGCTGGATTTCCCATGGTTCGAAGGCGTTGCGCTGCATAACGCCACGCATCAACTCGCCCATCAGCCTTCGGAAGCGGTTCAGCATGAGCTCCAGTTGGACCAGGTCGTCCGCCATCATGCGTAAACTATCGGCGGGAATGGGGGAAAAGTTTAGAGTTGGCTTCCTCCCGGCCGGCGGCATCCCTCCCCCGGCAAGCCCGGATGAAAGACTGTTCAGTCCCCAAGCGGCCGGACTGCTCATTCGGACCATTCTTGCCGTTCTTCAAGCGGCCCTCAAACTGCTCACGGGATGGAGTATAATAAACGAACGAACCAGGGTCGAAACGGGCGCCACGCCAAAAATTGCTACAGTACTTTCGTGGGCGTACTTAAGTACAGATTTGACTTGGTACTCTTAGGACTCTACAATTAAGCGTGACGGGAGTGTATGGCTGAAAACAATACGACCGTGAACGGCCCAATGCCTGGCTCGGGATCCTCCGCCAAATCCAAGATTCGAATTGTAGTGGCGGACGATCACCCGATTTTCCGTGACGGTCTTTGCAAGCTCCTCGCGCTGGAAGAAGATTTCGAAATCATCGCCCAGGCGCAGGACGGCCGCGACGTGCTGGAAATCCTCCAGCAGTGCGAACCCGATATCCTGCTGCTGGACTTGAAGATGCCTGGGCTGGATGGGTTGGGCACCCTGCAGCGCCTGCAGCAATCGCGCAACAAAACCCGGGTTATCGTTCTCACTGCTTCCGACGACAAGAACGAGTTCGTGCAGGCCATGAAACTGGGCACCTCCGGAATCGTTCTCAAGCAGACCGCCACGGAGCTGCTCATCAAGAGCATTCGCAAGGTGCACGCCGGCGAGATCTGGCTGGACTCCCACACCACAGCAGCGGTAATCCGCCAGTTCGTGGCGGCCGAAGAGCCGCAGGCCCCTGCGCTGACGCAGCCGTCGCGCGAGCGGGAACGCTCCCCGCTCAGCCAGCGCGAGCGGGAGATCGTAGCCCTGGTGGCCCAGGGATTCAAGAACAAGGAAATGGCCGAGAAGATGTTCATCAGCGAACAGACGGTCAAGAACCATCTGCACAACATCTTCGACAAGTTGGGCGTCTCAGACCGTTTGGAGCTGGCGCTCTACGCCATCCACAACAACTTGCACACCGGCCGCTAGAGCCTGAGTCCTCACCGCTGAGACGCGGAGACAACCGAGGAAGCGCGGAGAAAACCATCTCCGAGTCTTTCTTCTCCGCGTTTTCTCCGGGCCCAGTGGGCACCCCCTCCGCGTCTCCGCGGTGAATACGTTGTCGCCCCTACGCCCCCACGCCGCCACCGTACTCCTTGAGCTTATTGTGCAGCGTCTTCAAGCTGATCCCCAGAATCCCGGCCGCCCGCGTCTTGTTGTTCCCGGTATGTTCCAGGGTGCGTAAGATCAGAGCCTTCTCGGCCTCCTCCACGGTCGTGCCGATCTGGAATTTCACGGTCTCCCCATCCTCCGGAGGCGCGGACGGGGTCGCCGCAGCCGCTCCCGCCGAAGCTGCCGCGGCGGCCGCCGCGATCGAGCGGTTTTGCAGAAACGCCGGCAGATGTCTGGTCTCGATGGCCCCTTCGCCGGCCAGAATGACCGCCCGTTCCAGCACGTTCCGCAGCTCGCGGACATTCCCCGGCCAGTTGTGCCGCTCGAGGGCCTCCATCACTTCGGACGAAATCTCCGAAACCCGGCAATCGTGCTTGCGGTTGAGGTCCCCGATCAGCGCCGCGGCAAGCGGCGGAATGTCGTCCCGGCGCTCGCGCAGCGGCGGCAGGTGGATATGAAACACGTTCAGCCGGTAGAAAAGATCCTCGCGCAGGTGCCCGCCGCTCACGGCCTCTTCCGGTACCTTGTTGGTGGCTGCCACCACCCGTACATCCACTTCGAATTCGGATCGGCCGCCCAGCCGCCGCACCTTGGAATCTTCCAGAATCCGCAGCAGCTTGGCCTGCGTCTGCATGGGCATCTCGCCGATTTCGTCCAACAGCAGGGTGCCGTGCTGGGCCACCTCAAAGCATCCCGCGCGCCGTTCCGAAGCCCCCGTGAACGACCCCTTTTCGTGGCCGAACAGTTCGCTCTCGATCAGCGTTTCCGGCAGCGCCGCGCAGTTGATGGCAATGAACGGACCCTGCCGCCGCGGGCTGAGGGCGTGCAGCGTGCGCGCCACTATTTCTTTCCCGGTGCCGCTCTCGCCGGTGATCAAAACACACGCCTTGCTGGGCCCGGCCTGTTGCAGGAGCGCAAAAATTTCCTGCATTTTCACCGACGTGCCCACCAGTTGGCCCAGCGATCCCTTGTAGCTGAGCTGGCGTTCCAGGTTGCGCTTCTCCGCGCGCAGGCCGGCATGGCTGCCGGCGCGGCGGATCAGCACCTCCAGGCTGGCCGGTTGGATGGGCTTTTCGAGAAACCAGTAGGCGCCCAACTCATGCACCGTTTTCACCGCTGTCTCGATATTCCCGAAGGCCGTCAGCACGATGGTGGGCGGCATGTCGCCCGAATCCCGCAGGCGCCGCAGAAAGCCGAAGCCGTCGAGCCCCGGCATGTTCAGATCCGTCAGGATCACGTCCGCCGGGAAGTCGGCCAGTTTGGCCAGCGCCTCCTGGCCTTCGCCGGCGGTCTCCGCGACCATACCCCAAGCCGACATCATGGCCGCCATGCCACTGCGTTGACTGGCTTCGTCGTCTACGATGAGAACTTTAAGCGGTGGTTGAATGGCTGGGTTCAAGGCGCGTCCTTCGGAAGCTGGCGGGTTCCACACTCATTTTACGCCAGACCGCTCGATTCGGCGCGTGACTTGCTGCCGTCCGACGTGGTGTTCGATCGAGAGGACCGCGCTTTTGTTCAATAATGATAGTATTAAGACTAATTCCCGATTCGCGAATCCGGGAGCGTACGAAGGTTTACGAGGAAGAATCGTGCTGACTCTGGTCCGCCAGGCAAGGAGCCGTTGGCTGCGCAACGAGCTGCTCTCGCAAGGGGCGGCCGCCACCAGTGCCGCGCTGGTTGCCGTCATCCTGCTCCTGCTTTTGGGCACCCAGATTCTGGACTGGCGATGGGCCGCCCTGATCCCGCTGGCGGCGTTGGCCACGGCCGTGTACCTGGTGCGCCGCCGCCTGCCTTCGGCCTATGCGGTTGCCCAGATCGTGGATCGCCGCCTGGAATTCGCCGACACTGTGTCCACCGCGCTTTTTTTCCAGGCGAACCCCAGCCGCCATGTCTCCGCCGAGGTTTGCGCCCTGCAGTTGGAGCGCGCCAACCGCCTCGCCGAGTCGGCCGACGTGCGCCGGGCGATTCCCTACACTCTGCCGCGCGCCGTGTACCCGTTGGCGGCTTTGATCCTGGTGGCCTCCAGCCTTTTCGCATTGCGCTACGGGCTGACCCGCCGGCTCGACCTGTCACCGCCGCTGGCGCGCATCCTGGAGCAGAACTTCGGCTTCGCGGACCACGCCGAGATGGCGCGCAATTCCCGCCGCCCGCTTCCGCCCCAGCGATCCGATCCACAGGACGACAGCCTGGCTTCCCCGGACCCGCAGGAAATGCAGGGCGCCGAGCAGCCGGTCGAAGACCCCGAAAACTCCGCCGAGGCAATCGGCCAGCAGCAGGAGGGCAAGGGACAGAAGAAAGCCTCCGACGACGGCAAATCGCAGCCCGGCGAGGAGGGCGACAAGGCCGAGGGCGAGGACAAGGACCAGCCCGGCGACGACCGCTCCGGTGGCGACGAGGCCTCCAGCGGCCAGCAGGGCAAGGGCGATCGGAAGCCGGACGCCAACGGCAAGCAGGACGCCAACGGCTCGAACGACAATTCCAGCCTGTTGAGCAAGATGAAGGACGCCTTTCAGAATCTGCTCTCGAAGGTGAAGCCGCAGCAGGGCAACGGCTCGCAGCAGCAGACCGGCCAGAATCAAAACGGTAAACAACCGTCCAAGGGACAGCAGGACGGCAAGCAGCAGGCCTCCAAGGACGGGCAGAAGCAGGACGCCGGGCAGCCGGGCGATTCCGAGGAAGGCCAAGCCGGCGATCAATCCCAGGAGTCGCAAGATTCGCAGAGCAAGGGCAGCGGCAAGAGCGACGCCCAGCAGGCCTCCAAACAGCCCGGCAGCGGCATCGGCAGCCAGGACGGAGACAAGACCATCAAACAGGCCGAGCAGCTCGCCGCCATGGGTAAGATCAGCGAGATTCTCGGCAAGCGCTCCGCCACCATCACCGGCGAGGCCACCGTGGAGGTGCAGTCCACCAGCCAGCAATTGCGCACTCCGTATGCGCAACGCGGCGCGCAGCACTCCCAGGGCGGCGCGGAAATCAATCGCGATGAGGTTCCCGTGGCCTTACAGACTTACGTGGAGCGGTATTTCGATCAGGTGCGCAAGCAGGCCCCGCCGGCGGCCAACGCGCCCACCCCGGACGCCCCCCCGCCCCCGGCCAAGAAGTAAGCCCCCGGCCCGATCGTCCCCCAGCCGCGACCAGCGAAACCGCCTGAAGCCCTACCGGCAAGTCGTCTGCCTGCAGTGGTGGGGCGGGCTTCAGCCTGCCAACGCCCGCTTGCGGGCGCTCTCACGGTTCATCACAGAGCGGTTGGCGCTGTTATTCTTGCGGTTCCTCACTCCCACGCACGCTTGGGCACGCCGTGGTCGCGGTCCTGAACCCGGTCATACAGATAAAACGTGGAAACCGTGCCCAGCGATTCGTTATAGTAGCTCTCCTGCCCCAGCGCCTCTTTCAGGTCTTCCTCGAACTCGTGCAGCGCCTTCAACTGTTCGGCCAGGGCCGGGCGCCTCTTGCCCGCCGGCGTCTGGAAGAACTTTTGAAAGCCGCCATCCACCAGCGCGCCGATTTCGCCGCCCATCTGAATTCCGGCGCGTCCTACTCCCTCCACCGAACCACTGGACTCCTTGAGATCGGCCGCGCAATCCCCGCGCGAAACGCGCACCACTCCGCCCCCGAGCGATGCAACCGTGAAGCCAGCCTGCCGGATGCGCTCCATCCGTTGGGCAAAACTCGGATTCTGAGGCCGCTCTCTGCGAAAGAACATACCAACATTATAGGCTGCGGGGCAGGGTGCCCTCTGGGGCGCCCTTTTGGGCCCGGCGGAACGACCCCCGGGGGCCTTCCGGGGCAGAAAACTGTCTTCACACCCACAAGCCGCAACCATCCGGTGGCTAAATTTACACCAGCAACCCACCGGCGCGCGGTATATTCAATTCCGGAAGATTTGAGGAGGGAAGTTATGCGACGCTGCCATCTCGGTGTAGTTCTTTCTCTGTCGATGCTGATTCTGGCGCCCGGTGGACTGCCCGCGGCGACCGGTTATCTGGTCCACAACCTGATCGCGGACCAAGCCGGAGTTGCCGATCTCACCGATCCGAACCTGGTCAATCCATGGGGCATTGCGATTAGCGCCAGCAGTCCGTTCTGGCTCTGCAACGCCGGAGCGGGATCCGGAACGGGCGTCTCCACCACCGGTATCTCCACCGTGTACACCTTCAGCGCCACCGCTTTGTCGATTAGCTCGACCAAGGTGAGCATTCCGCCGGCCCCTTCGGGCGGCGACAATTCCTGCACCGGAATTATCACCAATGGCAGCACCGCTTTTCTGGTCGGAACCACCACTCCGACGAAGGCCAGTTTCATTTTCTCCTCGCAAGGCGGCACCGTCACCGGCTGGGCTTCCGCCGTGAACCCCACCCTCGCGCAGCCGGCCATCGATAACTCCGCATCGGGCGCGGTTTACAAAGGGCTGGCCTTCTATAACCCCTCCAGCTCCGCTCCCACCGGATCCGTTCCGCGCCTCTTTGTCCCCAATTTCCACACCGGCGTGATTGAAGTCTACGATGGGACCTGGAAGCCCGTCACGCTGGCCGCCGGCGCCTTCACCGATCCCAAGATCCCCGCCGGGTTCGCGCCCTTCAATATCCAGTACCTGGGCGGCACCACCGTCGTGGAAGGCAAGCTCTACGTCACCTACGCCAAGCAGGACGCCAACAAGAAGTTCGACGTGGCCGGCCCCGGCAACGGCTACGTGGATGTGTACGACACTAACGGCAACCTGCTGCAGTCGCTCATCGCCGGCGGCAATTTGAACTCGCCCTGGGGCGTGGCTCTGGCGATGTCGTTTCCCACCACCGCCACCGGAACCGTGGCTAATTTGAGCTTCGGCCAGTATTCGGGCGACCTGCTGGTGGGGAACTTCGGCGATGGCACCATCAACGCTTACAACCCCACCACCGGCGCCCTGTTGGGCCAGTTGCAGGATCAGAACGGCAACGCCATCAAGATTCCCGGTCTGTGGGGCTTGCAGTTCGGCAACGGCGGCAGCGGCGGCGATGTCAACTCGCTGTTCTTCACCGCCGGGGCTGGTGGCGAGCAGCACGGTCTGTTCGGCAGCATCGAGGCGAACCCCACGGTGACCGCCAGCAACATCGTCAACGGCGCCAGCTTCGGCCCCGGCATCGCCCCCAACACCTGGATTACGATCCTCGGATCCAGCCTGGCGGCCACCGCGCGGGAATGGAACGCGAACGACTTTTCGGGCGCCAACCTGCCGACTACGCTCGATAACGTCACTGTCACGATCAACGGCGAGAAGGCTTACCCGTACTTCATCAGCCCGAAACAGATCGACGTCCTCACACCCACCGACATGCCGCTGGGCACGAGTGTCCCGGTGGTGGTCTCGAATGGCGGCCTGACCAGTAGTTCCACGGTCACTATCGCCACCGCGAACGTGGCGCCCGCTTTCTTCCTGTTCGGCGGAAAGTATGTGGCGGCCCAGCATGGCTCCAACTTCGCTTACGTGGGTCCCACTTCGTTGGGCACGGTATATACCCCGGCGGCCATTGGCGAGACCATCGTTCTCTACGGCACCGGTTTCGGAAGCACCAACCCGGTGGCCCCCAATGGACAGGTAGTGGCTGCGGCGTCGCCGCTGGTGGGAACTCCCACCATTCTCATCAACAACGTGCCTGCGCAGGTAGTGTTCGCGGGACTGGTCGGAGGGAGCGCGGGCCTCTACCAGTTCAACGTAGTGGTGCCGGCCGGGCTGACCAGCGGCGACCAGCCCATCTCCGCGTCGATCAGTGGGGCAACCAGCCCTACCGGCGTGTTCCTGACCATCCAGTAGCGGGCACTTCTCACACTCCGCCGGCCCGGCGTGGCCCAGGGAGTGCACAGCAGTTCATAGGCGCTAAAATAAGCCCGGCGTGGCTGTCGCGGGGACTTCTGCGCCAGGGCGTTTCTCGTGCGGATGAACCCGGAAATTCCCAAAAAACGCCAGTTTCCCTGTAAGCCCGCTCATTAGCACAACGGGTCCCGAGTGACCATCCGTCCCGGGCCTTTCCGCCAGGAAAGCGGTGGCGCGGATCTTTGAGCCAATCGACTGCCGCTCTGCCCTGCCGCTCTGCCCTGCCGCTCTGCACTGCCGCTCTGCACTGCCGCTCTGCACTGCGGCTCTGCACTGCGGCTCTGCATTGCCGCTCTGGCTGCCGCTCTGCACTGCGGCTCTGCATTGCCGCTCTGGCTGCCGCTCTCCTTGCCGCTCTCGACTGCGGAGGATCGGAGTTGGCGGCTTGTGTTATGCTGAGCGGACACCGGGGGGCAAAATGGAAATCCCGGCTAAGTGGAGGGGACGCCGATCCATGAAAACGCTAATTGCCTGTCTGCTTTCCTCGGCCTGCCTGTTCGCGCAAACGAGAGTGTCGCCCGAAAAGGAGGCGGCGCTGAAAGCCGATATGGCCGGGCATATCGAGAGCATGAAGAAGCAGGCGCAAGTGATGGTGGACAGCGTCTTTAGTTTCGCGGAACTCGGTTTTCAGGAGTTCGAGACATCCAAATACCTCTCCGGAATCCTCGAAAAGGAAGGCTTCAAAGTGGAGCGGAACTACGCCGGAATACCGACGGCGTTCGTAGCCAGTTGGGGCCAAGGCAAGCCGGTGATCGCTCTCGGTTCCGATATCGACGATATTCCCCAGGCTTCGCAAAAGCCGGGAGTCGCCTATCGCGAACCGCTGGTGGAAGGTGCGCCGGGGCACGGAGAAGGTCACAATTCCGGAATGCCGCTGCAAATCATCGCCGCTCTGGCGGCTAAACGCGTTATGGAGCGCGAGCACATTCCTGGCACGCTGCGGGTCTGGCCGGGTGTCGCCGAGGAGTTGGTGGGGACCAAGGCATACTATGTACGCGCGGGTATGTTCAAGGATGTGGACGTCTGCCTGTTCGCCCACGTCGGCGCCAATCTGGGCGTGGGTTGGGGAGCCAACGGAGGCAATGGACTGGTGTCGGTTGAATATCTGTTCAAGGGAGAAAGCGCGCACGCCGCCGCCGCGCCATGGCGGGGGAGGAGCGCGCTCGACGCGGTGGAGCTGATGAGCGTCGGGTACGAGTTCCGGCGCGAGCACTTGCGTTTGGCGACACGCGTCCATTACGTGATCAGCAACGGGGGCGACCAGCCCAACGTCGTGCCGCCCAGCGCCGCTATCTGGTTCTATTTCCGCGAGGCCGACTACGATCACATCATGAATCTGTGGCAGATCGGCGACCGGATGGCGCAAGCCGCCACGCTCATGACGGACACGACGTTTACGTCGCGGCTGCTGGGCAGCGCATGGCCGGGCCATTTTAACCGGCCCATCGCGGAAGACATGTACGAGAACATCAAAAAGGTTGGTTTGCCGCAGTGGTCCGGCGATGACCAGGCGCTGGCGAAGGCCTTTCAGACGCTGATGAAAGTTCCTCCGCGCGGGCTGCCGACGCAAATCGCCCCGCTGCGGGCGCCGCGGCCCGAACCGCCAGCCGACTCCCCCGAGGCCAACGTAGGACCAACCGGCGGGGCGTCGGACGATATCGGCGACATCTCGTGGAATGTCCCGACCGTCGTGCTCGGTTATCCGTCCAACTTTCAAGGGGGACCAGGACACAACTGGGCCAACGCAATCTCCATGGCAACGCCGGTCGCCCACAAAGGCGTGGTCGCCGGAGCGAAGGTCCAGGCAATGACCATTCTCGATATCCTGCTGCATCCGGAACTGGTCCAGCACGCCTGGGACTATTTCCATAACGTGCAGACGAAAGACGTGAAGTACCAGAGCTTCCTGCGGCCCGACGACAAGCCCCCGATCTGGCTGAATCGGAAAATCATGGAACAGTATCGTCCGGCCATGAAGGCGTTCTACTACGATTCATCGAAATACGACACTTATCTGGAGCAGCTTGGAGTGAAATACCCAACTCTTCAGCCGCCACCGGGCAACCATTGAGGCACCTGCTTAAAACACCCGGGTAACGGCTGGTGCTCCCGCGCGAGGCTTAGGAGATGAGCGCCGGGTACCCTTGTGCACCAACGCCTTGCGCCGAGGTTCCTCGGGAGTGCCGCCGCGGAACGCGCCAGTGCCCTAATCAGTTGGGAGATCCCCCGGCTCTGCCGGGGAGGCAGTAGAAGTTTGACGTATCCGGGAGTATGCCGTTCGTGCGCTGTCGGGCGCAACCGGCCCGATCAGCAGCGTGCGGCGCGCGGGACC